>CAZDPR010000001.1:0-176212 GCA_964507625.1 uncultured Candidatus Saccharibacteria bacterium
TTCCACATCAGGATTTTCAGCAAAAAAAGTTCGAATTTTGTATAATAGACACCGCCAGGAAAACTTGTTATCGGCATGACCCGAGTGCTTGGGTATGTGGGGCGACCCGATTACCTAATGGCCGATATCTAAGCTAAAATTGTGATATGGAAAAATACGATCAAGAATGGTTTAAAAATAGAGCCTTTAATTCCCTCAGAAAAATATCTGACGGGATTTGGGATTTTTCTGACTCGCTCTTGTTATATACCGCATCTGGATCTGAAGTATATGAACAGCTTCAGGAAGTTGATACTCCATACTTCAATCTTGTAACAAAACCAGAACGCGAATATCTGCAATCCATCGCAAAAAATATTGCTAATGTACTTCCAGACAATTTTGAATATATAGATTTAGGTCCCGGAACCGAACACAAGGAACAGTTTCTTTTTGATGAGTTGAAGAAGCAAGGAAAAACATTTACTTATATTCCTGTAGATATAAGCGACCACTTTCTTGATATCGCAGAATCTCACGCTTCAAAACAAGGGGTTTCTGTACGAAGAATGAAAGGGGCCTTTGAAGAGCTCCCAGAATTGCTCGGTAAGCCAACGATCCCTCGTTTTGTTTCTATCGGTCTTACTTTCTCAAATTACGCACCGCAAGATATATTAAAGTTACTTACTGATGTTGCGGGAGAAAATGGTTACGCATTTATAAATGCACAGATACGCGATAGAGTCGACATGGTCGAATTGCAAAAGGTCTACCAAGATGATGCTGTACACCTTGTTGATGATAAAGTCAGACTTATTGGATTGGATCCAGTTCAAGACATTACACCAAGACTTGCTGATGAGGGATTTCGAGTATCCTGCTTTATCTTACGAAGCAACAAGCACCTAGAAGATATAGGAATTAAAAACGGAGATACATTGATAGTGTTTCAGTCATTGCGGTACACAACGGAGTCTCTTGGAAATGAGCTGAGCAACTACACTCACGAGTCATTTGATACAGGAAGCTCATTTATTGGCACAATTATCGAAACTTAGACCCGACCCACATACCCTCATTTCAATTCCTAAAACTATACCAAACTGCCCTTACGATGCCTCACCACTCTGGTACTGAACCCACATGGCCCGCCAAAATGTTTTAAAAAATCACATTAAAGGTGGTTTTATTTTGTCTATTTTATGCTACCCTACAACCATGAAACCTCAAAAAACAACCTATGATGTTATTGTGATTGGTGGAGGACCCGCAGGTATGATGGCAGCAGGAACTGCTGGTAAAAATGGAAAATCAGTTCTCTTAATTGAAAAAAATAAACGACTAGGCGAAAAACTACGCATCACTGGGGGTGGTCGATGTAATGTGACCAACAACGAACCCAATCTCAAAAAACTTTTATCGTTTTATGGTTCTGCAGAACCATTCCTCTATTCCCCATTTAGTGAATTTTCGATAACTGATACATTTTCTTTTTTTGATGCATACCAACTCCCACTCGTTACAGAAACGCACAATCGGTCATTTCCTCATACTTTCCAGGCAGCTGATGTTGAACAAGTTATGGAAACATATTGTTCCGACCATAGTGTGACCATCCTGTCAGAAACTAAAGTTATTGATGTCATTATAAAAGATTCTACACTGACGGGTGTTACTACGAATAAAGGAGATTTTTTTGCCACATCGATCATTATCGCAACTGGAGGATTTTCTCATCCTGAAACTGGTTCTACAGGTGATGGGTTTCACTGGTTAAAAAAACTAGGCCATACCGTTATTCCTCCTACCCCATCTATTGTACCGATCAAAGTTTCTGACGGGTGGATTAAAAAAAATGCAGGGACAACCCTACCTGATTGCAAGGTAACTTTTTTTACAGAAAATAAAAAACAATTTTCTAAAACTGGAAATATATTATTTACCCATTTTGGATTATCTGGTCCGACTATTTTAAATTCTGCAACGCGTATCCAAGATTTATTATACCAAGGAACGGTTACTGGAACACTCAACCTTTTTCCTGATAAAGATATTAAAACATTGGATGATGAATTATTGCAATTATTTGATACCCATAAAAACAAAATAGTAAAAAATGTACTCAAAAATTTTATTCCAGCTAAAATTGTTTCTGTGTTATCAGAATTTTTACCTGAACAAATTCTGGATGTAAAGGTGCATAGCCTATCAAAACCAGATCGCAGGAAAATTATTGATATTTTCCAATCATTACCTTTTACAGTTAAAGGCCTCATGGGATTTGATCGCGCCGTAGTTGCCGATGGAGGTGTTCCATTATCAGAAATTAACCCAAAAACAATGCAGTCAAAATTACACCAGAATGTATATATTATTGGTGACTTGCTCCATATTAACCGACCATCAGGAGGGTTTTCGTTACAACTCTGTTGGACTACAGGGTATGTGGCAGGAAAAAATGCATAATAAAAAACAGGTATTACCTGTTTTTTATTATGCCAAGTATCCTTTTAAAAACCACATACCAACAAAAAATAAGCTTATACCTATCCAAGCTTTCACATCTGGAATATTTTGATATTTTATTATATCAATTCCTACTGCAATAATGACTGTAAGAAACATATACAATATAATAACTCCAGAAAAATTCATTTTTTTAAAAACAAAAAACCAAATTAGTCCAGAAAGACCAAAAATAATTACCCCTAAAATTAAATAAATAACTGACTTTCTTCCAATTAAAGTAGTTGCCTCATTAATATAAATATCACCAATCAGAGAAACTGATGTTGCAAGGAGTGCAATAAAAAATGACTGTATATAGATAATCATACAGTTTATAATATCACAAACCATTGAGAAATAATACTAATTCACATATACTATATAGTAGTATGAAATATAAAATATCAAAAAGCGCAATTCAAGGAAAAGGTCTTTTTTGTAATGAAACAATACAAGCTGGAGAATTAATTTTTATATCTAAAGGAATTAAGACATTAAATCGTTCTATAAGTATAGAAGATGCACAAATTACTCACAAACATGCAATATCAATAGATGAAAAAATTATTCATTGTCCACTACCACAAGATCCATTACGCTTTATTAATCATTCATGTAATCCAAACTGTTATGTAAGTGACGAAACAAAATTTTATTCTAAAAAAATAATTTACCCAGGACAAGAAATTACAATTGATTATTCATTTGTTGATGCAGATATTTATTGGAGAATGCCTAATTGTAAATGTGGAGACATTGCATGTCGAAAATTAATTACTTCATCACTTTTATTACCGAGATCATTTTTTGAAAAAAATATTTCTTATATACCTAAAAAAATAAGAAAATATAATGCAAAATTTTATCATATTAATCCTAAAAAATATGATTAGTAACATCAAAAAAAACTTTTTTTATTTTTCATTTATTGGCACAATAATTATTTTTATAATAACTATTTGGATTACCTTTGAAAAATATATTATCCGGAAAACAATCCCCTATGAACTTATTCCTGAAACCACTGCATCAGAAGTTATTGCTGCGTGCGAATGGTCTGTTTCAAAATTTCTTATTTTTTCTGGGAATATTGTTGATAATCTTGTCTATTTTTCTCATTTTATTCCATTTTTTATTGCACTTGTTGTTGGCTTAACTATTTTTATGCAAAAACCAAAAAAGCAAGTGAATCAAGTCTTCCTATTCATGACACTTATTTTTTGTGTCTGGGTTTTTGCAGATATTGTAACATGGGCAAATGAAAAACCTTCTCATATTATGTTCTTTTGGTCTTTAATGTTTCCTATTGAAGGCTTTCTCTTTCTTGGATATATTTTATTTTCTCATGTAGAAATTTTAGAAAAACCTATTTCTTTAAAAACTATTGTATTTTTCACCCTTCCCTTATTACCTATTATTTTACTTTGGGGTACAACAAACTCGTTAAATTCTTTTATACTTACCAATTGTGAAAGAGAAGCTCAAGAGGGCTGGCTTGCAAATTACCTATATACATATGAGTTTATCCTGGTTATTATACATTTTATTTTCCTTAAAATAGGTCTAAGAAATAATAAATATGACCGA
This sequence comes from uncultured Candidatus Saccharibacteria bacterium, assembly GCA_964507625.1. Classification (GTDB taxonomy): domain Bacteria; phylum Patescibacteriota; class Minisyncoccia; order Phycocordibacterales; family UBA1006; genus CALMMZ01. Next base: position 4,075 of record CAZDPR010000001.1, read on the forward strand.
AAAAGAAGTAATGCAATATTGTGGCAAGGCATCACACTTGGAATTTTAATGCTTTCAATGGTGTTAGGAAGTTTTATTTCTTCTCTTTTAGATAATTGGCAAATTGCTCAATACAGTATTCTTTTAATGCCTATACTCCTTATGATTATTGGTCTTATTATGACCAGATATCAAGGTCTTGGAAAAAAATATCATGGAATACAAATTAATGTGATTATTTTAATAATTCTTATTGGATCACTTTTTATACTACCAGAACTATCTCTATTACTTTTTCAAATAATTTTAGTTATAATTTTAGTTTATGTTCTTATTCTTGGGTGGCAACTTTACGAAAGCAGTAAAGAACAAGAAGTGTACCAAGAAAAACTTGAGTTAATAAATACTGAATTGGTAGCAACTCAAAAGAAACTAACCGAACTCGATGCCAGTAAAAATGAATTTTTATCTTTTGCAACACATCAATTACGTAGTCCATTAACATCATTTAAGTGGGGGCTTGATATTATTAATGATAATGCAAAAAAATGTAATGATTCAGAAACTATAGGAATAGTTGCTAAATTACGTATGATTGCTGATGATATGATTAGTACTGTGAACGACCTTCTCGATATTTCAAAAATTGAACAAGGTGGATTTCAAATACTTTCAGAAATAATTGATTTAGTACCACTTCTTGATCGAACCTCAGAAGAATATCGTATTAATGCAGAAAATAAAGGGTTACGATTAATTTTTGAACCAACTATTTCAACAGCGATCATTAGTGGAGATACTACAAAACTAAAACAGGTTATTGGAAATCTTATTGATAATGCTATTAAATATACAAAATCAGGTTCTATTACTGTAACGCTTAGAGAGCTTGGTCCGAATTACCATATTACGATCACTGATACTGGTCTCGGTATTACTCCAGAAGAAATACAGAAATTATTTACTAAATTTAAACGAGGTGCGGCTGGAAAATCATCAGCAAGTGGTTCTGGTTTAGGACTTTATTTAAGTAAAAAAATTATTGAACTTCATAAAGGTAATATTATAGTTTCTTCGGATGGAGAAAATAAAGGAAGCACCTTTACAGTAATTATTCCCAAAGAATAGTTCCTTGTAATATTATAGAAAAAAATTATACTGTATTATATGTTTCCTCCTGAACTTATTGAATTTTCTTGGACCGCACAAGAATATGAACATCGCAAAAAAAGCACCGATTGGTATTGGGCATTAGGTATTATTATTATTGCAGGATCAGTAATTGCTTTTATAAAAGGAAACTTCCTTTTTGGTTTTTTTATTCTGTTAGGGGGATTTCTCATTGGAATCCTTGCAACAAAAAAACCCGATGCTATTGCTGTAGAAATTACTGATGAAGCATTTTCAATAAATAAACTACTGGTAAAATTTACTGATGTTGAAGCATTTTGGATGTATCGCAACCCTTTTGGTACAAGGAAATTAATATTAAAAACCAAAAAAAACTTTAATACTATTATTTCAATACCTATTAATGAAGACATTGCGACCGCTGAACTCCGTTCATTTTTGTCAGAAAAAATTCCTGAAAAAGAACTCCAGGAAACTTTTACGGATATTCTCCTTGAAAGAATTGGATTTTAAAAACACCATAGTTATGGTGTTTTTAAATTATCTTGAATATTCTCAATATTGTGGTAGTATGACTGCATTGCTTTCGTAGTTCAATGGATAGAACATCAGTTTGCGGTACTGACGATCCAGGTTCGATTCCTGGCGAGAGCACACTGAACGAACTAAACGGCTTTTTCAAAGCCAAATGGTGGGCGCGCCGAAGGCACGCCCACTGGTTTTCCCCCGCAGAATTCGCATTTTGGAGCGCGCAAGCGCGCACTGATTTTTCGCCAAGGAGGAGGTTCGAACCAAAAATTTCTTTTGCTACGACCTTTTTCGCAAAAAGGTCGGCATCAAAGAGGAATCCGCGCGGGCGAGACCGCATTTCAGAAAAACATTAGCCGAATTTTTGTGAATCCTTTTCCCCAGAAAAATTGTTTCGCAAAAATTCGTCCGCTTTATTTATTTTGGAAATAGGTTCTGATTTGGTAGAATAAACCCACAAAAAAACACCAAAAGATGGTTTTATTTGTTTAAAAATTCTAAATTAATATATTTCATAAAATATTTTTTTAACACTTTAAAAAACATAATACCGAGAACGATAATAACAATTCCAATCGTAATGTTTTGAAAAATTCCAATCCCTGCAACAATGCGTTCTATTCTATTTCTCAAGAAAAAACCAAGAAAAATAAAAAAAGTAACATATACTGATAACGAAACGGTTTCATGACGAGCAAACGTTTTAAAAGGAAGTTTATAATGTCCTGATAAAAACGGTGCAAGAAATCGAAAGTAAGGCAAAAACCGTGCAACGACAATAACCCGTTCAAGTTTTTCTGGGTCAGAAAGTCCTTGTAAAAAATCAAAACGTTTTGCAAATAATCGATTATAAAAATGTTGGGTAATACGAGATCCGTGATATGCCAACAAATAAAGTACCGTATCACTCAAAAATAACCCAGCCATGGCAATCGGGGTAATAAGAACCCAGTGAAAAACACCTATCCCTGCAAGATAACCTAATACTAATAAAGTAATTTCTTCAGGAAATGGAAGTACAATATTTGCAAGCAACGAAACCCCAAAAACTCCCAAATATGAAAGACCTCCTAGTTGATTAACAAATTCCATAGCACTCTTATTGTACTACATTTCCACCCATTGCCCAAGATTGTAACTGTTTGTAAGAAACTTCACCACATAACACGACCCCTGTCTGAGTATTTACCAACACCGGAATTCCAGGACAATCAGTGTGCTCCAGATAATTTTCTAATAATCGATAATTTGATTCATTCCCCCATACTTCTTTTTCTTGTACTACAATACCTAATTCTTGTTCAAGTCGATCGAGTAATTTTTTCATAAGAGCGCAGTGCGGACAATCAGATCCAAAAAAAAATATTAAATGAGATAATTTTTGCATAGATAGTCCAGTATACCACAAAATAAAAAGCCTTTTCGGCTTATTATTTTGCCATTGCTTTTGCAAGGCGAGATTTTTTTCGAGAAGCGGTATTTTTTTTAATAACCCCTCGTTTTGCAGCTTTATCAATTGCTTGAAATGCTTTTGATAAATCTTCTGCTGTTTTAGTTGATTTTACTGATTTTACAGCTACTTTCATTGCACGACGACGTCGGTCATTAATAACTCGTTTACGAGCAGCAACACGAAGTGCTTTTTTTGCATTTTGTAGATTAGGCATAGAATTATAAGTAAATTTGAGAGCGTTTTTTTAATAACCATTTGATATGGTAGACACACCAAATGTTGAAAGGAGCAGGATTTCCTTTCTGAACTGCTTTTACACTATAGCACAAATCAATAGTTTTGCAAATCTACTTTGCTAGGAATTTAAGTGATTCACGAATAATTTCACTCGTATTAGTAAGTGTGGAAACTTCTGGAACCCGTAAAGCTTCCCTGATCACTTTTTCGTTATACCCCATTGCAAGGAGCGCGTCGATAACGTCTCGCATATGATCAGATTCTTGAGTATCAGTAGTGATGGCAATTTTTTCTACTTTATCTTTTAATTCAATAACAATTCGTTCTGCTGTTTTTTTACCGATACCTGAAACTTGTGTTAAATACCCAAGATTTTCTGTTTTAATTGCATGAATCAATGATCCCATATCAGCAACCGATAAAATACCGAGTGCTGACTTTGGACCAATACCCGAAACATTTAATAAGAGCTCAAACACTTCTTGTTCAAGAGACGAATGAAAACCAAATAAATCAAGTGTGTCTTCTCGAACTGCAGTAAAAATCCACAGACTCAATACGTCACCGTAATTACTGTTTTGTATAACAGTTGGGCCTACAAAAATCTTATATCCTACCCCAGAAACATCGAGAATAATACTTTTTTCCTGTACAGAAATAATCTTTCCTGATAAATAACCAATCATATATATAAAGTATACCATAGTTCATAATATGGTGTTATACTGAAAGCATTATGGCAGATGATAAAAAACCAAAAGAAAAAAATGAAAAGAAAGATGAAAAAACTCCAAGTTTTGTATCACTTTTTATTGCAGGATTTATTATTGTTTTTGTGTTATGGATTATTTTAGGTGGACCGAATCGTAACCCAGAAGCTCGCAATGAACCTTTTATTTATTTTAGTTTGTAATAATAGCAAAAAACCAAACATATAACATGTTTGGTTTTTTGCTATGTATGTGCGTCCGGTAGGAATCGAACCTACGACCCTCTGCTTAAAAGGCAGGTGCTCTACCGACTGAGCTACGAACGCGAATAATGCAATTATACATAAAATAAGTATAATGACAAGATATGTCAGTAAAAAAACCACAACCTATCCGCGCTATTCCTGAATGTATATTATTATTACACGATATCCGCAGTATTACTAATGTTGGAGCATTATTCCGCACAGCAGACGCTGTAGGTGTTAATCAAATTATCCTTTCTGGGATTACCCCTGCACCAATTGATCGATTTGGACGTAAGCGATCTGATTTTACTAAATCATCCCTCGGAGCAGAAGAATCAGTACCTTGGAAACAGGTGTCTAATATTATCACAACAATCACAAACCTTAAAAAACAAGGATACACAGTGTACGCACTCGAACAAAATCTACGATCGGTTGATTATAAATCAATAAAAATTAACAAAAATGATAAAATAGTGCTCATTCCAGGGAATGAAATCGACGGTGTACCAAAAAATATTCTTAAAAAAATGGATGCTATTATTGAAATTCCTATGCGTGGAATAAAAGAATCGTTGAATGTATCAGTTGCAACAGGAATTGTTCTCTATCAATTATTAGATCAGTAGAGTTATCCACAGTTTTATTTTTTATAACGCTTGCGCGTTATTTTTTGTTTACATATACTATAAGTGAGGATTTGAAAATTGAAGTAGAGCTTACACCACGGTTTGTGGAATTTTATAAAGCTACTTCTTTCAAATGTTCTTTATATTGTTCCTTATAAACCTGTTCTCTATTTTTCTTTTTTATAGTTAATTCTATAAAACAAAACTCCTCACAATTTAATATTTTTAATTTTTCTTTCCATTATCACATAGTTTATGTAGTAATAGAAAGTTAAAATATATCGTGTCCATTCTTTCCAAGATTGGGCACTTTTTTTATCATCTTTTTTATGGTATTGTATGTTTATGAATTATGAAATTGAACGAAAATTTTTAGTAACAAATAGTGACTGGCGAACTAATGTTACCGGAACTAATTATTATCAAGGATATATTATATCTGACGAACTAAAATCAGTTCGTATTAGAATTGCAGGAGAAAAAGGATTTATTACTATTAAAGGAAAATCTGACAAAGACAGTATTAGTCGTCCAGAATTTGAATATGAAATCCCTAAAAAAGAAGCAGAGTTTTTACTAGAAAATTTCTGTCTTCCTGGAAAAATACGTAAAATTCGCTATGAGAAAAAAATTGGTGATCATATTTGGGAAATTGATGAATTTTTAGAAGAAAACGAAGGATTGATTGTTGCAGAAATAGAACTTTCTTCTGAAAATGAACATTTTGAAAAACCTGAATGGATAGGTGAGGAAGTTTCCTATGATAAAAAATATACCAATGGAGCACTGTCTCGAAATCCCTATAAAAACTGGTAATAAAAAAGACCTACGCGAGGTCTTTTTTATTAATTGATAGTAATAATTGTTCTAACTGCATTTCAAGGTTTCCATACTTACGGGCATTTGTATATGTTTCTAAAAAGCGATGTGTTGTTTGTTTTAATTCGTGTGATACTGTTTTCTTTTTTTTAATAATATCTTTTAATTTCCACCACAATATTCCAAAAATTACTTCAGGATCATTCCCTTCAGTAAGTAACTGATGATATGTCACCCATAAAACCTTTGTATCACCTGACAGTAGTGTATTCGCAATACTAAAAGGATTTTGTTTAATTTCTTTTACTGTTTTTTCTTCCCACAAAACATGATTTGGTATTTTTTTAATTATTGCTGCGGGAAAATTTTCTTCTACCCAAAACACTTGCGTGGTTTTTGGTAGATGCTCTAATGAATCAATAATAGTATTCCAGAAATCAGCATCAATTCTTGCAAGAATAATAACCCGAGGAATTTGAAATATATTTTCCGAAAGTAATTCTTGCTGTACGCGATCAATAGTGCTTACAATATCATACAATCGAGTAATATCATGGTGAGGAAAATTTTTTTTAATTTTTTCGTTTATTAATTCATGGGAAATGTTTTTACAAAGCGTAATCATAATAGTATTAATATAATTATATTTTATCAAAATTATCCCCAACCGCCAAAGAAACTTTTAGTGGTATGTCTGAACGTAGTAATTCTTTTACAACAATGTCTTTATGTCGAACTATTACTTGTTCCATAGTTTCTATGAGTTTTTGAGAAAAGTTATCTACTAATTCATTTGGAACTTCATACACCAATTCATCATGAATTTGAAGTACGGGAAAAATTTTTGTATTCCAGTGTTCATTATGGATTACTTGATCAATATCAATCATTGCAAGTTTTATGATATCAGCAGCGGTTCCCTGAATCGGAGCATTAATCGCAGTTCGTTCAGCAAGCGCAATCATGAATGGTAGTTTTGAACGAAACATTGGAAAATTTCGAATTCTTCCAAAGAGTGTTTTTGTTTGCAATGTTTCTTTTGCAGATTTTTTAATACTATCCAGATAATCTTTAATCGAAGGAAACTCTCGAAAATATGCTTCATAAAAAACTTCAGCTTCTTTACGAGAAGTATTCAAGTTTTTTTGGAGTGCAGTAATTCCCATTCCATAAATAATTCCAAAATTAATCACCTTTGCATTTCTCCGATGATTACTGGTTACTTGTGATTCGTCAATATGAAAAACGCGGGATGCAACAGTTGTATGAATATCTTTATTTTCTCTAAAAACTTGTTCTAAGATCGGGTCTCCAGAAAGCATTGCTAGTACACGTAGCTCTATTTGAGAATAATCAGCAGAGACAAGTTTTGTTTTTGGTGAAGCGATAAATGCTTTTCTAATTTCTCTTCCTAAATCACTGCGAATAGGGATATTTTGCAAGTTTGGATTTTGCGAAGAAAACCTTCCTGTGGTTGTTCCATGTTGTAAAAATTGTGCATGTAGTCGATTGTGACTATCAACTAGTGTAGGGAGTACATCAATATAGGTAGAAAGTAATTTTTGTAATTCTCGATAATCAACTATTTTTTGTACAACTTCATGTTTATCAACGAGTTCCTCAAGAACTTCCGATCTGGTTGAATAACTACCCGTTTTGTTTTTTTTACCTTTTGGTGGTAGTTGTAAATCGCCGAAAAGAATTTCTGATAATTGTTTTGGTGAATTAATATTAAATTCTTTTTGGGTGTATGTAAAAATTTCTTTTTCTTTTTTTTGTAACTGCTGATGATAATCTTTTGAAAGGTTTTCTAAAAACTTAACATCCAGTAAGATTCCGTGGTCAGACATTTTTTGTACAATAGCCACTAAAGGTTCTTCGATTGTTTGAAATACCTGGAGTAAATTTTGTTGCTGTAATTTTTGAATAATCACCTGATAGGCACTTTCTAGATTATTGGTTTCTGTTTCTTGAAAAATTTCTTCTTGTGTTGGTTTTACCATGTCAGAATTAATCATCCATAAACCAATAGATGTTTTTAGAGGAAGGAGTGGATCACTATTTTTATGATGTGTATCAAATTCTTCTGTTGGTTCAAGGCTATTTTTTTTGTTAAACAATTGTTCAAATTTTGGAGTAAGTGTTCTGAATTCGTATTCCCGAGTTAATCGAACAATTTTTTCTGGAGTATATATTTCTGAAAAAATTTTTTCCGGAAGGACAAAATCAATAGGTGCATCATTTCGAATTGTTGCTAATGTTTTTGAAAATAACGCATCAGCTTCGTGCTGAATAAGTAAATCAATAATTCTTGGTTTTATTTTTTTATCAACAAGTTTTTGCTTGTTCGTATGTATTGTTTCATATAATTGTTCAATAGTACCAAATTGAGTAATAAGTTCTGTTGCTGTTTTTTCTCCAATACCCGGAACTCCGACAATATTATCAGATGGATCGCCTCGTAGGCCCTTATAATCAGGAATATATTCTGGACCAAAACCAAAACGGTCAATAACTGCTTGTTCGTTATATACAACAGTTTCATGTACTCCTTTTTTCATAGTATAAACAACCACTTCTTCAGATCGAACTAATTGAAGTGTATCCATATCACCCGAAACAATAACAATAGAAATTTCCTTTTCTGTTTTTAATTGTTCTACAATCGTTCCAAGCATATCATCTGCTTCAAATCCTGCTATTTGATACATAGGAATTTGGAGTGCTTCAAAAATGTTTCGAGATTCTTCAATTTGAACCTTTAACGTATCTTCTGTTTGTTTTCTCCCCTTTTTGTATCCATCATATGATTCGTGACGAAAAGTTGGTTGAGGGAGATCGTAACATGCAATAATATAGTCAGGTTGAATATCTTGTACCATTTTTAAAAACATATTTAATAATCCATATAACGCCCCGGTAGGAATTCCGGTAGATGAAGTGAGTGGTGGAACTGCGTGGAATGCACGATGAATAATCGCATGCACATCCAAAAGAACCAATCGTTTTGTTCCATGTTTTGTCATAATTGTATTATATCACAAGGGTTTTATTTTTTCTCCCTAAATATGTGGTATAGTGCATGATATGAAAATTATCGCTATTGACCCTGGTTATGATCGTGTAGGGGTTGCAATTCTTGAAAAAAAACCTAATAAAAGTAAGGAAGTTATTCTTTTTTCAACCTGTATCACCACTGATAAAAAGAAAGATTTTTATACCCGATTAACAGAAATTCAAGAAAAATTAACTGAATATATTACGGTATATAATCCAGAATTTTTTGTATTTGAAGAGCTTTATTTTTCAAATAACACAAAAACAGCTCTCAAAGTAGCAGAGGCACGGGGTGTAATTAGTAGTTGTGCGCTTGCTAAAAAAATACCTATTCATGAAATACATCCTAATCATGTAAAAATTGCGATTACTGGGCATGGTGGTGCAAAAAAGGAAGATATTTTATGGATGTTACCAAAACTTATCACTTTAGAAACAGAGAACAAACTTGATGATGAATTAGACGCAATTGCAATTGGACTTGCTTTTTTTGCGCAATATCGTATTTCACAGATTTCTTAAAAAAGGTATTGCAAAAAACACAAAAGATTGTTACAACTACTGATAACCCTTCGCGTTGGTCATTGCGATTGGGTGTATTAGTAACCTAATTGTTCATATGCTTATTGATCATTATGAGTAATGATGCATATTACGATGACTCTATCGATCCTGAACTCGCTGATGGATTTCACCCAGTCGATGAAGATGATGAAATTTTCGATGAGGAAGATGAGATTATCCCAAAGAAAAAAATTGAACTTGATGATCTGGAAGAAGATATTGATACAGATCTCATAGACGAGGAAGAACTTGAAGAATTTCTTCACGATGAAGACTACTAAAAAAGAACCCTTACGGGTTCTTTTTAGTAGTCTTATTATTGAATAATATTAAGAGGAATGATTTGAGATGTTCGACTAAACACGGAATCTATTACTGTTATCTCCAGATCGACCGTGCCTGGAATACTCACATAATCAGCAGGAATAAATTGATAATCTCCTGATTCTGATTCTTTACTACCAATAATTTGTCCATTTAAACGAAACTCATATTTACGAATAGTTCTTCCTGGGAATGGTTGCGCAGTGGCAGTAATAATTATTGGTTGTTCTAGTTCGATTGTCTGATTTTCTGTTGGAGTAGCTATGGTTAATAATGGTTGTGTTTGTGCTGTGTGTACATCATCAAAACTAGAAGGTTTTTGTGGGGTTGTAGGAATGTTTCCTAAACCATTATTTCTAATCCACTCTTGAAAAGCAGCTTCCCAATTTTTATATTGACTGTCTGAAATTCCGATACCTGGGCGCGATTGTGTAAGATCGTTTTTATTAACCCAATATAAAATTGATCGTGGTTCTTTAATAACATATTCTTGTCGAGTTTCTTTTGGAGTAAATTCTGTTGCTAATTTTCCTGAAATTTTATCAATAATAAATGATTCACCTCCCCACCATAATCCTCGAATTACTGGAGGTACATTATCAGGTGCGTCGCTATACATTCCAAATGATTGAACTGGCTTATCCACGAGCGCAGTGTTCATTACCGATCTCCATGTTGGTACTGAAATTGTTGAACCTCGCTTCATAGAAGTATTATTGTTGTTTCCAGACCATACCCCAACTACTATTTGTGGAGTATATCCAACAATCCATGCGTCTTTATTATCATTTGTTGTTCCTGTTTTTGCGGCAACTGGTCGATCTCCAAAATTTAATTGGGAATTCGCCCCAAATAATGGTGTTCGTGCAACATTATCAGCCATTACCGATGAAATCATTCTCGCCGCATCACTAGAAATTACTTGTTCTCCTGGAATTTGTTTATATTCTTCTAAAACTTTTCCTTGTAAATCTTCTATTTTTAATATTCCTGTTGGTGGTAATCGGACTCCATCATTTGCAAAAACACCGTACACTGAAGTTAGTTCGAGAAGAGATACTTCTCCACCTCCTAATACTAATGTTAATCCATAACGGTCAAAATTTCTATCAAGAGTTGTAATTCCTAATTTTTTTGCAGTTTGGAGTGCATCACCAATACCCACTAAATAAAGCAATTTTACTGCTGGAACGTTTCGTGACTGACCTAATGCGTTTCGTAAACTAATTGGTCCTACAAATTTTCCATCATAATTATCTGGAGCATAACAATTTCCAGTACTTTCCCGAGAAAAAGCTCCACAAGAAGCACTAAACTGGGTTGGAACATCAAAAAGTACTGTTTCTGGCCGATATCCTTTTTCAAACGCTCGTGCATATACAATAGGTTTAAATGATGATCCTGGTTGTCTTCGTGCAGTAGTTACATTAAACTGACCATCAATATCTGGATCTAAATATCCTCGAGAACCTACCATAGCGAGAATCTGACCTGTTTTTGGATCAAGCGCTACTAATGCTTGGTTAGATGCATTCCATTCAGATTCATTTTTTAATGCATTTTCTCGAACCTGTTTTTCTGCTTGTTCTTGAATTTTCCAATCAAGTGTTGTGGTTACTTTTAACCCATCAACTAACAGCGCATCTTTTCCATATTTTTCTTCTAAATACGCACGAATATAATCAACAAAATGAAGTGCTTTACCGCTACTTTCAGATAATGGCCTAAATTCTACTTCTTGCTCTCGTGCATCTTGGTATTCTGATTCTGAAATATATCCCTGGTTAAACATTCTTTGTAATACTAAGTTTTTACGATTTTCTAATCGTTCTTTGTTTCTCCCGTAAGGTGAATAGAATGTTGGCGCATTTGGAATTGAAGCAAGATATGCAGCTTCTGCAATAGTTATATCGTTACTTGATTTTCCAAAAAAGGTTTTAGCTGCTTGTTCAACCCCATAAATTGCACCTCCGTAAGGAGCTTCGTTTAAATAAAGTGTAAGAATTTCATCTTTTGACATTGTTTGTTCTAATTTTAATGCTAAAATCCATTCTTTTACTTTGCGAGAAATTCTTTTTTCAGAAGTTAGTAGTGTGTTTTTAATTACTTGTTGAGTAATGGTAGATCCACCACTTTCAGTAATAATATTCCCTGGAATAATTTGAGATAATGCACCACGAACCATGGATGAAATTTTAATTCCATTGTGATTATAAAAATCCTTATCTTCAATAGCAATTACTGCATCTTTTATATCCTGATCAATAAAATCTCCCCCAACGACAGTTCTTTTAATGTTTTCATGAACATCATATAAAATTACTTCACCTGTTCGATCATAAATTTTTGTTGAACTTGCAACTTTTCGTTCAGAAAAATTATCAAGAGTTGGTAGTTGTAATGTCGCAACCCAAATAAAAAATCCTCCAACAGCTAACATTCCTAAAACTAAACAACTCCAAAATACTAATTGTGTATGATGACTAATCCAGTCAAACATTTTTTGAAACAATGAGTGTGATTTTTTTGCAACCTTTCGCACATGAGGCTCTGCATGTTTTTGATATGTTTTTTGTGTCTGTGTTTTTACTGAACGTACTGTATCAAAAAACTTTTTTGATTTATTTTGATTCATATATGCGCACTATACAACATTTTTTGATTTTTTACAAAAAATCGTTTTTCTGGTACTGTGTCGGTATATGACCGATACAAATCCAGAAAAAATACAAGAATTTCTTTATCGTGGAGTAGAAAAAATTCTTCCTTCTCGAGACTTTGTGCAACAACAACTCGAATCTGGAAAACGATTAAAAATCTATTATGGAATTGACCCAACAGGCCCTAATCTCCATATTGGACACGCTATTGCAATTAAAAAATTAGCTCAACTACAACGTATGGGTCATGAGATTATATTCTTGATTGGAGACTTTACCGCAATGATTGGTGATCCGACAGATAAACTCGCTGCCCGGGTAACTCTTACTCCAGAACAAATTGTAGAAAACTTGAAAAATTACAAAGAACAAGCTTCAAAACTGGTTCGATTTGACGGAGAAAATCCTGCAGAATTACGATTTAATAATGACTGGTTGGGAAAAATGGATTTTCCTGAAGTTATTAATCTTTGTTCAAAAGTAACCGTTCAACAACTTCTCGAACGTGATATGTTCCAGGTTCGTATAAAAGAAGAAAAACCAATCTACGCCCATGAAATCCTTTACCCATTAATGCAAGGGTATGACAGTGTCGCACTGATGGTAGATGGTGAAATCGGAGGAAATGATCAATTATTTAATATGATGATGGGTCGTGAACTTTTAAAAGAACATGGGAAAGAAAAATTTGTCATGACTGTAAAACTCCTGGCTGATGCAAACGGTAAAAAAATGGGGAAATCAGAAGGAAATATGATTACACTTGAAGACTCACCTGATGACATGTTTGGAAAAATTATGTCATGGACTGATGGAATGATTATTGCAGGATTTGAATTATGTACCGATATTCCTGACCAAGAAATCACCACTATCGCAATCTCTATTCAAAATGGTGATAATCCAATGCAGTACAAAAAACAACTCGCACGAGAAATTATTACTCTCTACCATAGCGCAGATCAAGCTATTAATGCACAAAATAATTGGGAACAAACGTTTTCTGAAGGTGGAATTCCAGAAAATATTCCAGAAATCAACGGAGAATCTGAAAAATTGTTATCAGAAGTATTAGTAGAACATGATTTTATTGGATCAAAAGCAGAATTTAGACGATTAACTGATGAAGGTGGTGTAAAAATTATTACCAAGGATCTATCTGAAGAAAAAATTACGGATTTCCAATATAAACTTTCTGAAACGATTATTGTAAAGGTTGGGAAAAAGAAGTTTGTGAAAATAATTATAAACTAAAAAACCGCATATGCGGTTTTTTAGTTTTTTAATTGATAATTTTTAATTAAAAAATCAATTAGTTTTTTATAGTCTGTTCCAAAAATTACTTCATTATTTGAAAATTCTTTTTTTGCAGCATAGGTGATATTTTTTAATTCATCAGATACGCCACCAGTTCCTTCAATTACCGCTACTGGTAATCCTTCCTCGATCGCGATTCCGAATTCTGATAATGTTCCAATACGACCATTTAATACAATAGCTGCATCAACATTTTTAATCATTTCAAGTGATCGAGCCGTAAAACCAGAAATAAAATGTGCTGTTGAATAAAATTTTATATCATGAGTATTTTCTTCGTGTTGTCGGTCATAATATTCATTATGATCACTATGAGGAAAATATCCAATTGTTTTTCCTGATGATGAATAAGCAGATTCAATACATACTGCAGGAATTCCATTACATCCACCAGTCACCGTCGTAATATCTTTTTCTGCAAGATATTTCCCTATTTGCTCTGCAAGTTTTCTATTCTCTGCAGTAATTTCAGGAAGCCAAGAACTAAATATTGCTATTTTCATAAATTATTTTTTACGAGCTTTAATAATAAAATAAGTCGGGTAGTTTCCATTATGGAATTGTTCTGATGCAGGGAAATCTTTTTCCTCAAGAAATGAAAGTATTTCAAAATTATTCAAAAAATCTCGATTGAAATATTCGTTAAGTGTATGTGTTGGTTCTTTTAAAGTAATTTTTCCATTAAAAATATGAAGTGTGCTTACTTTTGATTCAAAATAATCAACACTCTCTCCGTATTCTCGAATTTTTCCAAAATATTGTTGCATTGGATGTTTTGTAAGTAATACAAATACTCCATCTTTTTTCAATACACGTGCACACTCTGATAATGCTTTAGGAATATTAAAACATGTTTGAAGTGCCCATGTTGAAATTACAATATCAAACATATCATCAGAAAACGGTATGTTTTCTGCAACCCCTTCTTTGATAATTCCTGTTGGATTTAATTCTTTTGCTTTATTAATAAATTCTTCACTTGGCTCTACTCCATAAATAATTGCACCTTTTTTATTTATTTCCCTTAAAACAGTTCCATCTCCACAACCAATATCGAGTACTTTTTTGTTCATTAATTCTGGTAATTCTTTAAAGAAGTTGTGTTTACTAATATCATCATAATTAATATTATCTGAATAAATACTTGAAAAGTTATTATATTGTTTTTTTATTTTATTATTCATACCTAAATTATATCTAAAAATACTTGACATTTCAAAATTATATTGTTTTTATGTATATTTTTAAAAAAATATTTTAAAAATTGATATACTTAATAATATGTTGTTTTCAAACCATGAAAAATTAGAAGATACTCTTGTTCGAATGCTTTTTCCTGAACGAAAAACCGCAAAAGTACTGTTACGAGAATTATTAAAGGAAAATCAAGATTATACAATCCAGTCTGTTTATAACTCGTTACGGGAACTTATTCGTTTAGAAATTGTAATAAAAACAGGGTTTTATTACCAAATTAACGAGGAATGGAAGAATAAAATTATAGAAACCGTATCTGACAGTTCTGATGATATTTTTGATGGAGAAAAGACAATATTTCTCCTTAATTCACTTACTCATTATGATCTTCAATGGAAAAACACTATTTTACCACTCCATAATAAATATCCTAAAGATCCTATATTTTTCTATAACTACCATTATATTTGGATTCATTTAGGAGAAACTCGTGAGAAATCAGAAATTGATTATTATGAGTCATTTTTAAAACAAAAAAGATATGCTTTTTCATTAATTGGATCACATCACCCTTTAGAAGTAGAGACAAAAAAGATGGTTGAGAATGAATTTGTACGTATTTTTATTGATGATAAACCCATCCAATCATCAGGATATATTACTATTATTAATGATTATATTATTACTTCATATTTAACTAAAAAAACACTTTCAGAAATTGATAGTTGTTATAAAAAATCAAAAACTATTCCTGAATTACGCAGGAATATTCAAAAAATTGATTTTAAATCTAATAAAGTAAAGATTATTATCGAACGCAACCGAGAAAAGGCTAAGAAGTTGCGTAAAAAAATATCAAAAGATTTTTATATTCCACGAGAATTACGTGAAAAGTTTGATTTATTTTAACTAAAAAACCGCATATGCGGTTTTTTAGTTTTTTATTATCCAATTAATTACCTCTTCGTAATCGTCAGAGAAAAATACTTGTCCAGGAAACTCTTTTTCGGCTACAGAGAGGATATATTCTAAATGATCAGCAATACCTCCTGTATTTGTAATTACACCAACCTTTTTCCCTTCTTCAAGCGCTATTGTAAATTCTGACAGCGTTCCAATACGACCATTTAATAAAAGGATTTTATCAGCATCGTGAATCATTTGTAAACTTCTTGCTGTAAATCCGGGTATAAACTTAATTTCATTAAAATATTCTGTATGAAGATTATCAAAACGATTATTATGATCTTTTGTGTGTTTATCAGGAGAATATGCGATTGTTTTTATTCCAAATTCTTTTGCTTTTTGTACTATTAATCCAGGAACTCCTAATGATCCACCTGTCATTATTTCAATATTTTTAATTTCTGAAATTTTTTTAACAATTTGATAAATTAAATTTTCTGATTCTTCTGAAATCTTTTCTAATGCAGAAGAAATAATTACTATTTTCATTATAATTATTATCTTTTTTTATAAACTCCAATAAAATATCCGGGATAAATTCGACCATCAACCTGTTCTGCTGCTGGGTCAAAAACTTCTTTAAAATCAACAAGGTCAAATTTTAAAAGAAAATCTTTATTAAAATATTCATTAAAGGTGTGTGTTGGTTCATGAAGTGTAACCGAGTTGTTTAAAATATTACAGGTAACTATTTCTTTTTTAAAATAATCGGCTTTATTATTTCTTTTTTCAAAATATTGACGAAACGGGTGGGTCATTAAATAAATAAAATATCCACCTGGTTTTAAAACACGATCAACTTCATTAAAAATTGGATTCATATCTGAAGATGTCATGATTGCATATTTTGAAACTACAATATCAAATGAATTATTTTTATAGGGAAGATTTTCTGCAAGTCCTACTTTAAAATTAATTCCTTTATATTTTTCTTTTGCAATTTTAATTAATTCTTCTGATGCATCAACAGCAGACACAGAGAAACCTTTTTGTTTATAATTACTTGCATCATATCCATCACCACAAGCAAGGTCTAATAAATTATTATATTTAACCACATCAACTTCATTAATATATTTATAAAATTCACTACGATTTTGATTATTTGAATTATCACCTAAATTATGATTATTCGAGAAATCTATTGCAAAATTATTGTATTGTTTTCTTATATCAGTATTCATGCCCTAATTATATCTTTTTTATATTGACATTTCAAAATTATATTGTTTTTTGGTATTTTTTTAAACACTTTGTTTAAAAATTGATATACTCTAATTATGATATATTCTAAAAATGAACATTTAGAGGATTTGGTTATTAAAATATTACTCATTAAAGAGCAGAGTGTGAAAAGTATTCATAAAACATTATCTAGTCAACAAGAAAATTTTACCCTTCAAGGTATTTATCGCGTACTTCGAGATCTTATAAAAGATGAAATAGTTATAAAAAGAAAGAATATTTATTTAATTTCTGAGGAGTGGCGTGATCGTGTTATTAATAGTTTTAGAAGAAAACAAAACAGTATTACCCTTTCGGAACACGAAAGTATTCAATTTAACTTAGATTCTCTTGTCCATCTTGATCAACAATGGAAAAATATAATTATTCCCTTACAAGAATCTTTTTCTGATTTTCCTGTTTTTTTATATAATACCCATGAAATTTGGATACATTTAAGTGTTAGTAGAAAAGAAAGTGAATATAACTATTATGAATCTTTTAAAGAAAATTCTTATTCTTCGTATTGTCTTTTTGGTGGAAATACAAAGTTTGATAAACAAATAGCTATGGAATTAAAACACGAGAAATTAAATATTAATTATGGCTATAAACCTTTTCCAGAAACAGATTATATAATAATAATTGATGATTATATAATTACAACAAGAATTTCTCGGAAAATTGCAAATAAAATAAAAGATGTTTATTTAAAAAGTAAAAATTTTGATGAACTTGAATATAATTTACAAGAACTTGGTATTGAAAAGAAAAAAGTGAAATTAATCATCGAACGTAATCGAGAAAAGGCTAAAATTTTTAGAAAAAGAATTTCTCGTAATTTTTATATCCCAATGCAATTACGAAAACAATTTGATTTGTTTTAATTAAAAAAAACCTTATAAAATAAGGTTTTTTTAGAATATTCGCTCTATTCGCTCTAAATATCCTTTTTCTTGTAATTCATTATTAATTTCATTTAATAATTCTGGAAACCAAGTAATAATTCTAGATTTAATAATAGGGGAAATATCAAGAAATATATGGTTTTTTTTCTGTATTTGAATACTGGATCGTGGAATAGTAATGGACTGTTTTTCTAAAAAAGAAAGCGTGGTATTACGAATTACTGTTTCCGCAGGTGGTTTTCCTAAAAAACCCTGTAATCGTTCTGAAATATCCATATTTTACCGATTCATCGGCATTACGAGGTAGAGAAATGAAGTATCTCCTTGCCCTTTAATAACTAATGGTTTTTTAATATCTAACCATTCAAAATATAATGAATCACTAGAAATACTCGCAATTCCTTCTTGGATATATCGTGCATTTAACCCAACTTCAATAGTATTCCCTTGAACTACCGCATCAACAGAAGTGTGGATTTCACCTACAGTAGTGTTTTCAGCTTGAAAAATAAGGTTTTTTTGATCTGGTTGTACAGAAACATGAATATGATGGTAATGATTTGAAAAAAGAGGAAGTGTTCGTAACACTTGAATTATATCACTTTTTAAAATAATCGCCTGAGTTGTATGCTCTGTAGGAATAATTTTTGTGTAATCAGGGAAATTTCCATGGGTTAATTGAGCAGTAATGAATATATTTTTTGTTTCAATATGCACCTGATGTTCACTGATAGTAATTATAATATCTTCTTCGGTATCAGAAAGTACTTTCAGAATATCTTGAGCATTTTTAATAGGGAGAAGAAATGAGTTTATTAAATCAGCATTTTTAAAGGAAATTTTCTTTTCTGCAAGACGGAACGCGTCTGTTGCTACGAAATAAAGGTTTTTTTCTTTTCCATGAATATAAATACTGGAAAGTTCTGGTTTTATATCACTTTGTGATCCTGCAAACATTACTGAACGAATACCGGTAATAAAATCTGTCACAGGAAGCGAAATTTCAGCCTCCTCACCACTTTTCTTTGGTAGTTCAGGGAAATCATCAAAAGGTACTGTTTTAAGTTTTGTACGGCTTTTTTTTGACTGCATATGGAGTACATCACCTTCTAATTCACAAAGAATTGTATCTTGATTTGAAAAACCGTTAAGTACCTGAGCAAAAGTGTTTCCAGGAATAGCACAAATACCTGATTGTTCTACTTTTGCTGGAATAATAATTTCTGTACCTGTATGGAGATTAGTTGCACGAAAGGTAACTCTTCCATCAGAACTTGCAATACATAAAATACAGGATAATACCGGTAGGGTAGGGTGTTTACCTGTTACTTTCTCTGCCTTACTCACTGCTGATATTATTTTTTCATGAGAGCATTCAAATTTCATAATATAGTATTTTTTTAAATTTATAAATTTTTCAAATAATATTATTAGTATAGTATGTGGATACTGTGGATAAATCCAGAAACCTTTTTAAATAAAACTATTTTAATAATTCGACCTGTGTATAATAATTATTATTATACACATATGAAATGTAGATAAATTGAAGGGAATGTAAAAAGAAATTGTATCCAAAATGTTTTCAGAAATTATCCCTCTCTATTTTCCCTGATTATAAACAAGTTTTTCCACAGATTAAGTTTGTAACATTGCACGAATTTGTTCTATATCATGAATGAGTGAAGAGTTTTCTTGAAGTTCTTTTGTAATTTTCTCATAAGAGTGCATTACTGTTGTATGATCTCGTCCACCCATTTTCTTTCCAATATGAGGAAAAGATATATTAAAATCTTCTCGTAAAATATACATTGCTATTTGACGAGCTTCTACCACCTCTTTTCTTCTATTTTTTTCATACATTGCAGATTCTTCAATGTTATAAAAATGAGCAACAACTTTAATAATATCCTCAATAGAAATATTTTTCTTCGGTTTTATATTGTTTTTTATTAATAACTTAATTTCCTGAAGGTTTAATTCCCTTTTTCTGAGCTCCATTTGCATTATTAATGTATTAATAATCCCCTCTAATTCACGAATATTACCTTCTACATGAGAAGCAATATAATCAACTGTTTCTTCAGAAAGAGCTATTTTATATTGATTTATTTTAGATCGTAATATAGCTATACGAGATTCATATTCAGGGCGAGCTACATCAACAATCATACCTGCGGAAAACCTTGATTTTAAACGATCTTCGAGTCCTGCAATATAGTTTGGGTGTTTATCTGATGAAAAGATTAATTGTCGGTTTCTGTCATGTAAGGTGTTAAAAAGGTGGAATAATTCTTCCTGCACCCGTTCTTTTCCGCTTGAAAAGAACTGAATATCATCCATAATAATCACATCATAACTACGATATCGGTTTCTAAACTGATCAATACGCTTATTTTGTAACGATTGAATATAATCATTTAAAAAGGTTTCAGAACTGACATAGAAAATATTTAATCCAGGGTATTTTTCTACCAAAGCATTTCCAAGAGCTTGAATAAGGTGAGTTTTTCCAATCCCCGTTGATCCGTAAATAAAAAATGGATTAAAAGTACCAAGACTTTTTAATACTGTCTGAGATGCTGAATAAGCAACTTCATTAAATGGTCCAATAATAAATGTTTCAAATGTGTATTTTGGGTTTAAATTACTACTTTTTGGTAAAGAATGATCCAAAGGTAGTTGAGGAGCTTCTGGAGGCACAGGAGCCGTTTTTTGAGGCACAGGAGCCGTTTTTTGAGGCTTTTTAGCAATAATAAACTCAATAGATCGAATAGTATCTTTATGGTTACGGATTGCTTTTAAAACATCTTTATAAAATTTAGTAGTAAGCCAATCCTTAACAAATTCATTAGGAACACCTACAAAGAAAACCCCCTCCTCTTCTTTTACTGCATGAGTATTTTTAAACCATGTGGTAAAATTTGCTTTTGAGACGTTCATTTCGATTTCCGCAAGAATCGTTTCCCAGAGTGTGTGTATATCGTACATAGGCTTTAAAATAAATAACGAAACGAGCTAATAAAAAGATATCCACAGTATACACTGTTTTTATATTTTATTAAAATGTCCTTAAAAGAGGAAAAAACTGTGGAAAACTTGTTGAAACAGTGGATAACTAAACAAGGACTTGTCTTTTTTGTTTTTTTGTGTAATATAAGAAATATTATGTCAGTGACCTATCAACCAAAAGTCGGAAAAAGAAAGCGAAAGCATGGTTTTTTAGTACGACAAGCAACTACTGCTGGACGAAATGTTATTCGTAACCGTCGCCGTAAAGGACGAGCTAAACTAAGTGTTTAAATAAAAAATCCTTATAAAATAAGGATTTTTTATTTTAATTTTTATTATAATCATGATATACTTATTATATGATCAGTAAAAAAAACAAGATTTCTAAAGACTTTTTTCCTCAAGTAATGAAAGGAAAAAGAAAGTTAGGTAAATTTGCTGATATTATTATATCCCCTTCCCTTTCTCATAAAGTCCATGCAGGGGTAGTAATAAGTAAAAAAAATGTAAAAACGGCAGTATTAAGAAATACTTTAAAAAGAATGTTTTATAATAAAATATCTGTACAAAAAGATAGAATTCCTCAAAAAACATATGTGTTATATGTTAAAAAACTAATAACTAAAGATATGTTAGAAGAATTTAAAAAAGATCTCTATGAATTATGTATATTTTCTTCTTAAAAAAATAATATTATTGAGTATTTCTTTATATCAACGTATTATTCGTCCAATATTACCTCATTCATGTCGGTTTCACCCTTCGTGTTCAGAATATACTCGTCAGAGTATTGAAAAATATGGACCTATTAAAGGATCTTTACAAGGGGTAAAAAGAATTTTTCAATGTCATCCATGGAATCCCGGCGGATATGATCCAGTAGAGTAATTATTTTATTAGTATTTATTAAATTTATATGTTTCAAACATTTATTATTATCCCTTTAAGTAATGCTTTAGTGTTTCTCACAAGTTTATTTTTTAATAATTTAGGTATTGCAGTGATAGTACTAACACTTCTTGTTAAAATAATACTTTTTCCATTATCACTGTCGACCTTAAAAAGTCAGGCAGCCCTTAAAAAAATTCAACCACTTATTGATGATATTAAGAAAAAATATACTGATAAAAATGAACAAGCTATTAAAATAATGGAACTTTATAAGGAACACAAAGCAAATCCTCTTACTGGATGTTTACCACTATTAATCCAATTACCAATTATTATTGGGCTATATCAAGTATTTTTACGAGGAGATACCTCATTAAATCCTGATATTATTTATTCTTTTATACAAGTCCCAGAATCAATATCGCATATGTTTTTAGGATTTGATTTACGAGAAAAAAGTGCATTACTAGCACTATTTGCTGGTGTTGCTCAATATTTTCAACTATATTATTCACCAATGCATGCTCAAAAAAATGAACAAAAAGAAAAAAGTACTGATCCACAAATGGTTATGATGGAAAATATGCAAAAGAATTTACGTTATATACTTCCTATTATGATTGTTATTTTTACTTTCTTTACCCCGTCGGCCATAGCATTATATTTAATTGTTTCAAGTATTTTCACATTAGTACAAGAAATTATTATTACTAAAAAAATATCATAATAAAAACACTCGTACGAGTGTTTTTATTATGATTAATCATTACCTCCCATACGATATGACCAAAGTTCATATGTATTTTTATTCATAAAAAATAGGTATTCTGCAGTTTTATCAGATTCAATACGAATCACATCAACTGATTCAGGAAATACAGCTAAATTTTCTAATTCTCCAGTAGATAAGGTATATTTTTGCAAAGTATCTGAAAAACGACTAATTCCTTTATACCAAACATCAGGATACACACCCTGAGGTATAGTATTAGGAACACCACAAATAAGTATATCATCGTTATACCAAGTACACTTTTCAGGGAGGGTTATAAATGGAACAAGAGTACTCTGAAGATTGTTTAGTGTAATAATTTTAGTTACTAATTGATTGTTTTCCCAAGCACTAATTAATGTTTTTGTTCCACTCGGGTTTGTATTGGTAGTAAGCCCATTTATAGGACCTAGTTTTTTCTGAAAACTATTTGTTTGTGGATTTAATTGATACATATACCCCTCTACAGTACCAGCTGCGTAGGTAGTAAGAGTAATAATTGAAT
The DNA here is from genome assembly GCA_964507625.1 of uncultured Candidatus Saccharibacteria bacterium. GTDB lineage: Bacteria > Patescibacteriota > Minisyncoccia > Phycocordibacterales > UBA1006 > CALMMZ01. The sequence goes on from CAZDPR010000001.1 coordinate 27,206, forward strand.
CAGAAACAAATTGTGGTAACCATTCAGAAAATGGTGAATTGAAAATAATTTCTCTTTTTTTGTTAGTAAAATCTTCTAAAATTCCTTGTATTTCTCCAGTTTCCTTATTTTGAATAATTGAGAAGAAAATATTACTCGTAGGATTTTTTACTAACTGTTTATAATAACCAGAAAGAGGTAATCCAGTAATATTTTGTGAAGTATTTTTAATTTCATTATAATAATTTCTTAAATCTTCACATGTTTTATTAATAAATAAAAGAGTTTCATTATTAACAATACCATCAACAGGAAGATTATTATTTTTTTGATATATTTTTATATATTCACTTGTTTTATTACCAAAGGATCCATCGCTAATTATTGGTATAGTAATTCTATCATTTAAAAATTTTTGTATATTAGAAACATTATTATTTTTGTCACCAATTTTTGCTGGTGAAAAATCTTGTAAACAATAATCAGGAGTTGTTTCAGTTTTAGGGAAATTAATAATAAAACTTTCTATAGAATTATTTTGTTCATACCGAAGAATACTAGTATTTGCATTATTATTAAAAATAAGCTCTTCCCCAGAAGGAAGGTCTGTATTTGTTATTTTTCTATTTATTATATTATTAATATTAATAATACCTTCAAAAAAATGTCCATTTCTTTGGTCATTATAACGAATAAAGTGTTCACTATTTTTAATAAATGATTTATAACCAGAAACTGGGAAATTGGTAATTTTTCTCAAACGATTTGTAGTATTATTATAATTAGGATCTCCAAGAAAAATAATATCAGAACTATCAAAAGGATTATTATTTAACTCAGCAGGAATTATATCTTCAACTAACATTTCTCGATCACTAAAAGGAAATAAATTTGAATTAGTAATTGGATTTATTAAGGTTTCTTTATTCCTATTAAAAATAATATACCCTACAATACCTAAAAAAATAATCAGAAAAATAAATGCAATAATAAAAAGTCGTTTACCTTTTTGGTCCATATGCAAAAGTATACCATAAATATTAAAAATTAAATAAAAATACCTTATAAGGTATTTTTATTCTATATCTAATTGAGTAAAACCTTTATTTGTTGAATTTATATCACATGACCATTGATTATTAATTATTTTTTTATAAGCAGCAACGACTTTTGGTCCATACGTTCTATTTTCAGGATTACTTGTATTTGAACATAACCACTTTACTCTATTATTACATTGAGAAGATTTTTCATTAGCACCCCTTCCTCCATTATATGCATGAGCTGCGTATCTAACAATACCCTTTCCTTGAGTGTTTCCTGGGTTATTTAAAAAACCTTTTATTAAATTTGCTCCAATATTTGCATTAATTTGAGGGTCATCGAGATTAATTCCTTGTTTTTTTAAAGCAATATGAAGTTGATTTTGTTTATCTGCAGGCCATTTATAATTAATAGTTTCATTAAATTCTGACTGAATTTTCCTTCGCGTAGCATCAGGAAGTGTATCATAAGCAGTAGTTGGCATAATCTGTATAATACCTCGAGCACCAACAGGACTTAAAATTAAACCCTGGTTATTTTTTGCTGTTCCCGCTGAAGACTCTACATACATAAAAGCCTTTAAAACTGAACAATCTAAACCTACATTATTTGATGCTGATTTTAACACTGAATCATATTCAGTGTTATTTTTGTTATATATGTTTGAAATATCAAGAGGTGTAGTACTTTGTCCACCACCAGAAACACTTTGATCAAGAGAGAGTTTTCCTACATCCAACTCAAACCCCACCCCACTAATTCTTGGATCCACTAACAATAAATCAGGATTAATAGTACGTAAAAGAACAAAAGTACCTAAAAGTAGTAGTAAACCAAGCATAACACTGGTAACTCGTTTCTGTATTTCAGTAAACTTACCAACACTCTGTTCATTGGTTGCATATTGAAATCCATAGATAACTAACATAACCACTCCTAATACTCCTCCAATACCAATACCAATTTCAAATACAAAATTAATAAATCCTCCAATTCCTTGATATTGTTCTTCATTACCCCCTACTTGTATTCCTTCCACATCACCTAACGGTTCTAAAAGTGTATAGCAACCTTCAGAAAGTTCTGAGTTACAAGAGGTGAAGTTGGTGGTATTTTGTGCAAAAACTGAAAAAGAAAAAGACATGCCCAATAGAATAAAAAATATAAAAATTTTTCTTTTTTCTCGTTTCATATAATTATTCGTTTATTTTTTTAAAATAAGCAGTAAGAACACTAGATGTATTCTGAAGAAAAGTAATAGGATTTTCTATTGTTACAGAGAAATTTGTTCTCCCTGTTTGGTTTGGGTGAGAAATAAGAATCTCATTTTTAGGAGCGTTTGAATCTAAGTAAAATATTTGACCACCAATTTTCCAATTAAAAATTAAATCATTAAGAGTATTTAATGAAAAAAAGTAAGGTTCAGCAGTAATAATTGATGATTGTTGTGCAATATTTATACCGTTATTTACAGCAGTTAACCTTCTATATCCTCTATCATTTTTTACATACCAATTAACTTCTGGATTAACAGTAGGTATGTTAATACTTTTTTCTGAAACAATGCGATTATTTTGAGATGAAATTATTGCTTTTATAAACTCATTATTTCTTAGTTTGTTTTGTTCAATAATAATTGAACTCTTTTTATACCCACCTACATTAAGTATTCTATTTCCATTTCTTTCCCATAAATAAACTGCATTTTGATGAGATAAACCAGTAGTTTGTTGAAAATCAGGAATACCAGTTATGCGAATATATGACTCTCTTCCAGGCATTTTTTTACCTTTATAAAAAACTGGAACATAGGAATCTATAGCCTCCCAGAGAAGTGTACTATCTTGAGGACTGATAGTTAATTGTTTTTGAACTGAATTTAACCCTAAATTAATAGTTACTAAAATATTAACAACAGAATTATATCCGCCAATAGTAACCTGTTGATCTCGTGCTCCAATTCCTGAATTTTTTGTTTCATTATTAATAGTCCAATTGATTTGGTAACGATTTAAATCAACAGTATTACTTAAAAGACGGAGAGAAACAGTGGAAAAAGGTTCAGGAAATTTAGGGTTCATAATAATTTCAATATCACTTGCATCAATATTCCCACCAAAAGACCCTATTTGAGCATACACAGGAAGTGAAATAAATATTCCTAAAAACAGTAAAAAATAACTAATTATTTTCATACGGTAAGTATATCATTATTTATAGTAAAATTAAACTAAAAACAGTGAGGATACTCACTGTTTTTAGTTTAATTCATTTTTTACTTTTTTCATTTTTAAAATCTGATTAGGATCAGATGTTACAATTTGATCTTCGGTATAACTAGAAATAATTTTAATTGCAACATGTTTTAATCCTGCAAAAAATATTCCTTCCCCTACCCCAGATTCTAACAAGGTGTATTTTTCTTCGTTAGTTAAATGGAAAACCTCCTGAAGTGTATCAATTGCAGTTGGAGATTGTTTTAAAAGTAACTGAATAGAAGAATTGGTAATAATAGGTATTCCGTATCGCGATCGCACAAAATCTCCTACATCCTGAGTAATAGTGGTAATACCCAAAAAATATTTTCTTCCTCGTTTTGCAAGCATAAAAAGAAATGCTGCTGCTTCTTCATTTTGCATCATTACCCATGCTTCATCAACAACTAATAATCGTTTTTTAATATTTTTTCGAACTGCATTCCAGATAAAATGAGTAATAATATACATTGCTGCAGTTTTAAGCTCATCTTCCATGTCTCGAATAGAGAAAACAATCATTTTCTTATTAATATCAACATTAGTCGGACTATTAATAAATCCTGCCCAAGTTCCTCGGGTATATTTTCGGAGTCGTTCAATGAGTGATCCAGCCCCTTCCATTGAGGCAAGTACCATTTCAAAATCAGACATAAGCGGTGCTTCTGCTTTAGTAAAATCTGAATTAGCCGTAATATCTTTTAATGCATAGGTTTCAGTAATAGCGCGATCAATTATAGAATCTTCTTCTGGAGTAAGTCCTCCTAGTAAAATTCTAAATAATCCTACTAAATGAATAATGTTCGAGCGAAGAACATCGGAAGGTGCTTCATCTGGTCCAGGAACAGGTACATCAAATGGATTAATATGGTGCTCAGAAGAAAGAGAAATATTAAAATATCTTCCCCCTACTGACTCTGCAAGGTATTCATACTCACTTTCTGGGTCGATAACAATAACTTCTGTTTCAAACATTAATGTTCGTAGTATTTCTAGTTTTGTTGCATATGATTTTCCTGCACCAGAAGTTGCGAAAATTACCGAATTATAGTTTGGCATCGAATATCGATCAAACAAAACAAGACCAGCATTTTGTCGATTTACTCCATATAAAATACCTTTATTATCAGTTAATTCAGAAGAGATAAAAGGAAAAAATGATGATAGTGGCCCAGTATTTAATTTTGTAGGAATATGAAGATTATCAATTCCTAATGGAATACCTGTAATAAAACCTTGTTCTTGTTGAAAAAGTGCAGGTTTTAAATAAATCATTTGAGATTCTAACTGTGAACGAATTTCATTTTCTACCTTAAAAAGCTCTTTATCACTATTTGCGTATATTGTAATATAAAGCCCTACCTCAAACATTTTTTCTTGTGCTTGCTGGAGACTATCCCTCAAGTTTTCAAGGTTTTGATAGGCAATATCAAGTTCGGGATCACGTACCATTCCTTGTTTTTCTCGTACATAAATTTGACTCTGTACTTCCGCAACTTTTTTCTGAAAATCTTTCATGATTTGTGCTGTATTAATCGGTGAAACATGCACAGAAACATCAAAAATTTTATCCATATTAACAATCGGAGCCAACCATCCTTCTGTTAAAAACTTTGGGTATGACATAGTAAAATAGGTTTTACAAATTTTGTCTCCAATTCTAATAAATCCAGAATTAATTTCTACCGCAGAAGGAGCAAGGATATCACGAAGCTCGAGTGCTGCGTTAGTATAAATATCAGTCGGAAGAACTGGGATAGCTTCGGGTTGATTATTCTGTTTTGTTTTGCTGAATAGGCTATCAAAAATTCCCATAATTAATTATTTTCCAATGCTCCTACAGAACTGTGGAGCTCTCCTGGGTTAAAGTTAGATTGATAAAGTTCAATAAGCTCTGCGGTTTCGAGTTGCTTTGATTGAATTCCCATACTAGTAAGACCGCTTGTAACAACTGCAATACGTTGCTCAATTTGTGATCGAGATTCTTCAAACCGACGAACATCAATAGATTGTTCATAAAGTGTTTTTTTCTTTGATGCCCCAAACAAGTCTCCAATACCACCAAGTAATGATGTTTGTCTTGCATTATTGAGCGGTCCACCAGCAAAGGTGACTACAACATAAAAATACTTTGTCATTATGTTGTAAGATTCATTAAACCAACGAATAAATTCGATATATTCCCGGGTTTGAATACGGAGAAGTTCTTCAGGAATCTCTTCAAGCCGTTTCTCAAGCGATAAAATGTAAGGACGAATATCGAGTCTTCGAGAAGATGCTTGTATTTGAATTGGAAATTCAAGTGAATTAAGAAAATTTTGAAAACTCATAATGGTTGCCTGTTGTTCATCCACTGATTTTAAACCAAGATTTACTGGGGTTGCCATAACCACAGCCCGCATTTCTCCGTTTTGGAGAACTACAATCCCATCTCGAATTTCTTTGATAGGGACAAATTTTTGTGAAGGAGTTTGTGCCATACAGTTAATTATATCTTGTTTTATCTAAAATATCCAAATTACGCGCAATAGATTCAATTTTTCTATGATCAACAACATTTGGTTGTGGTTCTGGTGATGAAATAATAGCAGGTTTTTGATTAACAGGTTTTTGTTTTGATGTAACCTTCTCCCACACATAGAGTTTATCTTTAGATAAATATTGAATAAATGATTGAACAATACTTAAAAAAGGTTGATTATTAAACTTATAAAAAGAAAGCGCTAATGAAATTGATGCAATAATAACCATTAAAGGAATTGCAAAAATGATAGGAAGAATTTTATAAAGAACAAAAACAATTCCTCCGCCACCTGCAAGATAAATAAACTGTTTAAAAGTAAGTGGTCCAAAAAGTTTATCTTCGATGTCAATAAATTGTGGTACTTCAAATCTCATATAGTTTTAGTATACCAGATAAAAAGAAAAGACAGTATGGAATACATACTGTCAGTCTATAAATTTTCGATCGTGGTGTCGACGATCTGTTTTTTTTTGATTAACATATCGCGTAATTTTTCAGTACTGAGAAGTGGTGTGGTTTCTGGGATTGGAGAAGTTGTTTTTTGTGGATTAAAAATAATAGGATTCCCAACAGGTTTTGTTTCCGGTATTATTGGCGAACTTCCAACGGTTCGAACCAACTTTGCTTCAGGTGTAATAATAGGTGTTTCTTCTGTAGTTAATTCAATACCATTTGATAATAACGAGTCTTTCGTATTTATTTCTGATACAGGATTAAAATTAATATTTGGTTCTGATTTTTTTTCACCACCATGTACAATATAATCATGAATAGGGGTAAACACTTTCTTGACTACTTCTCCTAAAAGAGATTCCACTTGAGCTGGAGAAAGTGCAAGTCGAACTGCAAGTTCGTTTGGATAATCATTAGGTGAAACCATGCCTACAAGTACTAAAATAGTTTCAATTTGAAAATCTTCAATTTCACTATCAATAATTCCATTACTTTTCCCAATTTCAGTTATTTGTTTAAGCCAATCAAAAGAAAGGAGTGCCCTTCGGTTAATTTCAGGAAGTTTCTGCAATTCTTCCTCAAATACTTGTTTCATTTTTTCATTTTTAAATGTGAGCATAGATGCTATAAGTATCACATGTATAAAATAAAAATCAAGGATTTCTCCTTGATTTTTATTTTTTCATACGACCTCGAGCATCATTAGCGGCTCTATTTGCTGCTTGATTGTTCTTAATATTAGACCCACCAATATTTCCGTTAGTAATAACTCCTAAAAGCCCAGAAAGACCTTGAGTATACATACCGCGATCTTTTTTTAACTCATACGAACCGGCAATATTTTCAAGAGTGGTATTTAAAACTTGTTGCCCCCGAAACTGAGTATCAAGTAATTGTGTTTGTAAACCTGTTCCAATATCGATAAATGTTTGAAGTCTCCCCATTTCTTGTTCTTGATATTTTTTAGTTGTATCTTTAATCGAGTCTTCGTAAATTTTAATTCTATTATCAAAATTCTCTTTAAGTTTTGAATCAGCTTTTTTAAGAATTGCAGCAGTTTCATTTATCTTAATATTTCTTTTTGTAATTAGATCTTTAATTCTATTCATTTCTTCTTGATTATTAAGTGTTTCCGCATCTTTAAATTCTTTCGCTAATTTTTCTCCTTCTGTTTTTTCTTTTAAATAATCTTCACGAGCTTTATCGTAATCTTTCTGTTCTTGACTATTTGTTTTTTGAATTTTTAGTTTTTCAATTTCATTTTTTAACCCGTTAATTGATTGGTTTTCCATTTCGTTAACATATTCTCCTAATTTATTATTTTCGTTCAAGTATGTTCCTTTTTCTTTTTCCAATATTAATTTTTCATTTTCCAATTGTTTTTTATAGTTTTTAGTTTCAATAATTTTTTTCTGTAATTCAATGCCTTTGTTTAATAATTTATCCCCTTCTCCTTCCGTATAATTACCTGCAGTTAGTTGTTTATCTATTGCATCATACTCTGCTTCCAATTTACTCAAATCTTCAAGACCATCAATTTTTGTGTTAACATCATCAATTTTTGTGTTAACATCATCAATTTTTTTATTGTTTTCATTAATTTTACTATTTACTTTATCACTTTGAACTGTTTGATTTCCTGTTTCGATTTCAATTTTTTGTTTCTCTGCTTCTAATTTTTCTTGGTTTTCAGCTAATTCTTTTCTAATAATATCTTCTCGTTCTTTGTTTTTAGCTTCTCGTTTACCTGCAACATAATCAGTATTTTCTTTCGATCGTTTTTCTGCATTTTTTGAAACATCGCCTAAATAATTATCAATACTTTTCTTACCATACTTACCTTCTGTTAAATAGTTACTTTTACTACCAGTTCCAATATTAATATCACCAGCACCAATTTTATTGGTTGCTTGACCAAATCTTTTCATAAATTGGGCATTATTACGAACATCAAATGTTAGCGCGCTTGTTTTATCTCCTGCCTGCATAAAGTTTCGTGCAGCCCAACCAGAAATACCGCCTTTTTCTGCTGTTTTTAATAATCCCTCACTATTCCCAATAGCAGCACCTGCGCGTCCAAGTGTTTGTCTCCCTAAAAAGGCTGCTCCCCCCAATGTTGCACCTGCGGCAACACCTGTCGCCATTGTTCCAATAGTACCACTCACCTTTGCGGCCATTTCACCGATCACTCCAGCCATTTGTGTTGCAAATTTTTTCCCTTGCATGAGAATAAAAAGAGAAATAAGTAATGGGATTAATGTTTTTAAAACAATTCCTACAACATTAATAAGCCAAAACCCATCTCCTTCTAGTTGACTCGCAACACTATTCCCAATATCAAGTTTTAAAAGAGTAGCCGCCAGATAAACAAAAAATAAATATAATGGAGTTAAAAAAGCAAGATTAGTAAAATTTTTCATCCAATTTTCAAAACCAATATAGGGATTTTTTTCTAAAAAAGGAATTGCAAATGAAACAAAAGCAATTGGAGATAAAATAATTCCAAGCCACAAACCAATAATTCGTCCAAGAAAAATTAATCCCATTTGTACAAACATGGCAATTAATATAAGGAGTATAAAAAATATCATAAACCCAACAATAAGATATGAAGTATAAGAACCTTCTTGGTCAGTTTTTATGTTGGCCTGCTTAAAAAGTGTTTGAGGTTGAACATTTTTTATTAACTGCATGGATATTGGTTTTACTTGATTATCTCGCATTACTCTTTCAATGGTTCCAACCTTATCAATATTAGCTTGACCGACTACAATCTGGTTTGCGATTACATGAGAAAAAACATCTGCAGTTTGAATAATTATTCTACAAAAAAACATACTGAAATTAACAAGGAGTGCCATAATAACAACGCGCACAACTGTTTTTTTTGGACTAAACCCATTCAAAACTCCATCACCTCCTTCTTTTCCTGCGATAAGCATAAAGGCAGAAGTAAAGAGGGCAAAAATAAATCCAATATTTGCCAAGTCACGAGTAATTTTCCATGCAGATTGAATACCGCTCTCAATAGAGCTCCCAGGAACACCATACACTATTGGGTTGATTGACATTGTTAAAAAAACATCAGCTAAAATACCGGTAAGCATTGCAATAGCATTAGGAACAAAGGTTACCAGGTCTATAATCACAAGCACTAATGAACACCCAAAATCTTTCCAGCCACAGTCGACAAAATCGTTTGCCTGAGACTCTGTTCCAGAAGTTTGAGCCAAAACAAAACTTTTTTCGACAGACACGTTAAATAAGTTTCCACCCACATTATCAAAATCTATAGATTGACCAATGGGATTTTTAACACCCTTCTGGGTAACAGAAAAAGTCATAGGAGTAAAAATTCCCATGAAACTAAAAAAAAGTATTAACGATGCAATAAATGAACGCATCATAACTGTTGTTAGTATAACATAGGTAGTTATTTAATTACAATAAAAATAAAAAGCCATAACGGCTTTTTATTGTGAAAATGAATCTTTAAAAATATAACTCACAATTTCACTTTCTTTTGTGGTATACCACTGAGATCCATTAATAAGTTTACATCGTAATTCTCCATTTTTCTTTGTACCCCTATCATCATTAACTTCTAATAACCATACAGAAAATGGACAAAGATAATGACGATTTAAACTTCTTTCTCCTGGGTCTTGATTAAAAATTTCCCAAATATTTCGCGCAGGTTGTACCTGGTATTTATCGCTCGAATCACGACTTTCCCGAATACCTGTATCCTGATAACAAGGTCCAGTGGTTGGGTTTGCGCATTGACCACCCTCTATCATATCTTCTGGAAAACGGGTTGGGTCAGTAGTAAGAATCGATGAACTACCATCCTGAATACCCAAACGAACTACATCAGTTCTAAACTCATTTTGTCGTCGTATTAGTATTTGTCGTAATTGTTCATGAGCATTTTTATTTGTTGGAGCACTTGGGTTTCCAATAAGCCCAACATTTTGTTCAGTAATAGTTCTAAGTAATCTACAATCATGGAGATTGTCTTGAATGTCTAAGGTTATGGATCGTAATTCATTAATATCTAATTCTGACTGGTCAACATCTCTTTTTATTGAAACTCTTTCAGCAACTGCATTATATTCTGTTCTGATTTGATTTTTTTTCTCTAAAAATAATTCAGATCGGGATATTGGTGCGGTTCCCAATATCTGCTCTCGTCGTTGTTGCAACTCTACAACAGAAGGTTGTCCAAAATTCCAATAATCAGATGCAGTAATACTGGTCCCTTGAATAGTATCTATTTGAACTAATTTAAAATATGCTTCTGGTTTTTCCCAAATATTCCAAAAATGATTCATTACATAGTCAAACTCACCTTGTTCACTAGTTGGAACATCTGTAGCAGTTGAATTTTTTACCCAATTCAGCATTTCTGTTTTATCCGCCCTTGAAAGCGCTTTCCATTCCGAAGGGGAAAAAACAATTTTTGTTCGTATTGATTCAGGAATAATTCCACTAGGAATCAATGCAAAGCTTTGACGAATATCATTTTTAAGCTTTCTTAAAACATTTAATGCAGTTTGTTTTTTAATTAGATCGGATCGTTTTTTTCCGTATACTTTTTGCACATCAATTAATTTATTGGTTTGAGATTGAAAAGTAAATGCTCCTGGAATATTTCGCTCTGGGTCTGACATCCATACTTCTACTTCTGCCTTAGCGAGAGGTACTGCGGTTTCAATAATATCTTTTGCTTGCTCTCTATTTTCTTGTTTATTATCAGTTCCTCCCCCTGATGCAAGTTTTGCTTCTAAATTTCTTGTTTGTACTTGAACATATTTATCAATTTTATCTACAAAATCAAAGTCAGGACCAGGAACACATGCGCTGAGTTGCGAAACGAGCTTTGGAAATGATTTGTTTTCATTTACTCCATTTTCTTCTACAGACACCAGTGGTTTACCTCCGATAATAGATATGTATTCTTGAATTAGTCGTAATTCTTGCTCTGTATATTCAAGCGCAAGACTAAAATCAGATCGTAAATCCACAACGTTTATAGGGGCTTGTGTCCAATTTATAATTCCACCTGAAACTGATTGGAGTTGTTCTGGTCCTCCAATGGCGGGGGGTGATTGTCGATAATCAGCACGAAGTGATGCAAGTCCCGACTGAAGAAAGCTGTTTGCCATACTTACAAAAATACCCGCAACCACCTCTCCAATTTCATCAACGTTTTTAATTTTATCCATCGCGAGATCAGTAGCTCCTTGCAGACCACTCGATACTAACCCTAAAGGATTTTGGATTGTTTCTACTAAACATCGTCCAAAATCTTCAACTAAAACTTGTGTATTTGTTGCGAGCGTGTTTCTTAATCCCTGTACCTGACCCTGAATTTCTTTTATTTCCTCTAGTTCTTTATTATACCGGGCAATATCATTTCCCCAGTTTTTATATTCATCTTGTAACATTGACATTTCTATTTGTAGTTGTTGTGCTCTCGTTTCATTTCCCGCATTTTTTGCTTCTTGTATTTTAGGTGGAAATGCAGTAATTTTGGGAGATAAAAGCATTTGTTCCTGTATTGCTTCTTGTATAAGTGTATTTAATCGATTGATTTCTTGTTGCGCCATTTTTAATGCGGTAGTATCTTCACCTGTTTCAATCTGTTGTTGATTTACACCCTGAAACTCATCTCTATTTTTCTTTATTGTTTTAATTTGTTGTGCATAGTCAGAAAAATTAAGTGAACACGCCTGTTGCTGAGGGAGTATTCCTGGGCTCGTTAATTTAATCATTTCGTTTTCCCGAGCACGCTCAATAGTTACCCCTAATTGTCGTTGTGCGATCAAGCTTGAACCAATTCCAGTATTTCCAGGAATAGACATGGCGAGCAATCCATCGTAACCACCAACACTTGCGTCTTCGTAAAATTCCTGCCAGCGACTACCAACAACTCTATCAAGATTAAAACCACCAATAGTGTCAGGTATACCAGGTCCTCCAGCTGTTGAATAAGCAAAAATCATACTACGTGCAATATTTTGAGCGAAAGGGTTTTGTGAAACCTCTAAGTCAGTAACAAATTTTTGAATTTTTGTTCGTTCGAGATCTGCAAAATAACTATTAAAATCATTTACAAAACTTGGCTGACTATCGTCACCACTGGCCCCACCATTTGCCTTATTAAAAATTTTATTAGCAAGTTTCGTTCCCGCAGTAGACGCAAGTACATATGCAAGCGTGTCGAGTCCATATTCTTTTATTTGGTTTGCAACATCAACAAATTGAGCTTGGGATATTTGAGGAACCATGATTACAAAAAGTAATAAAAGGGTAATATTTTTTTTTGTTTTCTTAAACATATTGTTTATAAGTTAAATAAAATAGTAAATTCAGAAATTTTTTTTTCAACAACATTTATATTTTTTTGAAGCACTAGAAATAAAATCATATTCATCATATCTTGGTCTTCTGCCGGAAGGTTATTTTTTTGTAAAAAAGTGTCATGAATTTTTGCTAGCGCATTCATAAGTGCTAAGTGTTGATCGATATAATCAAAAGGTACCGGGATAGTATATATTTCTCGAGTAAGATTTTGGAATAATATTCTATCTGCTGAAGTGTCAGTATTATTGAAAAAGTTTGGATACCGATTATAAATATCTTGAATATTTATTCTTTCGATTATTTTTTTTATTTTTTCCTCATAATCAGATAGTTCTTTGTTTATATTTACCCCTTCTTCATCAAAAATAACTACAACATCTTGTTCTGCATAAGTTGTCATTTGTCTATCAATAGTGTCTGCAAGATCGAGAATTTCTTTTGCAGTTGCTGCTTGAAGATTTTCTTGGTAATTCCTTCCTATAGGATTTGTTCGTGCTCTCTCATAAATTGCAAGCGCTAATTGATCACTCGTAGTTAAAATACCTATAGTGTCATTAATAATTGACCGCATTTCAATAGGAACTTCTTCGATTGTGGTAAATACCTCAGAATCAGTTCCAATTAATGCTTCTTGCCAATCAGGAATTCCATCCCCATCTGTATCTTTATTAATAACAAAGGAAACATTTCTCTTGTTGGTATCTATAACTGGTGCAGGAATATCATTCGGTGGAAAAACCTTGGTTTCTATTTTTTTAAATAGTCCAATGATTTGAGACCGCAACATAATAATGATTACTACGACGAGTATTCCAAATACAGTGAATACTAATTTTTTACTCGGTAAATAACTACTCAATGATCCTGAATATTGTTTTGGTGGTTCCATGTAATTCTGATCATTTTTTTGTTCATAAAAAAATTTATTTCGCATATCATATAATAGTGTACCAAAAAAGAAAAAAAATAGATATAAAAAACACACCACACGGTATGTTTTTTATATTAATTGTTCTGCAATAAAAAGCCATGTATCGAGACATATGTCTTCTGCACGAACCGTAGGAGAAAGTTTTGCTTCCTGGAATAATTTTTCTAATATTTCTTGTGGAATAGAGAGTTCTTGATGTATGTTTTTTAATGCAAGTTTTCTTTTATGTGCAAATCCAGCATGGATTAGTTGAAAGAACATGTTTTCGTGTTTATGAGAAGTGAAATTTTTTCGAGAAATATCATAAACCGCAATAACACTGGAATCAACTTTTGGGGGAGGGTTAAAGTTTCCTTTTCCAACATGGGTAATTAATTTTGGTGTTCCATAAGCCTGAACACTCAATGATAATAATGAGTGTTTTTGATCACGAGCTAGAATTCGGGTTGCAACTTCTTTCTGAATTAATATAACCATCTGTTTTGGTTGATTATTAAGTGTTAAAAAGTGCCGTAAAATGAGACCGGTAATATTATAAGGAATATTGGCAGCAATTTGATACTCTTCTCTACCAATAACGGTCTCCAAAGGAAATTGAATAACGTCATCATGAACAAGTTGTAAGTTTCCCTGCTGAATGTCGATAATAAATTTTTCTCCAAGAATGGTGAAAAGTTCTCTGTCTTTTTCAATAGCTAATACTCTTTTTCCTGTTCGGATCAGTTTTTCCGTAATTGCCCCCAATCCAGGACCAATTTCAACAATCCAGGGAGCAGGACACGATCGGGTCTGCTCTACAATAGTTTTAATAACTCTTTGGGAGTTGAGAAAGTTTTGACCAAGAGATTTTTTTGGGATTACCGGAAGTGGCATATGTTCGCACAGTACCACAAAAAAGACATCTTGTCCTTATTTTGACAATTTTTGTATAATGTTTCTTAACTATGAATGTTCCTTGTCAGAGGGTGATACTATGCTACCCTAGTAAGGTACATAAAAGTTTACCTTTTATATTCTGTTACTGAAGTATGATAGACATGGATGCACGAATGGATACCTGTAAAAAGGGGTAAAAACTCATTCTTTTTCGAAATAATGGTCTTGTTTTTATCTCTAAAGCTTTTGGCTTATAAATAATCATTTTTTTGGGAAAAAAACCCTAAATATAATAACATACATCACATTAACATTGGTTGCTGTATGGCTTACTAGCCCTACAGTTGTTTTTGCAACTCTCTTTAAATCATTTGCCTCAGCAAGTGCTACAAAATCAGAAAGTTTACAAACACTTCCAATTTTACAAGCAAAATTATCACCTATGGTACTCACTTCCGTTGGGGGTCCATCAGCAGACATTACGAGTGATGCACTTTCAGGAAATTTTTCATTGTATACTCTGGATAATGTATTTGTTCCTGAAAAAGAAACAATTACTACCTATGTGGTACAGCCTGGTGATACCATTTCTCAAATTGCAGAAAAATTTGGAGTAAGCACTAATACGATTCGTTGGGCAAATGATATTCCAGCAAAAGGAACTATTCGTGTCGGACAAAATTTAGTAATTTTACCAATTACCGGAGTAAAACACGCAGTTGTAAAGGGGGATACATTGGCAAGTATTGCTAAAAAATATAAAGCTGATATTAATGAAATTTCTTCGTACAATGATATACCACTAAACGAACCACTGGTTACAGGGTCAGAACTTTTAATTCCTGATGGAGAAATTGTATATTCACAAACACAAATTGCTCAAAATACACAAAAAACTAAACCAGTAACAAGTACAGGTAGTCAATCTGTTGTAGTGAGTAGTAATGCTGGAAAAAGTAGTGATGCGCAATATACCTCAGCAATGCTCCAGGCTCAACAAGTTGGAAGAAATAATACAAAATCAGCTCCTGCAGGATACTTTATTAAACCAGTAAAAGGAATTAAAACACAAGGATTCCATGGCCCATATAATGCAGTTGATATCGGGGCGCCAGTAGGAACACCAATTGTGGCAGCTGCTGCTGGAACAGTGATTCTCGCAAAAGCATCTGGATGGAACGGTGGGTATGGAGGTCTTACTATCATCCAACATGACAACGGTTCTCAGAGTTTGTATTCTCATCAAAGCAAAGTAATTGTTTCGGTAGGTCAAAAAGTTTCCCAAGGACAAAAAATTGGAGAAGTTGGAAATACTGGACGATCTTCAGGTCCTCATCTCCACTTAGAGTTCCGCGGAGTGAAAACGCCAATATTATATTAATTATAAAAACAGTCTTTTCAGACTGTTTTTATAATTATCATTGTTTTGGTCGGTATTGTAACGCTTCTAATATATGATCAGGCATAATCACTGGACAATGTTCCAAATCTGCAATTGTTTGAGCAAGTTTAATGACTCGATGATATGCACGAGGAGATAATTTTAACTTTTCAGCGCTCGTATTGAGTATATTTTTTACTTCAGGAGAAAGTGATATTTTTTCAATATCACGTGCAGACATGTGTGCATTACATTTTGATTTTGAATTAAATCGCTTTTCTTGAATAGCTCTTGTTTTTATAACTCGATTACGAACATTATTACTGGATTCGCTATTTTGGGAAGTACTGAGTTTTTCATAATCAATATGTTCTACCGGAATCCAAATATCAATACGGTCAATAATTGGTCCAGAAATTTTTCTAGCATAACGTGCAATATCAGATTGTGTGCATATACATTTTTTATGGAGCGACCCTTTATTTCCGCATGGGCAAGGATTCATTGCTGCAATTAAAATAAATTGCGACGGAAACGAAATAGTTCCTTTTGCACGGGAAATGGTTACAATCCTGTCTTCTAAAGGCTGTCGTAATGATTCTAGTACTCTATTTTCAAACTCAGGAAATTCATCAAGAAACAAAACCCCGTGATGTGCTAATGTTACCTCACCGGGTTTTGGAATAGCGCCTCCTCCAATTAATGAAACATAACTGGCAGTGTGGTGTGGTGAACGAAACGGAGGATGGGTAATGAGTGGTTCTTGTAATATTCCTGAAATACTATGAATACCAGTAATAACAAGTGCTTCATCTGTTGATAGTTGAGGAAGTATTCCTGAAAAAGCTCGTGCAAGCATTGTTTTTCCAGTTCCTGGTGGGCCGTACATAACAATATTATGACACCCTGCTGCAGCTATTTCGAGTCCTCGTTTTGCAATTTCTTGACCTTTGATGTCGTTAAAATCAGTCGCTACCTGGGATTCTTTTTTAATAATTATTGTTTTTTCTTGGGGTTGTATTTTCTGTTTATCAGTGAGATGGTTAATAATTTCAATGAGGGTTTTTGTAGGATAAATAGTAATTCCGTCGATGAGTGCAGCTTCTTCTCGATTATCGTAGGGTACAAAAATTTCTAAAAAACCTTTTGCTTTAGCGTGTTGTACCAAAGGAAGTATTCCATTCACTTTTCCAACATCACCATTCAATGATAATTCTCCTAAAAATATTTTTGATTCAGGATCAAATACGATAGAGTGTGATGATAACAAGTATCCAAGCGCAATTGCAACATCAAAATAGGAACCTTCCTTTTTTATTTCTGCTGGAGCCAACGATACCACGGTTTTAAAATTTTCTTGTTTCGGAGAAATGAATCCAGAATTTTTAAGTGCACTTGATACGCGATCACGAGATTCTTCCACCGCTTTATCAGGTAGGCCGATAATCGTAAAACTGTGCATACCGTTCGTAATATCTACTTCAACCGTAATGATGTGTCCCTGTAAATGAAATGGCTGTGCACTATATACACGTGAAAATGTGGAGAGCATATGAATAAATTATAATACAAAATGTGTAATTAAAAAATAAAACACCGTACGGTGTTTTATTTTTTAATTCATGTGTGCCTTACAGGTTCGAGCTGATGGATTAGCCTGGAGTCGATCGATTTCAATCGGTTGTCCAGATTTTTCACAAACCCCATAATTACCACCCTCTATTTTTTTGAGTGCATCACGAACATCATGTAACTTTTTTTCCAATTCACCTAACCGTGCTGATCGTGATTCAAATTCTTCAACATAATCAGCTTGATCTGAATAATCTGCATCAGCTTCACCGTCGTTTTCCATAGGAACGGCATACCAATCCCCCGTTTGGGGATTTTCTCTCCCAATATCAGTTAATTCTTCGATCAAGTTTTTTTGCTCACCAAGAAGTTGTTCTTTAAGTGATGCGAGCAATGTTTTTTCTATGTGTTTCATAAAATTTTACAGTATTATTACCGTTCAATAATCCTTCTAATAAGTGGTTGTAGTATATCAGGTTCAGGGGTAATGACAAGGATATTTCTGGTTATAAAACCATAATAGAGTTCTTGTCCATCTTTGGTTCCAAATCGAACAGGGACATTATTACGAACTATTTGAGTAAATACTGTTTCTTCAGGAATATTTGAAACAATATTGGATTCTAATACGGGCTCCTCTATTGTCACCACCTGTTCATTATCCTCTACAATTTCTATTGGTATATTTTCAATAATTTCAACTGGATTCAAAACGATAACATCTTCTTCTCTAGGAATATTTTCAGTTGATTCTGATAGTAATTGCTCTGGAGTAGTTTCAGTAATATTTTCCATTGATTCGTAATAGAAGCTAAATAGGTCTTTTGTATCAGGTAAAATTGTTTTCTCCCAGTTTTTCATAAAGAGAGTTACTGTTTCAGGATCGTTTATTATGAGTGCAAGAAACGGAGCAGGTGTCGTATTTTCAGATAGTGTAAAAGTTCCATATATCCAATTATCAGTTTTTCCAGAAAGTCCAGAAGGAATGGTAACTGAAAATAATTTCATAGCATCATTTAAAAGTAAAAACTCGTTATTGCGAACAGGTAAAATCGCATGAAATACTTTTTGTTCAAAAAACTTCTGTTGCAATTCTTTTAACTCTGTAACAATGTCACTATTTTCACGAACACGAATAATTGATTCATGTTCGACTTTCATAAACGTATTATAGATTGGTCGATTAATAAAATTAGGGGCAACTCGATCAATCATTGGGCGAAGTCCATACACCAATAATCCTAGGCCAAAAATTATAAATAAAATAGTTCCGATGATAAATCCAATATTTTTTGGATTTTTTATGCTTGCTTGTTTTTTCAAATCTTCGTTTACCTTTGCTTCTGCGAGGAGTTCCGAAATTACCCTTCCTTGGTATCCTGCAATACTTTTCGCAAGCGCAGTGTCATAGGTAGTTGTTGCGGAAAGTGATGTTGCAACAATATGTTCTCGATCTACTTGTTTTTGTTGTTCTATTTGAATTTTTTCTTGTTCTATAATTTCTTGAGTAATTTGATTAAATTCTTTTTGTAGGATTTGAAATAATGCTGGTTCAGATTCATTTACAAAATGGTCGGTACCGTTTAGTGGAAAATTGAGTCCTGGAATTTTTTCTGCAAAGAAAATTGAAAATGATGGATCTATAAAAGGGTCGGCAGTATTCCAGATATGAATAACTTTTTTTGTATGTGCAATGACTTGTTCTGTTAACACTGGGGTTTCCAAAAAAGTTTTTGCAATAGGTACATATCCCTTATGGTCAGGTGTTTGTGCGGTACCTGCAACACTCACATAAAGTTTAATTGAAACTGAAAGTGTTTCTAAAAATTTTAATAGAAGGAGTGAGCTGATACCATGGGTGATAACGATAGTTTCTGGAGTGAATTGTTCTCGATATTTTTCAAGTGCAGGAATCCAAAATTCTGCACCTTGTAAATTACCTTCTGGAAGTTCGGGGGTAATGAGTGTATATCCTTTTGGAAGAATTGTTTCCACTGATTGATACCAGATATCTGTTGGTTTTAAAAACGCATCATGCAATACAATAACCTGTTTCATAGTGATAGTATACCAGACAAAAAAATTTTTGTATTCAAAAAACAACACCATGATCATGGTGTTGTTTTTTGAATTATTTTAATCCAACTTTTTTCAAGATTGACTCATATGCTTCAGGATTTTTTTTCTTGAGATAAGTAAGAAGTTTTCTTCGTTCAGAAACCATCATTACTAACCCTCGGCGTGAATGAACATCTTTTTTGTGCAGCTGCAAATGAGCGGTCAAGTGATTAATTTGCTCACTGAGTAACGCAACTTGTACTTCAGGTGATCCAGTATTTTTATCAGAACCTCCAAAGTTTTTCACAATTTTTGCTTTTGATTCTTTCGTTAGCATAACTACAGTATAGCATATATTATATTTTTTTGCAAGTATCCCAAGTTGCAAATATGATTCTCTTGTTTTATATAAATTTGAATATGAAGAGTCTGATTTTTGGTAATTGCGTAACCAGAAAATGTCGTAAAATATGCTATACTCATTCATAGTATGAACGTAATAGAAGCGCTCCAACAATTTTTAGAATATGTAGAAATTGAACGAGGTCGGTCACTCAATACCGTCCGTAATTATGATCACTATCTGCACACCTTTTTTAATCACGGAAAAATTGTGAAACTGTCTGATATTACCGAATCAAAAATTCGTGAGTTTCGACTCCACTTGAATCGGAGTCAGGGAATAAAAATAAAAGGTCAGTCACAAGGAACTATGAAAAAAGTTACTCAGAATTATTACATGATTGCGATTCGTTCCTTTCTCAAGTTTCTCAAGAAACGAAACCTTAACTCCCTTTCTCCTGATGCTATTGAACTTGCAAAAGTTGGAGCTCGCGACATTGATCATTTATCAAGTGATGAACTCAAACGATTGTTACACGCGCCAAAAATTGCATACGAACAACTGATTAACGGAAAAAAAGAAAGCGATAAACAAGGGTATGAAAGAGAACGATTACTACGAGACGCTGCAATTTTGGAATTGTTTTTTTCTACTGGATTGCGTTTATCAGAACTGTGCTCACTCAATCGTGATTTAGATTTACAAAAAGATGAATTCAGTATCAGAGGTAAGGGCGATAAAGTTCGTGTGGTATTTTTATCAGATACTGCAAAACAATCAATTCGTGAATATTTAAAAATACGTAAAGATTTTGCAGAACCTTTGTTTACTAATATGTCGTTTCATAAGACTAATGATGCACGACTAACCCCACGATCAATTCAGCGTATTGTGAAACAGTATGCAACGATTGCAGGTATTTCAAAAAAAGTTACCCCACACATGTTGCGACACAGTTTTGCAACTGATCTACTATCTAATGGTGCTGATATTCGATCGGTACAAATGATGTTAGGTCATGCAAATATTGCAACGACACAAGTCTATACGCATGTGACGGATAAACAATTACGAGACATTCATAAAAAGTTTCATGGGAAATAAAAAGTTTCATAATTATGAAACTTTTTTTCGTGACAAAAAATTTTACCAACGTATAATAGAAATAATTATGGACACACAAAAGCAATACAACTATTTTGATCTTTCCTATCGCACCGGATCTGATGTATGGACGCATACACCATATCATAAAACTGCATTGCGCATACTTCCCCCGCTCCCTGCAGGAACCATTGTGCTCGACATTGGATCAGGTCGTGGTATATGGGCTGTGAAACTCATCGAACAAGGATACCGTGTAATCGGCGTTGATTATGTAAAATCAATCGTAGAAAAATTAAATCAAGACATCAAAGAATATGCGAACGCAGAAAAAATTCGTTTCATTCAGGCTGAAGCAACCGATCTCCCTTTTACAGACAATAGTATTGAGCTTGCAACCGAAATTGGTCTTATGCAACATTTTGATCACGACCATCAATTAAAGTATGTAACAGAATTACAGAGAATTATAAAATCAGGTGGATATGTATTATCGGTTAATCTTTCAGATCAAACACCGCGATATTTAGATTTCACTCCAAAAACAAAAAATAATTCCCCATATGAAAAATTTGGGGTGAGTTATACCTTTTTTTCAAAAGAAGAAGTTGCAGAAATGTTTGGCCAATACGGCTTTACAACAATACATCAAGAAATTGAATTTTTTGATTCTCGTACTGATCCAGGTGAATCGCTCGGGTTACTGTTTACGCTCGCACAAAAAAAATAGCACCCGAAGGTGCTTTTTTGTTATAACAATTTTTCAGCTATAAGGAATAATCCAATATAGCCGACTAGTTGCATAAAACGAATCTTTTCATGTTGTTCGTATGTTTCAGATAATGAGTTACGAACAGTGTAGAAAAAATCGTCAGCGTAATTTTGGACAGTTCTCGAATGTTTTGGTTGCACTTCTTCACCGTCCTTGAGTTCGTAGATGAATTCTCTTTTTTCTTGAATTGCTACACGTACACACTCTAACTCTGATAAGAGATTGCTCAAAGACCGCATTGCATCTTTTTTAATTGATTTTATTTCTCCTACAGAAAGTTTTCTGGGGGGGGGTTAATTTTTCAGAGTTGTATGTTTCAATGGTTGTTTCAATTTTAGTCATCACAACACTATCAGGGAGACACATATTTTTTTATTTGGTTCAAATATACTATACCATATATACAAAAATAATCAAACTCAACAATGTTGTGCTATACTCATGTATATGAAACTCGTCACATGGAATGTAAATGGAATTCGGTCGGTGCATAAAAAAGGAGTATTCGAACCGATGATTGCAATGCTTGAACCTGATGTTATCTGTCTCCAAGAAACCAAGGCACACCAACATCAGTCCCCGCTTGATCTGGCTGATTATCACGAATATTGGAATTCAGCAGAAAAAAAGGGTTACAGTGGTACGGCGATTTTTACCAAAGAAAAACCAATTACGGTGATTAATAATTTCCCAGAACATATTGTTAAAAAATATAAATTGGAAAATGACGGGTATGGGGATCCAAATAACGAAGGTCGTGTGATTGCAGTAGAGCTTAAAAAAGTTTTTGTCGTGTGTGTGTACACGCCGAATGCAAAACCGGATTTATCACGATTGGCACTCCGTGCAAAACAATGGGATCCAGCGTTTTTGGAATTTTGTAAAGAATTAGAAACTAAAAAACCGGTATTATTTTGTGGAGATTTAAATGTTGCACATACTTTTGATGATCTCGCAAACCCCAAAGCCAACATCGGTGAACATGGATTTACTAATGAGGAACGATCAGGAATCGATAACATTATTCAATCAGGATTTATTGATACATTCAGAATGTTTTATACGGGGAATGGTCACTACACCTGGTGGAGTAATTTTGGAAATGCACGAACAAGGAATGTTGGCTGGAGAATTGACTATTGGTTTGTTTCAAAAAAACTACAATCAAAAGTCATTGATACAAAAATATATCCCGAAATCACCGGGTCTGACCACTGCCCTGTCTTGCTTGAAATTAATATATAAGTATACTGTTTTTTGAAAAGCAGAAAATATGAATATAACACAAGAAGGTGTACAGCTCGAATTGTTTGAACGTACCCCAAAAGAGCAAGCAGAGATAATTTTCCATAACTGTGGAACTGTTATCGAATTGCAAAATGCAACATCAGATAGAAAATACTCAAAAGAAGTTCAAGCTGAACTTCTCAGGTTACTACAAACTGATCCTCGGGTGAAAAATCTACCAGAGGGCTTGTAAAGAACACCGGGTCACCTGACTCGGTTTTTTGTAATATATTTTTTCTTTGTAAAGATTATGTCTTTTATGGTTTGTGTATATAATTAATTATGCACACTCAAAACAATACTCAAAAATATATTTTTATTACTGGCGGGGTCGTATCAGGATTGGGAAAAGGAATTATGGGGGCCAGTATTGGACTCATTTTAAAATCCAGCGGGATAACAGTGGAAGCATTAAAAATGGATCCTTATTTAAATGTTGATCCAGGAACGATGTCACCCTACGAACATGGCGAGGTATATGTACTGGCCGATGGTGCGGAAACCGACCTTGATCTTGGGCACTATGAACGATTCCTGAACACGAACCTCACCGGACGGAGCTCTGTTTCTGCAGGTAAAATTTACCAATCAGTACTCGATAAAGAACGTAAGGGTGAATATCTAGGTCATACCGTACAACTCATTCCCCATATTACTGATAAAATCAAACAAATTTATACAACTTCAGACAGCGAAATAAAGATTATTGAAATTGGTGGTTCGACTGGTGATATGGAAGCAGAAGTTTTTCTGGAAGGTATCCGACAGTTTAAACGAGATCGTCCTGACCAGGTGCTCCATGTTCATCTGGGTTATATTCCCTATCTGGCGGTTTCTGGAGAATATAAAACAAAACCAATTCAAAATTCTATCAAAGAGTTGCTTCGCATCGGATTACAACCAGATATTATTGCTGCACGATTTGAACCAAAAGACGATGAAACACTTGCTGATGGAATTCTGGAAAAAATTGCTCTGTTTTGTAACTTGTCCAAAGATCGTGTTATTCCCTGCCCTGACCTGAACAATATTTATCAAGTCCCACTCCACCTGCTCCAGAATACAGCAATTACCAATATTTTAGGAGAATTCTACGAACAATCAATTAATCCGAAACTCCCTCAGTTTTTTACCGACTATCAATCAGAAAAAACAAAAAAAGTTTCTATTGCGCTCGTTGCAAAATATACCAAACTTTCTGATTCATATCTCAGCGTTATTGAATCAATTAAAATTGCTGCTACTGCACAAGGGGTCATGGCACACATTGATATACTTGATGCTGATGATCCACAATTACTTGATACGCTTGCTACCTATGACGGGATTATTGTACCCGGTGGATTCGGTTCGCGTGGAATGGAAGGGAAAATAAAAGCAATTCAATATGCTCGAGAAAACAAAAAACCATTCCTTGGGATTTGTTTAGGGTTACAATTAGCAACAATTGAATTTGCACGACACGTTGCAGGAATCACTAACGCTGTGAGTCGTGAAATGGACCACACTAATGACACCGATGCGTTTATTATTGATTACATTCCAGAACAATTAAAAATAGAACATAAAGGCGGTACGATGCGGTTAGGTAATTATGTATGCACGCTCGAACCAAACACCAAAATTGGATCGTTGTTCGGATCATTTGAAACTATCGAACGACATCGTCACCGACTAGAGGTGCAAAACCAATATGTTCCAGATTTAGAAAAACATGGATTCAAAGTTTCTGGAAAGTTCAAAAAATCTGGTTCCGATGATTATTTGGTAGAAATGATTGAGTTATCAGAAAACCTTCATCCATATTTTGTAGCTACGCAATCACACCCCGAATTTCTATCACGCCCCGACCTCCCTCATCCGTTGTTTGCAGGACTCGTTAAAGCATGTTTGTAACAAAAAACTACCTAACAGGTAGTTTTTTGTTTTATATATTTTTATTAAAAAGTTCCTGAACACGTCTTTTATATGTTATATCTGCATTAAAATAATCATCTGAAAAGTTGGGATTTGTAATATAAATATCTGTTTCAAATACTCCTTTTTCAAATTCCATAAAAGTAAACATTTTATCAGCAAGTTCTTTAGGTGTAATCCAAAATTCAGGATTTACTTTTGTTGAAAAAATAAAGGGTCGTTCGATCATTTCATCAACCGTAAAGATTGTGCTTGTGTTAAATAGATATATACTAACATTTTGAAAAGTTCCCTGGATTTTCTTTGAAAAGTTTTTTACCACATCTCGTGATTTTTTAAATGATTGAAAAACTGGAATATTGTGCATATCAGCAAGTGAACCAAAAGAGACAACTCTTAGTTCTTTGTTTAAACTATTTGTTTTTTCAGCTAGAATCTCAACCATTTCTATATAAGATTTTGCAACAAGATTATAAACCTCGTCATCAATTCCGTCATTGTCAAAATCATTTGCAACATTAATTTCTAGATTACTATTAATTTCAGTTTTAAATTCACCAACAAGATGAAAATACTCAACAGAATTTACATTCGTAAAAGATATTTTTTTTAGAAAGTCTTTAATGCTATTTGAGTCAGCAAGGTCAACTTTAACAATTAAGTGGTGCTCAGGCAGTTTTTCAATACTTGAAATATCTACTCCTCTACGAGAAATACCATAAACTATAGTATTTTTTTGACTAATATATTTTCGAGCAACTTCTTGCCCAATTGATCCGGTAATTCCAGACACGATAATAATTTTTTTATTTTCCATATTGAAATAATAGCATTTATTTAATAAAAAGTCAATTTATAATAATAAAATATGTATTTAGTAAAAAAATACTTTACTTTTTATTAAAAAACAGATATGATACAAGGTATATGAACCTCACAAAACCAGAAACTACCGAGGAACGAATCATTTCCCTCCTCCTTAAAAATTCGCTTTCTGGGGTTGAGTTATTAGAAATACTTGATGTTTCTGGTAAAAAAATTACAAAACAAGCGTTATATAGTGTTTTAAGAAAATTAATCCAAGATGAAATAGTCGTAAAACATGCAAAAATGTTTTCAATTTCTCGATTATGGCTCAAAAATATGGCGAATATGTTTACCTCGGCTCAGGATCGTTACGGGATTGAACTTGAAAAAAACGACTTTCTTTCATTGCATGAAGGTGACAAGATTTCATATACCTTTAAAAATCCATACGAAGCAGACCAGTTTTGGGGTCATGCATTTGATATTCTAATTGATAAAACACCATTAGAAATTCCTATTGTATTATACAATCCCCATCAGTGGTTTTTACTAGTTCGTAAGGACAGTGAATATCAGTTATTAGAACGAATTAGTAAAGAGGGAAAAAAGTTACATAACCATGTTGGGAGTTCGAATGCGTTAGATAGATATGTAGAAAAGTATTTTAATTTACCGGGATTGCAATATGTAATGAATGAACAAGGGTATTTTGAAGCAAGGAATTATTATATCAATATATTTAATAACTATATTATTGAAGTATATATTGATGAAAAAGTTGCCGAAGAAATTGATCGTTTTTATGAGCAATATACAGATTTTGATAAAATCGCTGAAAAGAAATTACAATCTATTGTATCCCAGGGTAAAACAAAACTTATTATTTCTCTGAATACCAAAAAAGCAGATAGATTAAGAGGGTTGATTGAAGCTTAAAAAACACCTGTTTCATATGAAACAGGTGTTTTTGTTATGGATTAGATAAAAAATGGTTACATGTGAAACGTTTATTTATTAGCTTTCTTGGCAACATTATGTTTCATGTGTAACTTGGTAATTTCTTGATTATCAATTTGTTCTTTGGTTTCCTTCCCTTTTTCTCCTAATGTACGAAGAATTGTATCATCTAGCTCATTAAGATCTTTTACTCGTTCTGTTAATGTTTCCAGGGTGTTTTTTGTGGGGTCTTCCAAAACCTCTTCGAGTAATGCATGTAATATCCACCCCATGCGTGGCCCTGGTTTCATGTGTAACGTATGGAGTAAATAGTTCCCATCAATAGCGAGCTGTTTTACACTGATCGGATCACGCAAACATTCCTCAATCATGGCAAAATATTTACGCAGACGATAGGGTGCCTCTGTTTTAGACATTCCAACACGGTCACATTCACGGACTTTCATGAGATCCCAAATATATTCCTTACCGACATTTTGAATCATTCTCCGCACAGCAGACAATGTGATTTGTTCTGTGTCGCTAAAAAACATATGCCAACGGACAAACATAACAACGATTTCAATGTCCTTTTTAGGAAATTTTAATCTTTCAAGGACTTTCTGGGTTATTCGTGCACCAACTACCTCATGTCCGTAAAAAGTATATGCTTTTTTATTTCCAGGCCTACGTGTTTTTGGTTTTCCGATATCGTGGAACAACGCTGCCAGTTTCACATGAAACGGATAGTCTTTATCTGCAGCATGCTGTAATGCATATACCAAATGGTCAAAAACATCGTATTTATGGACTCCTCCTTGTTCACAATTAATTCCAGGAACGAATTCAGGGAGAATTATCTCCAGTACCCCTAATTGTTTCATGAGAAACATTCCAATACCAGGATTTTTAGAATCTATTATTTTAATAAACTCATCCCTAATCCGCTCTATTGATATATTTTTCAATAAATCTTTGGTTTCTGATATTGCGGATAGGGTTTCATATGAAACAGGTAGGTTTAACTGAGCTGAAAAGCGGATAGCACGCATAATACGGAGTGCATCCTCTGAAAAACGTTCCACAGGATTACCAACCGATTCAATAATTCCCTTTTCTAATGATTGTTTCCCATGAAACGGATCAATAAACTCATATGTTTCAGGATTTAACGCAATTGCATTCATGGTGAAATCTCGACGAGAAAGGTCATCAATGATGTTTTTACTAAAAGACACAGAATCAGGATGTCTGTTATCAGAGTAATTACCTTCTGTCCGATATGGGGTCACCTGGATTTCTCGCACAGTACTGGTGAGATCTTCATCTTCAAAAACAACAGAAACTGTTCCAAATTGGTTTTCGTACACCACCTTGAGATCGTCTAATTCAAATATGGGGATCATTTCCTCTGGGATTGCATTTGTTGTAATATCCCAATCTTTGGGTTCACGTGAAACGATAATGTCGCGTACACAACCTCCTACTAGGTACGCCTCAAAACCCGCTTTGGCAAGCAAGTTCGTTACACGGGAAACATTGTGAGGAATACGCGCATTCATATAGTTTATTATTGATCACTTGATACATCTTTTGCATCAGATTTTATATCACTTGTTTCATGTGGAACATTAAAATCTTCATGATGATTATTTGTTTCACGTGAAACTTGCTCTTGTTTTTTTGGAATAATAGCCCAACAAATAATATAGAACAGTATTCCAGGTAGATTAAAGATTAATGTAATTAATACATAAGCCAGTCGTACCAATGTCGGATCTTTTTCAATATGTTCAGCAAAACCACCTAAAACACCACCAAGTATTTTTTCTTGATTTGATCGATATAGTTTTTTCATAAGTATTATGGCAAGTTCTTTAGTTTCTTGCTCATTATTAGTATACAACATTCTTAAAGAATTTATGTGCACCTACCAGGACTCGAACCTAGAATAACAGTTCCGAAGACTGCTGTGATATCCATTTCACCATAGGTGCTTTTTAATTATTCGAACTTAGTAAAAATAGCATATATTTTACATTAAATCAAGTTATATTCATTATTAGCTAGTGCAAGCAGAGGGAATCGAACCCTCGACTTCTCCTTGGCAAGGAGATATTTTACCACTAAACCATGCCTGCGATAAATCGAGTATATCATAAGGACTTTATTTTTGAACAGATAAGTTAATAAAGGACTTATACACAAATTCCCCAAGTTATCCACATATTGTGTAAGACAAGAATAAAAAAATCAGGAACAATTTTGTCAAAAAATTATTGACATATAATAATTTTATTATTTTTAAATCAAAAATAGCCTTTATTTTTATTAAAAATGTGGATAAACCTGTGGTATATGTTTATAACCGACAAGTCAATATTGTCTATTGTTAAAAAAATTGTGTCTCACAATAGTCTTATATAAAATTTTTTTATCAAAATATTCATATAAAATAAGCTTATTTTGAATAAAAACTTTTTATCAGACAAAAAAATAATATTGTGGATATTAATATGTTTCACGTGAAACATATTAATTTTATTAAACTAATAAAAATTTGAACTAAAATATATTATAATAAACCTGCTATGAAACGCTTTACTACAGGAAAACAAAAAATTGGTGAATTAGGTGAAACGTTTGCGCAGAATTTTTTAGTTGAACAAGGGTATGTAACTATTCAGAGAAACTTTAATTGTCGTTTTGGTGAAATTGACTTGATTATGAAAAAGGGAAGTCGGTTACATTTTATTGAAGTAAAGACAGTAGTACAAAAAAGTGCTACTGACCTGGTAGTAAACTCGCAAATGTCTTTGAGTAACCGAGAGTTATTTATTAAAGAATATCGATCACTTACTAATCCTTTTGAAAATATTTCGTTTCGCAAGAAAAAGAAGCTCATAAAAACAGTAAGGTATTATTATTTAGTGAATAAAAAAATACCAGAAAATTTTTCCATTGATGGCATTGGAATTATTTTAAATAAAAATAATGAAGTCACTGATTGTAAAGTTATCCACAATATCATTATTCAATAGTATAGGGAATATGAATATTTACTTTATAATAGTAAGTATCTATGTCTAACGCTAATACATTTGGAACAATTGGAAGTAAAAAAGTAAACACTGTTTCGATAGAAAAAGTTGTACCTCAATCAAATTCAAAAAATCCCAACCTTGATTTTATTAAAGGTCGCCCACCAGTGGATTCGCTCGCAGCAAAAATGAAAATTATTCCTGAGGGACAGACGGAGGCTGATCATGTTTCAAAAGATATAGAATCAAAAAATACAGTTGACCTTACTTTTGGGTCCACAAAAATTGGTCAAGAGCCTCCACAGCATATTTTAATGTTGTTAAAAAAATTAAATATACCATTTTCTATTGATAAAAATTATATTCAACATACTCCAAACGAAACATTTTTTACAGTCTTTGAACCTGGTTCTAATAGAAAAATAATGATTGATTTAAAAAATCAAGATATAGTAACCTCTTTTGATAGTTCTCAATTTACGAAATTTTTTGAAAATAAATCTATTTCTAATTCTGAGCTTAAGGATGATGAGGAAATAAAAAATCCTTTTGCTAATATAGTCGAAGGTTTTTCACCTGATAATTTAAAAAAAATATACGGAGAACAAGAAGGAGTTTCTAATGGGGAAGAAAAAACAGTAAAAACTATTGAAGATCGAATTAAAGAAATTGATGCAGAGTTCCGTTCGATTATGACAAAGTCAGATGATGCTTCAAAATTACGAAGACTTGAATTAACACGAGAAAAAACAAAATTAACACGGGAAAAAAATAAAATTAAGGAAATAGATACTGAAGATCAGAAGATTGAAAAAGATTGGTCGTTCGGTAAAAAGTTTATTGAAGGCAAAAAAGAACCCGTTTCTTCTGATGATGCAATTCGTCAAGAATATCAAGAGTTAAGTAATAAGGTGAGCGCAGAAGGGTATACAGAACAAGAACGTGAAGCATTCCTTGAAAAAGGAATTGCAATTGAAAAAGTTTTAACTAATTTAAAACAAGAAAAAATAGCAAGTCCTGTAGTGACATTAGAAAATAAAATTGGGAATACTACTGGTCTCATAGACCTTTTCAAAGTAATTGAGCAGTCAAATGGCATTCGTCGTGGAGAAGATTTCTTTACTCCAGGAGAAATAAGGGAACGCATTGTTAAATTCTTACAGAGTAATGGTGATATTCGAGATATACCAGAAACTGATGGTTTGAGGAAAAAAGTTCTTGAAATTAAAAAAAATCGCGAACAAGAAAATATGTTACTTGAAATGGATGGTGCTTCAGAATTAAAATCAGACAATGTCATACCCGTAGCCCTTGAACAAGGGTTAGAAAGTGTTACTGTTAAAAATGTCTTACCAGATGATGTTTTTTTGGATGAGCCTGTACTCATCGCACAAGAACAAAACAAAAAAAGGCTTGAGCAAGAAGCGTTAGAACTACAAAAACAAGATCAGCAAAGAATAAAAATGGAAATGCTGAAAAATAATCTTAATGCAGCACGTGCTGAATACGCAAAACAACAAGGTGAATACAATAAACGTTCTTACATCGATCGGTTTAGTGCAAAAGTTGCTAATATTTTTGGAAACAATTCAGAAGTAACCCGAGAAA
Source organism: uncultured Candidatus Saccharibacteria bacterium (assembly GCA_964507625.1). GTDB lineage: Bacteria > Patescibacteriota > Minisyncoccia > Phycocordibacterales > UBA1006 > CALMMZ01. Next base: position 58,463 of record CAZDPR010000001.1, read on the forward strand.
AATTCAACGCACAAAACGCTTATGAATCTGCAAAACAGGCATATCTCCAGGAAATGGCGCAACAGAAAAAACCAGTAACTGAAATTATTGGTTTCATACAACAAGAGCAGGTGACTTTTGCAGAATCAATGCCGCTCAAGCGTCGACAACAATTGGCAAGGTTTGCTGGTAAATTAGGGATGGGGGCGCTATCAACAGTTGCAACCACTGTCGGTACTGTTGCAAATTCTTATACTCAAGCTACTGAATCAGCATTGAAAACAATTGGTTTGAGTGAAGCATCTGCAAAAACTGCTTCAAAATGGATTGGTCGTGGACTCCTTGCTACTACGTTTGGATTAGTGTCAGGAGGGGGAGGTATTGTCGCAACAGCTGGAAATGTTGCGGTTCGCATGGCTGGCGCAGAACTCGCTGATTGGGCAGTACTCAAAAGAGTATTTGGGAATGATACGGAAGCAAAAGTTTTGGAAAAAACGGTAGAAAAATTTGCAGAAACCGATCTTACCAATGCAAAAAACTTGGCAACGCTTGAACGTAAAGTGAAAAATGCTAAAAAAACGAGCACATTAAACAGGTTTATGCGTGGTGCGTTAAAAATTGGCGCAGGAATGGGAACCGGGGCTGCAGTAAATGCAATTGATGCAGCGTACTTTACACCACAGGTGGAAGTCCCTCAAACACCCAATGATATGCAAATTGGAAAAATAGAAGAAGATATTGGTATCCGGCCAGAGGCTACTCCAGGGACAGGAGTTGAAAATCTTTCATCTGATGCACTGGTAAGAACTGGGGAAGGGGTTACTCATCCAATTTTACGACAACTCCAAGCTGACCCCGAGCTTGCAAAAGCGTTCGGTGTTGAAGGTACTCCTACCGGAGCTGATGCTGCGCGTGTAGCAAAAGAATTTGGATATATTGACACAAATGGTACAGAAATCCGAGTATTTGATGGTAATAATGCTGCATATGAGTTGAAAATTGATAGTAATGGAAACCCTGTAATAAATGAATACAAAAATGGGATTTTTATGGAGTCAAAATCAATTGGGTCAGCATTTGAAGGTTCTGGTGCTGAGCCTTATGAATACATAGAAAATAAAACTCCTATAACATCATTTAATGCAGGTTCTGCAAATAATTTCCCAGAACAGTTTGATCAACCCGCTCCTGGTTATCAACCAGAAGCTACGACAACGCTTGAAAAAATCCAATCTAATATTGTTGGCGGTGGAATAAGTATTCCACAATCATTAAATCCATTTATTGATGGCAGTGCTCCGTTTGATCCAAGTAATATAGCTCTTAATAAAATTTTGTTAACAGAAGCTTATCCAAATGCAACTAGTGATCAGTTAATAAAAATGGCAGAGGGTGTAAAAAATCTTTATGCGCAAGGGGTTACGACTCCGCCGGATCAATTATTTAACCAGGCTCAGTCAGTAAAAGTTACTCCTGATACACTCTTCAACTAATAGGTCGAAGTTATATTTTTAATTATATATATTTTATGGATGCACAAAAATTTCATGAGACGCTTGTTCAAGAATTTAATCTCCAAGCGTACTCACCACAAGAGCAAGCACAATATATCGATCAGTTGGGCGAATTAGTACTCCAAGGGGTATTACTCAAAGCGTTTTCTGCTATTTCAGATGAACAAGCTGATCAAATGGAAAAATCTATGGAACAGGGAATGGAGCCTGAACAGATGATGAGCATGCTCCAATCAATGATCCCAGGGTTTGCAGAATTGGTTCGAGACGAGGTGATGCAAGTAAAACAAGATCTTGCCACCGGGACCAATTCATCAGACGTTACACCTTCAACAAATTCTGATTCTATTTTTGGATAATAAAAAAGAGCATTCGAGACATGCTCTTTTTTGTATAAAAAACATAATGTTCCTGTGATATACTTTATTATATGAATTTTGATTATTTAAATGATTTAAACAATGAACAGCGAAAAGCGGTAATGCATACAGCAGGACCGCTTTTAATTGTTGCTGGTGCAGGAACTGGAAAAACAAAAACATTAACCTATCGAATTATGCATTTAATAGAACAAGGGGTAGATGCGCATGCAATTTTAGCAATTACTTTTACCAATAAAGCAGCTAATGAAATGAGGGAACGATTACGTCATATGCTCGGCGAACACAGAACTATGCCAATGATGAAAACTTTTCACGGACTCGGAGTGTATATACTGCGTAGGTTTTATCAAGAAGTGGGAATTCGCAAAGAGTTTGCTATTCTTGATACTCAGGACACAATGAAATTAATTAAAGAATGCATGGAAGAATTATCGATTGACCCCAAAAAATATGACCCACGAACCATCCGTACTATTATTAGTAATGCAAAAAATGCAGGAAAATCAGTTTTTGATTTTGAATCAGAAATACACAACGAAACATCGAATTTTGCTTTACAAATTTGGAAACTTTTTGAAACCAAGAAAAAAGCAGAACACGCACTTGATTTTGATGATTTATTAATAAAAACACGCGATGTTTTAAAAAATAATGCATTGGTACGCGAAACATTGCAAAAACAATTCCAGTATATTCATATTGATGAGTATCAGGACACCAATCAGGTACAATATGAAATTGCAAAAATTTTGGCGGCAGATGATCACAATATTTGCGCAGTGGGCGATACTGATCAAAATATCTACAGTTGGCGTGGAGCAAATATTAAAAATATGCTCAATTTTGAAAAAGATTTTCCTGGAACCATTACTATTATGCTCGAACAAAACTATCGTTCGTCAGGAAATATTTTATCTGTAGCTGATGCGATTATTACCAAAAACACTGCTCGTATTGAAAAAACATTGCGCACAGAAAAATCAGCAGGTGAAAAAATTGCAGTATATATAGGACTGAACGAGTCCCATGAAGGAAACTTGATTGCAGGTGAAATCAAGCAAATCTTATCCCATGGAGTTCCAGCAAACGAAATTGCAATATTATTCCGAACACATTTTCAATCACGAGTATTAGAAGAATCGTGTTTGAAAAATGATATTCCGTACCACGTATTGGGGGTAAAATTCTTTGATCGTAAAGAAATCAAGGATCTTGTCTCGTATATTCGTGCAAGCGTTAATCCAGACAGTTTAACTGACGTAAAGCGAGTTATTAATGAACCTAAAAGAGGTATTGGAAAGGTAGCTTTAGCAAAAATTTTTGCAAACCAGGCGAATGATCTTTCGGGGGCCGCAGCACAAGGGTATCGAGACTTTCAAATGATATTGCACGATATTCGTACCAGTGCTTCAGAAAAAATACCATCAGAGGTAGTGCGATTTGCAATAGACCGATCTGGAATGAAATATGCTTATATGAATGGTCCAGCAGATGAACAGGAGCGGTTAGAAACGATGGAGGAATTGGTAACCTATGCGCTTCGTTATGATGAATTACCAATTGGAGATGGAATATTGCAAATGCTTGAAGATATTGCATTATTATCAGAACAGGACAATATCAGAGATGATCGACCTGCGGTAAAGTTAATGACCGTGCATGCTGCAAAAGGGCTCGAGTTTAATTATGTATTTGTATCAGGAATGGAGCAGGGATTATTCCCTCATGCAGGATATGACCAGAAAAAAGGTAAGGAAGAGCAAGAAGAAGAGCGTCGTCTGTTTTATGTAGCAGTAACCCGAGCCCGGGAACAGCTGTATCTGTCCTATGCATATTCTCGAACCGTATACGGACAACAGAATTTTAATGCTCCGAGTGAATTTTTAGCCGATATTCCGGATACTTTGTTGGAATATCAAGAAACGGATGCACCAGAAGAACCCTTAAAAACCGTGTATTTGGAGTGGTAAATTTTTTATAGTATACTAGATTTATGAATCAAATTTTTTTTAGAAACCAGCAAAGTATTTTAAAAGAAAAACCAGGTGATAAAAAAATTGAAAGTTTTGAAGACCTTTCAAAGAATTTTGATTTCTATAACCTAGATCAAAAGGGATATAGTAATTTTGTAAAAGATTTCTCAAATGAATTTCTTGAAAGAGAATTTAAATTGGGGAGAATAATAAAAGACCCTACAGGAAGGCTTGTTGTAAATACTCAGACAGAGGATTTTATTAAAAGTGCTATTGATAGAATTAGTAAATTTAAAACAAGAAGGCCTGACGATGTTTCATTTTTACTTCTTTTATATAGTGATATTTTTATAAAAACTGAAAATGGACTAGAAAAATTCCTAGATATTCCAAAAACCAAAGATCATTTATTGACTGGATCAGAAGGTTTTCATGATTTTCTCTCCTTAAAAGGTGTTTCTCCAAAAGTGGAAATAGTTTTACCAGATGGAACAAAAACAAATCCTTTAGAAATCTCTTTTTTGAGAGCATGTAGGAAATATAACATTTCTAGACAAAAGGGTGATAAGCTTTTTTATACTAATCCAGAAACAGGAAAAAGAGAAAGATTTTTCATAAAAAGAATTGAAGATGGTTCTATAAAAATGAAATATTTTAAAGAAATGTTTAATATAGAAAAAATAAAAGAAATCCTACATAATTGCTTCGAGGAAGAGATAATTAAAACTACAGATTTTCGACTAGACAATAGAGATAATTTTGGCTTAGATGAAAAAAGTTTTGAAAATAAAAAAGTTTTTTTTGGTCCCAAGTATGCAAGTTTTACCACTATTCCTGGCTATTCAATACGTTATTATTTAGGTAGAAATAAAATACCAGGTATTAATATTGACTGGAAGCCAACAATAAAATTATCTAGACTAGACAAAAACACCGCTGCGTTTATAGACTCAAGTTATGGTGTTAATAAAATTATTGCAACACTTGACTTATTCCAAGATAAATATGCTATAGAGAAAATGTTTCTGACCGCAAAAGAGTTAGGAGTTAAAGATCCTGATGCAAATTTAGTACTCAATAATGATTATACAGAAAAGAACATACAATCTTTTGATATTAAAAATATTTTACCTCAATTTGTAAAGGAAAACCCACTAGATCACCTAGATTTCTTAAGTCAGGTTACTGATGTAAAAAATGTTATAAATATGACTAGAAGTGTATTAGAAAAATTAAACATTTCTGTTCTTGAAATACCATTCAAACAACAGGTATTACTGTTCGGCTCTCTTAGTCAAATAGGAAAGGAGGATGAGGTTATAAATTTAGTTAAAAAATTTAAAATTAATGGATTAAAAACTTTCCTTTCTCTTGAACATGGTGGACAAGAAATGGGTGATAAAATTCTTGAGCTAGGTAAGATACTCGAACAACACGATGCAGAGCGTGTATTTACTGGATACGCACAAATTATTGATCAAGCAGATTCGTTAAAAAATCGTCTAGAAAATTCATTACAAGATCGGGATATAGTCTCACTTGAACTAAAGAAGAAAATCCCCCACCAGATATATGATGCGTTGTTACTTCGTGCAAAAGATATTTTAATAGGCGCTCATATGGTTGCAACAGGAACGATTGAAGGAAAACTCGATATTGATGAAGTGTGTAATGCACTTGCAGGTATTACTAAAATGCTTCATATTATTAATCATTTACATACCCAGGATTACTATCAGTTTACTAAAACACTTGAGACACCCCAAAATCATAAATATCATATTATTGATTCTGTAACACAACATGAATACATCTTAAAAATTTTCTTGCGACCATATGCAGAAAAAAACGCTCAAGCCCGTGCCAATTTTGAATTATCTTTTGACACAAAAAATCCAGATCCAATATTACAAAAAACATTTTATAATGAAATTATTTCACATACCCAGAATAAAAAGATATCAGGTTCAGTATTACGTATTGGTATTGATCGAGAGGATTATGATGGAGTTGGTCGTGTATCACTCGATATAGGAAGGTCAGAACGCAGTGATACAGAACTTACTCGTACTGGAGATATACTTGGAAACTTACTTTCATATGCATCTATCGATGGCCACCATACCACAGAACCATTCAGTTCAGAATTTGGTGATCCAGAAACATTCGCACAACTTGTAAACCTACTAGGAACGTCATTAATAAAACAAAAACAGCCTAATTAGGCTGTTTTTGTTCGTGGAGTGGATGTTTTTCTTTTGCAGTATTCCAAATAAAATTGAATATAATGAGGAATGTTGTATACGTAGCATAATCGTCAATAATAGTAGTAATCATTGTTTCTCCAAAAGAAGTAATACCAACTTTTTGTTTACCATAGAGAATAATTTGGGCTGGAATATTAAAAACCTCAATAGGAACAACTTGACGTTCTACAAAGTGTTTTTCATCAAATTCTTTTACCCAATGAAAAGTATCTTCTACTATTGGAGTGATTGCTTTAGTATGGATATTGTTTGTCACCTGTTTTTGAATTTGTTTTAATATTTTATCATCTACTTCGGGGTGGTTTCGATCAGCTGGTGATTGAATAAGAAAAATATCTTTTTTTTCACTGATAATATCAGACCATAATCGTTCAAGCCCCTTGATACCTTCAAAAAATTGAACCCCTGGTTTTTCTTGAAATAAATTAAACTGAGATAAAAACGTGCCAAGATTCGCAGAAACAGTTTCTTTTGCAAGTTGGATATTTTTTTCTTGACTTTCCAACATGTCGATCAGGCGATCGGGATGAGAAGGGGAATAGGTGGTTACTGTCCCAGTACCACCTTTTTTCTGTACAAGTCCTAAATGCTCCAATTGTTCAAGTGTTTTATAAACTAACCCCCTTTTAACACCTGTCCATTTTGAAAGTTCTCCAGCTTTTTGAGCACCTTTTTCTAATAATGACTGATAAATAAGCGCTTGATCTGCTGAGAGGCCTGATTGAATAAGAATGTTTTCTTCTGTCATACCTCGATAGTATATACTATTTTGTTTTGTCATGCAAATATGACAAAACATTTAATTAAAAAAGCTATATTTTATAATGTTTATTTTAAAAAATATAATTTTTATTCACAAGTCATTGACAAAACAATATGATTATGCTATACTGTGGGTAAGAAAATGAGATATGAAATTAATCACATCTCAGATTCAGTTCTTTCCATACAGATTATCTATTCAATTAAGAACGTACTACCGAATGGTCAGGGGAGCCAAAAATCGCCATAACGAAGAAGTAGAGACGAGGAGAGCTTAACCGAGTAGATAATGGTTCATAGAATGATCGGAGTAGGAAAACAATGACTTGAACCTCATCTGTTCCCTATATTCCACTAAGTGCTTAGCGGCCGACGGATTGCATCATTCACACAGTCTTATAACGAGATCTGCTGGGATAATACGACTAACCCCCGTATTACCTAGAAATCTCTTTAGAAGAAAATTATTTAAGAGGAGAGATCTTACATAATTCTAAAGAGGAGAGAAATCTTCTTTGTAAATTGAATAGACACTGACCACAAAACCTGATGAGGTGTGTAACGCACGGTAGGGGGTTGTGGGTGCAGATAACATATAAGTTTTAAAGACAATCTACTCACAAAGTAATAAACAGTGGAGGATGATTGTCTACCTTATTGAGCCGGCAGGGTTACCCGCGCCAGATCCGCGTCTCCATTGGAGACCTGGGATCATTTCCGGGTAGTCGGCTCATTGGGTTTGCACCCTCCTGAACTAGGGACCACCAGTTTAAGGATGGGGAGGGGCAGTGGCTGAGTTCACTATAACCCGTCCCGCTCCAAAGATGACTCAGTCACGACTCTGTTAGATCGGAGAACTGAGTTGAGATGTTAGTGAGGGTGCAAAAAAAATATAAGGGGAGAAAAACCGAGCAATCGGCCTCCCCTCTTTTATCCAGCAGAGGAGAGAATCGTCTGTTGGTAGAAGTTGTGAAATTGTTTCCAGAACTTTCTGTTCAATAGTATTGAATGGTTGGTTATGGAAATAATGTCAAATATGGTCAGCCTTCCGGGGCTGACCGTCGTGGGTAAGATAGATTTGCCCACGAAAACTGCGGGCAAAAAAGCCCGCAAAAAATATTTCAAACCTTTCACCGGTGGGTCGACCATCGGGGAAAGGTTGAAAGCCGCAGGTGTTACTTTAAAGTAACACCTGCGGTGGTCACCGAATGACCTCAAAAATGTCGGCGTGATAGAGTGATCCTTACGAGAAATGGATTGCAGGTTCATTAGACCAAAGCGTGTTTGCAAAGTAATGCCTTGGCATGAAATGCAGAGATCTTTGGCAAGCAAACAGAGCCTGTAAGCTCTGGCGGTACCTAAAATAAAACCGCGCTTTTCTTTTTTTAAATCATATAATATATGATTATAAAAAAAGAAGTCAATTCCCTTCAAATCCTCGAAATTTTCGACGGATTTGGAGGGGTGTTCCTTGGAGCACTGAGTCTGTTCTTGAAACAGCAGTGGGATATCTCCCTCTGCATTGAAAGAGCAGATTCACTTGCCGAAGGGCTCCACGAGGAGATTGATGGTTTTGAAACAGTAAACCTAAATTATTCCTGGGAGTCACAAGGTGACGATGAACTTGTAATCCACTACTTTTCACGTAGTGGAAATGAATACAAGTTCATCCTAAACAAGGGATTTGCTTTGTGGGATCGTAAAAAATCCCACAGAGTAGAATTTTTCAATGGAACCTCGTTAGAGAGTTTCATTGAAAAGGTGTGTGCCTCAGAAGGTACACACCCGAATCCTTTGTTTAGAAGGAACACGACCACCACAGACACCGAAATATAGTAGGTGTCAGTGGTCCTCGGAGTTAGGAAGTTTTTTCCTTCGAGGTAAAACCGGACAATGTGTCTGGCGTAGTGAACCAATAAGCTACGAACAGGTGAATGATTGTGAAAGGTTTCCAAGGGAATCAATCAAAACTTAGCCACCAAAAAGAACGGCGTTTGATAGTGAGTACGCTTCGTGCCAGCAATGGAATAACACGAGAAAACTGTCTGATAGTGTCACCTACTACGTGGTGAGCCTAGCGGAAGCAGATCCGACATGACGAGAAGTCACAGTTATCCCAAGCAGGCGTGGTTGCCTGCTTGGGCAAGAGGGTTATGGCAAAGTAATTTGCCACTCTTATTCCATTATCAAGTTTGTAATTTGATAGTGGATTAGAGGTAAATTGGTAAGAGTATCAAGAATGCATGGTTCACCATGTTTTTTTATTACTCTTACCAAGGAACGCACGTTGTGCAAGTACCTTCCGAAAAACTGATTCTCGTGAAAGCCATGCCAGGCAGGAAGACGAGTGAGGTAAACAGTTCACGCCGAGTATGTTCTCGGAAAAATTCTGGATGAAATGAAATCCCTGGCCAGACAGGGTAAGAAAATATGGCTAAAACTTTGAGTTTGGCAGAATTTTCTCAAATCGCAAAAGCAGCGCAAGCGCGCGTTGCTGAGCGTGGTCCAGCCTACTATGGCTGGGTGAATGCGCCTGAAAGAACAGGTCGCATTTTCACCCAAACCCAAGGCTGGGGTCAATCAGCCAAAAAAGTAAAAGCCTCCCCAGTGGAGGCTTTAGAAATTTATAAGAAAAAATTGGATGGAGCGTACGGCGAACGGTTTGTAATGAGCCTGGGACTTATCGCCTCACTCATTGCGAACGGATATTCTGTTCGTTTTGTGCAATTCCAAAAGGAGGCAGGCGTGCCGTTTAACGCCTCCGGCTGGACAGTCATCGTCGTGGAGACGATGCCAATTTTTCACATCGCTCCGGAGGATCTCCGGTTGAGCGATGTTCAGGATCTCGTAGAGATTCTGACTGATAACCAAGCTCCAGATGTGGCTTGGAAAAAAACCAATAAAGTCGGCGAATTCGCCGCCTTACTGGCTGGCTCAATCGAGCCCGGGCTGGACTTGGTAAAAATTGCTCAGGAGAATTCTTAATCTCTTGAGCTATGTCCTACGCGAGACCGTAGGAAGAGCACATGCCTGACGTGCGAATTCTGGTTAATCAGGTAATGAGAGTTTGGTTGTAACTCTTGAAAAAACAATCGACAGGGTTAAAGGGTTAACATGGAGAGCAATCTCCAACTGTCTCCGTCTCATAGGCGGACTGATGAGTCTTGTTCTGAATAATACTGAAGAACGAAAGACGAAACAGGAATGGTTCCAAACATGTTTGAGTGGGTATTTTTTATCTATTCAAATATGTTTGGAACCTGTAAGGTTCCCGGTTGCTGTAAACCAGCAATCGGGAGCTACTGGGGTGGTTCTCCTGGCGTATGTCAGGAGCACTTTGATGCCCCAAAAAAGGCCGAACGTGAAAAAAAAGAAAGAGTCTATAACGAGGCTCTTTCTGCAATCATGCGTAAGTATGATTGCTCACGTGAGGCTGCTGAAATAATACTTCGTAAAGGGGTATTATAATTTCAGCTCCCCCTGTCTCGATGGCACAACAGGGGATTCCAAGAAGGCAAAGCCTTCATCGAGAATAAACTTCTTGGACATAGAAACTGATTCAACTATGTAAAAAAGATCAGAAAGCAGATTCGTGAACACTGCTTGGAATAAAGTTCACCCCAACGACTGCGGGTAAAAGTCACAAAGGTTCCACCCATCACGCGTGGTTGTGTGATGGGTGAGAGGTTGCCAATCTCACAATATTGGCTCTTTTTTATAGAATTTCAAACAATCATTTGGAATTCTATAACCAAAGACTGCGAGATTCATTTGGCGAGTTTTAGTGATCAATGATCTGAGAATATTCTCGGATTTTTTATTCACTAAAACTCGCCTATGAATCCCGTCATAGGTGCGAAAAAGTCCGTCAGGAGCGGGCAAGGGAGTGATGTTATGAAAATAGCATTACAAAATCCGTTCCAGGCCGTAGCGGCTATGGGCGGAGCAACGTTTGAACCTGGCACCGGCTGGTGGAGCCAGGCTTCGGAAAATAGTCACCAACAATTTGGCAGACCGTTTCTCAGTGAACGGGATGCCATCTATATTCCAACACTCCAAAAAAATGGCCACCCTGTTGATGAGACAGTGGTGTCCAGTTTAAAAATCCAAGCGGCAGCGCTTGGTCTCACATCCATCACGCAAGCTGCGGGGATGTGGGTATTGTCTGACACCGGCGAGGTGCAGACAGAAACAATTTGGATTGCTTATTCAAGCAGTCCAATAGCAGTTGAAAAGCGCCCCGCGCTCCGGGCACTTGCCGAAACCATCAAAATCCTGGCAAACCAGGATGAGGTGGCTCGTGAAGAAGCGGGCCGACTTTATTTTACCGCCTTCGAGCTTGAGGCGGCAGAATTTCAAGTCGCAAGCTCAACCATCCCAAGTTCCCGCTTGTGGGTGGTGCCAACATCTGATCTCGAGACGGCCGAGGTGAGAAACTTGCTCATCGGAGCAGGCGAAGCCGTTATTTCATTCCCAGGCTGGTGGGGAATGAAATGGGAACAAATTCCCGCCAGTGCTCAGGAACAAATCCAGAAATTTGTTTCTGAGAACCCCAACGGAGAAATCTACGGGGTCAAACTCACAGGCGACTGTGAGTGGGCGGTTCAAAATATTGAGCCCTATCGACCAGGACTCCCCACGCCACTTCAAAAAGTTGCGCAGATCGTGGGTGCGCAACTGACCGAGTATCAAAACTCGGTGGTGGCAAACACCACGACTTGGATTCCCGGCTTGAAAGAGCTGGGGCTGGCACAAGGTGTCATCGACGCCATCCGCTTGTCGGATCGTGCCAGTCAGGGAATCAACCCTGACCAAGAGGCGCAAGCAGTCCGCGCCTGGGAAACAAGGACTGAAACCGGGGCATTGACCACGCTCCGTATGGCGCACAGCAAATGTGCGACCATCACTGACCGTTATTTTGGTCAGTATAAAAACCTCTTAATCCTCTCTGAGGATGGCGAGGTGAATTTTTATGGAGACGGAGCTTTGTGCTCTGAACTCCAGAAAAAGTTCGAAGGCTGGGCGGGTGGTGCCGGCCTTGGGTCAAAAAACGGATCCGCTTTCTGGGGCGGATATCCAAACCACCAAGAGGTGGAGGAATTTATCCAAAGTAATTTGGAATAATCCCTCTGTTTCGGGTTACGCAAGCTGGGTTAAGAGCTTGCGTGTAAGAGGGTTATCGGCGAGATTAAAAAACTCGCCACTCTTATTCGATTAATAAAATAATTTTGTAAATCGATTGGAGTATTTATTAGTTCGTTAACAAGCTATATTTTATGAAAATAAAAAATCAAAATGAATTTGACTATATGACTGAACTTGAGTTTGCAAAAAAATTTATCAAAAATGAAGTTGCGCTATCAGAATTTTGTTACATAGATGATTATCACCAAACAATTCATAAAGAGTCAAAGAACGTTGTCGGCAAAAAGATTTTATTTATCGGCACAGGTCCGATGCCATTATCAGTGGTACTTTTTAAAGAAAGAGGATTTATTTGTGATGGATTGGACTATTCTTTACAAGCAGTACGAATTGGAGAAAAAGTTCTCAAAAAAATGGGGCACGAGGATATTAATCTTATACATGCTGATGCACGGGAATTTAATAATTATAAATATTACGACACAATAATCTTAGCGCTCGAGGCAGGAATCGATGAAAAAACAAAACAAGAAATTTTTCAAAAAATTTCAAAAGATGCGAATGTAAAAACTAAAATTCTCGTTCGAAGTAGTAATTTAGAAAATTCTGTCGGAAGTTATGTAAATAGTCAAAAATATTTATCTAAGTATTTTTCAATCAAAAAGAGAATTCCAACATTTTCTGGATATTGTTCAACCTTTGTATGTGCATAGGTTTGATGGCGACAATCACTGACCGTTATTTCGGTCAGTACCAAAAACTCGCCACTCTTATTCAATTTCTAAAATTATTTTGGAAATTGATTGGAGCTTGTTTCATGTCCAAGAGTTTTGGTTATTTCAGAACGCAGTACATGTTTTTTGAAATAACCAAAATTCAAAAAAATGAAAATAATATTAAATAATTCTCTTTCAGAAAGAGATAAAAGAAAAGTGGAGAAATTCCGCTTAAAAGAAGTTGTCCACTTCAGAGAACTGGCACAAAAAAAAGGTGTATTTGTAACTGGTTCATCCAGTAATATCAAATATATCTTAGATAAGAAATTACCTCCAAGGATAGAGGGTAATTTTTATAAAATAGTGGTAGAAAGAGTCTACCATTATTCTGCCGGTATCGCATTTGTTTTTGGTCAGATCTCTGATCTCACAGATCAGAAAGAGAGCGAGGAGCTGGTAACCCAAAGATGGATGGGAAATCAGCTTATTGGAGAGCTGACTGCCTGGATAAAAACCAAGTTTGTTCACCCTATGCAGGGTGTGCAAGAGAGTCAAAGGTTTAAATACCCGGAAACACTTCCAAATGGATATGAATGGCCAGAAGAAGACGTCTCTTGGTTTTTAAGAACCAAACAGGTTCAAACCTTTTTTGATTCTTTTGGAGGATCAAAGAAAAAAAGTATCCGTCATCTATGTCACCATGATGGTTATGGGGATGCCTATGCCATACAGGTAACCTTGATAGATTCTGAGAAATTGAAATATTTCAAACCAGCTCACGATCCTACTCTGATATCTGAAGGTGAAGCAAAAATCACCTTAAAAGAATACAGAGAATTCAAGGAGGAAGTGCATACTTTTAACCTTGAGACGGGTGATATAAAGTTAGAAGTAAAAGAATTTATTTCTAACTTGAGATTTGGGATACCTCTCCCCGAAAGGAAGGTTCTTCTTGGGATAAAATTAGTCTCACAAGAAGAAAGTGAGTACGAAAGTACCTCATATCCATCCTTAGGGTGGCAGGGAGGTGGGCCAAAATCAAACGCCCCGCGCGCAAAAACTTCTCGAACAAGAGAAGTAAAAAAAACTTACCAGATTATTTCTGGTTGGGAAGATGCTTTTTCTACGGACACATATGATATGGGTACGTTAGAAAAAAGAGAAGGTGGTATATATTTTAAAAAAATATACTAATATTCTCTTTAAAATAAAAAACTAGAAAGGGGCGATAATTTCAAACCTTTCTTTCTTATTCAGATCATAAAAGAAATTTTGTGGTTTGATAGGGAAGCTGAAAACTAGATAGAGTAAGCATCATTTTTAAATTTTTCATGCGCATGAAAATATTTAAAGCAAAATCCTGTGAGGAACTGCTGACAGCAGACCTCGCGGGTGTCACCGAAGTCCAGGCCATGGATATGTGCCTGGATGCACTGCCCCAGGACTTTTTCCTGGGCGCCAAAAGCTTAGAGATTTTATATCTCAAAAGTTCTTGGCGTGAAAGCGGATTGCCGGCCATTCCGGCAACAGTGCGACAGCTGTTCTGTTGCAATTGGGGCCGCGGCGGTGGAGGAGGGAGTAGTCGTAACTATGACCCTCCGAAGCCGGAAAGGAAGCCGTTCACACCGGAGCTTCCGCCACCGGCACCCATTGATCCGAGCCAGCCGGCAAGGATCGACCATAACGACAAAACCTATGACTGGGACCCCAAGTCCCAAAAATGGGAAAAAGTTATGATCAACATCGACCTGTTACCGGCAGGCCTTGTGAAGTTTTATGCTTCCGAGGTTCGCCTGAGTGGGACGCTGGATTTTTCAAGATTCACACAGATGGAGGAGCTGATCCTCAATCAATGTGAAATTGAAAAAATCGTGGCATGGCCGCCACAGGTGAGGTTGATCTACGCAAACTGGAACAAACTGGCGTCTGTGCCAGAGTTTCCGGCGAGCGTACAAATTGTCGAGCTGAATGACAACCAGTTCACCGCATTGCCGGCAATTGCTCATACAAGGTTAAAGGTGTTGAGGGTAGACAAAAATAAAATTATGTCTATTCCTGAAATGCCAGCGACCTTGGAGGAGTTGCGCGCCGAAAACAACCAATTGGTAAGCCTGCCAAAGGCGATACCGGCTGGTATGCTCCGGTTGTATGTGCGTTGCAACAAACTGGCTTCGTTGCCAGTGTTGGCGCACAGTCAGCTTGAAGAACTCTTTTGTGGGTTCAATAAGTTGCCAGTGTTGCCACAACTGCCGGTGACGCTCGAGCAATTGTACTGCCATGACAATCGCTTGCGAGACCTTGGTATTTTACACGAGGGCCTGCAAGAGTTGTACTGTGGGTACAACAAGCTCACCGAGCACCTCAAGTTGCCTAGCACCTGCACTGAGTTTAACGGTGTGGGGAATTCGTTTGGTGAAATGGAGCAATATGTGGCGCAAGTCCATATGCTTCGTTACCAGATGAATAACGGGCTCGTGCGCAAAAATTTCATAAACTAAAAAAATTTTTAAATATGGAAAAATTTTTTAAGTTTACGTACCGAGCTGGCAAGCCCGTCCGTGATTACGGTAAGGTGGTTCTTTTGGATCGCCATCGTACATGGACGGGGCTTGCCGAGGGGTTTGAGTACATAATCGAGAATCCAGTGTTACTGGAACTCGAGAAATGTATTATCATCAAAAGCGCAAAATTTGTGCTGGTAGATGATATCAAACCCACTTACGAGGTGACAGGTGGACCATATGTTTACGCTGAAGAGAATCAAATCAAATTCAGCGTGAGCAAAAAGGTAATATATCAGGAGGAAGTAATTTCTTCTGAGACTGATTATGAAAACTTCACATTCGGTCTGACCGGAAATGAAGAATTTTATAATCTGCTACCGGTTGAGGCAAAACAGCAGGTGGACGATTTTCGTGTCTGGATGACATGGATCTCTGAAAACCAGCTGAGTGTACTCAGTGGTTCGTCTGATTTTTCTGCTCACCGCGGGTATCGCCTGCAGACAAATACAGAATCTTTAAAGGTTGAAACCAGTGGCTCAGGCCAGTCGGAAAACCCGAAAGAGGTGTATGTGT
Organism: uncultured Candidatus Saccharibacteria bacterium; assembly: GCA_964507625.1. GTDB lineage: Bacteria > Patescibacteriota > Minisyncoccia > Phycocordibacterales > UBA1006 > CALMMZ01. Next base: position 74,279 of record CAZDPR010000001.1, read on the forward strand.
TGAAACTGCAGACGCTCGGGTACCAACCTGTGTATCAGGAAGGTTACGAGCTCGCGGAGGTAGAGGGTATGAAGGAGGTGGTAAAGACACTTGCAAGGCTGAGCCTTGATGAGAGCGGTTTACCATTTTCTTTCAGACCAATCTGGAAATCACCCACCATGATGGTGGGAATTCTCACCGTAAATGGGAAGGAGATTGAAGGACTGGTTAAACGCCCAGGGGATGGCACGGGGTCTTACCTGGATGCAGTGATGTATCTGGGTTTGATGGAAATGCCCTCGGCCACATTGGCAGACGAGGATCTGTCATGGCTAGATCGGGGTGGTAGGATTTGTTGGGTATACGAGTTTGGTTATGAGTTAAATAACGTATTAACTGGAGCTCAAACCCAAACAACCCAACCATCTGATCTGTCCGGATGGGTTAAAATTAAAGCTATCTATGGTGGCCAGATTCGCTATATCCAAGATAGCTTTGACAACCCCGACTATATGAAATTCATTTATTCGTCGCGAATTGCCACTGCACAAAAAAATCTGGTTCCAAATTTTAATAACCAGATTTCTAGTGCAGTTAGTGTTCTGTCAGAATATCCATTCTATTCAGGATGGAGTATGACTGAACTAGGGCAATCTTTATGGAATCGCTTCGAAACGCTGAAGGCAGAAATGATCGAGGGTCTGACTCTTGAGAATTCTGCCGAGCGTGTAGAGGTGGTGCGCACCAAGGCTGAGGAAATCAAAACCAAACTCCTCACACAGCATGAAAACGCGCAAGCGTTGATTGTGAGAGTGGAGGAAGGTTTTGAGAAAACCTTGACCGAGGTTGAGCAGGAATTCGTTCGCACCGAAGCGGACGAGATTCGTAACCACATCTACCAAGCAAATAATGCTTTGCAAAGAGCAGAATTTGCCGAATTAGAACATCACTGTCGTGAGGCAGAGACGATGATTGCGAGTCTGCAAAGCCTTGCAGAGACGCGTAGGCAAGAACGATATGAATTGGTGAAAGCTAACAATGTACCCGAATACTTGCTAGATGCGTTTAGAGGAAATCTGGACCGCACGCTTGAGTTCATGCAAAATGTTGCCACAGTGGAAACCTGGCGACTGGATGCACATGAACTTTCGTGTGGTCGTTCCCGCTCACGCGCAATATGCGAAAATGCATGGAGTGCGATGGGTAATGAGTCAGATTTCTTCTGCGGAGCTGATCCGAATGATGTTAAGTACTATGTGTACGAATATCATTTCGGGGAAAAAGCTACACCCGTGGGTCGGAAACAAGAGAAAGGAAGTTTTAATAACAACCTTTCAGCTTCAAACGATACTATGGCGGAAGCCCTCCGCAGGGCGGGATTAATAAAATAGCCTAATAAAATTTCCAAGCCTAGGCACCTGCTCATGTTGAAAAATAGTATGCAGGAATAGTGGTTTGTTATGATAAAAATCTTTTGGAGCGTGGAAAAATTGCGAAGCAATTTTTCCACGCAACAGAAGGTTGTTAGTTCTTTAAATTAACACAAAAGGTTACCATTCAAACAGACTTGGTCGTCTGATTTGAATTTCTTATTCCAGCACCAAATTTTCTTGTCCCGTTGTAAATTTTTAATTTACGGCGTGGAAAAATTTGGTGCTGGATTGGAAAGACCGCGAACAAAGATTCAATAATATGTGCATTATTGAATCCTTTCGCTTGTTTGTGAGGTAAGACAGGAAAACCTGTAATGTATATATTAATAGAGAGGAGTTGGTAGTTTGCTGCATGAAATTCATGGATTCCGGATCATGTCCGGAATGACAGCAGACATTTTCTCTCCTCGCCAACTCCTTTTGGTATGGACTGGCATTTATTTCTGCCTTACATAATCGCAAACAAGCGAAAGGAATAAAAAACCACAGGGATTCCTGTGGTTTTTTAATATGTGCGGCGTAAGGGAATCGGTCACCCTCGTGGATATTTTATTTCTCCGCCAGTTAGTGGATCATAAAATATCTCACTCGCTCGACCCCGTCGCTCGCGACACAATGCTTCGTTCCTTGCATTGCGTAAACCGCTTCGCTTTTTTCGATTCCCACATCCTTACATATAATAAATCACCCAATGCGGTGCATTGGGTTCATTATTATATTGTGCGGCGTAAGGGAATCGAACCCTTATCTACTGCTTGGAAGGCAGTCATTCTACCACTAAACTAACACCGCAATACAAATACTATAGCAGATTTTATTTTTTTTTCAAGTGAAAACCACTCGTCTCGAGAGTGGTTTTTCAAGTATTATTTTACTGCATCTTTCAATGCTTTTGCAGCACGGAATTTTGGAACACGAGTAGCAGCAACTTGCACTGTTTCCCCAGTTTTTGGATTTCGTGCAGTTCGTGCTGGTCGTTCTTTTGCTGAAAAGATTCCAAGTCCAGCAATAGATACTTCATCTCCTTTTTTCAAAGTAGTGACAATAGCATCGATAATTGACTGTACTACTTCTTCTGCTTGAACTTTAGTTCCTCCGATTTTTTCGTGAACGAGTTCAGCGAGTGCTTGTTTATTCATATGATGTTTAAAATGTCGATTCTCGTGGCCACGAGAATCATGATTACGAATAATGCTCTAGAGCTTTTGAGAAGCTTTTTTAAGTATCTCAAAAGACTCTTACAGTATAAGATATTTAAGAGCATTTTGGGAATATTGACTTTTTTTGTAAAATATATATAATTTTATTGAACTAAACGTGTTTTTATGAAAAACTTAAAAAGTTTTACTGTTACGCTTCAGAATTTTAGAAATTCTCAATATGGAGCTAGTATTGAGGTTTTTGTAAATGAGTCAGGAGAAACTTGTTTACAAGTACCGCAAGAAGAACTGTTATATTACAGAGGAAAAGTGGTAAATGCGGGATACTCCTTTTCGCATCTACCACTCAAAACAAATTTTATCACACTCAATCAAAGTGTTGAAAATATTGAAAATGTTGAGTTGTTACTAAAAAGGCTCAATATACACTTTGAGAAAGTAATAGAAAATGAGTTAAAGGAGGTGTGTCATGTATCGTAAAAAATATTGGCATACCTTCAAAAATTATAAGGTGCAATCTCCATTCTATCGGAGGTTTCACCATCATCGGAAAATTTCTTAAAATAGAATTTTCCTAGCCGCCCTTGTGGTGGTTTTTTTGTTTTGGTATAATAAAACTGTTATGAAAATAAAAATCGGTACAATTAATCCAAATGAGCTAAAAGAAACCCCTGAATCGAGAAAAGAAAGAGCTCGTAGACAGCATGAAGAAGGTTTGCATAAGCACTTGATTCATGAAGATAAGGATAAAAAGTTTAAAAAAGGTTACCAAAAACACAAAGGAAAAGGTTGGGATAAGTATATATAAATCTATGAATTTCAACTTTAATCCAGAAAGAGTAAATAAAAAAGAGCGTCTCAATGTTCAAGATGTATTTCTAAAAATAATCTCAAAATTAGAAAAAGAATATCCTAATCAAAAATCTTTTGATCAATATATTAGAGATTTGATAGATAAAATTAATAGTAATTATCTTGAACAATTTAATCCAGGGTCAAAATTAGAAAAAATAAATTTTTTGAGCGGAATAACATTATATGCTCATACAGTTTATTATAAATTTCTTATCTCAAAGGATGAATTAGACTTTCTCTTAGGACAACTGAGAGGCTCAAAAGGTGAAGATAATATCGTTACTTTTGCAGTTCTTCTTACATTGTCTGAATTTGATCTAAAAGATTCAAAATAGTATTACAGTGTAAATATTTTTATAATAATTTAATTAATTTAAAATTTATATGGAAAATAAAAAAAATAATTCAAAAAAAGTGCCTAAACTTAAAGAACTTAAAGATAAGCCTGATTTTAGTCCAAATAATCCATTTAGTCCAGCTAATGCTAAGTCCAAGGGGGGCAGAGTAAACACAAACAGGCCAACGCTTGATGACTATGATCGTTGGGATAAATAAATATAAACCATAAAAAATCACAAAATTTTTGTGATTTTTTATTACTTATTCCTGAGGTGGTATTATTTCATCGGTACCATTAAATCTTCTCCGATCTCGTATTTCTTGGATAATTGTTTTTATTGTTTCCCTTAAGGTATCAGGAATTTGTTTTAAAAATTCATTGAGCTGTGTTTCAAAATCATTTTCTGCCTCAATAATTGTGAGAACTTTTTCTATATTCCAAGGTATAAATTTTTTAAGCCTTTCCAATAATGATTCTTCAGTTTCCCGAAGTATTTCCTTTAATTGTTCCTTCGTAGGAATTTCAGGTTTGGGTTGTTTTGGTCCTTGAAAAAATCTTTCAAACATATAATTGTATTATACCAGAAAGTGATCACTATTTACAAAGATTGACAAAAAATATTTTATTTGGTATTTTTTAAAAAACAGAAAAAAATGAAAACGATGTGTAGGGAATCAAGAGGGAGTCCTATTGACTTTCTTTTTGATGAAGTGGCAGAAAACGAACAAATGGTATTTAATGCTCGAATTATCAATGCTGCAAAATTATTAAGTAGTGACACAGGGCATTCAGTCACTACCGTTAAAGATTTATTACTAATGGAAAAACTATACCCGGATAGTTTTTATCACTTTTTTGGTCCTCAAACGAGGATTGACCTCAGAAATGCTTGTAAAAATGCAGGTATTTTAATCAGTACTGATTTCCAAATACCACTTTGGTTAAATCTTTTTCTTTTAAACAATACCCCTAAACAAATATTATATTCATAAATAATTAACAAAAAAGCTCCCATAATAGGGAGCCTTTTTATTTTTTAGGTAATTGATTCTCATCTTTTTCTTCTGGCTTGTTATCAGGTTTTTTGGGAGTAAATAGTTCTTTAATATTTTTATCGTTGACTGTTTTAATAAAAGCAATAGTTATTCCTGGTAACGGTTTATATGCTTGTATAGCAAATACTGTTTCGCCATTTTTATAATGCACTGGTTTTTCCTGAGTAATATATTTGACAACTTTTGTAGAATTGTCAGTAACATATTTTTTATAGGCAACCCACTGTGGTTTCCCTTTAAAATTTTCTTGTTTAAAAGTAAGTTTTTGGGCAGTGAGTACTTTATTTTCAACTTGTAATTTAATATAAAGATCTGGATTGTTTTTAATAAGATCGGCAAATTCTCCAGCTAATTCTTTTATTTCACCTTTCTCAAGTGGTTTTTCGTCCATACCAGACGGATAGTGAACCCCTTCTGATAGTTTGTTTTTTGCTCTCTGCCAAGCAGCACAAGACTGCATGAGCTTAATATCGTTTTTGGTGTACCGACTCCATAGATTTTTTTGTTTACATTTTTCGTATTCTACAGCTTGTTCTTTGATAAACGCATCAGCGAGCGGTTTACCATCAGCATAGGTTGGTCGTAATTTTTCAAAATCTGGATTTTTTTCCAGGAGTATTTGGTAGAGATAGGCTTCTTGCATTAAATTAATTTCAGCTGCTGAATATTCAGGAATATTTTCTAAATTGTTTTTTTGTTCTTGCTGTTCCTTGGTTGAATCTTCTCTTTGTTTTCGTTCTGCGACTTTATTTGCAATGTCTGCCATGAGATTATATTCATCAAGTTTATCTGGATGATATGATGGGAGAGCATTAAATCGATCTTGTTTTTCTTTTTCTATTACTTCTCGTTCTTTTTTTGCTTTGGCAACATATTCATCATAAACATAAATTTCGTTGAGCAACTCAAGTGTTTCCAGGTCAGGATGTTCTAATTGTTTAAACCCATACTCTTCTTGGTACGCATCGAGACTTATAGTATTTGGAAGCTCATCTGGATCTATAGATGTTTCTATTGTATGTATTTCCTCGTCCGTAAGATCTATAGATTGTACTTGATCTTTATCAAAAAGGTTTTCCCCAAGTATTGATTCGTATTCGTTTTGTGTTCCAAAAGAAAGCTCCTCATTGGTTACAATAGGAGTTACAATTTTAGGTGTTTTTTCTATTTTTGAACCCTTTTTAAATATGTTTCTCAAGGGATTCCATGGATATGATTCAGGCATATGTTTTTTATTAATTACTATGAATAATAGTTATAGTATACGCATTATTTAATAATAACTCAAATAGTTGACTTTTTATTTCTAGTGTGCTTTTTATTTATATCTTAAAAATGCAATCTCTGATATAATTTATCGTATGCACGAAAGAATTAAAAAATTTCTCCAAGATATTGGATTGTCAGAAAAAGAAGCAATGATTTACATTGCATTATTATCAGTAGATACTTATTCCGTTTCGGAATTAGCAAAAGCGACAGGTATTAACCGTACTACACTCTATCCAATTTTAGACGATCTTATTGCAAAACGATTAATTCTTGAAAATAAACAAGATGGGAAAGTCCGTTTTCAGGCAGAACCACCGGAACGGATTGAAACATATATTTTAAACCGTAAAAATCAATTAGAAGAGCAGGAAAAGCTTCTCGATGATATTATTCCTCAAATGCGTGGGTTTACCCGAGAATTAGGAGAAAAACCTCTTGTAAAAGTTTATGAAGGTAGAAATGGGGTTTTAGAGGCACTTAGTGATTATTATGAATTTTCAGATAATAAAAATATTGCTTATCTTGTTTACCCTAGAGATTTAGTAGAGTCTTCTTTTTCAAAAAAAGAATTAGATACAATCAAGCAAAAAAGAATTGGGAAAAAGATCAAATCAAATGTTATTTATTCAAAAGAATCGGGAGATTATGAAACAGAATTATCTCCAAATAGACTACGAATTGATCAAAAAAAATATCCAATTTTGGCTGATATATGTATCCATGGAGATCGAGTAAGATTCATTACACTTCATCGTAATATTTCTGCCATTCTGATTAAAAATAAAGATATTGCTGAAACATTACAAAGTCTAATTAGTTTGGTTTTAGATTATTCAAATAATTTTGATAAAAAATAAAAAAAGAACCCTATCGGGTTGGTGTAGGGGCGCTGGATCACTCCGGTATGGGTGCCAGTATTCAAGGCACCCTACACCAAGACGTTCGTCGTCCATCCTTTAGGAAGTTCTTTTTTTCACTTTTTTAACCTTCACCACTTAAACTGGCTAGGTTAGACGAAACGTTCTCATCTAAAAGATTTGTTTCCGCGAAAATAGAACTTTGTAATAGACGAATGAACATCTGAAAGATTAATCTTCCATTACCTTTTTTGTTTCCCAAGCAGTATAGCAGATTCAAAATATTTGTCAAGTGTTTTCCTATATTGTCTAAAATCTCCAACAACGGTGCTCAATTTATTGAGGACTTTCGATAAAAATTAAATATTCATTTTGTCAAAAATAAGTCTATTATGTTTAAAATAATAGACTTATTTATTTTTAAAAAATACTTATAAAATAATCTTATTTTTGTATTTATTCAAAATACTTGTCAATTTTTGTTGGAAATACTTGACAAATATTTTGAATTATGCTAACCTATGGGTACGAGCATGGGACAGATCATGTTCGGAGATCGCGAGAGAAAACAAAACTATCTGTCTCATTCAGGTAGTCACAATCTTCAAGTTAAGTTCCCCCGATATCAGCTCAGCGTACTGATATCAGGAATACTTAACTTGAACTCGATTTTGTTCTTTTGAGAGCCGGTTTATCGTTACGGCATGTAGGGTAAGTGGATCATAAAGGCTCCTCGAGGCCTCCGATCTGCGAATAGCTTGGGAATTATCACCCCAAGAGTTACAGGGTATGGTTCTGTGCGCACAGGATCATAAAGAACTCTGACCGACCACAACGATGAGGGGGCAAACGAGCTGATTACTCGTCTCGTCTTGGTAACAAGACAAAATTGCTCCAATCGGAGAAGCGCCAATCGCGCGCTTCTCCTTTCTATCAGGATCTCGAACTCTTTCGAGGTTCTGTAGAAAGGTTGTTCTTTGAAAAAGTTTGGTTTGGTTATTTTAGTTTCTTTATGGAGATTAAAATAACCAAACCAGAGACCTGATTGCTTTTTGCACAGGCCTCTCTCTTCTCTTTTTTCTCATGCGTGCTTGGACAAACCCTAAGACTAGTCGTAGAACCTGAGGTCATATAAAACTTCATGATATCAGTGACTAGTATAGGAAGCCGTAACTAGATTGATAAAATCTAGTGAAAACTAAATATATTTACTTGTTGAGTGAATACATTTAGATGTTTGTCCAAATCTTGCCAAGAATGAATTGTTAGTGTTTGTTAAACACGTATAATAACAGTTCATTCTTGGAAACAAGATTTTTTTATCAGGGTCTCAAATTTATTTGAGGTTCTGTAGAAAAATTCATTTTCAAAAATTAAATAAACATAAAATGAAAAACTTTAAAGGATTAACCGGTAGTGATGCAAAATTAGAGTTTGCATTGTGTGTATTACATGCAATACCTAATCAGAACACTGAGGAAATTACTCAGTTATGTCAAGAGGCTCGTGAAGCGGAGATTATTCCAGATCTTGATTTGGAAAAATTGAAAGCTGAAGCACTTGAGATTCTCCCAACTGCACAATTTTTTTACCCTACTGGTAAAGAAGCAGAAATGAGAAGGTTTCAAGATTTCCGAGACCGTATCCTTGCAATGGCAATGGAATAAAGGGTAGGTGATTCTAAAAAATCTACCCCTCATACTCCGTTACCCCGTAAGGTAACTCCTCGCATTGGTGGCTAACAAAAATGTGGAGTATCTGTGGCACCTCTGATTACATCAGAAAAGCCACACCTGTCCTGGAATGTACTATTCCAGCTGATGAGTCCAAAAGGACGAAACAGGGTGTTCTTTGAAAAAGAGATTGGTTTGATGAATTCAGTTTTTTCTGAAAATTGAATTCATCAAACCAAACGATCATGAAATATTTAATATTTGCAGCCTTGTCAACATTACTGTCTATCGGCGCTCTGATGACTTTTTCTCAAACAGATGAAAAATTCTCTCTGATATTTGGGGTTATATTTGGCGCAATGTCGATCAGTTGGTTGGTTAACTTTTATTACGACCGTAAAATAAATCGTCGTAATAAAAAAAGAATTAGCTTTGCTAATTCTTTTTTTATTGTGCTTGTTGCCAAAAATTTTCAAAAATCGTTACAAAAAATTCATATATAGATTTATTGGTAATAATAACAGATCTCAAACCTTTATCCCAAATGGTTATAGAAACATGATTTTTCCAAATTGAAATATTGAGGTTCGGGTTAAATAGTGACTGGGGTAATGTACGGATCTCGCGTAACTTTGTTTTAGATCTCTTCTTCTCCTCCGCTGCTAATGGAGAATCTGACATAATCATACGAGCAGTAATATTCTTTTTTCTACGGAGATCGCCATAAGTCTTTAAACGTTCTCGAGCAACCGTAAATGTTTCTGTTGCCCCCGAAAAACGTAACACCTCGCCATATTTTTCTTGTTCCAACGATCTAAAAAAAGTTTCTACAAAACCATCTTCACCTTCGAGATGTTCGACGTCAATTTGCTCGGAATTACCTCGTAAAGCAAAAAAGGCGCGCAGTTCAGGGAGAATGAGGTCAATCTCTAATTTCTTTTTAGTAACCAGGGCTTCCTCGTGTTCTATAAAATTTTTTAATTTTTCTGGCTTTTCAACATAAACCATTCGACGTTTACCAATAGTAGTTGTTCCCAGAACCCCTCGCTCAACGAGTTGCTCAATAGCAAGATGGATGGTAGACCGGGGAAGACCGGTTCCTTTTGCAATATCGGCAATATTTGAGAAACCATTTTTAAACAAGTAGAAAATACTTTGTTGTTCAGCAAAGTCAAAACCGATTTCTTTAAGAGAATCTTTTAATTTTTTTGGTATTTCAATCATGCTGTAAGTATAGCATTTTTATTTTAAAATGACAAATATTTTTGACATTTATTAAAAATACATATAAATATCAATAAAATAAATACTTTTTTAAAAAAGTATAACAAAAATCGTTGTTAAAATGCTTGACTTATTAAAACTATTATGCTACAATGTTTTTAAGAAGATGAGGAATAACTATCCGCGAGATCCTGATTCTGTTGCTCTTTGTGAACTATTCGAAAGGAATATCCCCAGCATCATTTATAAAACGGAGATGGTGTTTGGAATATTCCTTTCGAGGAGAAAGATTGGAAAGGCAGGTCCCTCTGCCGGTTCGGGAATTCCATGGACAGTTTTGAGCGTGCCACCGTTCAGACTCTTCGAGTAATTATTTGTTTTTACGAATAAGAACTTGATGTTGGTTTTTCAAACAAAATGGGCGGGTGAAGCAGTTCTGGTGGACGGAATCCTAGTATGGAAATTGGTAAAGGATTACGGTTAAGAAATCGTTCTCTTTTATTAAAGACCATAGTAAAGCTTCGGGAGAAGTGGGTGTTTTTAACAACCACTTCTCCTTTCTATCAGGATCTTAAATTTGTTTGAGGTTCTGTAGAAATATTTGTTCTTTGAAAAGAGATGAAGTGAATATCTTGGATATTACCTTTTTAAACGTTTGTGTAGTATCCAGTATATTCACTTCATCTTTAAACCCATAAACTATGTCCCAAAGGGAAGCACTTAAAGTAGCAGATATGTTGTTGGCCAAAAAAGGATTTAATCCTGACGGCACCCCAAAAGGTAAGGGGCGGAAAAAGTCTCAGTCGTTCTTCGAAAGGAGGATGATCAAGACTGTCCCTATGGGTGGAAAGGTACGATAAACCTTTCCACCTGCATCCCTTGCAGGTTTTGACAGAGTCAAAGGGAAAATTCTAATCATCAGATCGATGTCGTTGTTGTCTATCCGTTTTACGAAAGTAAATGGTGAGCCACAGGGAGCAGAACCTGATGAAATCATAACCAGTACGGTTGTGATCTTTATCCAAATCATGAAGCAGTTCGTGGTTTGGTAGAGAAACAGTCAAAAAATGAGTTTGGTGAAATGAGGTAATTCTAGAAGCCTCACTTCACCAAACTCACTCACTATGACTAATATGTTCGTTTCATTATCAGGATGGCAAACAGGTCGCGAAATCGTGGAACACGATGGAAAACTGTATTTTGAGGTGGCAGAACAAGGCCACTGCAGTATCTGTCAGTCGAGGATTGATCACGTACGTGCCGTAGTTGCACGCAAGAAATTGCAGGTAACTTATGGTCATTTACTAGATCGATTTCCGCGCGATGCACGCACCCTGTGGGTAGGATTAGAGAAACCGAAGTCAGAGATGAATAGCGGGGAGGTGAAAGCCTTTTTCCGCGAAAACTTAGAACTTCCGATACTCTAACTTGTCGTATGTCTCCGGACCGGTTTCACACTACCCAATAGTACGGGTAGCCGGTTGGCAACAGAAAGTAAGTAATGCCTGCTGTGAAGCATGTATATACTGAAAAAGTGAAGCGGAGAAGTGAATGCTAAAACATTCACTTCTCATTTTTATCAGGATCTCGAACTCATTCGAGGTTCTGTAGAAATATTTGTTCTTTGAAAAGAGTTTAATTGGTTACATAAGTTTTTTATGAAGATTTATGTAACCAATTAAACAAATAACACCATGTCAGCTTTAAACATACATACACTGATTATTCTGAGAACACAATTTTCTAACCGATTTGAAGGTCCTAAGCCTGCGTCCCTTACCTATAGTGCAGTTTATTATGGAAATGATAGGGCATATGTTGAATATTACAATGAGAATCTTGTTGATGAAGTGGCTACACAGTGTGATTTTTGGGAGTGCGTAAACAGATATTGCGAAGAGTTTTTTATTAATGTTAAGGTTCTGGATGAGGTAGATGAAAAAGAAAAAATTGAAGAACATTTAACAAAATTAATAACTGACAAGATCGTGAAATTAGCCGGTAGACCACTCGGATCATCATTTCGAAATATTAATAAAGATTCTTAATACAATTCCGGACCGGTCTCACACTACCCAATAGCAAGGGTAGCCGGTTGGCAACAGAAAGTAAGTAATACCTGCTGCGAAGCATGTATATACTGAAAAAGTGAAGCGGAGAAGTGAATGCTAAAGCACTCACTTCTCATTTTTATCAGGATCTCGAACTCATTCGAGGTTCTGTAGAAAGACTTGTTCCTTAAAAAGAGAACGAAAGCAGCTAGCAACTTATTAGATCCGGTTGATAAAACCCCACGATAAGGCGTGGAAAACTGGCATTCAGCTGGTCCGGAATTTTGCTTATGGAGAATATTATTCTTAATAAGACGGAGGATTCTTCTTTCATCACTATCTCTAAAGACTTCATACCTCGATTGACTTACTTTGTTGTCAAAACATGGGACAGTTATTGGGGTGGTTATCATGAGGTCGGAGTGAAAACTCTTACCTTAATGGATAAGGATTGTGGTGTTACTCTAAAAGATCTCAAAAAGGCTATTTCGAGAAGAGGATTAGGTGCAAAGATTGTAAAAGAAAGTCATTCACATAATGGCGATGAACAATCTTTTTACTGGTCTCTTAAGGAGTGGTTCCCTGTCTATAAGATAGGTAATGAGTATTATGTCTATGCTTTTGACAAAGCTCAGTTTGGTGGTGTTGGAATTACTTTTCAACATGTAAACCATCGGGTAGCGGAAGAGCTGGATATTTTAGAGCAATTTTACTAGAAGATCCTCCGGACCGGTTTCACACTACCCAATAGCACGGGTAGCCGGTTGGCAACAGAAAGTACCTTGCTTGCGAGGGAAAAAGTGAAAAGGGAATCAGGTTGTGCCCTCAATAAGGAAAGACAACCACCATATATTGCTCCGTTACCCCGTAAGGTAACTCCTCGCATTGGTGACTAACAAAAATGTGGAGTAAGCGGACGTTGAACAACATCCGCACCTGTCCTGGAATGGAGTATTCCAGCTGATGAGTCCAAAAGGACGAAACAGGGTGTTCTTTGAAAAAGTTTGATTTGGTTATTTCAGTTTCTGTATGGAAATTGAAATAACCAAATCAAATGAATATGAGTATTAAGCGCGCACGAGATCGTATTTGCCGAAAGGCATAGAGATTATCAAAAATCACCCTTACACTCTTAAGGTTTTGTCATTGACATGAGTATTGGGTTTTGTCCCCATCTTACCTAAAAGATGGAGAGCCATGAAAAAGCAGATTTTCATATGAGTAAACATATTAAAAAATCCACCAAATTGTTGTGTACAGGCGTTTGGTTGGCAGGAGTTATTTTTTTATTTATTCCACGCGGAGCCAGAGTCTCTGTCGGGTTTATTTAAAAAAAAAGATGTTCTGTCATTGAGAAGTGTTTGCCTGGGTGAACACTTCTCTTTTCTATCAGGATCTCGAACCACTTCGAGGTTCTGCAGAAATAGTTGTTCTTTAAATCACAAAAAACTTTAAAATGGAAACTAAAAAACCAAGGGATAGACTTCGAACTATCTAATGAGTTCTTACGCAGAACTCACCCTTTTAGTCGCTTATCAGTTCGATATTCCTGAAACGATATATGGAAGTGGCAACATCATGATGCTAGCTTAATTGTTAATTAGGTTAGAAGATTGGTGAGTTTTCGCCGGTTTAAGTGCCGGGATAGTCCCTCTCACTATAAATGTCTAGATCCGTCAAGGGTTGAGGACATAATGAGAGATGCCAAACTGATAGGGGTTACGGAAATTAACCTCGCTCTATAAGTTTCCATGTACTGGGTTGTACAGTAAGCGAAATGAGTAAATTTTCCGTTTTTGTTCACTAAACCTTTTATTTGATAGATTGGAAAGTTGTTAACTTTCCAATCATCATAAAAGTTTTATTAAATTCTCTAAAGAAGGCCTAATATAGGTTTTTTATTGTATTTATTTTGTACTTGACAAAAAAATTAAAATATGATAACATGTATTTAAGTCAGTGGTGGAATTTGTTATCAAAATGACAAACTATTCCTGTTAGGAGAAAAGTCCACACAAATCTCCCTGTTAGGGGGTAAAAACAAAATCTAAAACCACCCTTCCGGGTGGTTTTTTACTGATATTATTTTTTATAGGAATCCGTTTCTTATGATATAATAAAGTTATTATGAAAGAATCGTTTCTACCTGCAAAAAAAACAAATAATAATGAAATATTAATTACTCTAGAATATATTCCTGGAATGCAACCACAAGAAATAATATTGGAAAAGTTTACCCCTGAGGAGCAAAAGGTAATAGAAGATCGCAAGGAAATATTAAAAACAATCGTAGGGGCTGTTTCAGGTAATTACTCTATTCCCGTTGTATTAGGGTTGCCTGAAAGGGTGGGAGATTCAGGTTGGCGTCATGTAAAGTTAAAAGATGGACGTGAATTCATACAACTGAATGCTCATGATATTTTAACCAAAGAAATGGATTTTTTACGGTTTGTAACAGCTCATGAGGCTGGACATCAAGCAATCACTAAATGGGATTTTATCTTTGACGATCCGGAACTTACAGAACTATATACAAATACAACAGGATTTGCATATTTATTAAATTGCACAGAAGATCCTCGGGATAATAATTATGTTGCAGAAGTTTATGAGCCGTTTACAGAAGTAATGAAATTAGCATATCGTTTACAAGAAGAATACACAGAAGATATGTTAATTGAAATAAAAAAGAAAATGGGGTTTATTCCAAGACATATATTAGCAGGTATGGAATATATTCAGCAATGGTACCGTGAATCTCAAACATTACCTTTTGCGATTAATTCTGATTTACCAGGTGATGTGTATGAAGTAGTTCAAAAAACATTACCATACGCAAAAGATTCATGGTGGAGATTTCCATCCAAAGAAGAGGTTGTTCGTAATCCAGACATTATTCATAAATATGCTCGCATATATTTTGATATTAATTTAAAAAAAATTTGGCCAGAATTTGCAAAATTAGTAGAAAAAGATAAAAAAGATCAACAGGTACAACAAATGTTGAAAAAGATGAGTCGCGAACAAAAAGATCAAGAAATTGAGTTGCCTCCTTGGCTTCAAGAGATTTTAAACGAAGAGGATCAAGAGTTTTTAAAAAAAATTTTGCGTGAATATTTGAAAATGCTCAAAAAGGCAGAACAGGCAGATAAAGAAGAATTGTTGAGTGATCCTGAAAAAAAACAAGAAGATTCAGATTCAGATTTAGAAGAAGGAGAAGAGGGGGTGGAGACAGGCCCAAACAACAACCCTTCTCCAGAAGAGTCTGATACAGAGAATACAGAGAATACAGGGAATACAGAGAATACAGAGAATACAGAGAATACAGAGAATACAGAGAATACAGAGAATACAGAGAATACAAAGAATACAGAGAATACAGAGAATACAGATTTACAGAAGAAAGATATTCCGTTTGATTTAGATCAATTGCCAGATGATTTAAAAGATAAATTAAGTGAAGGTATAGATAAGAATATGGACCCAGGAGAACGTGAAGAGTTAGAAAAAGAGTCAGAAAAAGCAATAAAAGAGTTAGACGAAGAGATTATTAAAAAAATACAAGACCAAACGAAAAACGATACAAAGAATTATAATGAATCAAAAAAAAGTAATAATGAAGAGGTTAAAAAAGAAGTTGAACTAAAAGATAAAAGAAAAGAAATTGAAAAAAAACTAAAAACATTTGAAGAAGGACTTGATGAATTGTTCAAATTGAAAGAAGATTTCAAAAAACAAACTGAAGTGGTTCCTGATAATAAATACCAAAAAGCGCGTCAAGAAAACTTTGAAATAATAAAAAAACTAGAAAATGATTTACGTATGATTTTTAAGAGTAGACGAGAAGGGTTGACTCAAAAAAATCTTCCCTCTGGTTCACGTATTAACATGTTTAAAAGAATTCAAGAAAAAGCACGTGGGATTAGTGTAGTGGAATCACGAGCGTATGAACGAAAAATTTTACCTCAAGAAAAAGATTATGCAATTACGTTATTAGTAGATCTTTCCGGTTCAATGAGCGATAAAATAGAAGAAACATTTGCCGGAGTTGTTGCAGTTACTGAATCATTGCATCGACTAGGAATCAAAACAGAAATTTTAGGGTTTAACCATCTCATGTTTGAATTTAAGAAATTTAATGAAAAAATGACAAGTAAAATACAAGATAAGATGGGTGAAATGATTAATGCAGTAAGTCAACCGGGTGCAAATGGTAATAATGATGGTTATGCAGTACTAATTGCATCAGAAAGATTAAAAAAGACTAATGAAAAAGAAAAGATTTTAATTGCTTTTTCAGATGGTCAACCCAATCCTTCTGGTGAGTATAGTGGTGATAAATATGAGCTAACTAATGTGATTAGAAAAACTAAAGCAGATAACACTATAAAATTAGTAGGAGTTGGTTTAGGAGAAGGAACTGATCATGTGTCGCATTATTATCCAAAAAGTGCTGCAAATATTCCCATAAATGATTTATCGAAACAATTAGCAAGAGTGATACGTGAAGCAATTGAAGAAAATTAACAGATTTTTAATTAACTATTTTATGCAAAAAAAAGAATTTCTTGATTTTTTAGAGTACACATTATCTCAAGATACTGCATCATTAGCTGTTATGAATGATATTGATGAAGTGGTATCTTTTCAGACAATTCTAGAAAATAATGAATATATTTTAATACCAAATATGTATGATTTTTTACTTACCATAGATACTCATGGAAAGTATTACGTAATTTTAAATGAGGAAAATATTAATCCAATGTATTCATTAGTAAAACAATTTGGATCTGGTCAGATATATAATCCTGAGAATGGAAAAGCGATTATTCCTAATAAAGAAGGGTCTTTAGTAATACTTATTTCAAAAAACCTATTAAGTAAATTTGAAAATGAGCAGAATGTTTCTTTTCGGTCGATCTGCGGGCTCATCTATCAATTAATATAGTCATATGGAAAAAATACCAAGTAAAAAAACAAATGAACCGATTATTGAGACGGATAAATCTGTTTCTTATTTAGGAGTAAATCTGTTAAAAGCAAAAAATCGTGAAGGTGCAGTAGGTCCAGAAAAATATAAATTTTATATCAATGATAAATTTCGATTAGAGTTACAACGTGATATTGCAACAGCGTGGGCACTTAATGAACCTTATTTGTTTATAGGTGGGACCTCTATTGGAAAAACAACAACAGTTAATAAAATGTGCGCAGAATTAGGTTATGAAATGCATTATTATAATTGTACAGGAAATACAGAAGAAATGGATTTATTAGGAAGATATATACCCAATGTTCATAAAAAAACCCCTGAAGATCCTGAGTATATTTTCCAACCTGGTCCGGTTACTCGAGCCTTAATGCAAGAGTCAGATAAGGTGAAAGTGCTTTTTCTTGATGAAATTAATGTTTCTCAACCAAAAGTTCTGTCACTTTTGCATGACGTTATGGATTCATTAAAAACAAACACTGAATATACACTCAACGTAAAAGATGGTGAAAAAATTCCTACAGACCGAGAAAAAACAAAAATAATTGCCGCTGCAAACCCGGTATCTGGAGACATGACACATGCAAGTCCACTTTCACTAGCAACTATTCGACGTTTTACTATGCAGCGAGTTCCAGATACCTTACCTGATGAGGCTTTAAAAAATACGATTTTTAGTAAGTGTGGATTTGGGTCAATTCATGCAATTCCAGCTCCTGAGTCAAGTTATCGTTATTCAAACCAAAAAATATTAGATAGTCGTCAATTGTCCCGTATTCCAGGAATGTCATTTATTTTGGATAAATATTTTGAATTTCATAAACATGCCTCACTTTTGTTGGATAATGGTCAAATCGGGGAAGATGATCGAGTGCAACCATTTAAGTTTGATGCAAACGAAGATGTGGACAGGGTAATTAGATTTGTTAAACGCTTCTATAATGGTGACATTAATACGGTAATGCAGGATGCAATTAAATATATTTATTTAAATCGATTATCAAATCCTAAGGATCATACAAAATTATTAGAAAAAGCTCGAGAAATATACTATGAACCGCCTAAGGGTCAACGAAAAGGGTTAGATGATCCTCTAGATTTAGAGAATATATTATCTCTGCATGAAATTGAAACTCTCCTACCTGATAATTTTTACGGTCCTCGTGTTGTAGAAAAAATGCTTAAAACAAGATTAAAAAAAGAAGATATACCTCCAATTCATTTAACAATGGAAGAAGTGTTAAAAATAAAAGAAACAAATGGATCATTGATATTAAAATATAATTTTGATGCAGAAGGTAAGCCGTTAACCATTAAAAATATGGAAGAATTAGACCTTATTAATTTTGCTCCTGGAGTTAGTCGGTTTCTTAAAAGAGATCCTTTTTATACTGATGATACAGAACTGAAAAAAAAGGCAACTTGGCAAATTGTTTGGGATGTTCCCGAATCAGCAGGATTAGATATTACAAAACAGTTCGAAGTTACTGGTCATTTATACGATAAAAATACAGAAGAAATTATAAATTCAAGTGGTGACGAAGAACGGATTACAGAGCTTAAAGATATTCATAAAAACCAAGAAAGATCAGGTATTTTTGAAACTGCTCAAGAAGTACTGTATCGTATGGCTTTGTTTAATAAAAAAAATGCGCCTAAAGTACTGTATCCAGACGTCTTTGTTACTACTCAAAATAGAAACGGACTAGGAAAGCCGGTAAATGTTGGCCATGGAGACAATGGTATTGTAGTTAATGGGTTTGATGAAAATACAGGTAGTCCAAAAAGAATTAGTACAGTAGTTTGGGAACTACCTCCTAATAGTTGACAAATTAAATATAAAGTATATTATATGTAATAATTCTGTTCTTAAGATCTTTGAACGAGCCACATCACTTGGCTTTATAAAATTACTGTTAGTGATTATGTGAAAAATACATACGTTCTATGTAAAAAACTCCCCGTTGGGGAGTTTTTTGTTGTTAGGGTTTACATAATAAAAAAATACACCGTACGGTGTATTTTTTATCGTGCGTATTCAATAACTCGGTTTTCGCGAATGACGGTGATTTTAATTTCCCCTGGATAACGGAGATCGCGTTCAATTTTTACTGCCATATCACGCGCAATGCGGCGTGCCTGGAGATCGTTTAATTGTTCTGGGTGAACAAATACTCTGATTTCTCGTCCTGCCTGGAGAGCATATGATTTGGTTACTCCTTGAAAGGTGTTTGCAAGTGCTTCGAGTTCGCGTAATCGTTTGAGGTAGTTTTCAAGGGTGTCACGTCGCGCACCAGGTCGTGCACCACTGATCATGTCACAGGTTTGTACAATGATTGCCTCTAATGATTCGTGTGGGTATTCATCATGGTGACTGCGCATACCAATAATTACCCGCTCATCTACTCCAAATTTTTGGAGAATTTTTATTCCAATTTCTACATGGGTTCCTTCGAATTCGTGATCGAGCGCTTTTCCAATATCGTGAACCAATCCTGCAAATTTTGCGATATAAGGATCAGCGCCGATTTCGCTTGCCACCATTTCACAGAGATGTGCTACCTCTAGGCTGTGTTTCAAAACATTTTGTCCATAGCTGGTACGGAAATGGAGTCGTCCAAGAATTGCAACGACCCGGGGATCGATTGTGAATATACCACATTCGTAGACGGCTTCCTCACCTTTTTTCTTCACAATTTCATTAACTTCAGATTGTGCTTTTTCTACAAATTCTTCAATGCGAGCAGGTTGGATTCTTCCATCCTTGATCAGATTTTCCAAAGCAACTTTTGCAATTTGTCGTCGAATTGGGTCAAAACAAGAAATAGTAATTTCGTTTGGAGCATCATCAATGATGAGTTCAACTCCCGCCATTCGTTCAAAAGTACGAATATTGCGACCTTCTTTTCCAATGATCTGGCCTTTAATATCATCGTTTTCGAGTTTTACAGTAGTTGTAGTGAGTTCTGTTGCGGTAGAAGAAGCGAGACGATTAACTGCATTAGCGAGGATTACCTTTGCTCGTTCTTTTAATCGTTCTTCTCCAAATAGTTCAAGTTTTTGCATGCGTGATTGGAGATCTTCATTGTTTTTTCTTTCAATATCATTAAAAAGATGTTCAAGTGCTTCTTGACTCGTCATGCCTGCAATTTTTTCTAACGTTTGTGTTCTAGTTTTTACGAGATCTTCATTCTTTTCTTTCAATATTCTTACTTCATCCATATGTAATTTTAACTTTTCATAATCACGATCAAGGTCTGATTGTCGTTTATCGAGTAATTGTTCCTTACGTTCGATATGTTCTTTAGTTTTTGAGAATTCTTTTTCTCGTGTTTGTTCTAATTCTCGAGATTGAGCGAGGAGTTTTTCAGATTTTATCTCTGCTTCGGTAATAATTTTTTGCGCATCAGTTCGCGCCTGTAAGAGTATTTCTTGCACATCGGTTTCCAGTGATTTTTTCTGAAAACGAGCAATGAATATTCTCATTACGTATCCAATTCCAATCCCAATAATTAGACACAAAACAATGCTCAGTGTAAGTGTCATAGGTTTATAAATTTAAAAACAATAAAATAATACAAAGATTCATTCAACAGTAACAAGTATTTCTGTAATTGTATTATTTAGAATATACCACAATCGTCCAGTTTTGCATAGAGTTTATTGACAATATTTTAAAAAGTTGCTATATTTTATTAAAATTTTTAAAACTTAACAAATGAGAAACCAAAACACACTTTTCTTTTTCT
Source organism: uncultured Candidatus Saccharibacteria bacterium (assembly GCA_964507625.1). Lineage (GTDB taxonomy): Bacteria > Patescibacteriota > Minisyncoccia > Phycocordibacterales > UBA1006 > CALMMZ01. The sequence continues at coordinate 94,920 of CAZDPR010000001.1, forward strand.
TGATTATTTTTCTGTGCAGTACTCAGGTCTTTGCATCTGATGAATGTACATGCACCTATACCTATAACGGTATAGGAGGGAACTACAACCTGGGTACCAATGAGGTACTCTGTGTACAATCCGGTACACTGACTGGAAATGTGAATATCAATGGCAGCAATGTCACGATATGTATTGCCGAAGGGGCAAACTACAGTCCCAACAATTTCAATTTCATTCACGGCCTGAAAATCGTGAACCGGGGAACCTTTATTATCAATGGTGCCAATGTGAACCATAAAGGTTACATTGATAATTATGGAACTGTTGAAGTTCGGGGAAACTTGAACTATAACAATGACCTAGAGGTGAAAAATTTTGGGACGTGGATTAATATTCCCAATTTTGAATTCAAAAGGAATTCATTATTTATCAATGAGGGGTACGTGGAATGCAGGGCTGAATTTAGTTCTGAACCACAGACTTCTTTCGTGAATAATGGGCGAATGAAAATTGTTCAGAATTTTAATCCAAACGGGGAATTTATGAATAATGGACCACTGATCACCAATGAATTCATTAACATTAATCCTCAGGCAAGACTCACAAATCAGTGCTTTCTGTATTCTGGCAAAGGGTTCAATAATAATTCGAACCACACGCAGAACATGGGATTGATTCAGACTTCACCGGGTATGCCTATACAGTTGAATAATCGGTACTGGCAAGGTGGTAGTGGAACGCTCTGCGGAGGATCACTCATTAATAATGCGGTGGTCACAGGCGATGGTTACTATTATTTTACAGGTAATACGGTGAACCATTCCCAGTTTGGGAATGGTAATAGCAATATTCAATTCCACGATGTTTCAAACGGGGGAAATCCGTTTGATATTGAAAATGGATTTAGTTACATTGTATCCCATCAGGAATTTGTTCCTATGGATACAATTGCAGTTAAACAGTCAATCTGTCCTGGGTTGGCCGAAATTTTACCAGTGGAGTTAGTTTCTTTCAGTGCTTCTCGTCAGGGAATGTTGATTGAAATAAGTTGGCAAACAGCTACTGAGTTCAACTCAAGTCACTTCATTGTTGAACGGTCATATGACGCGATCAATTTTGAAGAAATTGGGAGAGTAGATGGAGCAGGTACTACACTTGTTCCACACAGTTACCACATACTCGATATGGAATCAGTCGAGTCACTTGAATCGGTTGCATATTACCGATTACGACAAGTTGACTTCGATGGTCAACTTGAAGTATTTCATATCGTTGCGGTTGATTTGGGGGACGTGGGTGATTTTGAATTACCCATTAGATTTTTCCCTAATCCAACAACGGGAATGTTATATATTCCTGGTAACGATGCAGAAAAAAGACTTTTCTCAATCAATGGTTCTTTTATTATGATGACGAAAGATCCATTCATTGATATGACTGATTTTTTGCCAGGCTTATACCTCCTGGTAATAAAAAATAAAAAAGTCGAAAAGATTTTCAAAAAATAATTTGTGATTCATATCGCAAAAACCTCTCCGACCGGAGAGGTTTTTTATTCTATACAAATAATCAAGTAGTGCTATACTATAGTTATTATTAGGCAATAATCATATAAATTCATGTTTAATTTTTTCTCAAAGTCAAAAGACTCTACACCAAAATCTATAGAAACAGAAACTACTAACCCATTAGTTTCTACAGAACATTCCTCAGAAAATGTTTCAATAGATAGTCAGTGGTATACTCACCTCTTTCCAGATGTGTTAGTTTTGAATTCTCATCAAGCAGAAGAAGCAAAAAATTTACTCGCTACCATTGAAAATTTACTTCCTGCAGAATATAACAACCTAAAAGAGCGAGCAGTTTCAGAAAAACTTTCTCCAGATGAAATAAAAGCTGAATTACTCAAATTAAAAGAACAAATTCCTGGATAACGATAAAAAACCACCTCAGGGTGGTTTTTTATCGTTTGGTAATAATTTTATCTACGATTCCGTATTTCACTGCTTCTTCTGCTGACATGTAATAGTCTCGATCAGCATCCTTTTCAATTTGAGTAAGTGTTTTCCCGGTATTTTTTGCGAGCATTCTATACAATACTTGTTTGGTTTTAAGGATGTGTTCTGCTGCAATTGCAATATCAGAAGCTTGACCTTCGGTTCCACCGAGAGGTTGATGAATCATAACTTCTGAATGAGGAAGTACGAATCGTTTTCCTTTTGCTCCTGATGATAAAATCATTGCCCCCATTGATGCAGCCATTCCCATACATACCACAGCAACGTCAGGTTTTACAAAATTCATAGCATCAATAATCGCAAGTCCTGCAGTAACATGTCCACCTGGGGAATTTACATAAATAGTGATATCTTTTTTACTATCTTCGTTTTCAAGGAAAATAAGCTGGGCAATAATAATGTTTGCAACATCTTCATTAATAGGTCCTGTAAGGAAAATAATTCGGTCTTTTAATAATCGTGAATAAATATCGTACGCACGTTCACCCATAGGGGTTTTTTCGAGTACGGTTGGCACTAAGTATGACATAATAATTTCTTTAATTACAATAATTGTTTATAAACAAAGGTGATTTCAAAATTTTCGTTTCAGTTTTTCAGAGGTTCACCTATCGCGACTCTAGCATATTTTACAAAAAAATAAAACAACCGTACGGTTGTTTTATTTTTGTGCATCAAGCCAATCAAACACGGCGGTATTGGTCATCATTTGGGTCACATAAGCAACAATATTTGATTCATCTGCTTGCCCTTGATACATTTCTTTTAATTGATTCACTTGCTCATTAATTTTTTCTTGATCAGGTTTGATAGAAAATTCTTCTGCAATTTTTTCAAGTGATAATTGAGTTTGCACACGTTTTTTAGCTTGCTCTTTCCATTCAGTTCGGATATCTGCAATCGTTTTTCCAATATGTCCGAGATATTCATCTATTTTCATTCCAGACATTGCGAGATCGTGTTTAAATTGCTCTATCATACGATCAAGTTCAAAATCAATCATACTCACCGGAATATCAAATGTTCCTTCTGCAATAATTGATTCAATAAGAGCAATTTGTTTTTTTTCTTTTGCTCCGCGTTCTTTTTCTTTTATCAGATTTTCTTTAAATTTTGCAGTAAAATCTTCTACTGACGCAAAATCTCCAAATGTTTTTATGAATACATCATCTAATGCGGGGAGTTGATCATCAGGAATATTTTGATGGTTATGGTCATGATGATCTATTCCTTCTTCATGCATTTTATCATGAGCACGCATTTGACGAATTTCTTTGATTGCTCGCTCGAGTTCTTCATCAGTTACGGTAATATCAATTTTTTCAGCATTATGTTTTTGAGCTAATTCTTTTACTCGAGCAATTTTTACTGTTGGTAGTACATCGCTGGTAATGATAAATTCAACATCATTTTCTGGAGCCAGTTTTCCAAGAGTAATATCGGGTCGTCCAATAGGCTGAGTTTTTGATTCGATAATAATTTCTGAATATTTGTCAGTAAGCGCTAGATCTGCCATTTCTGCTAAAAGTCCAAGTGTTCCAACTTTTTCTCGGAGCACTGATTCAGGAATGTGACCTGGTCGAAAACCATCAATTTTTACAGTTTCTCCTAATTTTTTCAGAGCTGCTTCTTGGTAATCAGTAATTATTTCATAGGGAATAATTGCTTTTATTTCGACTCGACTCTCTGGGAGATTGGTTACTGTGGTGATTATTTTTTTACTCATACGGTGCACTCTACCAGAAAAAAATGAAATAATCAATGTAGAGAGCATCTTGTGTTACCAGAAAAAAATTCGTATAATAGAATTATTATTCGCTAGTAATTAATTAACTATTATGATAATACATCGATTGAATCGTTGGTGTTCAAAAATTCCTGGAACATTTATTCTCAGACTCACATTGGGGGGAGTATTTCTATTTCATGGAGTTACAAAATTAATGGATATGGAATCGACCATTGCCTTTTTTGGGACAATTGGGATTTCTGCATTATTTACCTGGATCGTTGCTTTAGTGGAAACGATAGGTGGTGCATTAATTATTCTAGGTATTAAGGTTCGGTTTGCTGCGATACTTCTCGCAATTATTATGGCGTATGTTATTTTGTTTGTAAAAAACGGACAAGGTTTTTATGCAATGGAATTAGATATCGTCCTTTTAGGACTTTCGCTGGGAATGGTATCTTTGGGTTGTGGTAGATATAGTATGTGTTCTGTAGGACATAAAAATTGTTCTGATTGTAGTATGGATGCTAATTGCGAATGTAATTGTAGTAAAAATAAATAACAAAAAACATCCTGAGTTCAGGATGTTTTTTGTTATTGAAATGTTACCAGTATTGTTGCAGTTGTTTCTGATACTGGAATACTACTTTCCCCACCTGATGGATCATCACGTGTAAATACAATTTTTCCTGGTCCAGTGTAAGAGAGTGTTTCCGGGAGAGTAATTGTAAACGGAATAATATTAGAGGTCATCCAGTCTTCTGATGAGGTAGCGAGAACTGTTGCAAACACAACATTGTTGGCGTCTACTAAATCAACTGGGAAACTTCCTTCGAAAAACCAAAATCCTGGAACTGAACCATTAATCACTTGCTCGGCATTTACTGTTTCGTTTTGATTAACTGAAACAGTAAATGTTTCCGGGTTTACAGGAAAGGTTTCTAATTGATTGTTTTGGGATACGTTTTCTTCGAATGATAATTGTTCTGAAGACGGCGCAGGGTAACTAATAATAAGACCAAAAAGAACAATAGCAATAATTATAATTATAATACTTCCAATTGTGGTTATTTTTGACGATGTTTCATGCATACGATAAAAGTATACCATAGTATAAAAGCCCAGCAACGGGCAATATATACACTATTTTCCAAATTTTTGGTTATAAAGTTCTATTGATTTTTCAACCGCCTTGATTGCATCGAATCGTCCTTTAATAGCTTTGATTTCAACAATATTTTCTTTTCCTTTGAGCTCTTTGTAGGTTTCAAAAAAGTGGACCCATTCTTTAACATTATGTTTATTAAGGTGTTCTAAATCAGTTACATCATCCCATCGTTTATCATCAACGGGGACTGCGATGACTTTAAAATCTGATTCACCGCCATCAATCATTTCCATCACTGCAACTGGTCGAACGCGTACTAAAATTCCAGTAGCTAACGGGAATGTAGAAGGGATAATAATATCGAGCGCATCTCCATCTTCCCACAATGTTTGAGGAACAAAACCGTAATCAAACGGGTAGGGTGCAGAACTGTAGTTTGCACGATCTAATGCAATGAGACCTGTTTCTTTATCAATTTCGTACTTATTAGGAGATCCTTTTGGGATTTCAACAATACAGTTTATTTCTTCGGGAATGTTATTTCCCCGAGATATATCGTGCCATAAATTCATATAAATGCATTTCAGGTTAACTTGTAAAATTATTCTTCTTCTGAATACTCATCAGTGTTTAATGCTGATTCATTTTGAACGAGATCTGCGAGTGCAATAAAAGATTCTTCATCTGCAATAGGAGTTCCATCAGCTTGAACTTCTTCTCCTTGGATTCCTTTAATATCTATTTTCCAATTTGTTAATCGTGCAGCTAACCGTACATTTTGTCCACTTTTTCCAATAGCTAAAGAAAGTTGATTTTCTGCTACCTCAACACGTGCAATATGATCCTCTTCATTTATTTCAAGAGCAATTACTTTTGCTGGCGCGAGTGCGTTCGCAATAAATTCACGTGCGTCTGGTGACCAGGGAACAATATCGATATTTTCACCAGAAAGTTCTTCTTTTACAGTCTGTACACGAACTCCTCGTTGCCCAACACATGCTCCGATTGGGTCTACATTATCATCATGTGACCACACGGCGATTTTTGATCGGGAACCTGGTTCTCGGGCAACTGATTTTATTTCAACAATTCCCGAAGCAACTTCAGGAGATTCTTGTTTAAAAAGTTCAACTACCATTTGAGGGTGTTTACGAGATAGTCGTAAGGTAATTCCTCGAGAACTTTCATCAATTTCATAAAGATATGCTTTTATGCGTTCTCCAACCTGAAATGTTTCTCCTTGGATTTGTTCAGAAGTATGAAGAATTCCGGTTGCTTTATTAAATTCGATATAGATATTTCCTCGTTCGATAGTTTGAATAATACCACTCACCAATGTTCCTTTACGGTCTTGATATTCATGAGCAATTACTCCTTTTTCCGCTTCTCGGAGTCGTTGCATAATTACTTGTTTCGCAGTTTGTGCAGCAATACGGCCAAATTCTTTATCAGGTTGTTCCAGGGGGAATATTAATTCTTCACCAATGACCACGTCTGTTTTTATACGTCGAGCATCATTAATGTATAAGTGTTTTTCCTCATCAAAACGAGGAAGAACTTCTTCACCTTCTATTGGTTCTGGATCGGTAACACCAGCTTCAATTTCTTCTGCGGTGAGCGCTGGTCGTACCATAGTTTCGTCAACAACAATTTTAACTTGATAAAATTCAGTGTCTCCTGTTTCCAAGTTAAAATGAGAACGAATAATTTGCCCTCGTTGTCCATAATCTCGTTTATAAGCAGCAGCAAGTGACTGCTCAATTGCTTCAATAATGGTTGCTTGGGGAATTTTTTTTTCAACCTCGATTTGTTCGAGTGTTGATTTTAATATTTTGAGATCAAAAAACATATTTAATTATGAGTATTAATTTGTGATAATAAAAGCTCTCGGAAAAATGAGAGCTGAGATGAGTATAGCATACTTGTGGATAACTCGCAAAAAAATATTGCAGGTATTTTTTTTACTATGTTACAATGGAACTATTATTCTGTTAATTAATTTTTTTAAATTTTTTCTATGAAATGGAGTGAAATTCGTACGAACGTAAAAGAATCCGTTCGGAAAGTTGCAGAAATGCCACATCAAGTGCGTGAATCAGGGGATCTTCCTGTACAAGGAGTTGCTCAAGAGAAACAGCGTCGATTTATGATTATTTCAGGAATATTTTTAGTGATTATTATCTCTGCAATTGTTTTATTTTTATTATTAAACAACCGTGAACAAGATCAAATATTTATTAATCAAGAGCAAGTTCAGGTTGTAGAAAGTTTTCTTGAAGAAAACCCGCCAACTTCAGTAGTACCAGATCAGGAATTATTTCTCCAGGAACTCCTTATGTCTGATTTTTCCCCTGAATAATTTTCCATATTTCGTATGAAAAAAATATCACTTTCAATTATTGGGTTAGGTATATTCGTAGCAACTATCATTATTCCTATGATGGCTTTTGGTAATGAAAGTAATGTAACTGGCTGGGCATGGGCGTATATGCCAGATTATAATGACGAAAAATTCCCACCTGTAAATGATCGATGCAAACCAGTTCCTGATGATATTGATAAAAACCGTGAAGGTTGTGGACAGGGATTAGGATGGATTAAATTAAACAGTACTAATTACGGTGTTACCTTAAATAGTACCACCGGATTGTTTGGTGGATATGGATGGAACAGTTGGGGAGGTGGTACTGGATCATATCTTAATTTTTCTGGTGCACGAGTAGATCCTGCATGTTTAGCATCTACTGCATCATGTCCTATTACCGGGAAAATTCAATTCACGAATACTGGTCCTGGTTGGGATGGATTAGTGAGTATGCAGGGTACTAATTATGGGGTAGTGCTCCAATCACCAGATACAAATGGTGTTCGAAAAATGACTGGATATGCATGGGGTGATCATGTCGCTGGCTGGATTGGGTTTAATGCAACAGTAACTGTTACTATTCCTCCGGTACAGTGTACAAATATTCCTGGTTGGACCAGTTCGAGTCTTCCAACAGTAGGGGCTCCAAATATTATTTGGACTTCGGATAATAATCAATGTATTCCTAATGCTTGTAAAGATGATAAAGCAAAAAATTATTATGCACCTAATACTGTCACGGTTTTAGAAACATCTCTTACTATTCGATCTAATAATGGTTTGTGTGATTACGATAATTCAGGAGGTGATGATTACTGCTCAAACCTTAAGGGTATTCAAACAGAACTTCCTCCAAATAGAGGAGGTGTTGAGTGGAAATCAGAAACTTCTGGTCCTAAGAAATTATGTATCCCTATGGTATGCAAAGAAAGTTTTTTAATTGGCACTCTCTACAAAGGAGACCCAGCTCCGGAAGGTGAGGTGGTATATGAAAGCAATGGAAAATCTTGTGGAACTATAACAGTATGTGAGCCACCTAATGAAATAGATAGTCAAGGTAAGTGTTGTCAACCAGGAAGGAAAAACCCTATTACGAATATCTGTTTACCTGGTTATACCGTAGATGAAGTTTAGTAACTTATCAAATTATGAAAACAAACATTTTTAATTTCATACTCATCGGAACACTCCTAATGACAGGGGTTGTTTCTGCGTTTGAGGAACCATTATTTTTACCTGGGGCAACAGGACCGAGCCCAATTGATACTGGTGCAACTACACAGATAAAACAAGGTAATTTTTGGGCGCGATCATTAAAAGCCGGTTTTAATCAGGTTCGCGCAGAACTCCCGGCAATACTTTCAGGTTTTATTATTGCTGATACGCGTGCAGTAGCACCATATGGATATTTTATAACAGCGGTCCTTCCAGGAAATAGTGGTCAGTTTCTTTCTCAGTTACGATTAGGGTCTCCGGTAAATAATTTATTTAATGCAGTTTTCACAAATCGTGCCCCTGCAACATTGGATTTAGTAGGTCGTGGTAGCGCTGGATCACAAAAATCTCGTGATGCAGTTGCTTTTCTTGCAGACCCTGCGGTTTGTACTGAACATGTAAACATGATCACCAATACCCCCGCATTTCATTTTTGGAGTGATTATAATAGTGATTCTGCAGATATTTTGGCACGACAGATTCAATTGTCAGGAGGTAATCCTGGAGCAGGAAAAGTATTACTATCGGTTGATAATCAAGGAAATGCAACCTGGGGAACAGTAATAGTTGATTCATTAGGAAATCCTCAGTACCAAAAAAGTTCATCAATTGTAGCGACAGGTCAAACACTCTGTCCATAATGTATTATGAAAACAAATATTTTTAATTTCATACTCATCGGAACACTCCTGACTACAGGGGTTGTTTCTGCGTATCAGCAACCACCATTTAACCCGCCGTCTGGAAATGTTGATTCCATAGTACAAAGTGGTCAAGCAGAACAAAAAAAACAGGGAGATTTATGGGCAAAAACTCTTAAGACTGGATTTAATACTATTTCAGGCGGTTCAGTAAGCTTATTAGGATATGTAATTGGTGATGTGTTAGGAATCACAAAAAATTCTTTTTTTACCCAATTAGTATTACCTGGTAGCAGTTCACAGTTGCGTATCGGTAATAATGGAGGATCAATTGATACTAATAAAAAACTTTATGATTATGTATTTAATAGAAAAACAGAACTTGAAACATTGCTACAAAACAATCGAGCACCGCTCACAGTAGATCTTTCAGGTCGTGGCGCACAGGGAACAGATGCATCGCGTAATGCTGCAGCACTTTTCTCTAACAAGACAAATATTTGTACGACTAACACTACGATTGTAGCAGCGAACACTCCCGCGGTTCGATTCGCAAGTGACTATAGAGACCAAACAACCGCAGATATTCTAGCCCGACAGATTCGATTAAAAGGAGGTAATCCAGGAGAAAATAAAGTATTGGTTGCGGTAGATAACCAAGGAAATGCAACTTGGGGAACATTAGTATTTACACCAGTATTTGGAAATGAAATTGGTAGCGCCTGTGTTGATAATCCAGATTATGTAGGTCCTCCAAATCAAACAGCCTGTGGTGCACTTGGTGACGGGAGTGATTGTCCTCCATGTAACACTCTAAGTCAATCAGTTTGTGGTATGGGAATTATGAATCATTGTCGTTGGGAAATTTCAAGAAGTTCAGGATCAGGAACTACGGTAGTTGGTATGAACGTTACCGTACAATATGATCAATCCCCAGTAAAAATTTCACAAGCTATGTGTAATTAATATGTGTATTATGAAAACAAACATTTTTAATTTCATACTCATCGGAACACTCCTAATGACAGGGGTTGTTTCTGCGTTTGAAGAACCATCAGCTGGTTTTCCAAAAGGTGAGGCAAATGCCCCGGTACATATCGGTTCTGTGCAACAGGCAAAATCAGGTGAATTTTGGTCTCGTATTATGAAATCCGGACTATCTATAGTACTACCTTCATCTGCTGATGTGGTTGCAGGATTTTTTGCAGCTGATGAAGCACTGGTTTCACCTCAAGGATTTTTCACACGAATATTATTACCAGGCAATAAATCATTTTTACGGGTAGGAACTATAACAAATGGTCTCTATCAATCCCCTGCATCACAAATCGCACCGTTTATGGTTGATCTTTCAGGGCGAGGTACCCAGGGATCTAATACCTCTCGTGATACTTTAGCAATTATGGCAGATTCTGCAGTTTGTACTCCACATGTGAATTTTATTACCAATACCCCTGCATTTAAATTAGTGAGCAATGTTAACAATGGAGGGAGTGCAGATATTTTGGCACGACAGATTCAATTGTCAGGAGGTAATCCAGCACCAGGAAAAGTCCTCGTTTCTTTTGATGGGCAAGGGAATGCAGTTTGGGGAACTCCTAAAATGGTTAAAAATGGAAATAATTGGGTTCTATCATTTGATTACAGCGAATCACCAGTTTTTGTCGGACAGAATATTTGTCAGGCCCCAGATGTGTGTCCAAACATTCCAGGTCTTCAAACAACAGTACCAGCAGGATATAGTCTCCAAAATGGTCAGTGTATTCAGGATCCAGTTGATGTATGTCCAAATATTGACGGACTTCAAACCACTGTACCGTCTGGTTACATTCTCCAAAATGGTTTGTGTGTTCGAGAACCAAAAGGTTATTGGGAGCCTGTTACCCAAAACTTAAAAAATATAAATTGGTCTACTGGCCCTAACTTAGTCTATGCTCCAAAGAATTTTCAAGAATGTGCAGAATATTTGAAATCAGTAGGTGGATATGATCATCCATTGCGTGTTTCTCGATATACAAATAACTATGCCAATATTGGTACGCTTAGTAAAAATATGAACTCCCGTGAACTTATGCTTCCTTTGGGAGGAGGAAATACAATTGCGACAAATAATATTGTAACAAGTAGTACATCAACACTTAATAATTCACCTGAAGGATTTTGTCTCTATCGTGCCCAGGTGGTTTATACTCCAGGAGATCCGGCAAAACCAAATAATCCTATTCCAGTAAATGGAATCTGGGACTCTGCAGTTCCAACAGTTGATTTTAATTCATATTGGAAAGTCGAATGTTTAGTTCTCCCTGTTGGGGAAAAACCTCCAACGAATGAAAAATGGTCTGATACAACATGGTGGATTAAAAATACCAATCAACCAAATAAGATAAAACAATGGAGGCCTTCAATTAGTTGTACTCCTATTGATAAGGTACAAGGCGGGTTTTGTTCAGGAAATCCTCCACTGATGAATCCTTCTATGTGTGCAATTACTCCAAGAGAGAATCCATACCAACTTCAATATTATCGAGAAGAATAGTAAAAAAAAACCGCACCCGCGGTTTTTTGTTTTATGTTATACTGTTAACATATGAAGTATCATCAGAAAAAAATTCTTATTGGAAATTGGAAAATGAATCCAGTTGATGGAAAAACTGCGAATCAATTGTTTAAAAAAATTCAAACTACAGCTCTCAAAAATAAAAAACATGTAGAAACGGTAATTTGTCCTCCATCAGTATATTTACAATCTTTGTATGAACTGATTACTGATCGTGCATGTGTATTAGGTGCACAGGATTGTTTTTATGAAACAAGCGGTTCGTTTACGGGTGAAATTTCTCCTGAAATGATTTTTAATGCAAAAGCGCGTTATGTTATCGTAGGGCATTCAGAGCGTCGTGCTTTAGGTGAAACAAATGAAATAATTCACAAAAAAGTGGCAAAAATTTTACAGTACCCATTATCAGTAATTATCTGCGTCGGTGAAACAGAACGATTTGAAAATGGTGCACATATTAAGGAAATAAAAAAACAAATTACATCAGCATTAGTAGGTGTACCAGAAAACTTTCTCGATCGAGTGATTATTGCCTATGAGCCAGTATGGGCAATTGGCGTAAATGCAAAACGAAGTGCAACTCCAGAAGAATGTTTTGAAATGATTACTAGTATTCGTGGAATAGTCAGTGATTTATATCAGAGCACTGCAGTAGGTCATGGAATCACAGTGGTGTATGGAGGGTCAACTAATACTGAAAATACAAAAGCATTTCTCACAACGGGTGCAGCCGATGGTTTATTAATTGGTCGATCGAGTTTGGATCCACAAGTTTTTTCAGATATGATCCGTATTGCAGCACAATCATAATATATGAATTTTCTTTCTCAAAATAATTTACATGATTTTACTGGAAAACGAGTAATTGTTCGTGTTGATTTTAATGTACCTATTCACGATGGAGTTGTTTCACCTGAAGAATCTTATCGTATTGCATCAGCAGCAAAAACAATTGAATGGTTACAAAATGCTGACGCAAAAATAATTCTTTTGAGTCACATCGGAAGAAAAGGAGATACGCTTCGTCCTGTTGCTGATTATATTCACCGCTATTTCCCACAGTGGAATATGGAATTTATTCCGGCAATTGGAGGAAGTGAAGTATCTCAAAAAATAGAAAGTTTAGAAAATGGTGCATGTTTATTACTCGAAAATGTGAGATCGCATGCAGGTGAAGAATTAAATGATCTTGATTTTGCAGGACAATTGGCATCGTTTGGTGATTTTTATGTAAACGATGCATTCGGTGCCAGTCATCGAAATCATGCCAGTATTGTTGGTATTCCAAAATTTCTCCCGAGTTTCGCTGGATTTTTGATTGAATCAGAACTCCACCAGTTACAACACGCGCTCCATCCTATTAAACCTGCAATTCTTATTATGGGTGGAATAAAATTTGAAACAAAACTTCCATTAATTGAAAAATTTCTCCCTAAATATCAAAAGGTATTATTAGGAGGTGGATTATTAAATACTTTTTTACATCAATCAGGTTATACGATTGGTAAATCGGTATATGATACAACTGCAAACTTGACATCAATTATCAATGATCGAAAAATTATTATTCCTGATCAGGTGGTTGTCGAGCGAAATGAAAATTTAGTAATAACAATACCCGTACAGGAAGTACAAGAAAATGATGTTATTGTTGATATTATTATTGATCATGATACTCATGAATATATTGAAAGTGCTCAAACAATTGTTTGGAATGGTCCGTTGGGTTGGTACGAACGTGGATATATTGAAAGTTCTCGAGATATTGCTTTTTCATTGGTGTCAGAAGATCAGATTTCACTTGTTGGTGGTGGTGATACGGTAACACTTTTAAAACAAGAAAAAATTGACGATCGGATTACTTTTCTATCTACTGGAGGAGGCGCAATGCTTGAATATTTGGAACAGGGGACATTACCAGGATTAGAAGTACTCAAATAAAAAAACGCTATAATGCGTTTTTTATTTTTGCAATATATTCATTTTTTTCTTCAGTATTTTCATAGGGTTCGTGATGTCGCATTTCTGGTGGAACATCATCATGAGATGGGGTGATGTATCGGGGAATGAGGTGAATATGGAAATGAGGAACATCTTTGCCGATAACGCCAACCTGTACGTAATCACATTGAATACCTGATCGTATAGCAGTCATGAGTTTTTTTGCAACAATAAACATATGACCCACTGTTTCATCGGGTGCATCAATCATCCATGGGTGGGGTTGTTTGGAAACGAGGAGAGTATGCCCTTTGGTGACTGGGGAAATGTCTAAAAATGCTATACAAGTAGCATCTTCATACACAATGTCCGCAGGAATTTCTCGATCGATAATTTTTTCAAAAATGGTTTTCATATAATAATGATTATAGCATAAAATTCATCTAACTTATGAAATACTTGACAAATATAAATAATAATGCTATTATTATTTCAAATTATTAAATAATGAAAAAATTTATCTTCGCTGTAATGCTGGGAGTAGCGACCCTTTTATCTTTTACATCCTGCGAAAAGGATAAATTAGAACCAGAATCATTACCTGAACTCCAGGTGTTGCGTCAGTACTCGAGCTTGAGTACGAATGGGTTCGTACGGTTTTATTACGAAATTCGGATTCTCTCAGAATCAGGATTTGTTTTGCCAATTGAGTTCAATTTGGATCAGGTATCGGTAAAAACAAGCAAGCCAACCACCGATTCAATTTTTAAACAGATTTATCTCCTAGAAATTACTGACGGCGTTAGAATGATGATGCCAGAAAAACAGGGATATTATCATATTCTCCCTGGAAAAGAGTATCGAATGCAGGTCCTTGTTGATGCACCGGTGATTTCTGCCTCTTTATATGAGGTTTCGGTAGGAGATTTCGTTTTTAAAAGAGATCTTTTCAAAATCTCTGAATCACTAAAATATCCCGGAGATATGAAAGTAACCTTCTTTCATCCGTAAAAAATATCAGCCCCGTAAGGCTGATTTTTTGTTACCTATTAATCTGTGCTATAGTACCAAGATATGAATTATGATGAGCTGATTGATTATTTATTGAAAAAACGTGGTTATGAAACACCAGAATCACAACACCAGTTTCTCAATCCAGATTATGAAAAACATACCTATGACCCATTTCTTATGTCAGATATGGAAATTGCAGTAGGGAGAATTTTACAAGCAATACAAAATGATGAAAAAATTTGCGTATACAGTGATTATGACGCAGACGGAATTCCTGGCGCAACAGTAATGCATGATTTTTTTAAAAAGATTGGGTATATTCACAATGTTTCTTTTTATATTCCTCATCGTCATAATGAGGGGTACGGACTCCATTTGGATGCAATTGAAAAAATAACACAAGGTGGTGCCACCCTACTCATTACCGTTGACTTAGGTATTACTGCAGTTGCTGAGGTTGATTTTGCAAATTCTCTAGGGATGCAAGTAATTATTACAGATCATCACGAACCATTGGATGTATTACCGAACGCAGTTGCAATTGTGAATCCAAAAGTTCCTATTGCTGTCATGTCGGGCTTGATCCGGCATCCAAAATTAAATTCTGATACCCTAGATTCCGGATCGGAGTCCGGAATGACAATACAAAATTCAAAATTAAAGCATTACCCTGATACGATGCTTTGTGGGTGTGCTACAGCGTTTAAATTAGTACAAGGAATACTTACAGTGATTCGAGGTGAAAAAAAATTAGCACATACTGGACTTGATTTTGAAAAAATTGCACAGAAAATTTCTGTTCCTATGATCGGCTGGGAAAAGTGGTTGTTGGATATGGTAGGTATTGCAACATTGTCTGACATGGTTCCATTAGTAAATGAAAATCGCGTTTTTGCAACCTACGGATTAAAAGTGCTCCAAAAAACCAAACGACCAGGATTATTGGCTTTGTTTGAAATTATGCGTATTCGTCAGCAGTATCTTACCTCCGATGATGTTGTATTTTCAATAACACCACGATTAAATGCAGCATCACGTATGGCACATCCAGAAGTTGCTTTTCAGTTATTGATTACCGACGATTGGTATCGTGCCAAAGAAATCGCGGGAGAACTTTCTCGACTCAACGATGAACGAAAATTAGAAGTTGCTCGTGCTATGAGAGAAGTGCATAAAAAAATGTCAGCACGAGAATCATTACCAAAAATTATTGTAACTGGAGACCCGTCATGGAGTCCGGGAATCCTGGGATTAATTGCGTCAAAAGTAGTAGAGGAATATGATCGAACAGTGTTTGTATGGGGCGCAGAGGGTGATATGGTAAAAGGATCGTGCCGTGCCCGTAACGGTGATCATGTGGTTGATCTAATGACCGCAATTGCGGATCAGTTTACTCATTATGGTGGACATGAGGGCGCAGGTGGTTTTTCCATGGAAAAAGAAAAGGTGCATTTTTTAGAGGAAAAATTAAATGCAGTTGCAGGTGAATTTATTCATAGTGATAATTCTGATCAAGAAACCGAATACGATATTAAACTCTATCCAGAACAGGTAACGCGAGATCTCCATACTAAACTCCAATGTTTGGCACCTTTTGGATTAGGGAATAGGGCGCCAGTGATTTATGTAGAAAACATTATTCCTGAAAAAGTTCAATCATTTGGAAAGGCAAAAGAACATCTAGAAATCATTCTATCATCAGGAACACAACCACTGCGTGCGATTCAGTTTTTTACCAAGCCAGAAACCTATAGAATCAATAGTGAAGAAGTTTCAAAAATTTCACTATTTGGGAACTTGGAATATTCGTTTTTTATGGGGAAAGGGGAATTGCGATTGCGGATTGTGCATATTAATAAACAATAAAAAATAAAGCGTGTACAGCGCTTTTTTTTTGTTAAAATTTTCAGGAGTGATATACTTATAGGGTATGTCAAACGATGTTGTCCAAAAAACGAAAAATACATTACAAGAACTCGGCGCCAAAAAAAGAAGCATTGTTTCTGCTTATATCAAGCGATTACAAGATGCAAAATTATCAGATATCCGTAAGTCGCTCGGATTATAATCTCTTTACCTACTATGAGTCTTGAATCTTTAAAAAATCAAAAATCAGCATTAGAAACCGAAAAAGCTGAAATGGAAATGATGCAGGATACTACAGAGGTTGTTCGGTTAGAAAAAGAAATTAAAAGTATTGAAAAACAAATTGCAGAAATTGAAGCTGCTGCAGAATCTGCAAAAGAAATTCCAGAATACCAATTACAACAAATTGAATCACATGGTGGAAATGTCGCAGAAATTTCAGCAGAATTATCAGCAGTAGATCAAGAGATTGAAAAAACTGCAGAAGAAGGAATTAAAGAAGTTGAAAATACTCAAATAGATGAACTAGAAGAAATTACAAAGGATTACAAAAAAATAGCCGAAGAAGATTTTAATTTTAATGATATAGATTATACAGATGAAGAAAAAGAAGCATTATATTTTGATACTGAAATTACAATTAAACTAAAAATTGCCTCTGAATTAGATAAAAAAATAGATTCTATTAGTGAGTTAATAAATAATACAACTTTAGAAGAAGTAAAGAAAGAGTTAAAAAATCAAAAAGGTGAAATTTTAAAAGAAAGAGATGAAAAATATGATGAAGCACAGCAAATGATGGATGATAGGAGAAAAAGTAATATTCCAGGTTTTAGACAAGAAGATATATTTAATGCTAAAAACAAATGGCACCGTTATAATGAAAAAATTAATTTTATTCAAATGAATGAAGATATTTTAGAAACCAAAGAAGCTGAAGGAATTCAGGAAGTGCAGGTTGAAGATAGTGAGAATATTGAAAATAAAACAGGCAACACAGAAAAAACTGAAGCTGAAAAAACAGACAGTCAAATAGAAACAATTGAAAAATCAGGAGAAGTTACTCCCGAGGAATACGCACAAAGTTTTGAGGATCAATTACAATATCTTGCAAAGAAAGAAGATCAAGCAAATCGATGGATACAGGAAAGCAATAGACAATATAAAGAAACTCAGGAAGAATATAAAAAATTTCAAGAGGCAGGTGGAAGTCGTGTAAAACACGAACAGCTATTCTGGACGCAGGCAAATTTTGATGGCAGACTTAATAGTCTTGTTCGTGATGGAGAGCACGCATCTGAAATGATAAGATCAGTGAAAAAGGCTCGAGAGGATATCGATAAGTCTATTAAAAATTTTGAGCAAGATAAGAAACAGCTTTTGATTGAAATTAGTAACACTGAGCAAGAGATCAGTGCTATTGAAGCAAATATTAAAAAAAGTGAGGAAGAAATTGAAAATGCTAGAAAGTCTTACAGAGCATGGGAGAGAGGTGGTTATCTTGGTCCAGAACCTGTTGTTAGTCCAAAATCTATAGCAGAAAAAAACTCTCACCTTGTATATGATTTACAAAAAGCAAAACAACAACTTAACTCCCTACAGGATAACTACAATTATAAGTATGTTCATGGGTCAAGGAATGATGAGAAATATAGAAATAGTGTTTACAATGCATTTCTCGATAAACATAGATAATTTTTTACAAAAAACTCCAAGAGGATTTTTTTGTGCATTTTTTTTGACAAAAACTCTCATCTGACAAGAGAACTTCAATCTGCAATTTCTGAAATTGATCAAAAGATTTATGAATTAAAATCAGATCATGAAAGATATTTTCCAGAAAAACAAAAACCACTAATGTGGTTTTTGTTTTATTTCAGAACAGTATGTTTCATGCTATACTCGTTTCATGATACGAAAATCAGTACAAAAAAACACTCCAGATATTATTATTTACACCGACGGGTCTTCCCTCGGGAATCCTGGTCCTGGTGGTTATGGGTGTGTGATTGTGTTTCAAGGGAAAAACAAAGTTATCGAACTGGGTGAATTTTCGCCAATGACTACTAATAATAAAATGGAACTGACGGCAATTATTAGATCACTCCAGTTGTTACAAAAAGAAAAAGTTTCATCTGATGCAACGGTGGTTATTCGTACCGATTCATCCTATGCTATTAATGGAATTACCAAATGGATCCACGGGTGGAAGAAAAAGGATTGGGTAACGAGTACTAAAACTCCAGTATTGAACAGTGATTTATGGCAGGAACTTGATCAGGTTCGTTCATTATTTACCAATATTACCTATGACCATGTACGGGGACATGTAGGAATTTTTGGGAACGAACGGTGTGATACCATTGCAACCAGTTTTGCAAAAGGTGAGAACGTGCAATTATATAATGGAAATTTGAATGATTATGATCCGCGTATTTTAGATTCAGGAAAAAGTGTTTCATCGAGCGAGAAAAAACAAAAATCAGTTTCATCAAAAAAATCTGGGAAAGCATATAGTTATGTATCATTAGTGGGTGGTGTAATAGAAACGCATACCAATTGGGAAGAGTGTAACCGTCGGGTAACCGGAAAAAAGGCAAAATTTAAAAAAGTGTTTTCAGAAAAAGAAGAACAAGAGCTTATCGCAGAATGGAACCGCTTACCATAAGCGGTTTTTTGTTTTACACTATTTCTATGCACATGGGAATTTTTTCCGGGGGAATGACTGGATTTTTCTCTGGAATCATACTGGGAATGTTTTTTGTGTTTCCAGATATAATACATGAATGGAAATTAATTGGAATAGGAATAGTAATTGCAAGTTTTTTTATCATGCGAATAACTCGCTATCAATTACTCATTCCAATAATTATTTCAATAATTATTGGTTTAGTTATTGGATTTTGGAGAACACATCAATTTCATGTACAGTACCCATTTGAAACATTTACCGATTATCACAAAAGTAGTATTACGGTTGTAGGGGAAATTTATAAACCTCCAGATATAACTCCTAACCGACAAACTCTTTTAGTGATCCCAATGAGTATTAACGAAAAACCAATACGAACAAAAATGATAATTACAGTTCGTGCAACTCCAATGCAGGCGTATCAGTCAGGAGATATTGTTCGCGTACGGGGACAGTTTACATTACGTTCAGATTTTATGTCTGAAACAGGGAGACTGGTTCCCTACCGAATGATGAGTTATAGTAAAAAAATTTTAGGGGATATAAGTTTTCCTACATCGATTCGCTTGATAGGACATGATGCAAATATCTATACTTGGTTAAGTTCTGTAAAAAATATGTTTACCCAATCGCTCCACAGCATATTTACACTTCCTGGCTCAGGGTTATTATCAGGGATGATGTTGGGAGATACTTCTGCCCTCGATAATTCAATTTTGGAAACATTTCGTATGGTGGGACTGATTCATATTGTAGTATTGTCGGGTTATAACATCACCCTCATTACCAATGCGTTTGTAAAAATATTTGCATTTCGGGGATATTTTGGACGGATTCAATTCGCATTACTATCATTAGTTTTATTTATTGGTATTGTTGGCATTTCTGCGACTGCATTGCGAGCAGGAATTATGGCGGCGTGTGTATTTTTAGCTCGGTATTTTATTCGACCATCGATTACTACACGGATACTTTTAGTTACTTTGGCAGTAATGGTATTTTTATCACCATACGCACTATTATTTGACTTATCACTCCAGTTATCTTTTTTAGCGACAATCGGGATTATATATTTGTTTCCTTATGCACAGGAGAAATTTCCACGATTTTCTGAAGGTACATTTTCAGAAATTATATTACAAACTATCACAGTAAATATTTTAGTCCTGCCGTTGATTTTATATCAAATTGGAACGATTTCACCTATATTTTTACCAGTGAATGTGCTTGTCCTTGGTTTTATTCCTTTACTTACTATTGGAGGTTTTATAGTAACTTTTTTAGGTATTTTCGCACCATCTCTTGCCATGATAGGTGCATATCCAATTCAAATACTTACCGACGGGATTATTCGTTTTGCAGACTGGACGGCTCGTCACGATCCATTTTTTACTACTATCCCTCAATTTTCATTTATTTTTTTAATTGGCATATATGTGGTGATTTTTGGATATATCATTTTTATCCAAAGAAAATAAGTATATTATTTTTTTTGTGGTATACTATAGCCATATGGATCAATTAACTTCACGAACACCAAACCCGATGCTTGCTGAACAATTCCGTTCTGCAATTAAAGGAAAAACTGAATCAGGTAATCAATTTGCAAGTCCACAAGAAGAACTTGAATTTTTGCGTGCAGAACTTGCTCGAAAAGAGGCGCTCATGAAAGAGGGAAATATTGAAATACCACGAGAAGAAATTGTAACCACACTCGTAGAAACTTACAAGGAAGCTCCTGCAGAAAAAATATTAAAACCAGAAATGCATGTTTCTTCAGAAAAACAGGAAAGCATTGCGCTCGCATTAAAACCAGAACAACACGATTCAATTATGGAAGAACTCATGAGTTCGCTTATGACCAAGGGTATTCGTAATACCCTCGAAACTGTTCGTGCGATGGATAATCCACATATCGATGATGACTTTCACCGTTTTTTAGTACAATATCTCGCTGCGTATCATGGGATTCCCGGTCTCGCAAAAGATTCTGAAACATATAAAAATTTAGATACGACATTATTTGAAATTATGTTTCCAGAAGCAGAAGAAGGAAAAAGTTTCAAAGAATTCATTGGATTAATGGAACAGTTTTATGCAGTTATGCAAGTTGTTGGTCCTGGGAAAAATGAACAGAAACAATATTTTTCTTTAGAAATTGCACAAGGAAATAATAAGAGTGATGTGGTATTTTATGTTTCAGTACCAAACACTATTGCTCCGTTATTTGAAAAACAAGTATTAGGATTATTTCATAAAGCTCAAATTAATACAGTTCCTGATGATTATAATATATTTAATCCAGAAGGGTATACTGCAGGATCATATGCTGTTCCTAAAAATTCTGATATTTTGACCATTAAAACTCACGAACAGTTTGAACATGATCCATTAGATTTAATATTGGGTATTTTTGAAAAACTTAAAAAAGAAGGTGAGGGAGCTGCGATTCAGGTGGTTATCAAGCCGACAGGAGATGTGTTTACAAAACAGTTCGGTAAAATACTCGATCGACTTAATAAGGGTGATTCGTTTAAAAAAATTAAAGAATCAATGGAATTTAATATTGGAAAAGAATTGCTTTCTGCAGGGAAAATGTTTATTGATCTTTTTGGTGATGCAAAACCAAAAGATAAAAAGGATGATCATTCAAAAACTGATGATAAAGCGGTGCAGTCAGTAACCAAAAAATTAGAATCAACAATTGTAGAAACTACTATTCGTATTATTACATCAGCAGAAACACAACAGCGTGCAAATGATATGTTGCGAGATTTTGAATCAGCTTTTTTACAATTTGAAGATATTCAAGCAAATGGGTTTTCTTTTAAAAAGCCTACCGGTTCAGATTTTAAAAAAATGATTCGAGATTTTAGTTACCGTCGGTTCGATGAAGCGAAGCGATTTCGTTTGAATTTTCGAGAACTTGCAACTGTGTTTCATTTTCCAACTCATACTAAAGGTTCGTCACAACTCAAACAGGCTGGCGCTGCAACACACCCAGCTCCTGCGACTATGGGAACAGAAGGAGTTCTGCTCGGAATAAATAATCACCGTGGAACTGCAACTCCTATTTATATGAAACCAGTGGATCGATTACGACACTTTTATACCATTGGGCAAACTGGGGTAGGTAAAACGCAAATTTTCTTAAAAATGATCATTCAAGATATTAAAAACGGTGACGGATGCTGCTTTATTGATCCTCACGGTACTGATATTAATACAATATTAGCGAATATCCCCCCAGAACGGATCGACGATGTGATATTTTTTGATCCAGCATATACACCACGACCCATGGCACTGAATATGTTGGAGTTTGATGAGCGATTCCCGCAACAAAAATCACTCGTAATTGGAGAATTGATGTCATTGTTTGATAAGTTGTTTGACATGAAAGCACAGGGAGGTGCGATGTTTGGTCAGTATTTTCGGAACTCGGCACTACTTAACATGGAAGACCCTGCATCAGGGAATACGGTACTCGAAATTACTCGAGTGCTCGCCAATAAAGAATTCCGGGATATGAAATTGTCAAAAAATAAAAATCCTATTATTGCTGAATTTTGGAAATCTGCAGAAGCAACAAGTGGTGACCAAGGGCTCGAAAACTTTGTGCCATATATTTCATCAAAATTCGATGATTTTATTTCTAATGAGTTTTTACGACCAATCATTTTGCAGGAAAAATCAGCATTTAATTTCCGAGAGATCATTGATACGAAAAAAATCTTGATCGTAAACCTATCAAAAGGGTTATTAGGAGAAAAGAATGCAAACTTGCTCGGTTTAATATTAATCATGAAGTTGCAAATGGCGGCCATGTCGCGTGCAGATTCGCTTGATCTGGATAAGTTTCCGCCATTTTATGTATATCTTGATGAGTTTCAAAACTTGGTAACAGAATCCATCTCAGCGATTTTGTCAGAAGCACGAAAATATAAGCTGTCACTGAATATGACACATCAATATATGGAACAGTTACCTGATTTTATTCGATCGGCAGTATTTGGAAACGTAGGAAATATGGCATTTTTCCGTATTAAATCAGAAGATGCAGCTGTTGCTGAGCCACGAATTCTCCCGCGATTTACCAAGGATGATATTATCAAACAGGAAAACTTTAATTGTGTTGCTAGTATGTTGATAAATGGAAAACCAGAAGCAGCTTTTAATATAAACACTTTTGAACCAGATGGATACATGGGCCCAGGTAGAGGTAATCCAGAACAAATAGAAAAAATTAAACAATTATCCTATATGAAATATGGACGCGATCGTGCAGAAATAGAAGCAGAAATTAATGAAAAGTTTAGAATGATTGCAGGAGGGTAAAAATACACCAATCGGTGTGTTTTTTGTTGACTTTTCATGTTCAGGTGTTATTCTCTCAAGGTATGCAAATAGAACGATCTTTGATCATTATTAAACCAGACGCGATTCAGCGAAATTTGGTAGGTGAAATTATTGGACGGTTTGAACGGAAGGGGTTAAAAATTATCGGAATGAAAATGATGCATTTGACTGATGTGTTGCTCGAGGAGCACTATGCTCACGTTGCAGATAAACCATTTTTTCCAAGAATTCGGAAATTCATGAAAAGCGCTCCCGTAATCGTTATTGCGCTATCTGGTGTGGGAATTGTTTCTGCGATTCGTACTATTGTTGGTCCAACAAAATCATTTGAAGCAGATGCTGGAACAATTCGTGGAGACCTTGCAATGAGTATGCAGTCTAATGTGGTTCATGCATCAGATTCAGTAGAAAATGGTGAAACTGAAATTAAGCGGTTTTTTGCAGAAGAAGAATTGTTAGATTACGAAAAACTCGGAGAACAGGTAGTGTATTCAGACTTATTTGAATAATTTTTTAAAACTTGCTATACTTTGAGTACTGGACTCAGAAAAAAGATTTTTAAACATTTTTTTTCTAGGGAATCCGTGTAATGGTGCCTCGTGGGGTACTATTCAGGACAACCATTATTTTATATAAAGGTTGTAAATCTCTTTTTACTCTGGTTCAGTATCAAAAAACTCGACTTTGTCGAGTTTTTTGATACTTTATGATACCCTATTAATATGAAAATTATCCGTATTGATACATTTTTCTTTCAGTTATCACTATTATTGGGGATTATTTTTCTTTTGGGACATGTTTTTGCGGTTATGTTCGACTGGTATTATATTTTTCCCTGGTTTGATGCTCCGATTCATATATTGGGAGGAATGTTTTTAATAAGTAGTTTTTACATGATTACCCCAGAAATGAATCTTCAAAAGAAGTTGATAGTCACCTTGTTTATTTTAGGTATTGTTGGGATTAGTGTTGAGGTGGGCGAATGGATAATTGATACCTATATTCGATCTCAATCATATTTAGTATTGCAACAGAATAATTGGGATACTATCACTGATATTATGCATAATTATATTGGGGGTATAACTATATTTATTTTTGGATATTCTACTCATAAACTATAAAAATCAACATTAATGGTTTTTTGGTTTATCTTACAAATTAAGGTATACTCAGTATATATGGAACAAAGAAAATTATTTGGGAAAATTACTTTTTATGGGGCAGCAGGCGAAGTAACAGGAGCAAACTTTTTACTTGAAATTAATGGGCGGAGAATATTAGTAGATTGTGGATTAGAACAAGGGATACAGGCTGATGAAAATCCAGAACGGAATTTTGGTGATTTTTATTATGATCCATCATCTATTGATGTCCTTATTGTAACTCATGCGCATACTGATCATATCGGAAGAATTCCCAAACTTGTTCGTGATGGGTTTAGCGGAATAATTTATTCAACTCCTCCTACTAAAGAAATTTCGGCACTTATGTTTGATGACGCACTTGGTTTAATGGTTGCAGAAGCAGAAAAAAAACAAATTCCACCAATGTATAATGAACATGATATTCAGAAAACATTAGCGTTATGGAAAGTTATTTCATATCATAACCCGCTCGATTTAGGAAATGATATTATGGTTTCATTTTATGATGCTGGTCATGTATTAGGTTCTGCAATGGCTGAATTTTTTTATGCAGGAAAAAGTTTGTTGTGTACCGGAGATTTAGGAAATACTCCTACAACGCTTCTCAAAGATACAGAAGTGTTTATGACGCCAAATTTCCTTCTCATGGAATCAGTATACGGTGATCGAAACCATCCCAAAACAAATCGCCGGGAACATCTAGAACGGGTAATTGAAGATGTTGTACAAAAGGGTGGAGCACTCATTATTCCTTCATTTTCATTAGAACGAACTCAGGAAGTATTATACGAATTAAATAGTCTCATCGAAGATGGACATGTTCCTAAAATTCCTGTTTATCTGGATTCTCCACTTGCAATTAAAATAACTGATATATATCGAAAATCAAAAGAATATTTCAATTCCCAAGCTAAAAAAGAAATAGTGGAAGGTGATGATATTTTTCAATTTTCAGGATTGACTATTACCGAATCGACAGAAGAATCAAAAGCAATTTTTCAAAAACCAGATCCTAAAATTATTATTGCCGGTTCAGGAATGATGAATGGTGGACGGGTAGTGCACCATGCGCGACACTATTTACCAGACCCTAAAAACACTTTACTTTTGGTAGGATATCAGGCAGCAGGAACATTAGGGAGGATTATTCAGGATGGAATTAATCCTGTAAAAATTTTTGGAGACGACGTTGTTGTTCGTGCTGATATTGATCAAATTACTGGATTTTCAGGTCACAAGGATTCCGATGAGTTGGTAAAATTTGTGGGATCGATTCAAAAAAATATTGAACAAGTGTTCGTAGTAATGGGTGATACTGAATCTTCTGAGTTTCTCGCAAAACGATTGCGTGATAATTTTGCATTGCAAGCCATAACACCAAGTCAGGGACAAACAGTAGAATTATATATGTAAGATAAAAACAACAGCACACACTGTTGTTTTTATCTACAGTTTTGTACTAAAAAATTTCTTACTTTATTGTTTTGTTGGTATACTGGTAAGTAATTATGAGCAATATTATTATTTCTGTTTCTGGTGCGCGTGAATCTGATGCGTGTGGACTAGAAGCGTTACAGCAAGGACAAAAAATTGGTGAAGTATTAGCATTTCACCACTGTACGGTTACCTGTGGTGCGGTAACTGGTTTTCCGCTGTGGGTTGCAAAAGGTGCAAAACGTAAAGAGGGTGTTGTGATTGCATTTTCTCCTGCGGCAAACTACGACGAACATCGAACGGTATACCAATTACCAGAACCAGGAATCTATTTTAATTTAGTCGTATACACTGGGTTTGGCTTCGCAGGATCGGATTTACTGATGACTCGTTCTTCAGATGCGGTAATTTTTGGATGCGGAAGAACAGGAACAGTGCATGAGTTTACTCTTGCAGTAACAGAAGGTAAAATCATTGGGGTTCTTGAAGGAGATTGGAGCACAGATGATCTTATCAAAGATATTTTAAAAGCAGATATTACGAGAACGCACGATACGATTATTTTTGATACTGATCCACAAAGATTAGTTGATCGAGTAGTAAAAAAGGTAAAAGAATTAAAAAAAATATAGAATAATTTTTATTTGTTTGATATACTTAATATAACTATGAAAAATAATAATAACAATGTAATACTCGATGAACCAATTTCTATTGATGACTATAAACCTGAAATTAGTATACCTCATCATGGTTCACTCGAAGAACGTTTCGCAATGATGTCAGAAGAGCTTGAACAGAAAAGAAAAGAAGAACTCCACAGGAGAGAGCAGGAACGATTACGGCCATTTCGTGAAAAAATTGCACAATTAGAATCTCTCAAAAAAGATTTACAAAATATTCACGATACAATTCTTCCTCCGAAAGGAAAAAGTAAACAGGAAATTTTAGATGATGCACTGTTTCGCAAACAACAACAAGAAGATCTTTTGGAAATATTAATTACTGATAATTATGAAGTTCTTGCACTATCAGGCATTCGATCAATCCAAGATATTATTAACCATTCTGATTTTGCAACAACTCCAGAAGTGGTAACCTATCATGCTATTCATGCAGAATTAGATCATATTTATCATGAACAAAAAAATCTTATTGAGAATTTAAAAAAATACAATATCATACTCGCCGACAAAGATTTTACTTATTCGGCAGTACTTGATGCTGTAGGAACTACCCTTAATACAGTCCACAGAGAGTTGATCACTGAAAAACAAAATACCCCAGAAGGAAGGCAGGAAGTTTCGAGAAATATTCAAAAACTATTTATTTCTGAACTTCCAGTAATAAAGGCAGAAATCTATTTTTCATCATTACCAAATGAAAAAAGAGTGTCATTTGAAATTCATGCCTATAATGGAGAATCTCGGGATATTGTTATCAGAAATGATATGTCTATTGCGTTTGATGATCCGACCCATATTTCTTTAATTCCTGTATCGTACACGGAAATAGAAAAAAATTTTTCAAGGGAAATTGCAGAACAGGCATTGTCAGATAGTTTTCAAGAATTGCTCAAACAATCGTTAATGGAAAATTACGATCTTGACCATGAGTTACGATCAGAAATTATTGAAAAAGTTCTTATTATTTTAAATCAAACAGTAAAACTCCAAAGATCTCATGAAAAACTAAAAGAAGTTTCTCCTGATGGAAATATTGATTTTTACATTCATCACAAAAATGAATCAAATCGGATAAATCAAGAGGTAAAAGATGTTTATGATCAATTAGAACATATACAAAACGAGGTTGAACCCAATGAAGTTGTATTTCTTGTAAAAACAGCATTTCGTTTTCCTGGAAAAACTGAATTATATAAACAAATTGTTGTTCAAACTGAATTAGTAGAAAAATCACTTGCAGAAATTGTAAAAACATTAGTTCGCATAGAACAAAACGAGCCATTTTTTGGAAAACAGATTTGGGAAAATAATATTGCAACCCTGAAGGCAAAAAAAGTAAGTCTTGAAAAAGAAATTCGAGATTTACAGGAAAAGCAACAACAAACATATGCAGGAAGTGAAGAATATTTACAGTTTAAAAATCATTATTCGGAACTGAAAACATTTTTAGATCAGGATATGTTTGCTCAACCTCAAGAAGGAACAATAAGTGATTTGAAAAAAATTGTTCATGAACGCATAGAACAATTTTTGGAACAATATGAATCTGAATTAGTTATTATGCAAGCTATTGAACCTTGGTATCAGGTATATAATACAGAAAAAAATAATTTACACCAATTATTAGTAAAATAAAAACCGCAGAAGCGGTTTTTATTTTACTTGATTTACAATATCTTCAAATATTTTTGGTGATTGTTGTGCAATAGACGAAAGTACTTTTCGGTCAAGAGAAATATTTTTCACCTTGAGCATGTTGATGAATTTACTGTACGAAATTCCAAGTGGGCGAAGCGCTGCGTTCATACGAATAGTCCATAATCGTCGCATATCTGCTTTTTTATCTTTTCGATGAGCAAATGCATGTGCTCCTGCTTTTCGGAGTGCTACTTTTGCGCTAATTTCTTTACTCTTGCGACCATGGCGAAATCCTTTAGTTGCAGATAATACATTTTTTCGTCTTTTGAGAGAAGTGGTTCCTCGTTTAACTCGTGTCATAGTATGATAGGTGATAGGGGGCAGCAAGTGAATGCTTTAAGGGGCCTCATATCATTAAAATTATAATGATTAATAAAAATTATTTTGTTAACCCAGGCATAAATCGTCCTTTTGCTTTGTTATTCATTGAAAAATTTGTTTCAACTTTTCCATTAAGCTGCTTTGAGCGACTTTGTTTTGCGTTAAAGTGGTTAAATCCTGGTTTTCGTGCTTTCAATTTTCCAGTAGAAGTAACTGAAAGTCGTTTGGTATAGGATTTGTTTGTTTTTTGACTCATACGATTAATTATTTTTTAGATGAAGCACGTTCCAAGGTAACGACGATACCTTTTGGACTTTCTTTGAAACCGTCGATTATTTTATAATCTCCAGTTACTTGATCAATAATTCTTTGGAGTCGATCTTGAAGGAATTGTTTATCCATCCCTTTTACACGACCACGTAAGAAAAGTTCAAGTTTTACTCGGTGACCATCAGCAAGCCATTCAGAAGCACGTTTTGCTTTGATAGCAATATCGTGATCTCCGGTACCTACCTTAATTTGAATGTTTTTTACTTCACTTGAGGCGGTATTTTGCTTGTTTTTGATTTCCTTCTGCTTTTTCTTTTGTGCATATTGGAATTTACCATAATCTGTAATTTTTGCAACAGGTGGTTTTGCGTCAGGTGATATTTCCACTAAATCCATTCCAAGTTCATATGCTTTCAAAATAGCGTCTTTTGTTTTCATAACTCCCAAGTTTCCAAGTTCATCAGAAAGAACGCGGACCTCAGGAGATCGAATAGCATCGTTAATTTTTAAGGTTTCAAGTTTCATTCAAAATAAAGAGATTACGTGACTGATAATAGTTTTCAATATAACCTATTTTTCAAGAAAAATCAAGTAATTAACTTTCTTTTGCTTGTGAAATATGATTATATGAGAACATGGTTATTTTGGCATATAAAAAAAGAGGGGAAACCATGGGTCAGTGTATGCATAGGATAAAAAAAGATGCCTGTGTTTTAGATGATATTCCTATGACCTACGCAGGAAGACTTGATCCAATGGCTGACGGGTTGGTTATTTTCCTTGGGAATGAAATGCGTTTTTATAAAGAAAAATTTTTAGGATTACAGAAAACATATCAGGCAACTTTTTTCTTGGGTTGGGATACAGATACTTATGATATTTTAGGGATTGCACAAAAAAAATCTCATACTATTGATGTTTCTGATGAACAAGTGAAAAATACTATAACAACGCTTTATTCGACAGATGTTCCTGTTACCCAAACATTCCCACCTTTTTCGAGTAGAAAAGTATCAGGTAAACCACTTTTTGTTTTTGCAAAACAAAATATGTATATCCCTCCTGTTTCGCATGAAGTAGTGCTCGAAAAAATATCTCATATTACTTATGAAAAAATAGATCAAAAATTACTCTATAAAAAAATTATTCATGACATTGATTTAGTTTCAGGGGATTTTCGTCAAAAGCTTTGCAAGGATTCTTGGAATTCGTTAGTAAATGAATTTCCAAGATTAATACCTCTCTACTCTGTAGAATTAACTGTTTCCAGCGGTTTTTATGTTCGATCTTGGGTTCATGCAATTGGTCAAAAATTACACACAGGAGCCGTGACTTTTTCTATTACTCGTTCTATAATAGGTGTATTCACGTTGTCGATGTTGAATAATCAGTCATATCAATTATTTAAAAGCACTGATCCTTTTATTGGTGATATTATTTCCAAAACATAATTTTATGAATATAAAACGTTTCCTTTCTATTTTCTCTTTAATTTCTCTTGTTTGTATTGGTGGATGGTTTGCTTTTGCGCAATCTCAACAAAGTTGTAGGGTTTATACATTAAATACCTGGAAAGGGTGTGCTCCTATTGTTGAAACAGCTGGGGTAATTAGCACTGATAAATATTCAGCAGTAGTTCAAGCATTTTTTAGTTCAAATGATGCAACTTTTACTATTTATGATTATCCAGAATTAGGTATTGAATTTAGTTCTGTTAAAGATGGTGACTTTAAATATGCTACAAAACTTGAAAAACAACAACCTGGTGTACGAAATCAATCCTTTCTTTTAAATGGACTAACTGAAGGAGAGGTTTATATATATCGAGCAGTACTTTATTGGACTGGTGGTGTTGAATATGGTACTACAAAAGAATTTGTTGTCGGTCAGAAAAAAATGGGTTCAGGTGGTTCAGTTACAGAAACTGTTACAGATAGACCTATAACATCTTCTTCAAACTCAAACATCTCTCCTGATTCAGGGGTAAACCTTTCACCCTTCGGGAATCTTTTTGGAAACAAATCTACTCAACAAACAAAAAAAACTATTTATCATCAAACAGATGAAAAATCAGGATTTACATTAGCTATTGATAACGGAGAATCATTGATTCGTCAGGGTGATACTGTAACTACAAAAGTGCGTTATGAAAACAATAATACTCGTTCCTATAACAATGCAACGGTTGAAATATTTTTTCCAAAAGAATATTCTGTTGATTCAACAAACAAAGGAATTGTTGACCGGGTGAGTAATAAAGTTATTGTAAGTATTGATCAATTTCCAGCGGGGGGATATGGGACAATTATTGCGACTGCCAGAGCTACAGGAAAAGTTGGAAACATTGATCAGGTATTAACTCAATCAACATTGACTGTGGGGAGTGTAAAACTTGCAGTAACTGATGCCGATGAATATGGGGAAGGTTCAGTGCGTAAAACTCAAAATTCTGTTTCAGGGATTGGATTTTTACCAGGAACATTAATTGGATGGATTGTTCTTCTTATCGTTCTTGCGCTCATTGTGGTTATCGGACGACGGTATTTTATTAAAAAAGATTATTAATAATATAAAAACAGTAATGTGTACACTTGCTGTTTTTTGTTTTTTTTGTTAGGATGTTCCTGTAGAAAACAATATTGATTCTCCTGATGATATATTGTTTCTTACATTCCCCTGTAGCTCTCTGCCGGCTGGCGGAGGTAGAGCAAACGTTGTATACTTTTGTTATGTTTTTTGTTTATTGTATTTTTAATAAAAACCATAACAAAATATACATTGGTCAAACAAGTGATATTCATGAACGAATAAAGTTACATAATAATCACGAATTTAAAAAAGGTTTTACCTCACGTTTTTCTGGCGAATGGAAACTTGTTTACTCAGAATCTTTTCAAACCCGACTAGATGCTTTGAAAAGAGAAAAGCAGCTAAAAAGTTTTCGTGGGAGAGAGTTTATTAAGAAAAATTATATTCCCCTGTAGCTCAGCGGTAGAGCAAACGACTGTTAATCGTAAGGTCGCAGGTTCGAATCCTGCCGGGGGAGCAATATGCATTTTTAATGTATTTGAACTTATTATGTTTTTAGGTATACTGTATATATGGATGCATCTCAATTACATACACTCTTTTTAATAATTCACTTATTAGGTGTCACCATTGGCGCAGGAGGTGCCTTTTTTTCAGATGGAGTATTTTTTACATCCATAAAAGACCGAAAAATATCAAAAGATGAATTCGGTATTATTAAATATGCAAGCCAGATGACATGGGTTGGACTCACTTTATTACTTGTATCAGGAGCAGGACTATTCGGAATGAATACTGAAAGTTTATCTAATTCTGTAAAGTTTCTTGTAAAGATGTCTATTGTTGGAGTACTACTCTTGAATGGGATTATTTTCCATATAGTCCACCTACCATTTATTGGGAAACATATTGGAGAATTTTTAGTCAAAAAAAACAAACCAAGTAGTTTTAAAGATGGGCCGTTTTTATTGTTCAGCGGGGTAATTTCTGTGACATCTTGGATTTTTGCATTAGTTTTAGGAGCGCTTGGATCCATACCTTTTTCTTATCTTGGAGCTATGAGTATATATATAGGAATAATCGCACTGGGAACATTGCTTTGTTATCTCATGTTTTCCAAATTCCTTGACCATGATAATAAAAAAACATTAGTAAAAATTACCCTAATAAATATTATTGTGGTATTGATATTTTTTGGTAGTTCATTATTAACCACTGGTTTTATTAGTAAAGCTCCCATAGTCGATGAAGCGAAAATAGAAGTTCCTGCAGATTCATATTCAAGAGATGACGTTGCGCTGCATAACAATTCAGAGGATTGTTGGCTTATCGTAGACGAATTTGTTTTTAATGTAACAACAGCTTCTAAATTACACCCGGCATTGTTTAATTGTGGTTCCGATGCAAGTGAAAATTATCACAAGAATCATGGGACAGGTATACGGGATAAAATGATGGCTTTTAAAATAGGAACCTTGAATAATTTAAAAGGAGTTCATAATAGTGATATTCCTTTTACAAAAGCCGAAAGTTTAAACCCAAAACCAGAACTATACGCTGTTGCAGGGTCTTGGGATAATAAAAACCTGATTGTTGTTGTAGAAAAGGATGCAGAAAAATTATTGTTTATAGACGGTACAACTCATGAGTCTATAGGCCGAATTCATGATATTGGATTTCAACCACATACTTCCGTATTTTCTCCTGATGAAAAGTATATGTATATTATTTCACGAGATGGATGGCTTACAAAGATCAATTTAAATAATCTTGATATTGAAAAAACAATTTCTGTTGGAGAAAATTCTCGGGGAACAGCACTGACTGAAGATGGTAAATATATTGCTATTGGAAATTACGAGCCCGGAAATGTAGTTATATTAGATGCGTATAGTATGGAGATTTTAAAAGTAATACCCTTAATTGGCGAGAAGGATGGGAAAAGTGTATCATCTCGGGCGGGAGCACTTGTTGAAAGTGGGCAAAAAATTATTGTTGCCTTAAAAGATTTAACAAGTGTATGGATTATAGACACCGATCAAGATTTTAAAGTTACGAATAAATTTGGAGGAATTGGAAATAATATTCCTGCTCTGCATGATGGATACTTAACGCCAAAAGGAAAACATTTTATCGTGTCATCTCAAGGATCAAAGACTGTCTGGGTATTGGATACAGAAACAATGAAGCCTATTGCAGAAATTGAAACAGGAGAAACGCCTCATACAGGACCTGGTGCGACATGGGGAGATACGACATATATTCCAGCTCTAGGCGAAGGACTCATTACCGCTATTGATATGAATACTTGGAAAGTGAAAGCCAAAATAAAAACAGGTGGGCCGGGATTGTTTATTAGAAGCTATTTAAAAGATCCATCATATCCCTATGTTTGGGCTGATACTGCCTTTGGGGATCATAATGATGAGATTTATGTAATTGATGCTCGAGTAAACAAAATAATAAAAACACTCAAACCTGTCGAAGGTGAAGGTTCTTGGCATCCAGAATTTACTTATGATGGTAAATTTGTATATATTGTTTCTCAAACTGCAAATGAAATAACTGTATATGATTCGTATACATTTGAAGTAGTAAAAAGAATCACTGCAAATACTCCTTCTGCTGTTTCGAATGTAGGACTCAGGATTGAGGAACTTGGCTTGTAACAAAAAACACCTAATTCATAGAGGTGTTTTTTGTTACCGTTGGTAGGTAATCGAACCTGTGATAGAATTTTGGTATGGAAAATAAAAATAATCATATTGTAAGATTAGATAATAATTTGACTGAAAACAAATCAGAAGGTCCAGTACGAAAATACCTAGAGATAATAAAAGCTTTTGAAAATTTACAATCTACTGAAAATAAGGAAAGAGAAAAGGATTTTCATGCTGTTTTAAGAAATAATGAGCAAGCATATAGAATATTTAGAACACACAAACAAGGAAGTAATGATAAGGAAAAAATTGTTACCGATTCCATTAATGATAATGCATATGGTCAGAACAAGGAGTGTATAATCATGTATACCCTTAAAAAAAATATTAATGGAAACATAGGTGCGATAATCAGCAGTACGAGTGACAATATTGCTCAGGATCTTCCAGTTTTGGTTAAAAAAATTGAAAGTATTGTTAAACAAAAAGGTACAAAGATTATATTTATACCAGGTAAAACTTTTGAATTTGATGGTAGAGAGTGGAAAGAAATTACATAAAGTAAAGGTGTTATATTGAATTGGAAATGTAAGTATTAGGACGAGGTAATTAATACTGAAATATCACCATTCTAACATAGTCTCAGGTTCGAAGTGTAACTGATAGTCTGAATATTGTAAACCAAAGTAAAGTGTTATTTGGTTTATATTTTTGGTATAATCAAAAAATGAAAACTCTCATTATTAATAATTATTTATAACAATATTTTTTTATTTACAAGTAGTAGTCTATGACACAAAAAAACACCTTTCGGTGCTAATAAAAAATTTTAAGAAAACTGATCATGTTCATCGCCTACTTCACGTTTAGATTGAGTAGGATGATTAATTAACTTACTCATCCTTGAAAGAATTTCAGCTTTAATTTGTTCAGTGTCAAAGGGGCTTTTTCCATCACTGAGTTCAATTGATCTCTGGAAAAACTTAAGCAAGTCTTCATCGCTGGTAAGTTTTAATTCTTCTGTTTTCATGCACATGTATTAAGATTTTATTATATTTTAGCATACTAAAGTATTAATATTTGTCAAATGCCTACATGTTAATATTGAATTATAATTAATTACCATAGTTACCTTATATTGGCATACATCTCATTAACCTCCGTATTTCCAATGAACAAGTTTTAAGTGTGATTAATAGTTGGAGTTGTATAAAAAGATATTCTTACACAAGGTCTTTTTATACGACTCAAGCAAGGTTCAGAATTTTTTTAAATCTGATATACTATTTATATGAATACATTACATTTTTCAATTACTATTCATGCATCCAAAGAAAAAGTATGGCATACCATGCTTGATGATGCTACATACCGAGAGTGGACGAAACCTTTTAATGAAGGTTCACGCTATGAAGGTGTATGGGAAACAGGATCAGAGATGAAATTTATTGGTTGTGACGAAAACGGAAAACAATCTGGTGGTATGTACAGCAGAATTGCAGAAGTTCGACCATATGCTTTTGTCTCTATTGAGCACCTTGGAATGATTAATGAAAATGGTGAAATAGACACTACGAGTGAATCTGTAAAAAAATGGACACCTGCTTTTGAAAACTATACTTTTAAAGATGTAGATAGTGGAACTGAAGTATTGGTAGATATAGATATTTCTGACGAATGGAAAGATATGTTTAATGATATGTGGCCAAAAGCTTTGGCTAAATTGAAAGAAATTGCTGAGGAATAATATAGTAGATTCAGATTATTTATATGTGTTCAGGACGCGTCGATATGCTATACTAAAAGAATTATAAACTACCTTACTCTGTAACGAACTGAAAGTTCCGGTCTCGAGACGGGGAGCAAATTTGACAAAAAATAAAAGAACTGTATTATATTGAACAATACAGTTCTTTTATCCTTTGAGTTGTTATTGTATATTGCTCTGTAAACGTCATTTATTGGTTTTTATTGAGCAGTATTGCAAAACAATTAAATGTACAAAAATGAAAAACTATCTAGACCTCTTCCAGCTCTTAAAAACCAATGAAGATCAGTTTAAAGCTGCAGTTGAGTTAATTCCTGCCGAGAAGTTTGATTTTGAAGAACTTCTTAATTATTTTAATCACGGAGACAGTTATATTCAACACGGATCCATTTGTATTTTATTAAAATATTTTTCTGAAAAACTTGATTACCAAACCTTATTGAAAGCAAATAACATCCTTTTTCTGGACGAGGGCGCATTAAAAAAGACTCAAGATCTTTTAAGTAAAATTCCTGTTGAAAAGTTGAGCTATAAAACCTTGCTTGTTTTCACTAAGAGTAACAGTAAGAGTGTTCAACAACCAGCAAAGTTACTTATCTTGAAACATTTTCCAGAAAAAATAACTTTTGACGACATGGTTCCATGGCTTAGAAAAAATAATATTGATGATTCGGTTGACCGTGAGATTATGAATCAGGTGCGATTACTTATTCTAGAGTATTTTCCAAAAAAAGTTGACCAGCAAACACTTATTGAGTATCTTGGTTGTTCTGATAATAAGGTTTATGAGAAAGTGTTTGCTTTACTTGAAAAGATTCCTTCCGAAGAACTTTGTCTTGAAGAAATACTTAAAAGTATTAACTTTAATTCACTGTCTAAAGATAATCAGGATAGGGTAAGTAATTTTCTGCATAGAATTCCTATTGAAAAGTTTGATCAAAAAAGAATCTTAAGTGGAAATATTTTTTTTCAGCCAGGTCAAAAAAAATTACAATTTCTAATCTTGAACATGATTCCTGTTGAGAGTCTTGATAAGGCAGAGATTGAGGAATATTTAAGAAGTCTTAGTTATAAAGACTATGATAAAGACCGAAGAGAGTATATTGAAAACCTCCTCAACAAAATTAAAAAACATCCAACCAAGGAAACTTTAGAGATAGTTTCAAGGTTTTAAACCAAAACCAGTTCTTCATGTTTATGAACGAGCTGGTTTTTTATTTTACGTACTATTTAATTAGTGAAACTACTTCAAAAATCTGAGAAACTTCCAATTCTCTTTTAATTTGAAGCCAATTGAGAGTTCTGAACCTATACGAGGGAGCAACTTGACTTTTAATATATTTCATTATTTTATGTTTTAAAATCAAAAAAAATGAAGGAATCAGATTCAAGATCCCAATTGCATACCTTGGTTGGGAATGAAATGAGGTTAAGAAAACGTGTTGATATGTATGGAGGAAAAGTTCCTCACCATGTCGAAGAGCACGAAAAAGCAAAGAAAGAACTTGAACAGTTTTTGAAAGACAATCCATCAATGGTGGAACACGTGGAAACTGTCGAGGATCACTTCTTAAAGAAGTTGTATTCGCAATAATTCGATTGCAAAAAACCGTCATCTGTGACGGTTTTTTTATTTACATAATTCCATAACACAAATTTTATATCCAAACATCGGTGCAAGGAAAAGATTAAACAATTTTTGTCGTAGCTGTATTATGGTAGGTGATTTTTCAGTAGTGCGGAAATTACATTTTTCATACAATGGTACTAGGTTAGGATGGCAGAGGAGAAAGCAAGAATCGATGTTGTTCGTAATTTCTTTGATTAATGTTTCCGCGTATCCATGACCGCGGAATTCTGGATATACAAACACAGTTCCAAGTTCGATAGTATTGTTAAATTTTTTAATACTTGCAAAACCGACAATATGATTATTATTTTTTATTACATATACAACACTGTTCATAAGAATTACGAGAGGGTCGAGTGTCGGAGTGTTTTTAATAATGGTGGGAATAATTGATGGTTCTGACCATATAGTTGTTTTTAAGAGTTTCATGTGTAGTCTTAGTATAATTCTTTTTCAAAAAAAGTCCCGCTTTATGCGGGACGATATATGGTTTTATAAATAACAGCAGGTGCAATAATTGCAAAGGTAATGATAACTATTCTTGCAATTGCAATATGATTCTCAATGGTAAAAAATATCTTTCCGAGAGTCATAAAATTTACCGCAAATGTTACTGCACTATAGAAACCAAAAAGGCCATAGGTCAATATTCTCTCTATTCTAGTGAATGTGTTTTGTTTCAAGAATAATATAAAACCAGTAATAAGCGCACTTTCAAAAGCAATAACTGGTAGAGTATAAAATGATACTCGATGCCAAAATGATAAAGGAAGATCTATTGCGTAACTAAAATACTCTTCATTACCAAAGAAAACGCTTGCACTTATTAAAAATAATCCAACAATTAATTTCACCAAAAACAAATCCGATACAGGTTTTCCTATCACCATAATGATAGTAGTAACACAAACAACCAATAATAATAAAATCATAATGATTACTTGTAAATGGCTGATTAATGAAATGTTGGTGAAAAATTCAGGTGTTGTAAAAAAAGCTGTAATGACTAAACCAATAATAATGGTTCCGATTATTTTAAAGTTGTTCATTATTTTTTTCATTTTATATACGATATCATAAATAAAAAAAATAACTAGTAGTTAAAAAACTTTTTTGGTATACTCAATATATGAAACTTCGCCATTCACCAATTAAAATTTTTTTACTCATACTGGTTATTGTAGTTATTATTGTCGGTGGTAGTGTTTTTCTCAATAAACGAAAGCAGTCATTCATTGTAGTTTCTGAAAAACCATATCAAGAAAGAATTACAGTAACGCTTCCTGATCCAGAAACAAAACTAATTGTTAAACAAGAAAAGACATACGAATATCGTATTGAATATCCATTTTTTAATAATATTGTTGTTGACAGTGAAATTCAAAATTATATAGATACGGCGCATACGAATTTTGAAACAGATTTACAACAAGCTTATGTTCCTGAATTATTAAGCGAATTTATTCCTATTGCAGAAATAGATTATCAGGTGAAACGGTCAGGGACTATCACTACAATTGTTTTTAATGGATATCAATACACAGGAGGGGCTCACCCAAATTCTTTCGTACATACGATGACTTTTCAGGGAGAGCAAAAAATTCTTTTAGATTCATTGTTTACGGTGTCACAATCGGAATATTTGATTCGGTTACAAGCAATCGCAACACTAGCTTTGGAGCAAAAATTAGGTAAAGAATCTTTGTTTTATGAAGGTCTTGAACCGAGAATTGAAAATTATCAACACTGGTATGTAATTGATAATGCATTGGTAATATTATTTTCACCTTATCAGGTAGGTCCTTATGCGATTGGTATGCCAGAGGTTACGATTCCATTTGCTCAGATCCAAGATATTATCAAGGGACAATAAAAACACTCAGTAAAGGGTGTTTTTATTCTAAAATTTCAATTATTTTTCCTTGTGCGTGATGTCCATGAATTATACGAATTTTTGCAATAGGAACCCTATAGAATTCCGCGACTATGCGCGTGATTGCTTTATTTGCACGGTTATCTCGTGCTGGTTCTCGAGTAAAAATTCGCAATTTCCCAGGAGAAATTTCCTCAATAAATTCTTTTTTGGCATTAGGGAATACTTTTAGTGAAATGTGTCGAAAAGGGTTCATAAGAGGGTGTTTTTAAGAGGCGTTACTAAAACTGTGGATTCTAAAATATCCTTATTTTATAAGGTTATTTTTTGTTCATTCATCATTTTACCACAAAAAATGCTTGACAGCAAGACCATACTATGCTACCATATGGGTGTACCCAATTTTCGGGTTTTTTATTATCAAGGTTATCTTGGTGATAAGCAAAATATTCAAGACAAGGAGTTTGACGGAGCACATACCGTCGATTATGCCCAAAAATATATTTGATATTTATTTCGCATCCAAAGCAATTACTAGTAATATTCATGTATTTATTCACTCTTTCTGGAGATCTACAACCGCTTTCACTCTTGTGATCGCGCTTGTGATCACCACGCTTTGGGCGCATACTTCTCAAGCAGAAGCTCCATTTCTTGGAACCGATGAAGTAGTCGCAGAAAAAATCGTTGACGGTTTAACGACTACAGAACGGGCCCAGAAAATTGACGCCTTCTATATCGCAAAAGGAGATTTACCCCTTGCTGGTTACGGTCTTGCCATGGTGCAGGCTGCTGACGAGTATGGAGTCGACTGGCGATTAGTTGCTGCTATTGGATTCATTGAATCTACTGGTGGTAAATTTGCATGTAAAGGTGCAAGTTATAGTGCGTTCGGTTGGGGGTCATGTAAAATTAACTTTTCAAGTTATGAGGAATCAATTGATGTGATTACGAAAAACTTGGGAGGACATAACCCAAACACTGCGCGGTATTATAAAGACAAGACGCTTGGTCAAATTATTGATACATACAACCCTCCATATATTCGTCCAAACTACAAAAAATTAGTAACGAAAACAATGGATCAGATTGCAACGATTGATGCACCAACGATTCTTGCTAAAAAATAACAAAAAACACCTCCGGGTGTTTTTTGTTATAAAAAATCGCGACAATTGTCGCGATTATAAACCAATTCTTATTTCTTTACCCAGCGACCTGCTGGCCAGTCAACTCGATCATCTTCTTCCCATTTATATTCTGGGTTATTCATTAATTCTTGGAGAGAGGTTGTTTTTTTTAAACTATTCTCTACCTCTTTGTTTTTTATATTAATAAAAGACAACCAATCTCCAATGGAAATGTTGACTGGACGGTATTCTTTTATAATATTTATCCAAACATTTTGAAACTTCTCTCCAATAGGTTTACTGTTTTTGAGCTTGGAATATTTTTTTCTGATTTCCTCCAGTTTTTTTTTCCATTCTGGGACGTGTTGTTCCATGGCTTGCACCCAAGCCTCTCGTTCTAAATCTTCAGTTTTCATGGTTTTCGATTTTTTTGATAATACCTTTTCTATCAATAATAGTCAAATAGTCACCTTTCCCAAAATATGCTTTTTATGTATAGTATGGATATGAATAAAAAACCGTTTTATCTCACCACAACACTACCCTACGTGAATGCACCGTTGCATATGGGGCATGCGTTAGAATTTGTACGTGCTGATATATTGGCTCGCTACAAAAAACTCATGGGGTATGAGGTATTTTTTAATACTGGAACTGATGAACATGGGGTAAAAATTTATAACAAAGCACTTGAACAGGGTACAACTGCTCAAGCATTTGTTGATCAAGGATTTGCAATATTCCAAGAACAAATCAAACAATTCGGTATTGTTGATGATATTCATTTTATTCGTACCACTGATCCACATCACATTGCATTTGCACAAGCGTTCTGGAACAAGGTTGCTGAAAACGGATATATCTATAAGAAAAATTATCAAGCAAAATATTGTGTAGGATGTGAATCAGAAAAAACAGATTCTGATTTGGTAAATGGGGAATGTCCGAACCATCCAGGAATTCCACTGGAATTCATTGATGAAGAAAATTATTTTTTCAAATATTCTGCATTTACCGAAAAATTACTTGCACTCTATGAATCACGGCCAGATTTTGTGGTGCCAGATTTCCGATTGAATGAAGTTCGAGAATTTGTAAAACAAGGATTACAAGATTTTTCTATTTCACGAAAGGTGGAAAAAATGCCGTGGGGAATTCCCGTGCCAGGCGATGACGGTCAGGTAATGTATGTATGGTTTGATGCGCTTACTAATTACATTTCTACATTAATGAATCAAGCTGATACTGAGTCAGTTTTCTCGTCTTCAATAATTCCCTCACAAGGTTCGGCTTCATCTGTTCACGCAGATTCGATTTTATCCTCGCAAACTGACTCAGTATCAGATATGCATCAAAACCTATTTGAAAAGTTCTGGGTGAACGGAATGCCAACTCAATATTGTGGGAAAGATAATAACCGATTTCAGTCTGCAATGTGGCAAGCAATGCTCATAGCAGCGGGATTACCGAATTCTCATCAGATTATCATCAATGGATTTATCACGGGTGATGGTGGAATCCGCATGTCTAAAACCCTTGGGAATGTGATTGATCCACGAGATGTAGTGAATGAATATGGAACTGACGCACTGCGTATGTTTTTAGCAAAAGAAATCAGTCCGTGGGATGATTCGCCGTTTACGATGGAACGGTTTGCGGCAGCGTATAATGCAAACCTGGTAAACGGATTAGGGAATCTAGTTTCGCGAACGCTCACCATGGCAGAAAATTACGGCGTTGATGTTTCTGATGTCGTATTCCCAGTATTTGCTAACATTGCACATCCAGCATATGAACGATTTGATTATGCCGAGGTTACCGCAGATCTATGGCGAGAAATTGCAGATTTAGATAAATATATTACTGATACGGAACCGTTTAAAATGTTTAAAGTAAATCCAGATCAGGCAAAATCAGACGTACATCATGTGGTCACAGGATTAGCACGGATTTCGGTACTACTCCAGCCGATCATGCCAGGTACTGCAGAAAAAATGATGGAATTAATCAAGGCAGGTAAAAAACCAAGTGAGCCGTTGTTTGGACGGAAATAAAAGCGCGAAAGCGTTTTCTCTGTTATAATAATAGCTATATGGAAAATTCATTATTCAAGAAGAAAAATATACAAGAAGCAAAACAAGAAATTCCAAAAATAAAAGAGGGGGTTGATTTTGTATTTGAGCAGAATCCTGAAATTTTATCTATTGGAACAAAAGAAGAATATTCTGAATATTTAGATACTATTTTTCCAAAGAGTTTATTAAAAGGAATAGCTTTTCATGGTACAGATGGAAATTTTGAAAATTTTAATAATAACTTTCTTGGGAAAAAAGATTCTGGTTACTACGGTAAAGGTTTTTATTTTTGGATAGGAAAAAGTGCTCTTGAAGGGGCTCAACAGATTGTTTTCTCTTACACTAATAGGCAGCCTGTTCATAAAGATATAAAAGCCGCTTTGCTTAATATACAAAATCCGCGACCTACTCAACAATTTGACTTTTCTTATACAGGTAAAAATTTTGATGATTATGATGGTGCAATAATAAAGAATCAAGTTGTTGTAAAATCATCAGAACAAATTCATGTTCTTGGTGCTCAATCAGATATTGAAAATTTCAAAAAATTTGTTGAAAATAAAAACACTGCATAAGTGTTTTTATTTTGGTATACTCTATGATATGCTCCAAAAACTCTTCCAAATCCCCAAACTTGCAAAATACGCAACCGCTTCAAAAAAGTGGTTAGATTTGCTGGAATTCGATATTCGCAACATTTCTCTTGATAATGATCAGGTTACTTGCACCATTTCATTCCCAGAAAAACTGACGGGGAATGATGAAATTATTCATGGAGGAATTACTTGTTTTATTATTGATTCGGTAGCAGGAATTCATGCGCAGATGTTTTTTGATAAAAATGGAATTGCACTTACCAAAAATCTTTCAGTTGATTTTTTACAACCTATCATTCCAAACGATGTGTATACGGTGACTTCTCGGACAGAAAATGAAAAGGTGGTGGTACTTTTCCAAAAGGATGAATCAGTATATGCACGGGGAACTGTAGAGATGGTGGTAAAAAA
This sequence comes from uncultured Candidatus Saccharibacteria bacterium, assembly GCA_964507625.1. Classification (GTDB taxonomy): domain Bacteria; phylum Patescibacteriota; class Minisyncoccia; order Phycocordibacterales; family UBA1006; genus CALMMZ01. Next base: position 138,636 of record CAZDPR010000001.1, read on the forward strand.
TTGATGAGTGTGATATACAATTTTAAGGCGAGATTGATCTTAGATCTAAAAAATCAAGACTGGGAAAATGCCGCGGGAGAAACACCTCCCGTCTCGGTTCACGAGACGGCCCTCTTGTTACCGTAGATATACCTATTACAAGGTTGGTAGCATCAGGGCTTTTTTTATGCTAAAATAAAGGTATTATTCGTTAATATAATAAAAATATATGATTACTCCTTATGTAAATAATATTGAAAATGAAACTCTGGAAAATGAATATTTCCGTAAAGAAGTATTCACGGGAGAACATCTCCAAATGACCGTAATGTCATTATTACCAGGTGAAGATATCGGTGCCGAAGTTCACCCTAACACTGATCAATTTTTACGGATTGAACAAGGAACAGGGCGTGCCATTATTGGGGATCAAGAATATGATGTGCGTGACGATTTTGCAATTATTATTCCTGCTGGAATGCATCATAATGTGATTAACACAGGAGATGTTGCAATGAAATTATATTCAATCTATACCCCCGTAGAACATCCAAAAGGAACCATTCACAAAGATAAAGCAGAAGCAATAGCAGCCGAAGCAGAACATCATCACAGTTAATTATATAAAAAAGGTATCCAATGGATACCTTTTTATTACAATCGTAATTAATTTGATTCTTCTAGGCTGTTTATTAATTTCTTACCTATTAAGGTAAGTTCGAAGTAAACAATTTGTGCCCCTTTCTTTATTTTAATAACATTTAAAATTAGGAGTCTTTTAATTTTTTCTCTCAAACCCTTTAATTCTGAGGGTTTACAAGATGTTCCTCCACCATCAAATTTGGACAGGAAAAGTACTTCTTCCATTTTTAATTTTAGGTCGAAAACCATACCAGGTTTTACTGTAAAAATAACATGTACTTTTTGCATGTGACTAATTTTTTACTATTATAATTTTTTTTATTACTATGTCAATAGCTTATATTTTCTCTACAATCATCATATTCGTTGCACCCGTTTGCCGCATGGTACCACCACTCGCGATAATAACGATATCGTTTTTCTTGAGTTTGTGATATCCACTCGCTATTTTTTTGATTTCTTCTCGTGATTCTGCAATTTGTTCATGAGGTTCGTAGAGAGCTGGAGTAACACCACGGATAATGCTCAATTTTTGTGCCGTAGTGATATTGGGAGTAAGTGCCAATACTGGTTTGGTTCCGTGGAATTGTGAAATTGATTGGGCGGTTCGTCCTGTTTCTGTTAGGGCAATTATTAGCGATGCATCCAATCGTTCTGATGCTTCTTGGACACTGTGTGCAATGGCATGAGTAACAGGGAATTGGTTATCAGGAATAAATTGGAAATTACGTAATTCAGTGTCTTCTACTTGTTGTGCAATAGTCCCCATCATCAGCACGGTTTCAACTGGGTATTGTCCCAGCGATGTTTCTTCTGATGTCATTATTGCATCGGTCCCATCAAAAATTGCATTTGCAACATCAGAAACTTCTGCACGGGTTGGTTGCGGTGCATTAATCATTGATTCCATCATTTGCGTTGCTACGATAGTGTATTTACCTTTTGCAATTGATTTCCGGATGAGTTCTTTTTGATAGATTGGGGTTTTCTCTCGTGGAGTTTCTACTGACAGGTCACCACGTGCAATCATTATGCCGTGAATCGTTTCGAGTATTGCATCAAAATGTTCGATCGCTTCTGCAGTTTCAATTTTTGCAATAATTTCTGGAAACTTGTTTTTCTTTTTCAAAATTTTATGGAGATCGAGTACATCATTTGCAGTGCGTACAAATGATAACGCCACAAAATCAATTGGTTGTTCTAGTGCCCAGTCTAAATCTTTTTTATCTTTTGCAGTGAGTGAAGCAATAGACAAATTTCCGTTTGGAATATTTACCCCACGACGCGGTTTAATAATTCCTCCAATTTCAATCGTACAGTGAATTTCTTTTCCATCTACTTTGGTTACTACTAATTTCCGGCGCCCATCGTCGAGCATAATAATAGAACCTTTATGGACTTCTTCGGGTAGTTTTGGATAGGAAATAGAAATTCTTTTTTCATCTCCGATAATAGTTTCTGTGGTCAGGATAATTTTTTTACCAGGAACCAAATCTATCATAGGAGTAATATAATCTCCTGTTCTAATTTTGGGTCCTGATAGATCAATTAAAATTCCGCAATGAATACCAAGTTCTGCTGATGCGGTGCGGAGATTGGTAATTCGCTCCTCGTGTTCGTTATAATTTCCATGACTCATATTAATACGGGCCACATTCATTCCTGCTTGGATCATTTTTTTAAGTATGGATATTTCTGTGGTTGCGGGTCCTAATGTACAGACGATTTTTGTTTTTTTCATATTCATTACTATAGCACGGGTTATAAAAAAAGGAGAATAGGTCTGTTCAAAACGGTAAATCTGTGCTATATAGTCATTATGAACACAGGAGTTAAAACAACAACCGAACATAAAAACGCGCTCCAAAAAATTATTTTATTTTATAAATTTATTCCGGTTCCTGACCCAGAAACAATTATGTTCTGGCAACGGAATTTGGCAGAAAACTTAAACTTGAAAGGGCGAATTTTAATCAGTGAACATGGAATCAATGGGACATTGGGTGGTGGAATCGAGGATTTAAAGGCATATATCAAGGAAATGAATAAACATTCACTGATGAAAAAAATCACTTATAAATGGAGTGATGGGGGGCGAGATAATTTTCCCAAGTTACGTGTAAAAGTAAAATCAGAAATTGTTGTATTCGGTGCACCTGATGAAATTACCGTGGATGAAAACGGGGTAACCAACGGAGGGATTCATTTAAAACCAGAACAAGTAAATGAATTGGTTGCGCAATATGGAGACGAGGTAATTTTTTATGATGGACGGAATCAGTATGAGGCAAAAATTGGAAAATTTAAAAACGCGATTGTACCACCGATTAAAACCTCAAAAGAATTTATTAAAGATATCGAGGAAGGGGAAATTAGTAACTATAAAGACAGGCCAATTGTAACGTACTGCACTGGCGGAATCCGTTGTGAAATTTTATCAGCAATGATGAAAAATCGAGGATACAAAAATGTGTATCAAGTAGACGGGGGAATTGCAAAGTATGGTGAAAAATTTGGAAGTAAAGGATTATGGGAAGGGGAAATGTTTGTGTTTGATGGGCGTATGAAAATGTCATTTGATGAAGATACGCAACAAATTGGAACCTGTGAAATATGTGGAAATAAAACAGGGAATGTAATCAATAGTGGTGACATTCGTAGACATTTACATGTGATTTGTGAAAATTGTGTAGAACAAGGAAAACATATTGGGGTGATTCAATAAAACCGCGTACGCGGTTTTTTTATTGAATCACTAGTATTCACGCTGATTGACCTTTTTAAGGGGTGGACGTATAATTACCATATTAATACTAAATAAATATGTTATATGGAAAATTTTAATACAAAAAAATATCGTGATAATTTAGCAGAAGACTTAAGAAATGTTCGTAAAAATGACCCTGAAAAAGCTCAGCAAATATTAAATGAGGAGCAGCAAACTATTCGCTACAAAGAAGCAGATTTGGCTCACGATAAAGAAAATAGAAAGCCGTTGCAGGATGAGTATAAGGTAAAACAAGAACTAGAAAAAAACTTGGAAATTTTTAATGAATGGGAAAAAGAATTTGATTCATTTTTACAACAAATAAATTCTTTACCTGAAGATCAAAAAGAAGAATTCATTACAATTAAAAAAAATACACTTACTCATCAACTTCAAGTAGTTAAATTGATCCCATGGGAGCTATATCTAGAACTATCTAGAACTAGTAAAGAACTACGTCGTACCGCAGAAGATCTACCTCAAGGATATAGAGAAAAAGCATTAGATTTAATAAGTAAGTATTCAACTGAGCTTGATGAGTCAGGTATTTCTAAAGGCGGTTCTGTTATAAACTTAGAAACCTTTAATAAGTTAAAAAAAAACTAGAGACTCTCTCGACGAAGAAAAACGTAATGAGAAAACAGAAAGTATAAAACCTGTGGATGGGTCTTTGAATCAAAACTTTGAAAGTCAAGAATCTAAAGAAGAAAAATCAAAATTAGAAAAATGGAAAATACTTTTTCAACGATTAGTATTAGAAATAGATCGAATTTCTGATCCTAAAGAAAATAATAAAGTTAAAAATCCAATAAAATTTTTAGAAGAAATAATTGAAATTTTCATTATTCTTAAAACAAATGTTAAAAAACTACCGGCAAAAGATCAAGAAGAAGCATTAAAATTTATTGAATCATATGAAAAAAAGATAATAAAAATTCATAACGATGATCTTCCTAGGTTGCGTAGAGAAAAAAAAGAAGGTCTTCTTCTTGAAGAATCAAAAGAAAAAGTTAATAAAACTTTAAAGATGCTCACCGAGAATATTTACTTAGAATCTAAAAATTTACTTAATGCTTTAGATGAAAGATTAGAAAATCCTTTTATTACTCAGGTTCAAGATCGTGACTCTTTTTATGAAATGGTTTCTATTTTGAAAAAATTTGAACAATTAAAAGTAAGTATAGACAATGAAAATAGTGTATTAGAACTTTTAGATATTATTAAAAAAATAACAAATCTGTATAATGAGTTTAAAGCTAAGAATTGGGATGATTCAGATGTAGTAGAAGATTATAATGCAATTGAAATTTTCAAACAGTTATCATTCTTTAATAACTTTGTCTACGAAATTGGAACCAAACTTCGAATGGAAAAGAAAAATTACAATAAATTTACAGAAAAGCTTGAATTATTAGAGTTAGCTCTTAAAAAATTTAATGATGCAATAAATCATGCTCAGTATGAAATAAAAAAAAATTACTAATAAAAAAATAACTTATATACAAGTTTCTTTTTTATGCTAGAGTGTATTCATGAGACTCGATTATATTGATATTCATTCGCACTTGAACTTGTCTCCATTGTATGAACAAAGACAAGAAGTTCTATTGAGGATGAAGGAAAAAAACATTGGAACGATTACCGTTGGGATTGACTTAGAAACATCTCAAAAGTCAATTACTATTGCACAGGAAAATCCAGAACATTGTTGGGCTATTGTTGGGATTCATCCATTGAGTATTGATAGTGTTGAGCTTGATCAAGAGTTACAGGATATTGAAGCTTTGATAACTCATGAAAAGGTAGTTGCGATCGGGGAAACTGGTTTGGATTATTTCCGTGATCAATCACCAGAAACAAAAGCACGGCAGGGAGAAGTTTTTAAAAAACATATTGCATTTGCTCTACAATATCAAAAACCACTCATGCTCCATGTACGTGCCAGTCGGGGAACTGATGATGCATACTATGACGCACTCCAAATATTGCAAGAAATGAATTATCAAGGGAAGGCAGATTTTCATTTTTTCAGTGGTTCAATGAAATGTATGCAGGATATTGTGAGTGCTGGGTATATGATTTCTGTTGATGGTCCAATTACATTTGTTTCTGAATACGATGACATGATTCGTGCATGTCCGATCGAAAAGCTCATGATTGAAACCGATGCGCCCTATGCAGCGCCTGCGCCATATCGAGGATCTGTCAACCAGCGGACGTGTGAACCGTGGATGGTAGAAGAGGTTGCCAAGAAAATTGCCGAATTAAAAGGGTTGGATCTAGAAACTGTACGGGAACAAATGATGAAAAACACACAAGACTTTTTCGGATTAAATACCTAGACAATTTCCGTAAAATATGCTAGTTTGAAAGCACTTTGGATTACATTCAAAGTGCTTTTTATTATTAATCGATAATCGTTAATTAGTGAGCAATAATAGAAATATTCTATTAAGCACTGATTATTGTTTATCATCTTATGTTATATAATCGAATACGTGTAATTAATTGTTATTGATTATATGTTATTGATTATTATTTAATTATTATGGCACGAAAAAAGGCAGTTACTACTCCTTCTTCTGAAGCACTGGAGCCACGAGTATATGAACTTGGCTTCCTATTGTCACCAGCTGTTCGCGAAGAAGATCTTGATGCGCGAGTTGCAGAACTCAAAGACATTATTACTGAAAAATCAGGAACAATTATTGCAGAAGGGCGACCTGAATTCATTGATATTGCATATGAAATGATTAAGGTTATTGAAAACAAAAATATTCGATTCCGACAAGGATATTTCGGATGGTTAAAATTCAACCTTACCCCAGATGTATTAAAATCAATTACTGAATTGTTTGAAAAAAAACAATTTATCATTCGATTTTTGATTACAAAAACAGTTTCAGAAAATACGGTGATCAGTAAAAAACCACTATCAAAAATTTTAAAAGCAACTGAACGAGAAGAAATTCTTGATGAAGAAATTCTTGATGATATTGAAGATGATATTGATTTGGGAATTGCAGCAAACGAACTTCCTACGCCGATTAATGAATCTGCAGAAGAAGATATGGTCGATTCTTTAGAAATTGAATCAGAATCAGCTGAATAGTTCTTGCAAAGATAATCGCTTTCTTATACAATAGTATTGTTCTTATTAGTTAATGTAAGAGAATTTATGTATATCAACAAAGCAATTATTGCAGGAAATGTTACTCGAGATCCTGAATTGCGTGCGCTTCCATCAGGGGTGAAAGTTACTACTTTTTCAGTAGCAACTAACCGATTTTGGAAAGACGCAGCAACTGGTGAACGAAAAGAAATGGCAGAATATCATAATATTGTCGTGTTTGGACGCCAAGCGGAAAACTGCGCACAATATGTTAAAAAGGGAAGTCAGATTTGTATCGAAGGACGCATTCAGACGCGTTCTTGGGAACAAGATGGACAAAAAAAATATAGAACCGAAATTATTGCAGAAAATGTGCAATTTGGTTCTCGTCCACAAACTAACGGTCAACCTGCTTCATCAATGAATGGGGGATCAAAATCTGATGACGCTCCGGCAATTGATTATCCAGATGCAGATGCGCTCGATATTAATCCCGATGATATTCCGTTCTAATCTAAAAGCTGAACAGTGAATATGTCACAACAATGTTATTTCAAAGCAAACAATATTAAATATATTGATTATAAAGATATTGAAATTTTGCGAAAATTTTTATCTAATACTGGGAAAATTCTTCCTCGTAAACGAACAGGGGTAACGCTCAAAAATCAACGAGCACTAGCTCTTGCGGTAAAACGAGCTCGATTTATGGGATTACTTCCATATATCGAAGCATAGTATATTTGTACGAGACGCAAATATTCAAAAAGCCACCACGAGACGGTGGTTTTTTGTTGTTTAGATAAAATTGACTTTATTAAATTAATATGTTTATATAATAAAAATTTGAACCTATGGAAACATTTATAGACATTGTATTAGTATTTTTTATACTAATGGTAGTATTTGGAATGATCGGAATGTTTTGGACTCCCAAAAAGCCCAAAGAATTAATTGAAAAAGAAAACGAGAATCCATCTTGATTACCCTTCTTTGGTAAACATAAAGCCTTCGATATGAGAAGGTTTTTTTGTTGCTTGACAAATATTTCATTTGTGATAATATGTAGTTAAATCAAAAACATTATCAAATGAAAAAAAGCTTCTTTTTCGCGATTATGATCGCAATGATAGCAGTATTTACTGCTTGCAAAAAAGATTCAAAAAAAATTGCAAATCCCGGTCCCGGGGTAACCATTATGACTGACTCAGTCGTGTGTGTGACCACTGAACCAATCACGGCTCCACGGTACGGATGCGGGGGTATGGTTCTATCCGAGCCTAAACTCGTAGGATTTGATTACCTGGAAAACGTTATTCCGCCAAAGGAAAAACATATTTCCGATTCTGTTTTAAAGGCGGCTGGATATGTCTACTCAAAAGGATTGAAAACAGGAGATTTGCCAAATGCCACAAAAAAAGATTTACCAATATCAGATAGTGGTAGCGGTTTATCAAAAATGTTTGATATTTTGGGTCCAGTCTTGTGGTTTTTGCTTGGGCTCGTTATTTTTCTCCTTGCTTTATTTCTTGCTGCCTGGGTGATAAAACAGTTAATTAATGCATTCCCAGGTTTATTTAAAAAGACTTCGCAAAATGACTCGCATAACACTCCTGAAGAGGTGCCAATTCGTCTTGCAGACTTGTCTGAGGAAGAAAAAAAGAATCTGACTTCTTCTATCAAACAGGACGTAATGAGCGAGCTTGAAAAAGAAGGAGATCTTGATTTTATGGAAGACCGGTTATTTTATGAACACATCGTAACTCTTACAAAGCAGTTACAGGAAACCGGCGGAAAGGTAGATACTCTCATTGGTAACTGTACCTACATGATTGACATCCCTGCGCAAAAGCAAAAAAAAGAATAGTACTTTGATGTAGCGGGATTGGCGTAAGCTGATCCCGTTTTTTTGTATTTCAATATTGGTGCAGAAACTTCAAAAATATGCTATACTTGGATCATATAAATCATTACTGGAATTAATAAAAACCTTGTATTATATGGCAACAGATGACTCAAAAAAAGTAAAAAAAGGGGGAGAATATGGAGCAGAATCGATTTCTGTTCTCGAAGGACTTGAACCAGTGCGCAAGCGTCCTGGAATGTATATTGGATCAACTGGTCCTGAAGGGCTCCATCACTTGATTTGGGAGATTTTTGATAACTCTCGAGATGAAGCAATGGCAGGACATGCTGATCATATTGAGGTTGCACTCCTTCCAGGGAATCGGGTTCGCGTGGTAGATAACGGACGAGGAATTCCAGTGGATATTCACCCAAAAACAAAAGTTTCAGCACTTGAAACTATTCTCACCGTACTCCATGCCGGAGGAAAATTTGGTGGTGACGAATCAGGATACAAGGTGTCAGGAGGGCTTCATGGGGTAGGATCATCGGTAGTAAATGCATTGTCTATTTTTATGCGTGCCGAAGTTCATAAAAAAGGTGAAGTATACATGCAGGAATACAGTATTGGTAAACCTAAAGCAAAAGTAAAACCAATCGGAAAAACCAAATTTACCGGAACGGTGATCACCTTTGAACCTGATATTGAAATTTTTAAAGAAATTAAATTCAATTTTAGTAAAATTCTCAATCGATTACGAGAACAAGCATATCTTGCAAAGAAACTCCGTATTACGGTTATTGATGCACGCGAAGTAACCACCCTTCCTGATTTATTACAAAAAACCTATGTATCAGAACTGGGTGTTGAAGTACCATCAAAAACTTTTTATTTTGAAGGAGGATTAATCTCAATGGTTCGTTCAGTAAACCTGAATGCAAAATTGGTACATCCAAATATTTTTCATATTGATAAAGAAATTGGAGATATTAATGTAGAAGTAGCACTGCAATATGTTGATGATATTGATAATAATATTATTCCCTTTGCAAACCATATTTTTACTGGGGAGGGAGGAATGCATATTACTGGATTTAAAACTGCATTAACGCGAACATTGAATGCGTATAACAAGGAAAAGAAAGTGCTCAAAGACGGAGAAACATTTGATGGAGCTGATGTATTAGAAGGTCTTACGGCAGTAGTTTCTGTAAAAATGCCTGAAATACAATTTGAAGGACAAACCAAAGCAAAACTCGGTTCGCCAGAAGCGCGTGGAGCAGTAGAAACCGTATTTGGGGAAGCGTTTGCAATGTTCCTCGAAGAACATCCAGATGACGCAAAAGCAATACTCCAAAAAGCAGTACTCGCACTTCGTGCACGAAAAGCAGCAAAAGCTGCCAAAGATTCTATTTTGCGAAAAGGAATGCTCGAAGGGTTTACCCTCCCTGGAAAATTGTCTGACTGCCAATCAAAAGATGCCGAAGATTCAGAAATCTTTATTGTAGAGGGAGACTCTGCGGGTGGTACTGCAAAACAGGGACGAGATCGGAAAACGCAAGCAATTTTACCATTGAAAGGTAAACCGTTAAATGTTGAACGGGCACGACTTGATCGAATTATTTCATCAGAAGAAATTAAAAATATTGTTATTGCGTTAGGAACCAGTATTGGCGAAACATTCGATATTTCAAAAATTCGCTATCATAAAATAGTACTCGCAACCGATGCAGATGTTGATGGTTCACATATTGTGACATTGTTACTAACATTGTTCTATCGATACTTGCGACCAGTTATTGAAAATGGTTATTTATATATCGCACAACCACCACTTTTCAAATTGAAAAAAGGAAAAGAAGTTGCTTATGCGTTTTCTGACGAAGAACGAGATGAACTCATTAAAAAAATGGGGGGAGAACTCGCAACTGCAGATGATATTATAGATACTGTTGATGAAGAAAACGATGAAGAAGGAAAAAACAAGAAAAAAGAACGCGTCACCAAAATTTCTATCCAGCGATACAAAGGGTTAGGAGAAATGAACGCAGAAGAATTATGGGAAACAACCATGGATCCTGCACAACGAATTTTGAAACAGGTAACTATCGATGACGCAATCGAGGCTGATAAAACATTTGAAATGTTAATGGGAACTGATGTACCATCACGAAAATCATTTATTCAATCAAATGCAAAATCGGTAGAATTAGATATTTAATTTAGAATAAAAAATCCCGCAAGGGATTTTTTATTCTATTTCTATTTTCAATACTGATTGTAAATCCTGGATCAATAATTCTTTTTCTTTCGCAACTTCGGTCCAAAATTCTTTCAGTTCTTTATTTTTCCCTGCATCTTTAATATAGTCATTTTTAATTCTCCAGAGTGATTTTTGTTCTTGGACTAACTGAGTCATTACATTATATAAATCATTACTTTCTTTTTTCATATGAATACGATATTAGCGGATAATATGAATAGTATACCATATTATCCGCGTATCAATGCAAAAATGGTATAGGTTATATAGAGTATAACGAACAATACCCCTTGCCAACGTTCAATACGATGACGCTTTCCAATAATAACGATAATGAATAAAAGAATAGTGACCCCGGTTGCAATAAATGCGTCAGTTTGAGCAATCGTTGATACTGATAGTGGGTGAATAATGCTCGTAATTCCTAAAATCCACAACACATTAAATATGGTTGAACCAACGATATTTCCGATAGCTAGGTCATCTTGTCCTTTGCGTGTTGCAGTAATTGATGTAATTAATTCAGGTAGAGATGTTCCAATTGCTACAATAGTTAATCCAATGAATGCCTCTGATAGTCCTGCTAATTTTGCGAGTATGACTGCATTATTTACAAATAACTGCCCTCCGAAAAACAATCCTATCAAACCTCCTAATGTCAACAGTACCGAAATACTCATCGGATATGTTTTAATATTATTTTCATCAGATTGTTTTTTCTGTGCTAACCCAATAATATAATAGAGAAATATTCCAAAAATACCAAGGAATACCATACCGTCACCGCGAGTGATCATGTTAGAATTTGTATTCCCTAAAAGTATATCGTTACCCATAATTACCAGGATTCCCATTGCCAAAAATGCAAAAGGAACTTCTTTCCAAGTGGTTGATTTTTGAACTTTTAATTCTGTAATCATTGCACATATTCCGAGTATTAATAACGTATTCACAATGTTACTTCCGATAATATTCCCTAGTGCAATGTCAGCATTTCCTTGGAATGCTGCAAATAAATTAATTACGAGCTCTGGCGCTGATGTTCCAAATGCAACAATCGTGAGACCAATCACTAATGATGAAATACCTAACCGTTTGGAAATAGACGCTGATCCGTTGACGAGTGCTTCTGCACCAATAATGAGAATACCTAACCCAACACATAATAAAATAATAGTAATAAATAGTGACATAGGTTTCTAGTATAACTTTTTTTAATTGATAAATAAATAAGATTACTTTTTTAGCGTGTAGACTTAAGTAATTGTTGGTGTTAAAATAAAATCATTAATAATTTTAATTAAAATAATATGAAAAAAGAATTTGGATTTATTACCACTCCCGTCATCATCGCCATCGTAGCTATTCTAGCTATCGGTGGAGGTGTTGCGTATGTTGCAACTCGTCCTGTACAAGACAACTATACCGATCTCGGACAGCTAGAGACAGAGCAGGTGCAAATGAATACGCAGGTGCAGAATACGAACAACCAAGCATCACAAACTCAACCTGTTGCAAGTGGTGCACAGCAACCTGTAGGTGCGGGTGGTGCAACGATTTGGACAGATCCAACAGGTTGTATTTCTATAGTTTCACCACTACCTAATTCACAAGTATCTATACCTTTTGTAATACGGGGAACAGTTAATACATTAGGATGTTGGGCATTTTTTGAAGGAGAAGGAGGAATGGTTTCTATTATTTACAATGGCCAAAAGATAACCATCGATTCAGTTGATCATTTAATAAAAGCACAAGGTGTTTACTACCAGAGCTCAGATTATCCAGTACCTTTTTCTGCGACAATTCAAAATATTTCAAGTCCAGTGACAGGTTCAGCAATACTTCAATTTCAAGAAAGAGGTCCTTTTGGAGAAGATGGAATACCGCCGTCACGACTACCTAAAACTATTTCAATTCCTATTATTATTCAATAACCATAAAAAATCCCGTGAGGGATTTTTTATTCTCTAATTCAATGTCCGATTTTTAATTTCTGATGCTAATTTTTCAAGTAATGCATCCAGGGTGACTCCTTCGATTTTGGTATCGTTCCGACCTTCTACGGTTAGTGTTCCTGAATCTCGTTCCTTATCACCGATGATGATTTGATACGGAATTCGTTCTGTTTTTGCTTTACGAATTCTTTTACCTAACGAATCATCAGATAACATGGTTACACGAACATCTGCTTTTTTGAGTGTTTGATAAATAGTATCTGCATACTCACCATGGTGTTCAGATGAAACAGGGAGTACAGCAACTTGAACAGGTGACATCCATACTGGGAATGCCCCGGCAAAATGTTCTATCGCAACCCCAATGAATCGTTCCAGTGATCCTGCAATAGCACGGTGAATCACCACAGGCCGTTCTGGTTGTCCTTGCTCATTGATATATGACATATCAAATCGTTCTGGCGCATTAAAGTCGCATTGTACGGTTGCTAACTGCCATTCGCGCCCAATAGCATCACGGAACATAAAATCTAATTTTGGTCCGTAAAAAGCAGCTTCGCCAATTCCTGGTTGGTAATTAAGGTTGAGTTCTTTACAAACATTAGTAAGTGCGTTTTCTGCCATTTCCCAAACCTCATCACTTCCGAGATAGTTTTCTTTGTCTTCACCACGTAATGATAGTCGTACCCAGTATCCATCCATCATTCCCATGGTAGTGTAAAAATCTTTGATAATGTTTACAATATTCACACACTCTTCATGAATTTGGGTTGGGCGTACGAATAGGTGTCCGTCATCCTGAGTAATTGATCGCACGCGGGTGAGTCCTGATAATTGCCCTGTTTTTTCGTCACGATAAATAGTTGCAGGTTCGAAATATCGTACCGGCATGTCACGATAACTGAATTGATTATCAGCAAACAATTGATAGTGGTGCGGACAATTCATTGGTTTTAAGAAAAAGTCTTCTTTACTCGTTCCACCATGGACTTTGAACATATCGTTCAGGTAATGCCCTGCGTGACCACTGGTTGCATAGAGTGATTCTTTTGCGAGATGCGGGGTCCATACCCATTCATATCCGTGTGATTTATGTAAATCCCAGAGGTAATTGGTGATTTCTTGTCGTAAAATGAGTCCCTTGGGTTGGAATAAGGGAAGTCCTGATCCTACCATGTCAGAAAAACTAAAGAGTTTTAATTCTTTCCCTAGTTTACGATGATCTCGTTTTACTGCTTCTTCTTGTCGCCAGATTTCTTGGTCAAGATCTGCACGGGTTGCAAATGCAAGTCCGTAAATACGGGTGAGCATTTTATTTTTTTCGTTCCCCCGCCAATATGCTCCTGCAATACGGTCGAGTTTGAACGCATCGAGTTGTACTTCACTTGCAAAATCGTCAACATGACCACCACGACACAAATCCACAAAATTTCCAGATGTATAGAATGTAATTTCTTCACCTTTTTCAGCAAGGTCATTAATGAGTTCTAATTTATAGGGATTGTTTGCAAAAAATTCTCGGGCTTCATCTGCTGTTGGGTTGGTTTGAGTAAATGCATGCCATGTTGGTGCAATGTCACGCATTTTTGCCTCGATTTTCTCAAGATCTTTTTCGGTGATTGGTTGTGAAAGTTCAAAATCGTAATAAAAACCATTTTCAATTACGGGACCAATCGTTGGTCGCGCGTCAGGGTAAAGGTCGAGTACTGCCGCAGCTAATAAATGGGCGAGCGAGTGACGGATTTTATATAATTGATCGATTGGTTCCATAGATAGGGGAACTATAGCATATTTTAGAGATTTTGGGAGGGGTACTTGACAATATTTTATATTATGCTATCATATATTTAAATCAAAAATTTTTTTTGTATGGAATCAGAAAAAAAGTCCTTCGGGCAAGTTTGGGGTGATGTACTTGCTTCACTTGCAAAAACTTCATTACTTCCGGAAAATAAAGCAAGGAAGATGAGAGAAAAAATTGCGCTCTCTGCGGCAAACGATTTACTTCAGTCTGTGAAAGAAATTCCAGATAATGAAATTGAAATCGCGAGTACTGGGATCCGAGTTTTTTGCCAAGCCTCTAAAAATGAGGAATTTATGGAGGTAAATAACACCCTCCAAAAATGGCTTAAGAAAAAAGCTCAATCGAAAGAAACGAAGGAATTTGTTTCTGAAAACATGGACTAATCTTTTCCCGGCTTTTCTTTTACAGCACACCTCCTAGAGGTGTGTTTTTTTATTTGCATGTTATAATTATGAAGAGAACTCATATTGGTTGGCAGGATTTAGGATGGGTTCGGGACCGCGGCGTCAGTCGCGGTTTTTTAATATAAAAAAACTGCTTCATGCAGTTATTTTTTTACATAATATTTCCAAGAAAAGCACCAACACCATACGCAACCCCTGCAGCAATCATACCAATGATGAGTGTTTCGATTGAAGTTCGTATTGAGTTTTTCTTGCTTAATATACCGCGCACTGCACCAATACCAATAAAGGTAATACCAGTAATAATGGTTGTCCACAGAAATGCATTCACAGGATTGATTTGATCTACAATGAGATACGCAACAACCGGTATTGATCCAATACTAATGAATGATAAAAATGTTGCGAGTGCAGTTTTGATCGGCGAATGATGGTCTTGATCAGGGTTTTGTTCCTGATGTGATTGTTCAGACAGATAGTTTGACGATGCCATAGAAAATCCGTCAGCTAATACGTTCGAAAATCCTAAAATAGCAACAATACTTGTTTCCAAGTTTGCTCCAGCAATTCCGGCGATAATCGCAAATGTAGTTACCGTTCCATCAATTGATCCGTATACGAATTCTGGGAGATATTTAGTAATTTTACCCGTGAGATAGTTTTGAGAAGATGAAATCATATATTAATCGTTTTGATGAGTTTGGGTTTTTGGCATCCAACGCATAATTACTTTGAGTGCCACAAATACTGATAATGCAATTATGAGGAAATTTACTACTGATGTGATGAAATTTCCGATTTTAATTTGTCCGATTACCAGCGCACTAAAATCAGGAGCTCCAAAAATCATAGCAATTATTGGCATGATAACATCAGCAACTAACGATTCTACAATTTTATTAAACGATGCCCCGATAACAATACCAATCGCAAGATCAAGTACACTTCCTTTTAATGCGAATGCTTTGAATTCTTCAATAAATCCATCTGCTTTGCCTTTTATATTTTGAATATTTTCCATAGAAAAAATAATAAAAACATTACGCAAAATCTATTTGTATTATTTGTGGGACGCAAGCGCCCTCACGACTACTGCGTAGTCTGCGGGTTCGGTCCTCAATAATAAAAATAAACATTGCTCCATGTTTGCTTAATACTAATACCACTACTATACACTTTCTCGTTATTTGGTAAAGTGAACTATATGCAATTATCTCAAAAAGAAATACAGCGTTTCCAAAAAATAGTACTCAATTACCATACGGTTTCTGGTCGTAATCAACTACCATGGAGAAAAAAAATAAATCCATATCGTGTATGGGTTTCTGAGGTGATGTTGCAACAAACGCAGGTGGATCGGGTAATCCCGTTTTTTAATAATTGGATACAGGCTTTTCCAGATATAGCAACTCTGGCAGGTGCTTCACAGGTAAATGTTTTAAAGTATTGGAAAGGATTAGGGTATAATTCTCGGGCATTACGGATGAAGCAATGTGCAGAGGAGATTATTCAAAAGTATCACGGGAAATTTCCTAAAGAAAAAAGTGTCATTGAACAACTACCCGGTATTGGTCCGTATACTGCAGGCGCTATTGTTGCTTTTGCGTATAATCAACCAGCGGTAATAATTGAAACTAATATTAGACGAGTATTCATTCATCATTTTTTTCAAGATAACGAAAAAGTTTCTGATAGTGAAATTTTAACACTCGTAGAAAAAACACTCCCAGATTCAGATTTTCGGACTTGGTATTGGGCACTTATGGATTATGGATCTTATCTAGGTCGCACATTAAATATTGCAGGAAAAAAATATAATCCGAATGTGCAAAGTAAACATTATCATAAACAATCAAAATTCATCGGCAGTGATCGTCAGATTCGCGGGAAATTATTAGAAGTTTTATTACAAGAAAAAAACAACACTATGACGATGGTAAAATTAAAAAATAGTATAGCAGAACTTACAATGGATGATCAGCGAATACAAAAAATTTTAGATCAATTACAAGTAGAAAATTTTGTTACGATTCAGAAAAAAAATATTCAGCTAAAAAAATAAGCGCTCCCGAGGGAGTGCTTTTTGTTAGAGGTTTACGAATAAGAATGTCGAAGTCCATAATGCTCCATGGACGCATTCAAGTCATCTCTCCGATCAGCATAACCAATCTTGTTGGCTGTTGGCATTGAACCATTGAGGCCTTGTTTGCATTCGTCCCAGATTTTTACAACTCGTTTGAGTTTTTCTGGGCAGCCGTGAGGATTTTTTTTACTCCGGGTTCCCCAATACTCCTCAATTGCAGGCATAATTTCTTTTCGTACTCTTACTACTTTCGAATCTGCTGTCATAACTATTTAATTATTGGTTTACATGTATACTACCTATTTATTTACTATTGTCAAATTTTAAAACCAGGGGGTGGTGTGATATTCTGGGTATATGCAAAAAGATTTTGATATCGAATATAAAAAATTAAACGAACAGCAAAAAATTGCCGTGGATACGATTGATGGTCCAGTGATGGTGATTGCAGGTCCGGGGACAGGGAAAACCCAGGTATTGTCACTTCGTATTGCAAACATACTACAGAAAACCGATGTTGGTGCATCATCGGTATTGTGTTTGACGTTTACTCGATCGGGGGTGATTGCCATGCGGAAACGATTAATGGAATATATGGGAACCGAAGCCAACAAGGTTGGCGTAAGTACATTTCATGGATTTGCAACGCGATTGGTAGAAAAACATTATGAATTACTCGGGTTTACTACAGTCCCAGAATTATTAGATGAAACCAAGTCTGTATTTTTGGCAGATGAAATTTTACATAATCGAACCTGGGAATATTTGCGACCGCGTGCCAACCCTGCGTCATATTTTAACGATATCAAAAGTTTAATTTCATTATTAAAACGAGAAAATTATTCCGCAGATGCATTCAAAAAAATAATTATTGATGAAATCGAAGATTTGGAAAATGATCCGGCCAGTATTTCCAGTCGTGGGGAAACCAAAGGTCAGTTGAAAAAAGAAATTCAATCAAAAATTGAATCGCTCGGCAAAACTGCAGAAGTGGTTGATTTTTATCATGCGTATGAATCTGTAAAACGGGAACGATCACTGATGGATTATGATGACGTGCTCAACTACGCAGTACAATTAGTTACTGATTACGAGGATGTGTGTGCAGATATCCGTGAACAGTATCAGTATGTATTAGTAGATGAACATCAGGATTCATCAGGAATTCAAAACGCTTTTTTGACTGCGGTATGGGCAGATGTTGAACGACCCAATGTTTTTGTGGTGGGTGATGATCGCCAATTAATTTACGGATTCGGTGGAGCATCAATGAATCACTTTGTTGATTTTGTGAATACATTTCCGGATACGCAGTTAATTACCTTGATACAGAACTACCGATCCACGGCGCCGATTTTAGATTTAGCCGATACATTATTATCGAGTGATTTAGCACAAGGTAAACTTTTGAGTAATCACAAAATAAAAGAAAACCCGCCACAGGTGACATTAGCTGGATATGATTACGCGCGAGATGAAATCATTGCAGCGGGATTATATTTTAAAGAAAAAATTGATCCGCCAGCTGGCGGAGGAGTATTGCCGAGTGAATGTGCAATTCTCGTTCCTAAAAACCATCAAGTAAAATCAGCAGTGCAGATTTTAACGAGTCTGGGTGTTCCTGTTTCTGGATCCAGTACCGAATCATTATTTGCGACTCGTGAATATGCAGATATCCGGAGAGTATTGCAAATCATTACCGACCCCTACAATGCAGTTGCGATCGCAGAATCTTTGTTTGATCCTATCTCAAAAATTCCACCACTTACGGCGCATGTATTTTTAAAATCATTAAAACCAAAACAGCTTACCCTGGATCATTTGATTACCTATGGTAATGATCAGGGATTATTTGCAGATGAAAATCCAATAGTACAGTGGGGGAAACAACTGCAGCAATTAATAGAAATCACTCATACAGAAAATCTTGCAACGGTGATTTCTCAGATCGGGAATACGTTATTAATAGATACTGCAACTGATCACAGTACATTGGTGCGCAATGTTGAAATTGTGCGAACATTAATTCATTTGGCATTGTCACGCAATCAGGAACATCCGCATGAAACCTTGGCAGAATTTTTGGAATATTTAGGACGATTGGAACAATACGGAACCCATATTCCGGTGGCACTGATTGGTGGAACACCCGGGGTACAGGTTATGACACTCCATGGATCCAAAGGGTTAGAATTTGACCATGTATGGATTGCGCACATGAATGAATCGTCGCTGATGTCACAGCGTCGTGGTGGGTTTACGTTACCAAAAGTTTTGGCAGAAAAAATAGAGAAAAAAGACGAACAAGTTGCAAAACGTGAAGTCTATGTTGCCATCACCCGTGCAAAAACATTTTGTACGATCAGTTATGCAGTACATGATGTGCGTGGTGGAGATTTGGAATTGGCGCATATTTTGGCAGAAATTCCTGATGTGCATTTTATAAAAAAAGACACCGTACAAACTACTGCAGAAATTATCGCACACGGTCCATCTATCTATATCAAACACCAACCAGCAGAAACCACTGGGACTGATATTGATGCATTACAGCAATTAGTAACTGCGCGCTATGCAGACAGTAATTTGTCCGTAACACTCCTTAATAACTTTTTCGAATGTCCATGGAAATGGTATTTCAGAAATTTCCTCCAGCTTCCAGATGTAAAAGGTGCGAGTTTGATTTTTGGTTCTGCAGTGCATAGTGTTTTGGAATTAGTCATCGCAGATAAAAAACCACCAACCAAAAAACAATTAGAAACATGGGTGCGTGAAGCTCTGGAAAAAGAGGGAATCGAAGCAGTGAATCTAGAACAAGAAACCGCAAAAGCAATCGCCTGCATCAATCGATTCATTGATCGTGATTTTAACAACCTAGCAGGTAATCGTATTACCGAACGATCCATTTCCTATCGTGATCCAGAATTTCCGAACTTATCTATGTATGGAAAAATCGACCTCACTGAAACATTTCCGGATGGCACCATTACGGTGACGGATTTTAAAACAGGGTCGAGTAAAACCACTGGAATGATTGAAAAATCAAGTGATGACGGTCGGATGTCGGATTATTTGCGACAGTTGGCAATGTATTCGTATTTGATTTCTGGGAATAGTAAGGGTAACCGTGTCGCACTTTCAAAACTGTATTTTATCGAATCCGATGAAAACGATAAAAACAGAATTTACAGCACCCATATTACTGACGAACATATTGCACTCCTGAAAAAAGACATTGCTGATTATCAACAGGCGATAGAATCAGGATCATGGATTCATGGGCAGTGTCATTTCAAACCGTATGGATCAGGTGCGTCAGAATGTGAGTATTGTAAACGGGCGAGGGAGGTGTATTTTAAAAATAAAGAAATAACAAATAAGACTTAAGAAATAAAAAAAGCGAACGTGAGTTCGCTTTTTGTTTTTTAGTAAATTAATTTTTGTTCAAATTCAATAAATTCAGCAATCATCAGATTTAACTCTGAAAGAGAGCAGTACCCTTGGTTTGTTTTTGATTTTAAAATTATTTCACATAATAAATCAGAAATTCCATCACAGTCTGAATAATCAGAAACCTTTATTTCATCATTATCGGCATTTGTGTGATTGAGAAAATAAAAGTCGATACTACCAAGATGGATATCTTTTAAATAAAACTTAAAACTAAATCCAGTTTGGTATTTTTCAAGTTCGTCATCTAATAAATCAAAAACGGTTTGTATGTGACTCTTGCTTAACTTATTAACCTTGAAGAAAATAAGAGGTTTTACTTTTGTTTTACCTGTATCGATTATTATTTCTTCTAAAGCAGATCGGTCAAGTAGTGAGAGGTCAACTTTTTTGTTGTTTAAAATTTCCGCAAGTTTTATTAGGTTCTGTTTGAAATTTAAAACCTGTTCTTGGGTGAATCGTTTTTTCATGACATTATTTTTTATATATTTAACATATATAAATTATTATGTCAATTACGTTACTTTTGCTATACTAATTACATGAACACTTCCATTACTTTTATCACTGCATTTATTAGTTACTTGATTTTGGATTTGGTATGGTTGGGTGTAATTATCAAACCATTCAATACTCGGATACTGGCACCGTGGCTCGGGGAATTAAAAATGATTCCTGCGATTATGGTGTATGTACTGCTGGCACTAGGGCTGACATTTTTTGTCTTACCAAAAGTTACCTGTATTGGTACGGCATTTTTATGGGGAGCGCTCCTCGGGTTTATTATCTATGGAGTCTATGACCTGACCAATTACGTAACTATTGCCAACTGGCCTATGAAATTCCTGTTGGTGGATTGGGCATGGGGTACGGTATCTGGGGGATTGGTTTCGGTGATTGTGTACAGCGTGATGAAGTTTTTGAAATAAAAAAAGCGACCTTACGGGGTCGCTTTGTATTATCAATGTTCAGAATCAACCGAGAAATTCTCAATGAGAAACTCTCTCAAAACCTGCGCATTGATTTTTATTTCTCCTTTTTCTATATCCATCTTTTTCAAGGCGGACATCGGTAAGGTGATAACTTTTTCACTCACTGGAATTTTAATCATTCCAGCAGTGTTCAGTTTTTCCGGTTCAGGAATTTGCTTATACTTTTTCATCAAGCTAACAAGCTCAGTAATAAAGTTAGGCTTTGGATCTTCCATTTCCTGTTTTTCCACTGTCGGAGCATTTACGAGATCAATTTCATGACTCGGAACTTGCTCCTCTTCAGGGTGATTCTTTATCACTGTTCGCTGAACATACTTCAATGGAATGGAAATACTGGTTCTATTTTTACTTGGTTTGAGTTCAGGAAATTTTTCCTTAATCCCTTCCATTGCAAAACCTGGGTCATCTGGATTACCTTTTTCAAAATAATAGACAGCAACATTTGCTACTTCTATGTTTTCAGAATTTAAACTCCTTTCAGTATTTGCTCTGAGTACTCTGAGTACTCTGAGTACTCTAATCTTCAGCTCTTCTTCGAGATATGTTTTTACCTCTTCGATAGACTGCAAACCGTTAGGGTTAATCTCTACCAGGTTATCAAACCAGCTTGGCGGATTCCATTTTTTGATACTAAGAGTAAAGAAAAACTTATTCTCATTCTCATTTTCTAAGATTATGAAGCCCAAGTCTTTATATATTTCCTTAATTTTTGGAATTTTAATTCTCGAAACAGTGTCGTTGAATTCAATACACTGACCTTCTTCAGAACAACGCCTTAATCGATAGTGTTGATTGAGTGGTATCGAACCATTTACGTTGTGTTGGCTTGTAAATTTTAGGAGTTGTGCAATTTTATGAATTGCGTTGATTGCCTCGTTTTTATCAAACTTACTCATGTAGTTGGGTTTATTTTTTGAAAAAATGGGTTAAAGAGCAGGATAGAAAACTATCTTGATATGTATATTAATCATTAATTTAATTTTGTCAAGTACCCAGGTTTCTTTTTATTCTCATTCACGTTATAATAAAAACATATGTTATTCACAAAAGATAAAAAACTAAAAGTAGGTATTAATGGATTTGGTCGTATTGGGCGAGCGTTTTTGAAACAGGCTTGGGATCGGAGTGATATTGAAATTGTCGGAATTAATGATTTGGGGTCGCTAGAATCATTGGCCTATCTCGTGAAATATGACACCGTGTATCGTAATTGGGGTCATTCTGTTTCATTTGTGGAACCAGTCATGAATGAGGATGGGTCAGTTTCCCAACATGGGTATATTATTATTGATAATACAAAAATTCCTGTATTTGCAATAAAAGATCCAGCGCAAATTCCATGGGGAACTGTGAATACTGATGTGGTTGTAGAATCAACAGGATTGTTTACTGATTACGCAAAAGCATCAGCACACATTACCGCAGGTGCAAAACGGGTGGTGATCAGTGCCCCTGCAAAAGGCGGTGATGATGCAGGAGCAACGATTCTCATGGGGGTAAACGAAGAAAAATTTGGAACGTGTCCCGTGACCAGTAATGCATCATGCACCACCAATGCTGCATCACCATTAATTGGAATACTGGATGAATCAATTGGAATTGAAAAAGCGTTACTCTCAACAACACACGGATATACCGCATCACAGGCATTAGTAGATGGACCGAGTAAAAAAGACCTCCGTGAAGGACGAGCGGCCGCACAAAACATTGTGCCATCATCGACCGGTGCCGCCATTGCCGTTGCAAAAGCGTATCCAAGTTTAGATGGATTGTTCGACGGAATATCGCTCCGTGTTCCAGTACCTGCAGGATCAATTGTCGATGTAACATTTATTGCAAAACGAGAAACTACTGCAGACGAAGTAAATGAATTATTGAAAAAAGCCGCGAATGAAAAACGATGGCAAGGAATTTTTGCCGTATCAGATGAACCATTAGTGTCATCTGATATTCTACAAAACACGCACGCGTCAATTGTGGATTTGGCAATGACACGGGTGGTAGGTGGAAATTTGGTAAAAGTACTCGCATGGTACGATAACGAATGGGGGTATACTCATACGCTCGTCGAACATGTGGTGAAAACCGGTAAAACGATTTAATAATCTAATTTAATAAATATAACTCTATGGCAGAAAATTTTTCAAATATTTCGAATACACCAAAAGTAGAGAGCTTCTCTACTTTGGAGGCACTAAAAAATTCATTAACAACTCTCAAGGATAAATTGGTATTGATAAAAAATATGCCAGGATATGAGGATGTTGTTAAGGATTTATTAATATCAATTGCAAATCTTGAAGCAAGAATAGCAAGTCAAAAGAATTAATATTTTTTTTAATCTAATTATTTTTTATGGAAAAATTTACAACACAAAGCTTCGGCTACGAAGATGGTGAAAACATTGCTAATGTTGAGGAGGGTCAATCTGTGTCATTTACAGAGGATGGGTATACAATTACTGGTGGTCAAATTCTCACTAAGGAAAAAAAGAATTTCGAAGAATTTGAATCAAGAGATCCTATTGTAGAAAAAATTGAACGAACTTTTTCTCCAAAAATGAAACAAAAAAATGATCGTGATTATATAGACAAAATAAATAGATACGTAAAAAGTATGTTCGGTAAAAATGCAAAAACAAATGGAAAGTTTCGAGAACGAGGTAATCCGCTGAAATAAAAAAACCTGCTTCGAGCAGGTTTTTTTATTTCTGGTATACTAAAGGTATATGAAAATACATTTAGCTACCGACCATGCTGGTTTTGATACCAAAGAACATATTAAACAATGGCTTATCCAGTCAGGGTATGAGGTTATTGATCACGGTGCACATACTTTTAATGCAGAAGACGATTACCCGGATTTTATCACACCCTGTGCCCAGGCGGTTGCACAAAACTCTGTAGATATGGGAATTATTTTTGGAGGCTCAGGACAGGGTGAGGCAATGGCTGCAAACCGGATTCCGGGAATTCGTGCCGGTGTCTATTATGGACGAGAAGAATTAGTGCTCCAATTATTACGAGAACACAATAATGCAAATATTTTATCGATCGGGGCTCGATTTGTTACTGACTTGGAACAAGTAGAAAAATCAGTGCATGCATTTATCACCACCGCATTTTTGGGAGAAGAGCGTCACGATCGACGCATTAATAAATTTTAGTTTATATGCATATTATTCCCGCAATTTTACCAAAAAATAAAACCGAACTTATAAACGGATTACAGCGATTAATTGATGCTGGATATTCTGGAAAAATTCAAATTGATCTTTGCGACGGAGTTTTTGTTCCATCGGTTACATGGCCTTTTTCTGAATACGCTCATACAAAAGATTTTTTGGAACACGCAGGTCACTTTGTGGTAGATTCAGATATTGCAGAACTTTTGCATCAGTTTGAGGTGGAATATGATCTCATGGTTGATCAAGCAGAATACCTCTTTTCTGTTTGGGATGCATTACAGCCGAGTCGTATCATTCTTCATTTGGACGCAATCCAAGACGAGGAATCGCTTGCGATTGATTTACTTGCAAAAAATTCGCCGTTCGGATTTGTTGCACAAAAAAATATTACCTTTGCAATATCACAAACAACACCGGTGGATCGTTTTGCGGTATGGTACACCGAATTGGGTATACATCATGTACAAGTAATGGGAATTGCAACCATTGGAAAACAAGGTGAATCGTTTACTGATCAAACAATAGATATCATCGATCAGTTACAAAAAAAATATCCTGATATTGTTATTTCAGTAGATGGCGGAGTCAATCATGCATCTATTCCAAAACTTGCAAAGGTAGGGGTTACTACTGTGGTAGCTGGATCAGCCGTATTTACTGGTGATATTGCAAAAAACCTCGCAGAATTACAAAAAAGTGCTACACTATAATTATTATTCAATTAATTTAAAAAACATATGAATATTTCAGACAAAATGCCTTATATTAAATTTATTTTAGGTAGTATCGCCATCGTTTTTTTGGTGGTTGCAACCGTAACATTACTCAATAATCCTTTTGATAAAGGTTCACTCCCAGCAGTGATTACGGTGAACGGAAAAGGGGAAATTCAAGCAGTTCCTGATATCTCTCGGTTTACGATTACGGTTTCAGAAAAAGCAATGACTCAATCAGAAGCGCTTGCAAAAACTTCTGAAAAAATTAATGCTGTTATTGCATCACTCCAAAATGCTGGCATTGCAGAAAAGGATATTAAAACAGAAAATGTGAGTACTTATCCTGAATACGAATATGCTCGCACCATGGAAATGTATCCACCTTCTGGTTCTCAAAAATTAGTAGGATATACCTCCAGTCACACACTGTCAGTAAAAGTGAGAACATTAGAACTCGTTCCGACAGTACAACAAATTTTCGCTGATCAAAAAATTACTACCGTATTTGGTCCAGAATTATCTATTGATGATACTGATCTATTAGCAGAACAAGCACGACAGCTCGCTATTATTGATGCGCAAGAACAAATAAAAATTCTTGCAAAACAATTAGGGGTACGCGTTGGAAAAATTGTTGCATTTTCTGAAAACACATCAGGTGGCATGATGCCGATGTATCGTATGGAATCGGCAATGGACGCTTCAGTAAAATCATCTACACCATCTATTGCAACTGGTGAACAAACGATCACTGCTCAAGTTTCGGTAACATATCGGATTAAATAATTTATTCACTTTCTAATTTTATGTATTGCTTATGAACAAAGAATCATTACAGGCAATTTGGAATGCAATTTTTAATGAAAAAAATGCATTAGCACTTACTCTTTCTTTCGCATTAATTATCGTAACGGTGATTGGTGGAAATTATTATAGTAATAAAAAAAATACTTCAGATACGCTGACCGTAACTGGTTCAGCACGAAAAGAAGTAGTATCTGATACGGTGGTGTGGAGAGGTGCAGTAACACGCAGTGTAGGATATAGTCAATTAAAAGATGGTTATGCACAATTAGCACGAGATATCGAAATTGTAAAAAAATTTCTCGCTCAAAACGAAGTTGCTCCTGAATCATTAACTATTCAACCAGTATTTATGAATGAAGACTGGAATAATAATGGTCCGGTGGCTCAAGAATTTAAACGATATACACTCACACAAAATATTGAAATCAAATCTGCTGATGTACAAAAAATCACTGATCTCGCACAAAAAACAGGAGATTTAATTAACCAAGGAGTATTATTTCAGTCATATGGATTGGAATATTACTATACCGATTTAGCAAACCTACGAGTAGAAATGTTAGCTGATGCGGTTACTGATGCAAAAGCTCGTGCAAAAAGTATGGCGCGTGCTGGTGGGCAACGGGTAGGATCATTACAATCTGCGAGTTCTGGGGTAGTGCAAGTATTATCTCGAGGATCAGTAGAAGTTTCTGATTACGGATCGTATGACACCAGTAAAATTGAAAAAGATGTTATGGTAACCGTGAGAGCAACATTTGGTGTACGATAATACAAAAACTACCTTGCAAAAGGTGGTTTTTTGATATATATAAAAGAAAAACTGAAAAATGAAAAGAATACTTTTAAAACAAGAAAAAGGAAATATAATTCACTATGTTGACCATACTACCGAATCATTTACCCTAAAGGGTGATGCAATGATTACCACAGAACAGGATCTTGTTTTGATGGTGTACGGAGCTGATTGTTCTATTATTGTGTTTTGGGATGACCAAAAAATTGGAGCCTGTCATGCAGGGTGGCAAGGATATTCTGGTGGAATTATTAAAGCAATGGCACAGCAATTCCAAGGTGGTTATTGTTATTTGGGACCATTTATGCATCATTTCGAAATTAAAAGAGACGAATGTTTTGATCGTGTTACCAAATATGCAGGAGAAAAATTTTTACATTTTGGTGATATCATTACTTTTGATTTTCGTTCTGCAGTAATGAGTGAGTTATCCGGAGTAATTTCTTTTATTGATCCACGAAATACTTTCACTGATGAAACATTAGGGAGTAATCGCAGAGGGTATTCGGATCAACATATTAATACCCAAAATCGTATTTCGATATGGAAACATAATAATCAGGTGTATTACAAATTTTTCAAACCAAGCGAGGTTTCCCAAGATTTTTTTGATCAATGGAAATCTTTTCACCACTGATAAAAAGGTGGTTTTTTGTTTCTTGACCGGAACGATAACTTCTGCTATTATGGTGTTTGTGTGTTTTATGTCGAAATACTACACACAAAAAGATGTGTTGATCCACAGGATGTTTTTTGGCGAAAAAAAATCTTCAGAAAAGATTCTATGAGATATCAAATCTTTTATTATTAATCGCTTATTCTATAGGAGAAATAATTATTTATTATTTCATTTATTATGGCAAAAAAATCTGTTATTGCACGAAATGAAAAGCGTGCAAAGCTTATTGCAAAGTACGCAGAAAAGCGTGCAAAGCTCAAAGCTGAAGGGAATTGGGATGCACTTCAAGATATCCCTAAAAACGCTTCACCTGTTCGATATAAAAATCGATGTGGAGTAACTGGTCGGTCAAAAGGATACCTCCGAGACTTTGGATTGTCTCGAATTAAATTCCGAGAATTAGCTAATGAAGGTAAAATCCCAGGAGTACGAAAGTCTTCTTGGTAATCATTATATGGATCGAATTTCAAATCTTATTATTGCAATCAAAAATGCAGGTAATGCAGGAAAAGAAACAACAACGGTTCCTTTTTCAAAATTACAAGCAGGAATTGCAAAAACATTGTTTGATGCAGGATATATTGCATCATACAGTAAAAAAACAGCGAAAGGACACGATGTATTAGAAGTTGGTATTGCGTACACGAATAGCGGACCAAAAGTACATGATGTACAACGAATTTCAAAACCTTCTCGACGTATGTACGCAGGAGTACAGGATATCCGACCTGTGAAAAATGGATATGGAATTTTGGTATTGTCGACACCAAAAGGAATTTTAACCGGTGATCAAGCAAAGAAAGAACAAGTAGGTGGAGAAGTTCTCTTTGCGATTTGGTAATATATGTCACGTCTTGCAAAAAAACCTATCGAATTTCCAGCAGGAGTATCTGCAACTTTTGACGGACGAACACTTACCGTTACTGGTCCAAAAGGAAATTTGACTCGAACATTCCGAGATGAAATTACGATCAATTTAGATGGTAATATTATTACTCTCGAACTCCGAGCAAAAGATGTGTTCGCACGAAGTTTATTAGGAACATACGCTGCGCACATTCGTAATATGGTGAACGGTGTATCACAAGGATACGAGAAAAAACTTATTCTCGAAGGAGTAGGATTCAAATCAGCAGTATCAGGAAACATTCTCGATCTTGCACTTGGATTTTCACATCCAGTAAAAGTAGAAATTCCAGCAGGACTTACGGTTACTGCGGAAAAAAACGTTATTAGTATTTCTGGAATTGATAAAGAACAGGTCGGTCAATTTTCTGCTTATGTGCGATCACTTAAAAAACCTGAACCTTACAAAGGAAAAGGTATGCGCTACGAAGGTGAAGTGATTCGACGCAAGCAAGGTAAAAAATCAGCGTAATAATAATTGCTTTATTTCTTTTTGAAATTAAGCTCTATTAAATTATTTATGAAAACTTTAAAAAATTATACCCTTGCAAAACGAAATCGATTACACAAAAGAATTCGTTCTCGTGTTTCGGGAACTGAATCAAAGCCTCGATTGTCAGTATTTCGTTCAAACAAATTTATGTATGCTCAAATCATTGATGATACAACTGGAAAAACATTAGTTTCAACCAGTGACATGAAAGATTTTAAAGGTACTAAAAATGAACGGGCGTTTGCAATTGGAGAAACCATTGCTGAACTTGCGAAAAAAGCAGGAATTACCACGGTTGTATTTGACCGAGGAGGATTCCGATATACAGGTCGAATTCAATCATTAGCCGAAGGTGCTCGATCAAAAGGGCTTCAATTCTAATTTTATGGAAGAAACAAAAACAACAAATCCAGAAGTAACTTCTTCTGAAAAAACAACCAACCGTGCACCACGCGCTCCACGAACTGGTGGTACTGCTCCACGAGGGCGACGACCACAGTCTGGAGACCGAAAAGGTGGTCCACGAAAATCAGGGGATCGAAAAGGTGGTCGTAATGAACGAACTGAACGACCAAAACCAGAATTTGATCAAAAAATGATTGAAATTCGACGAGTTACTCGTGTAGTTGCAGGAGGGCGACGATTTTCATTTTCAGTAACTTTGGTTGCAGGAGATCGAAAAGGTCGTGTGGGTGTAGGTATTGGTAAAGCAACTGATACCACACTTGCGATCAATAAAGCGTTCAATGATGCAAAACGAAACATGATTAAAATTCGAACGACTGATAATCATTCAATTCCTCATGAAGCGTCTGCAAAATATAATTCTGCTCGAGTATTTCTCATGCCGAACAAATCACGAGGAATCGTGGTAGGGAGTGCTATGCGAACTGTAGTAGAATTTGCAGGGCTCACTGATATAACAGGTCGTGTTATTTCAGGAAGTAAAAACAAAATTAATATTGCGCGAGCGACCTTGAAAGCATTGCAACAATTTGCAACACCGACAGGAAATCGTTCAGCTGAATAATGCGTATGTTAGACACTATCAAACGAGAACATCCCAATAAATCTGCTCGACAATTTGGTCGTGGTGGAAAACGAGGAAAAACTTCTGGTCGTGGAACAAAAGGGCAAAAAGCTCGAGCGGGACGCAAATTGCGACCACAGCTCCGTGATATTATCAAGAAGATTCCTAAAAAACGAGGGTATGGTAAAAACCGAGCTCGAGGAACTTATGTAAAACCAACGCTTGCAATTATTAATATTGCAACATTATCTACTGTTCCTGCTGGATCAATTATTAATCCAGAAACAGTAGTTACTTTGGGAATTGCAACTCCTCGACTTGCAAAAAATGGAGTGAAAATTTTAGGTGCAGGAACAATTACTCACGCAGTTTCTGTTTCACAATGTACCGTTTCAGCATCTGCAAAAGAAAAAATCATCGCTGCAGGTGGGTCGGTTGCATAATTTTGGTACCTTGCATGAATTCATTCATTCAGTGTATACTGAATGAATTATCATGATAAGTATCTCATTACTATGTTTCAGAACTTTTTTAAAAAAATAAAAATCATTTTTACTGATCCGGTACTCTTAAAGCGTATTGGATTCGTACTTTTGATGCTTATCATTTTTCGGTTATTAGGAAATATTCCATTACCGGGAGTTGATAAAACACAGCTTGCACTCTTTTTGCAAAACAATGAATTTTTTGCATT
This sequence comes from uncultured Candidatus Saccharibacteria bacterium, assembly GCA_964507625.1. Taxonomy (GTDB): domain Bacteria; phylum Patescibacteriota; class Minisyncoccia; order Phycocordibacterales; family UBA1006; genus CALMMZ01. The sequence goes on from CAZDPR010000001.1 coordinate 169,244, forward strand.
TCTAAGTTTGTTTTCTGGAGGAGGATTAACTTCACTTTCGCTCATGGCACTCGGGGTTGGTCCGTACATTACTGCATCGATTATTATGCAATTGATGACCGTAATTGTTCCAAAAATCAAATCAATGTATCACGAAGAAGGTGAAATGGGACGAAAGAAATTTAATCAAATTTCCCGATGGTTGTCTGTCGGTTTCGGAGCATTACAAGCAATTGGGCTTTCTGCGTGGATGCATACCCAGGGAGTATTTGTTACAGAATCTCTTCTGGCTCATGCGGTAATTGTTATCATGATGGTTGCCGGTGCGGTTCTCATTATGTGGATCGGGGAATTGATTTCAGAATTTGGTATCGGAAATGGAATTTCTATGATTATCTTTGCGGGTATCGTAGGAACATTGCCACAAACATTCGGACAAGGACTTTCTACATTTGATCCAACTCAATTACCACTCTATATTGCAATTATCTTTATCGTTATCTTTACTATTTTTGTATCGGTAATGGTAACCGAAGCAGAACGACCAATTGCAGTGCATTATTCAAAACAAGTACGCGCAGGATATACTACTGGTGGAACTGATACCTATATTCCACTTCGTATTGCTCAGGCTGGAGTGATGCCAATCATCTTTGCTGGTTCAGTACTCCAATTACCACAAATTATTGCAGCAGTACTTGCCAATACTACCAATGAAACAGCGTTAGCGATTGTACAAAAATTAGCAACCTTTACCTCTACAAACATTTGGTATATGGTGACCTATTTTGTATTAATTTTCTTCTTCACTTATTTCTATACTGCGGTTACTTTTGATGCAGAAGCAATGGCAAACAATCTCCAAAAAAATGGAGCATTCGTTCCAGGGGTTCGTCCAGGAGCGCCCACTGCAGATTATGTAGCAACTATTCTTTCTCGAACTACATTTATTGGTGCAACATTTTTCTCAATCATTGCAATTTTGCCGTTCGTACTCCAACGAGTTACCGGAAATGCACTATTTGCAATCGGTGGAACAGGATTACTCATTGCAGTTTCTGTTTCTGCAGATTTGATCAAGAAACTTTCTGCACAAGCATCAATGCGAGAATACTAGGAATTCAAAAGGTAAGGTCGCGAGTCTCAAATCGCAAACAAAAAACGGTCCAAACGGACTGTTTTTTGTTATTTTATATAACTTATGGATTTGCGTTTTGAACGTTTGACTCATAACTCGTGACTTGCGACTTTGATATGGTATACTAATCCCATATGTCAGCATATTTATTGTATGGAAAATCAGGGAGTGGAAAAGGAACTCAGGCGCAAATTTTAAAAGATCGTTTAGAATCAATGGGTCGTTCAGTTATTTGGATTGAAACTGGAAAATTATTCCGATCGTTTATTGATGAACGAAATGATTTCGTTGGGAGTCATGTAAAAAATATGGTGGAACAAGGAAAATTAATGCCTCCGTTTTTCCCTATCTATCTGTGGGCAAATCAACTCATTAACCAATATGATGGAACTCAGGATATTATTTTTGATGGAGTATCACGACGCATTGACGAAGCACCAATTTTAGATTCAGCACTTGATTTTTTAATGATTGATGAACGATATCTTATTCATATTGATGTTTCTGATGCGTGGGTATTTGATCATATGGGTAAACGCGACCGTGCAGATGACACCGTAGAAGGTATGGAACGTAGGTTAACATGGTTTCGTGATCAGGTAGTTCCGGTGATTCAGTATTTTGCAACCAATCAAAAATATCAATCATATACCATCAATGGCGAACAAACGATTGAAGATGTCGCGAGCGAAATCAAAAATAATTTACCATAAATTTTTCCTCCATGATATATTTTTTTTGTATGTTTAAACGTTTTAAAGAATGGATTGAAATCAAAGAAAAAATTGATGCAAACAATAATCATCAATTGCCCCTATGATGTGTGGTGGTGTGCATTAGGTGAAAATATTGGTATTGAAATTAACGGTAAGGGAGATGTGTTTTCTCGTCCCGTAGTTGTATATAAAAAATTAAGCAGAATGGGATTTATGGCAGTGCCCATGTCTACTCAAATAAAAGAAGGAAGTTGGTATGTTCCTATTTCTTTTCAAGGTAAACAAGTAGTTTTAAATATTTCCCAAGCGAGAGTTATGAGTTCTTCTAGAATGTATTCGCGTATGGGCTCACTGGATGAGAATGATATTTCATTGTTAAAACAGAAATTTATTGAATTATATCGATAAACAAAAAAACACATGTTGTCTGTGTTTTTTTGTTTATATTTTCCTCTATTTTTCAATAGAGGTACGCGGGAAATCCCCGAATATGTTTTAAGTATAGCAACTTAGATTTTTTTGTCAAACATTATAAATAGATTATTTTACTTACAATAAAAACCTATTTGCCTTAAATAGGTTTTTATTGTAGAGTATTTTTACTTATGAGCATTATCGTTAAAACAGAACAAGAATTAAACGCAATGCGTGCAGGAGGGAAAATACATGCGCGTATTTTGCGTTTAGTTTCTGAAAAGGTTGCCCCCGGAATCAGTACTCGAGAACTTGATCAGTATGCAGAAAACCTCTGTCACGAATTTGGTTGTACACCAGCATTCAAAGGTTATCAACCAGCAGGACAGGAGAGTCCGTTTCCAGCAACGCTCTGCACTTCGATGAATGATGAAATTGTACATGGTATTCCATCGTCTGATCGGATACTATCCGAAGGTGATATTGTTTCAATTGATTTAGGAATTCGTTATCAAGGAGTTTTTTTGGATGGTGCTATTACCGTTCCCGTAGGAAATGTTCCAGAATCTGTATTACAATTTATTCACGATACCCGCGAAGCATTGATGATAGGTATTACTGCGGCACAACCAGGAAATACTACAGGAGATATTGGATATGCGATTCAGCAATTTGTGAATAAACGATATGGTATTGTAAAAGGACTCGCAGGTCATGGGGTCGGAAGAGAAATTCACGAAGATCCTTTCGTTCCGAATTATGGAAAACCAGGACAGGGAACACGGTTGGTTCCAGGTATGACCATTGCACTTGAGCCAATGCTCACCATGGGTAATCCTGCAACAGAAATTCTCGACGATGATTGGACATTTGTGAGCGCTGATGGATCATTAGCAGCTCATTTTGAACATACTATTATTATTACGGAACAGGGTCCAGAAATTGTAACGAAAGAATAAAAAACAATCTGTATAGATTGTTTTTTATTCTTATGCAATTATTTATGGTATACTAAAACGGTATGATGAATCGCGCTATTACATCACTCCTCCTCTTGGTCACTTCTTTTATTGGATACGGTTTTTTTATTGTATACGCTGCACCACCATCAGGTGGATATAATCCTGCAGATACTTTACAACCCAACTGTAATCCAGGTGATACCGATTGTTTTGTAAATATCATTTCGAATACTTCATCATCATATTCTGCAGCAAACGGAATATTATTGAGTTCTAATACATTTAGATTAGGTGGAACATTGGATCAGGATACTACCATTAATCAAAATGGTAGAAATATTACTTTTTCTCAAATAGCAAGTTTCCGTATTGGATCTACGAGTGGTTCAAATATTTTTTATCAAGATGGTAGAGTAGCATTAGGTGGTGGATACGCAAATGCGTCGGGGACATTTTCTGTCGGGATTGATGCCGGATTAAATGCATCGCCATTTTCTGGTAATAATAATTTTATTGGGAGAGAGGCAGGAAAAGATGCGCATGTCGCTTTTTCAAATTTTATAGGGTATCAGGCAGGAACAAGTGTAACACCTTTAAATTCAGGAACGCTTAATTTCATTGGTTACCAGTCAGGTAAAAATATGTATGTGGGAGAATATGTGAATAGTATTGGTGCTGGGGCAGGACTAGATAGTTCGCAAATAACTTACAGTGATTTTATTGGAAGCGAATCAGGGAAATTAACATCATTTGTTACCAATAGTGTATTATTAGGGAGACAGTCCGGTTTTTCTGGAGAAAATATTTCTGACTCTGTGTTTTTGGGACCATTTTCTGGTTCAGGATCTCGCAATATTACAAGATCTTTATTCATGGGGAGCTTTTCTGGTTTACAAGTAGAAAATATTTCTGACTCAATTTTTATTGGTGACCTTACTGGTTGTAAAGTTGGGGTTGGTTGTAGTACTACTAGTTCATCAGGTTCAAATAATTCTATTTTAATCGGGAGATTGTCAGCAACAGGTGGTTATTCCAATACAATTGGGTTAGGTTCGTATGTTACCAATACGACAAACAACCAATTTATGGTAGCAACCAGTATTACTAATTTTAATTTTAGAGGCATTAATTATGTATTTCCTGCTTCGCAAGGTAATCCAGATACATTTTTACAAAATGATGGGTTTGGAAATTTATCATGGGGAACGCTTACATTACCTGACTTATTAATTGGGTCTACCCTAACCGAAGGAACAGAAACCATTTTAGGTACGAGTGTGGTTAATCTAGGAACACCTTCATTTGCTGAAACCGTATTTATTGGATCAAATGCTGGATATAGTCAAACAGGGTTAAATGATTTTGCTACAATGATTGGAGCATTGGCTGGTTCCGATGCGTTCATTGCTACCGAATCAGTTATGATTGGATATCAAGCAGGATTACAAATGGTTGATGGAGTAGGAAATATTTCTATTGGATCAAATGCTGGTGCTCGATCATATGGATTTGGGTCTGTAAATATTGGTTATTTTGCAGGGTCAGATTCAGTGAGTGCGTCCAATGCTCTGTTTATTGGAACTAATAGTGGAGTAGGTGACACCGTCGACAACACCACTGATCCAGATGACTATAGTATTTTGATCGGAAACAACACTAACACCGGAGGTTTCTCCAACAGTATCGCCATCGGAGCCTATGCCACCAACACCGCCACCAACCAATTCATGATCGGTTCAACCACCCGACGAATCGAAGAAATGGTATTCAACGGAGGAACTGGTAACACCTGTAGTATCATTGCAGGAACGGGAATCAGTTGTTCATCTGATGAACGATTAAAAACCAATATTACCGATCTATCATCAACTACACTTGATGATCTCATGAATATTAGAACCGTAACCTACAATTGGAATACCGGAACAAATGATCGTGAACAAATCGGATTCATTGCACAAAACATCAATGACTACTTCCCACAGTTAGTAACTACGAATTACGATGGTATGCTTTCAGTAAACTATGGAGGTATGACACCAGTGATTGTGAAAGCGGTGCAGGAACTCAATTTGAAAATTGATGACTTTACCACCAATACTTCAGAAACATCATTGAAAATGCGGTTGATTGAGTGGTTTGCGAGTATTGAAAATGGGATTCAAAGAATATTTACTAAAGAATTGCGAACTGAGTTATTATGTGTGGGGCAAACCTGTATTACAGAAACAGAATTTTTAGAGTTATTACAAAATCAAGCAGTGTCATCAGTATCAAACGCCGATGGCTCAAATGAAATAGGTGATAACTCTTCAATAGTTGATGATTCATTAGAAACGATCGATCAAGAATCTTCATCTGAATCAGGATCAGGTAATGACAATGCATCAGATTCAGTTACGCCAATTCCTGATAGTGTTTCAGAAAATAATAGCTCAATAAGTACTATCTCTGAATCATTAGTACAAGAATAAAAAACACGATTTCGTGTTTTTTATTTTTCAAAAACTGTGGATAACTGATAAAATAATCAAATTTTTTATGATATACTGAAAGGTACATGAATGGTTCTATTCGCTCTCTTCACAAAAAAATACTGACTACTGGATCTATTATTCTTTCATTAATTGGATATGGATTTTTTGTGTTTGCTGCTGGACCATTTTCACCTGGACAAACACTCGATCCTGGATGTAATCCTGGTGATACTGATTGTACGGTTATTTCGTGGAGCGCTCCGGTTACTTCGGTGAACGGGGAAATTGGTGATGTGGTTTTGGCGACCAGTGATTTAATCAATGATTCTGGTTTCATTACTTCAGTCACTGAATCTGATCCGTTATTTTTAGCTTCTCCAGTAGCCAGTATTTCAGGAACCAGTATTGCAAATTGGAATACGGCATATGGGTGGGGTAATCACGCAACCGTAGGTTACCTTACCTCATTCACTGAATCAGATCCATTATTTACCGCATCGGCTGCATCAGGAATTACTTCTGGATCTATTAGTAATTGGAATACGGCATATGGATGGGGAAATCATGCGAGTGTAGGCTATTTAACTTCTGTCGCTGCTGCAAACACAACCGTTTTTGGGACCGTTCGATTATTTTCAAATACGGTACAATCAACTGCAGCAAACGCTGTTACGACTACCGCATCCAGAACTTATGGTATTCAATTAAACAGTAGTGGTCAGGCGGTGGTAAATGTTCCTTGGACTGATACTACTTATTCAGTAATTACTGAAGCGAATATTAATAACAATGCAAGTACTACAGGTGGATTAATTACCGGACAACGAATGAATCAATGGGCTGATAACCGAGGTCTCACTACTACTGCAATCGGAAACTGGAATACCGCGTTTGGTTGGGGTAACCACGCAACGGTAGGCTACCTTACCTCATTCACTGAATCAGATCCGACCGTTGGATCACATATCAAAGCAATTACTACAGGAAATATCAGTGATTGGAATATGGCATATGGATGGGGTAACCACGCAACGGTAGGCTACCTGACTGGAATTTACACCGAACCTGCAGGGGCTTTTTACGGTGATGGAACATCATCGAATCCATTACGATTAGGATATTTATCACATGATTCCAATGCTGGGGTAATTAACCTGGGGGTAGGAACATCTACCGGAACTAATACGAATAGTATTTTCATTGGACTGAACGCAGGGTCTGGCGCTGATGGCATCGACGGTTCAGCATTCATCGGAACCAACGCAGGTGCAAACACTTCAGCA
>CAZDPR010000002.1:0-109628 GCA_964507625.1 uncultured Candidatus Saccharibacteria bacterium
AGGGTCTCGTTCCTCAACTAATTTATTATAATTTTCTAAACTAAACTTTGAATCAATCGGAATAATAGTATTTTTTACGAACACCACCGCATCTGGAATTAAATCATTGCCTGCATCATCTTTACCAAGTCGGTACTGCATTTTATATGATTCAGGCGGTAGGGTGTTAGTCAACAGTGTTTCCAAATAGTATTCACCCAGGATCCCACGTTGTTTTGGGTTTTTTAAGATATCTTGCAATGACTGTAATTGATCAGCGAAACCTACTACTTGACGACCTGTTTCTTTTACTTCAGTTAATTCTCGAGTAATTTCTTTGATTAATTTTTGAGATTCGAGAAATTGAGTTTCTAGAGATTTTTGAACAATATCAGACGAACGATTCATTTTTGCATCAACCGTTTGTGACATGGTATGTATTTTGTCATCGACGGTTCGCGAGAGTTCGTTCAGTTGTTGGAGAATTAATTTCAAACCAGTATCATCTTGTTTTATTTCTGGTAAATTTTTTTTATCGTTAAACGTATTATAGAGTAGCAGTGCACATACCACTGCAAGGAGTGTAATGATAATTATTTCCATAGACCTTCAGTATATCACAAAAATGTGATATACTCATTACTGTATGAAACTTCAAGAAAGTATTAAAAATGGCATTAAAGACGCCATGAAAAATAAAGATTCGGTTCGATTATTGGTACTCCGAGGATTATCAACTGCTTTTATGAATTATTCAGTTGCTCATGGAGGCACACCACAAACAGAATTAACTGACGAACAGGTGATTGATATTATTACTAAAGAAGCAAAAAAAAGAAAAGATTCGATAGAGCAATTTACTAATGCTGGGCGACCAGAGCTTGCGGAAAAAGAATCTTCAGAATTAGTAATTCTCAATGAATTTCTTCCAAAATTAATGACACGGGAAGAATTAATTCCTATTGTGAAATCTACAATTAATGAATTTAATAGTGATAAAAGTAAAACGGGAATGATTGTGGGGTCGCTTATGAAAGAATTAAAAGGGAAAGCTGATGGAGGTCTCGTAAAATTGTTAGTAGAGGAAATGTTACAATAAAGTATGATTAAATTATTTTTAAAATGGATTATTTTAACCATTGCGGTTATGCTCGTTGCTTATATTATCCCTGGTATTACAGTTACATCATGGGGTACAGCAATTTTAGTAGCATTAGTTTTAGGGATTATTAATACTTTTATTAAACCAGTGCTTAGTCTCCTTACAATACCCATTAATATTCTCACATTAGGAGTTGTAGGGGTATTAATTAATACAACATATTTTTGGTTCGTATCCGTGATTATTAAAGGGTTTACAATTACCGGATTTTGGTCTGCAGTGTTTGGATCAATTCTCGTATCATTCTTTGTTTGGATATTTTCACTGATAGTACCTGATAATACAAAATAACATACCTGGTAGGGTATGTTATTTTTTTATGGTAATATGATTTTATATGAAATTATTTCAAAAAATTATTCAACTTTTTTCAAAAACTATTACTATTGTGGTTCACGATGGAGGGTTTCATGCGGATGATGTAACTGCAGTTGCTTTACTACGATTATATTATCGTGACAAAGGAAGGAAAATTAAAGTTATTCGGACGCGTGATGAGCTAATAATTAAACAAGCAGATGTAGTATGCGATGTTGGTGGTATATATGACCCTGAAAAAAATAGGTTTGACCATCATCAGGTAGGCGGTGCCGGAAGTCGTGAAAACGGGATCCCGTATGCTTCGGTAGGTTTGGTTTGGAAAAAAATTGGGAAAGAGCTGTGTTTCCCATATGATTCGTTAGTTGAAAAAATAGATCGGGAATGTATTCAATTTATAGATGCTAATGATAATGGTTATGATTTTGGTCAAAAACAAGAAGGTTTAGGGTCGCTTTCCTTTTCTTCTTCATTTATGATTTATAATGCTACATGGAAAGAAAAAGAATGTTCTTGTGATAGCGATGATTATCATCGTTTTCTCTATGCGGTACAATTAGCAGAAGAATTTTTCGATCGATATATTTTGGTTTCAAAACAATCAATGGAGGCATCAGAAATTATTAAACAAGTATATGAAAGTTCTGTAGATAAAGAGGTTTTGGTTTTTGATAAAAATTTGACCCGCCCAGTATTTATTGCTCATCTGGTTAATTTCCCAGAACCTTTGTTTCATATCTATCCAGACCGATCAGGAACATGGAGTATTGAAACAGTTCCAGTAAATTTTGGAAGTTTCGACAAAAGGATCTCATTTCCAAGCGAATGGGCAGGACTTCGTGATAAACAATTGCAAGAAAAATCTGGTTTTAACGATCTTGTATTTTGTCATAATTCATTATTTTTGTGTAAAACAAATACAAAAGAAAGTGCTTTACAAATAGCTGATTATGTTCGAAATATAAAAACTACGGGAAGGTAGTTTTTATTATTTGATTTTTTATTAAAAATGTGTTATTTTATAAAAATTATGGCACTTATTGATGAAGTAATTATTTCAATCACTGCTGGGAAAGGTGGTGATGGAGTAGTACGATGGAGACAAGAAAAAGCAAAACCGCTTTCTGGACCAGGAGGAGGAAATGGTGGTCGCGGAGGCGATGTTTTTGTGATTGCAGTATCAGATATTGGATATTTAGATTTCTATCGGCATACCAAAGAATTTTTTGCTGAGAACGGGGAATCTGGGGCGAATTTTGGTCGGCAAGGAGGCGATGGTGAAGATTTAGAGTTAAAATTTCCTGTAGGATCTATTATTACTAATAAAAATACAGGGGAAGTTTTTGAACTTACTCATGTTGGAGAACGTATTAAAGTATTAAGTGGGGGACGAGGAGGTCTTGGAAATGAATATTTTAAAAGCTCTCGTAATGTTACTCCAAAAGAGTCAACTCCGGGAACATTGGGTGAGTTTGGTGAATTTCATATTGAACTTCGAATGTTTGCGGATATTGGACTTGTTGGACTACCTTCTGCAGGGAAATCAACACTATTGAACGCGCTTACAAATGCAAAATCAAAAGTTGCAGAATATCACTTTACAACACTTGATCCACATCTTGGTGCATTTTATGAATTTATTATTGCAGATATTCCAGGAATTATTGAAGGAGCAGGGACTGGAAAGGGGTTAGGTATAAAATTCCTGAAACATATTGCACGAACCAAAGCAATTGCACATGTTATTGCGCTTGATTCAGAAACCATCGAACAAGATTACATAACGATTAGAAAAGAATTATCTGATTATGATACTGAACTTGCAGAAAAAGATGAGATCATTATTTTAACAAAATTGGATATGGTTTCAGATTCAGAATTAAAAGAAAAATTGAAACTAATCAAAAAAATTGCACCCAAAAAAGAAATATTTATTGTGTCTGCTTATGACGATACTACAATAAAAACACTGAGCGACGGGCTAGTAAAATACTTACGGAAATAAAAAATAACAAGGTTTTCAAAACCTTGTTATTTTGGTATAGTACCACCATGATTGAACGAAATGGAAAAACTTATTATCCGGTCATTGGACTTGAAATTCACGCTGAACTTGCAACCGACAGTAAAATGTTCTGTAGTTGTAAAAACGACCCTGACGAAGAAACTCCCAATAAAAATACCTGTCCGGTATGTTTGGCTCACCCAGGAACACTGCCTGTACCTAATCAAACTGCCATTGAATCAATGATAAAAATTGGACTCGCCGTAAATGGAACGATTGCAAACTTTTCTGAATTTGATCGGAAAAACTATTTTTACCCAGATATTCCGAAAGGATACCAGATTTCACAATATAAATACCCAATTGTTTCTGGTGGTGAATTAGCAGGAGTAAAAATTACACGTATTCATCTCGAGGAAGATACAGCAACATCCAAACATGATCGAGGAAATTTTTCATTAGTGGATTTTAACCGAGCCGGAGTACCTTTGATGGAACTTGTAACAGAGCCGGTGATTCACGATTCTGAAACAGTGATAAAGTTTGCAAAAGAGCTTCAATTATTATTGCGAACATTAGGAGTAGGGCATGCAAATATTGAAAAAGGGGAAATGCGTATCGAAGTAAACGTTTCTGTTTCTACTGACCCAAATACATTTGGAACTAAAACAGAGGTAAAAAATATCGGTTCAATTACTGCAGCTGGGCGTGCAGCAGCTTATGAAATTGACCGGATGATCGCTCTCCACGAAGCAGGACGACCTGATGAAATAGTACAAGAAACGAGAGGTTGGGACGATGTAAAACAAATGACAATTTCACAACGAAAAAAAGAAAGTTCCCACGATTACCGTTATTTTCCAGATCCTGACTTACCAAAAATGTATATTCATGAAATGTTTGATTTAGAAAAATTGAAATCAGAACTTCCAGAATTACCTTGGCAAAAACGAGAACGATATGCAAAAGATTTCGGTATTAAAGAAGAAGATATTGAAACTTATCTTAACGATCGACCGATTGGGTATTGGTTTGAAGAAATTGCAGAAATATTACAAGATCGAGAAAAAATAAAACTTGCGTCGAATTATATTATTTCAGATTTTCTTGGGTTGCGAAAAAATAATGAAAAAACAATTATTATTTTACCAGATCGTATTGCTGAATTAATTACAATGATTGCTGACAAGGAAATATCGTCACGCGTTGCAAAAGATATTCTTGCAAAAATATGTATTCCTCGTGAGGAAGATGATATGATGGATTTGCGTTCTCCTCGAGAAATCGCAGAATCAGAGGGCTTGATCCAAAAGAGTGATCCAGAATTATTAAAATCAGTAGTCCAGAAAGTTATTGATGCGAATCCAGAAAAAGTCGCAGAATATAGGTCTGGTAAAGAGGCATTGCTCATGTTTTTTGTAGGGCAAATTATGAAAGAAACAAAGGGGAGCGGGAATCCACAAATGATTCAAGATATTTTAAAACAAGAATTGAAAAAATAAAAAACGAGTTTCAATGACTCGTTTTTGTTTTAAGAAATATATCTTTCGAACATTTCTTGTGTTGTTTCTTTGGAATATTTTTGTACGAATATTTTTTGTTCAGTTTTTTCTGAAACAAAAACTTGATATGATGCGCCAATGTGTAATAATTCTGCAGGAATGTAATTAACAATATCCATGATAATACAAGGCAAATCTTCTTCATTTTCTCTAATTATCCGAAACACAAATAGTCCATTCTTCTGGGTAGTACCAACAAGTTTTATGATAGTACTTTTTTGAAATCCTTGAATCCACTTTTTTGGAGTTGTTTCTGGGTATCTGCGATATCCTAAAGCATAAACCTCTTTTACTCCTTTTAAAAAGAAAATTATTGCAATAATTATAATTACCGCAAGTCCTAACAAAATTTTATCCATGTCAGTTGTTTTTTTTATTTATAACATAAACATTTTTTATTGTCAAAAATAAATTTATCAATGACTTTTTTATCTATTTTTGATATAGTCATACATATGAACGAACAAAAAGGGCGCTCACACCCAATTTCTATTATTACCAATGATATGGTCCGTATTTTTACCAATATGGGTTTTTCTGTGGCTATGGGACCAGAAATGGAAACTGAATGGTATAACTTTGATGCATTAAATGTTGCAAAAGATCACCCTGCCCGAGACATGCAGGACACGTTTTGGATTAAAACCGATGAGAAACCGGTACTTGATGAGCAAGGAAACAGTTTACGCCCCGTAATGCGAACCCATACATCACCCGTACAAATCCGTTATATGCAAAATTTCGTACAATCTGGAAAAAGTTTGGAGGATGAAACCATTGCGATTATTGCCCCAGGGAAAGTGTTCCGCAATGAAGCCACCGATGCAACCCATGAAGCGCAATTCCATCAAATCGAAGGATTAGTAGTTGGTAAAGAAATTTCAATGGCACACCTGAAAGGAATACTGCTCGAATTTTTCAAACAATTTATTGGACCGGATGCAGAAATTCGTTTACGACCCAGCTATTTCCCATTCGTAGAACCGGGATTAGAAGTAGATGTAAAAGTAAAAGGGAAATGGGTAGAAATGTTAGGGGCTGGACTTGTGCACCCTCGAGTACTTGAAAATGCTGGAATTGATGCAAGTAAATATTCAGGATTAGCGTTCGGGATGGGAATTGATCGATTGGTAATGTTAAAAACAGGAATTAATGATGTTCGACATTTATATCAAGGAGATTTACGAATTAATCAGTTTTAATATGAAAAATTTAGAAACATTTTTACAACAGCTTGATGAGTTAAATTTAGATATTAACCAATATTTTATTTCAAGTAGTGGTAGCTTAGCCGCGCGTGGAATTCGTGACTGTAATGATTTAGATGTTATTGTGACTCAAAGTTTATTTAGTAATTTAAAGAAAAGATTTCCTGCAACATTTAAAGAAAATAACTACTCTCAGATTGTCTCATATAAAAATATAGATTTTATATACATAACAAAAGGTGACCGTAAATATTCAACAAAAGATCAGATCGATTCTTCTGATATAATATTTGGTAAACGATTTCAAAACTTGGATGTAACAAAATATTTTAAACAACTTAGTGCACGTGAAAAAGATCTTACTGATCTTGAACTTATAAATCAATATAAGAAAAATTTAAATATTTCTGAGGAATAATTTCAAGAAAAAATTTAATTCCAGATTTTCTGATGAGATAAAATATTAAAAAATAAACTTTAAATTATGGAACCAAAATTTTCACCTGAAAAACCAAAAGGAGATAAGTGGGAACGGGCAATCCTTTTAGAGAGAGAAAAACAACCTACCCATTCTTTAATGATAAAAGCTCTTCGAGAGGTTGCAAACAAAAATTCTGCCTTGATTTTAGGGGATGCATGCAAAGTAAATTCAAAATATTTAATTGAAGAATCAGGATTTCAATCTGTTGATAATGTAGACCAAAGCCCGCTCATTAATGATGATTACTATGTTTCTGAAAAACTTCATAATCACCAAGTCCTTTTTGGGGATTATGATTTTCCAGAAAATAAATATGATTTTATTTATGGTAAATCAATAACTTTTTTACATAAAGAAATACTTGAAAAAACTTTATTAAAAATTGAAAAGTCATTGAAGCAAGATGGAATTTTCACTTCAATTTGGTTGTTACCAAAAAATACAATGGTTTCAATAGGGAAATGGGAAAAAGAAAAAATAGAAAAAGCTTTAGGAAATTTACAACTTACAATTTTATCTCAACAAGAAATTTTACAAGAGGGTAAGAACCTAGGAGGTAAAGAAGGTGTTTCTCATTGTTTGGAAGTAGTAATGAAAAAATAAATATGAAAATCTCTTATAATTGGCTACAATCACATATTGCAGAACCATTACCAGAACCTGCAGAACTCGCTGAAAAAATTATTTTCGGCGCTTTTGAGGTAGAAGAAAAGGAGGTAGTAGGGGATGATACAATTTTCGAAATTAAAGTTCTTCCTGATCGCGCGCATGACTGTTTGTCACACCAGGGAATGGCACGGGAAATTGCGGGATTATTGGGATCACAATTTATTGATCCGACTGAAAAATTTATTATCCCGGAATCACAGTCAACCAAACTAGAAGTAAATATACAAACAGATTTATGCAGGCGGTATTCTGCACGAATTATTCGCAATGTAAAAATCGGACCTAGTCCTGATTGGATCGTAAAACACCTAGAATCAATTGGACAAAAAAGTATCAACAATATTGTAGATGCGACCAATTTGGTAATGTTTGATTGCGGACAACCAACCCATGCATTTGATATTAAAAAACTTGAAAGTGAAAAAATTATTATAAAGATAGTAGATTCAGAAACTGTTATTACCACACTTTCAAACGAGGAAAAAATATTACAATCCGGAGAAATGGTTATTGCAGATGAAAAAGATATCCTCGCAATCGCAGGGGTAAAAGGTGGGAATCATGCAGAGGTGGATCAAAATACTACCGATATACTGATAGAGGTTGCGAACTTTGATCCAACTACCGTGCGAAAAACTGCTCGTCGATTAAATATTCTAACCGATAGTGCAAAACGATTTGAAAATGAATTAACTCCAGAATTGGTCAATTATGCAATGCGGGAATTATCTGCAACCATCCTCGAAATGTGTCCTGATGCAATTTTTGAAGACATTGTTGATGTATATCCAAATCCTACCAAGCAACAACATGTGCAATTTTCTACACGTTATATTGCACAAAAACTGGGTACTGATATTTCATCAGAAAATATTGTAAACATTCTCACACAATATCACTACGAATTCGCACAAGAAGGTGATACGTTTACCGTTGGAATTCCGTTTGAACGAATTGATATCACCGGAGCTCATGACATGGTAGAAGAAATTGGAAGAGTGTACGGATACAATAATATCCCTGCAACAATTCCAGAACTTTCCCAAAAACCTACAATACATAAGGAATACGCAAAAATTCTTGCAATAAAAAATGATTTAATACAAAAAGGGTATCACGAAGTAATGACGTATTCATTCCGTAAAAAGGGTCATTATGAAGTCGCTCGAGGTCCTGTTGGAAAATCTGCATTGCGGAAAAATTTGATTGATGGGCTCACAGAATCATTTGAAATGAATCGATTAAATAAAGACTTCTTGGAAATTGATACTATGCAATTTTTTGAAATCGGAACTGTTTTTGAAAACAGTGGCGAGGTAATACACGTTGCGTACATTGATAAAAAACAAACCAAGGAATGTACGCTCGATGAATATATTCGTGAACATAACCTAAAAGTTTCAGACGATCATTATGAATTAATGAATACTAAAATTTCTGGAGAATTTATCCAATGGTCAGACTATCCATGTATGAGTCGCGATATTGCTGTTTGGGTCTCTGATGATAGTTTAGCAAATGAAATTCAAAATATTATCATAGAAAATGCAGGAGAATTCATGGTAAAAGGTCCACGATTATTTGATACGTTTTCAAAAGACGGAAAAACATCTTATGCATTCCGTATGGTATTCCAAGCAAAAGACCGAACGCTTACCGAAGAAGAAGTTTCTAGTCCCATGCAAAAAATTACTGAAAAACTCACCGAACAAGACTGGGAAGTACGCTAGTTGCAAAATACCACAATTCGTGGTATTTTTTGTGAAAATATATTTATGGAACACTGGATTTTTTATTCAATCATTGCAACTGTTGCACTGGGTATATCAATGGCACTTTATAAAACTCCTTCTCTAAAAGGGTATAGTTCGTTGGTTTCAACTTTTTGGACGAATTTATTTTCATTCCTTATTGTTGTCTTTTGTTTATTTTTTATTGGAAATATAAACATTTTTCAAGTTAAAATTTCTTGGTTTGGAATTTTCTGGGGGATACTATTTGGGATTAATATGATTTTAACAAAAAACATCCTTAAAAAGGGAGATGTTGGTTCTATTTTACCAGTAACTTCTTCACTGAGTAATGTTTTAGTTATTTTAATAGGTTTAATAATATTGTCTGAAAAATTAACAATAATTCAAGCATTAGGAACCTTTTTAATTTTGGTATCTGTATTCTTTTTTACAAAGAAAGATATGAATTTTCCAAAAATAAATCTGAGTGTTATATTTTTGATACTCGGAATTTTAACCACTTCTGTAATTTCAAAGTATATTCAAAAACTCGGAGTAGTTTATGACCCAGTTGTATCCTTTATGATATTTCAATACTTGGGCGCGTCCATTATTGCTTTGTTTTTTTATCTATTTCTTGAAAAAAATAACTTCAAAGAAATCAAAAGTTTTGGAACCTACTGGAAAAATACACTACTCATAGCCATTTTTTCTGTTTTAGGTGGGTGGGCGATATTGAAAGCTTTATCAATCGGACCACTTTCTGGGGTATATGCAATTCATCCTGGGTATACTTTTATATCAGCATTTATTGGCTATCTATTTTTTAAAGAAAAAATGACAAGAAACAAGTTACTACTTATTCTTATAACTATTTTAGGGGTTATTCTTATAAAAATTGGATAATTCAAACAGGTACGCAAGTACCTGTTTTTTCTTGCATTTTTTCAAAAATCCTGTATAGTATACCCATTATGACAACAATTTCAGCACACATTCGAAACGCTTCTGAAAAATTAGAAGCAATCCGATCTGCAGGAAATATTCCTGCGGTAGTATACGGAGCAGGAATTCAGGCTCCTATGAGCATTTCTGTAGAACGAGAAGCTTTTAAAAAAGCTTGGAAAGCAGCGGGAGGTTCTTCCGCAATTACCCTTTCAGTAGATGGAAAAAACTTTGATGTCCTTATTCATGATTTCCAAATTGACCCTGCGACAGATAACGTTATTCATGCAGACCTTCTCGCTCTGGATAAAGCTACAAAAGTAACTGTGGGAGTAGAAATTGAATTTGAAGGAATTTCACCTGCAGTAAAAGCCGGAACAGGAACACTTGAAAAAATGCTCCACGAAATTGAAGTTGAAGCACTTCCAGCAGATCTTCCAAAAAATATCATTGTTGACATTTCAAAACTTGAAAATGTTGGAGACCACATCCAAGTAAAAGATCTCGGAGTTTCATCAAAAGTTGATGTAAAAAACGATCCAGAAGATATTGTTGTGGTAGTTACTGGACTCCAAGAAGAAGTTGAATCAGCTGATGTTGATCTTTCAGCTATCGAAGTAGAACAAAAAGGTAAAAAGGAAGAAACAGAAGAATAAAAATACCCGAAACGGGTATTTTTTACTTGTGGATAACTTGGTTTCTAAGAGTCATTGTAATGTGATAGAATCTAGGGTATATGAAATCAAATAAATTATTTGCATGGATATTGTTATCTGTAATATTTTTTTCAAATATAAGTGTGGTAACGCCTGTTTTTGCTCAAACCGCAGAACAAGACAAACTTCGTCAAGAATTACAAAAATTAGAGCAAGAGCTTGCTGCTGAGCAAAAAAAATTAGAGCAGCAACGAGCAATTTCCGGTTCTCTTTCAAAAGAAGTTGCTGCGCTCAATGCAGAAATTAAAAAGAAACAAGATGCCATTACTGCAAAAAACAGAACCTTACAACAGTTATCAGGGAAAATAACTGAAAAAACTAAAACCATTGAAACATTAGAACAAAAACGTCGCCGTCAAGAAAATTCTTTGGCAGAAATTTTGCGTAAAAAAAATCAATTCGATAACTATACGCTCACGGAAATGCTTTTTTCAAAAGAATCACTTTCAGAATTTTTGTATGAAGTTGATCAGTTAGAATCAATTAATGCCGGAATACAGGAGTCGTTTGGAATTATTCGAGAAACAAAAAACAAAACGAGTAAAGAGCGAGAGTCTCTACAAGAACAGAGAGAAAAAGAGAATGATGTAAAATATGCATTGGAAGTAGAGAAAAAAAGTGTAGAGGTAACACAATCAGAAAAAAATAGAACACTCCAGGTAAGTAAAGGTCAAGAACAAAACTATGAAGCCGTTATTCGAGATCGACAAGCTCGTATTGCCCAGATTCGTGCCGAACTTATTCGATTCGAAGGTTCAGGTATTGAAAGTAGATCAATTTCTTTTGGAGAAGCGTACGACTATGCAAAAGCTGCTTCTGAAAAAACTGGAATACGGCCCGCTTTCATTTTAGCTATTATGCAACAAGAAACCAATTTTGGTAATAACGTTGGTGGTTGTTATCTCAGAAATGGAGAAACTGGTGAAGGGATTTATGTTCGTTCAGGAAATCCTTCACAAAGAAACATGGTTCCTGGAAATTTTGCAAACTTTGTAAAAATAACAGAAAGTCTCGGCCGTGACTGGCGAACAACCCCTATTTCCTGTGCGCTTGTACGACCTGACGGAACAATCTTTGGTTTCGGTGGAGCGATGGGATATACACAATTTATTCCAAATACATGGATGAGTGTTGAGGCACGCGTGCGACAATTTACTGGAGCAAGTGTTGCAAATCCATGGAACCCACAACACGCAGTATTTGCTACAGCTATATTTCTAAGAGATTTAGGAGCTCAATCACAAACCTATAGCGCAGAATATAATGCTGCTTGTCGTTATTATGGGGCATGCTCAACCTATGGAACTTCGGTTATGACTAAGGCAGCGAACATACAAAAGACTATCGATCAATTGGAACAGTTAAGTCGTCGGTAATACTTGCAAAAAATATAAAAAGATGCTATATTGTGAGTATTATGAAAAAAGAAATCCATCCTCAAAACTATCGACAAGTTGTGTTTGTTGACGCAACTAATGGATCAATGTTCCTTGCTGGTTCTACTATTCCTACCAACGAAACCGTTGTTTATACTGACGGAAAAGAATACCCAAAGTGTGTAGTAGAAACTTCAAGCGCTTCTCATCCATTTTATACAGGTCAAGAAAAACAGCTCGATACAGCAGGACGAGCAGAAAAATTCAAAGCTCGCGTTGCAAAAGCTGGAAAAAGAGCATAATGTACAGCATCAGAAAAGCCATTCCAGAATATATTGGATGGCTTTTCTTATATTATTTTTATGGATATACAATCATTAAAACAAAATCCTCGTACCCAATATTACGCTCAGGAATTGGAGCGTGTTTTGCGTGAACAAGAAGAAACAAAACAGCTCATTGAACATGACCCAAATCTTTCCGAAATTGCTGAGCAAGAATTGCGGCAGCTTGAAGAAACTCAAAAAATAATTGAATCTCAAATCCAAGAAATTTTAGATAAAGAAAAAGAGGAGGATGAGTTTCCTAACGAAATTGTTTTGGAGGTTCGCGCAGGTGCGGGTGGGGATGAGGCTTCAATTTTTGCACGAGACCTCGCAGAAATGTATGAACGATATGCAGAAAAAATGGGTTGGTCATGGCGAACCATTGATATTTCAGATAATGATCTAGGGGGGTATAAAGACGCATCATTTGAAGTAAAAGGACTTGATTGTTATAAATTACTCCAATATGAAACTGGTGCACATCGAGTTCAGAGAATTCCCGCAACAGAAAAACAGGGTCGTATTCATACGTCCACGGCAACGGTTGCTATTATGCCGATTCGTAAAAAAATTACCATTGAACTCGATCCTGCTGAACTCGAATTTGAAACATCACGTGCAGGAGGAGCAGGAGGACAAAACGTAAACAAAGTAGAATCAGCGGTTCGTGTAATTCACAAACCAACCGGGATCAGTTTCCGATCAACCGTAGAACGATCACAATTAGCAAACAAGGAACGCGTATTAGACTTGCTTCGTGCAAAATTACAACAAATTCATGATGAGGAAGTTGCAAGTAAGGACTCTGCAAATCGTAAAAAACAAGTAGGATCGGGAGATCGGTCAGAAAAAATTAGAACGTATAACTATCCTCAGGATCGAATTACAGACCATCGTATCCGACAAAACTTTTCAAATATTCCCAGTATTATGGCAGGGAATATTGATAAAATCTTGCAAGCACTTGCAGATGCAGAAAGCTTTGAAGATGGGGAATAAAAAACACTTTCTGGAAGTGTTTTTTATTTTACAAATTTTGTAAATCGATCAACTCCAAACTGATCTAATACAGTTTCAGATTCTGGCAATAACCGTTTTATTTCCTCTACTTGTTCTGGTTCGTGTTCGATCCATAAAATACCCTCAGATTTGAGGAAATTCGGGGCATTTTGGGCGATTTGCGTAATAATCTGCATTCCGTCCTTCCCACCAAATAACGCCAGTTCTGGCTCAAATTTGAACACATTTTCACCAATTCTGTCAGATAGTGCTGGATCAATATAAGGAGGATTGGTAATAATAATATCGTAGGTATCGGTAATATTTTCAAATAAATCTCCACCGTAAATTTTTGCTCGATTTGTATCAATACCGTTTTCAGTAATATTTTTTAAAATAGTGATGTGGTGCGATTCATCAAGTTCTGCAAAATCAACCGTACTTGTCGACAATGCTTTTAACAACGCAACACCAATACAGCCTGATCCGGCACACAAATCCAAGATTTTCAAATTTTGTTTATCTGATAATTCAGTAATAATTTTATTTACCAAGTATTCTGTTTCTGGACGGGGAATGAGAGGATGAGAGTCGAGGAAAATTTTTGTATTACAAAATGGTTGCCAGCCGATAACATATGCCAATGGTTCGCCTGATTCCAAACGCTTTAGATCGTTTTCAAATTCTGAAGTTTGTATTCCATTGTATTTATCTTGCAACAACCACTGTATTTCTTGATTCATATATTTATAACTGTACTGATTAAAATTATATTGTAAACAAAAAAAAGGGACCCCCGGGTCCCTTTATGTTTTTTGAAAGAATTACCAAATCCAATCTTTTTTAGTTTTGGCAATTTTTGTGATTAATCCAATCTCTAGCGCCTTTTTTGCCGAGATAGGGTACTCGGTTCTTTCGCCGGTTTTTTCAAGTTCTATAATTTGTGATGTCGTAATTTTTAATCGACTAGCAAGGGTATCAAGAAACATTCCTTCTGTGTGCCTATGTTCTTCTAGGGCTATATTCACCTGCTCCTCTGGTGAGACGTTATATCCATGATTAAACTTAACACTAACACCACCTGCACCAGCATGGAATAAAAAATCAGAAGCTGGAAGAGCTATTCTATTTCTGCACGCAGATAGTATCAAAATACCCGATGAGTGACACCTACTCTGCACATAACCATCAACTGGCGCTTTCGAGAAAAGAATTGCATCATAAATCTTAAGAGCAGACCTCACTTGTCCGCCATTTGTGTCTATGAGAATTTTAATCTCCCGCTTTGGATTAATAGCGTTAAGCACGGCAATATGCGTAATTACATATTCTTCCAAATCATCATCAATTTCAGAAGATATTGGAATAATACGATTACTAAAGACCATGTCCTGATATGCATCTGGATCAATTTTTGTAAGAAATTTAACTAATTCCTCCATTTTTTTGTTTTAGTTGTGAAAAAATAATTTCTATGTTAAAATAGCACAATATATAATTTATGTCAATAAAAATTGGGAAACTCTATATCGTTGCAACACCTATCGGAAATTTGGCCGATATGACTTTTCGCGCGGTTGAAGTACTCAAATCAGTAGACTATATTTTATGTGAAGACACCAGAACTACTGGATCATTACTCAAACACTATGCAATTCCAAATAAAAATCAGGCAGGGCAGAGTAAATTAATGAGTTTCCACGCTCATTCAAAACTCACCAAGGTAAACCAGATTATTGCACTCATCGAACAGGGGAAAAATTGTGCACTTGTTTCTGACGCAGGAACACCATGTATATCAGATCCGGGGGTAATGCTGGTTGCAGAATTGCAAAAACATTTTGGGAACGAATTTATCACTTCACCAATCCCTGGCCCCAGCGCGATGATCTCTGCACTATCTGCATCAGGATTACCAGCTCATGAATTTGTTTGGAAAGGATTTATTCCTCATAAAAAAGGTCGGGAAACATTTTTTAAAGAAATTGTAGAAACAAAAACTACGATTGTTTTTTATGAATCAGTACATCGATTTATGAAAACACTTGAATCACTGGTAGAGCATGTACCGGATCGAACCGTAGTTATCGCAAGAGAAATTACTAAACTATTTGAAGAATTTAAAAAGGGAACTCCTGCTGAACTAATAAATTATTACACAACACATCCTGATAAAGTAAAAGGTGAATTTGTTATTATGGTTGGACCAAAAAAATAACCCGGAAGGTTGTTTTTTGTTTTAAGGATATGTTACAATACTAACATATGAAACAAGCTCGATTTATTATTTTTATAGGAATATGGGTTATTATTATATCAATATTAGGAATACCAATTCATGTCAAAAAGATACTGATCATTATTCCGAGCATCTTTTTAATAGCTATAGGGATTACTGAATTGCGAACGGCAAAAAAAATAGCAAGTCAATTTGATCCAAGTCAAGAGGAACTTATTACTGAAATTGCTGGGGACATTGCAGAAGATATTTTAGAAGAATCAGTAGAAGCAACGAAGCAGGAGATGAGACATTTACGAGATATATTATAAATTTTATTTTTATTTTTTATGGATAAAAAGGTTACTGTTTTTACAACTATACTCGGGGTTATGATAGTAATCTTTTTTGTGATTGGAATTGTATATGGAGGTAATACTTCATTAAAATTACAAAACCCTAAAAAGCAGACACAGGAAAGTATTAGTACAATGGAAGAAGAAATACATATAATTACTGAAGAACAAATACAAGGAGTTACAGAAGATATTGAAATAATTACAACCCCTCATCAAAAAACACCAAGTGAAGTTCGTGCAGTATATATGAGCGCGTGGGTTGCAAGTACGCCAAGTATACGAAATAAGCTTGTTGATTTTATAATAAATAATAATATTAATAGTGTTGTTATTGATATTAAGGATGCGACCGGGAGAGTTTCATTTCTCATAAATGATCCAGTTGTTAATGAAATAGGTTCACCAAGAAATCTTGTGAAAGATATGTCTGATTTTATCACATCGCTCCACGATAAAGGAATTTATGTCATTGGTCGTATTTCAGTATTTCAAGATCCATACCTTACAGAAAAAAGACCAGAGTGGGCAATTCAAAGTAAGTCAACAGGAAAACCCTGGAAAGACAAAAAAGGTCTTTCATTTCTAGATCCTACTAATGAGTCAGTTTGGGATTATACTTTTAGAATTGCTCAAGCATCACATGATATTGGTTTTGATGAAATAAATTTTGACTATATTCGATTTCCTTCAGATGGTAATATAGCAGATATTCAATATCCTCAATCAATAGGAACAAAATCTGATGCAATTGAGCAATTTTTTAAAGCGTTGTATAATCGTTTTTCCAATACTCATATTATTACCTCCGCAGATCTCTTTGGAATGACTACAAACAATACTGATGATTTAGGAATTGGTCAAGTTTTAGAGAAGGCACTGCCATATTTTGATTACATATCACCAATGATTTATCCTTCTCATTATCCTCCGAATTTTTATGGATATGCAAATCCTGCTGCAAAGCCATACGAAATAATAACAATAGCAATGAAACGAGGTATTGAACGTGCTCAACTAATGGGGTATGGTCCAGAAAAATTTAGACCTTGGATTCAGGATTTTGACATGGGTGCAACCTACACAAAAGAAATGGTACAATTACAAATACAGGCACTTAAAGACCTTGGTATACAGAGTTACATGTCATGGGATCCGAGTAATGCATATACACATGGAGCATATTAATATATAAATATAATATTTTTTAATTATGAATCAAGAAAGCTATCAAAAATTAATAAAAAAAATTCTAATAACGTTGGGAGTATTAGGAGTTTTTGCTGTGGGAATTTTTGTTGGTAAAATTTCTGACGCAAAACATGAGATAATACAACCAGAAACACTAGGTATTTCTTCTACCAAAGATTTTGCACAATTTTGGAATGTCTGGAAATTGTTAAATGAAAAATTTCCTTTTAAAGAAAAAATTCCTACTGACACAGAAAGAATTTATGGTGCCATTTCTGGAATGGTTGGATCCTTCAAAGATCCATACACTTCTTTTTTTCCGCCACGACAGGCTAAAATGTTTTTAGAAGATGTTGAAGGTGAATTTGGAGGTATTGGAGCAGAAGTTGGTATGCGTGATGGATTAATAACTATTATTACACCAATGAAAAATTCTCCTGCCGAAAAAGCAGGTTTGCAATCTGGAGATATTGTTGTCAAAATTAATGGTACCACGACTGAAAATATGTTAGTAGATGAAGCAGTCTCAATCATTCGGGGGCCGGTAGATTCGAAAGTCGTTCTCACTATTGGGAGACCGGAAACAGGATCGGTATTTGACGTTGAAATAACAAGAGGGCTCATTAATATTCCAGTGATCGAAACAAAAAAAGAAGGCGATGTTTTTATTATTAATTTTTATACATTTTCAGCACAGTCTGCAAATTTATTCAGAGATGCATTACAAGAATTTAAAAATTCTGGAAGCAATAAACTGATTATTGATTTACGAAATAACCCTGGTGGATATCTTAATGCCTCAATTGATATTGCAAGTTATTTCCTACCACAAGGAAAAATAATACTTCGTGAAGACCAAGGTTCAGGAAAACCTGAATTAGTCTATCGAAGTATTGGTTCAGATATTGTTTTGCCAAAAGGATTTCAATTAATATTATTAGTGAATGAAGGGTCTGCATCAGCTTCTGAAATTCTTGCAGGAGCAATTTCTGAACATAAAGCTGGTAAGGTAGTAGGAGTGAAAACGTTCGGTAAAGGGTCTGTTCAGGAGCTGGTACCACTCAGTGATGGTTCTTCGGTAAAAATTACCGTAGCGCAGTGGTTAACACCAAACGGTGTCTCTATTTCTGAAAAAGGAATTACCCCTGATTATATTGTTTCAGAAAAATCTTCTGAAAAAAATTTAGATCCTATTTTAAAAAAGGCGTTATCATTATTCAAATAAATTCAAGAAAAATATGAAAGTTTTATTTATAAAACATTTACGAGGAAAGGGAAGTATTGGTGATATTAAAGAAGTTCCAGATGGGTATGGTACGAATTTTCTTATTACTCAAGGGTATGCGGTAAAGGCAACCGAAGAAATTATTAAAAAATATAAACAAGCACAGCAAGAAAAGGAGAAGGAGGAACAAGAGGAATTAATGAAAATTAAAGAAATTATTAATTTTATTAATGGAAAACAAATAATTATTTATGTTGCCCAAAAAGATCAATCAGGGAAATTATATAAAAGTATTTCAATAAATGAATTACTAATTGAGGTAAAAAAACAATTAGGAGTTCAATTGCAAAAAAATTTTATTCAGTATCAAAAACCTATTAAAGAAATTGGTAATCATACTATTTTGATACAGTATAAAAACATTGCAGGAAAAATAAATATTGATATAAAATAAAAAAATCCCTTATAGGGATTTTTTTATTTTATATCACATTCGCTACTTTTTTATTAGTGGTAGTTCCATTAAATTTTTGTTGTCGTTTAGTAGAAAATTTTACAGTACCTGCCTTATCGGCATATAATGTATGATCTTTACCAATACGAACATTTTTACCAGCAATAATTCGCGTACCACGTTGACGGACAATGATTGAACCAGCAGATGCTTGTTCACCATCATACAATTTAGTACCCAAATATTTTGGATTTGAATCTGAAAGGTTTTTAGCAGTACCTCCTGCTTTTCTTGTTGCCATATGATTTGATAAATATTACTTATTTTTAATAATTATGCTATACTTTCCAGTATAACTTAAATTTAAAAAATAATCAAGCACTCTTACACTATATGGATATAGAAAAGAAAATCATCTCTTTTATTAAAAAACCACAGATAATGAGAATTGTCTACTTTTTGGGATGTATGATTATTTCGTATATGTTTGGTATATTTACCTATAAATATTATGTAGATCAAAATTTTTCTCCGATTATAGAACTTCCAAAACAACCTGTTCCACTGACACTACAATATATAAATAGGAATATGTTTAATGAATTTGATGAATTACCAGCAGTAGAGGAGGGTAGTAATACACAAAATCAATCAGTGGGTCAAAAAAATTTTGTTGCATCAAAGTCGGGTGAGAAATACTATCCAATAGACTGTGGATCAGTGTCTCGGATAAAAGAAGAAAATAAGGTATTTTTTGCCACAGCACAAGAAGCTGAATCAAAAGGATATGAACGTTCTGCAACATGTAATTAAAGGGTATTTATGAAAAATATATTACTATTATTCACACTATTATGTATTCTACAATTTTCATTGAGTAATGGAGTTTCTTTTGTTTTTTCAAAAACTCCTCGGGAACCCCTAGAAAATATAATTATCGATGAAATTGATACATTATTAGTACTAGAGAAATCAGAAGCGCTCACTGGTAATATTATTCCTTTTGATACTACTGTAGTTATCAATAAAATTACATCAGATCAAATAATCTATTATGTAAACCAAGAAAGAAGTAAGCATGACTTACTGCCAATAAACTTCAATACTCTACTTAGTTTTTCTGCATATGAAAAACTGCTTGACATGAGGAATAATAATTACTTTTCATATATATCTCCTTATGAACCGAAAAGGGATTTTGCTGATTTTATTAAAGATGAGGGATATGATTTTTTACGAGTAAGTGAAAATCTTGCTTTTGGATATTTTAATTCAGCATCAGAAGTTGTTAATGAATGGATGAAAAATAAGCAGCATCGTGCAAATATACTCTATCCAGACTGGAAAGATGTTGGAGTTTCTGTATATCAGAATATTGATGGATCTTATTATATAGTGCAACACTTTGGAGTTAAGAAAAAAACTTGCCCTGAATTAACGCCTGGAATAAAAAATGAAATACAAAAAATAGAATCAATTGCATTAAAGCTTAAAAAAGACCTAGACTTATTAGAACAACAAATATTAGAAAGGGAAGAGGATTTTAGTCTAACAACAGAAAAAGATAACGAATTGATTAGTAAATATAATTTAACAATTAAAGAATATAACGCAAATGTAGAATATTATACAAAACTTATTAATGATTATAATGAAGAAGTTGATACTATTGAAAAATGTAAAAGTTTAAGGTAAGACGATTAAAAACAGGGGGGGGTGGGAGACCTGTTTTTAGTTTATGCTTATTTTTTATATATAATGTCGCACAATATATCTTTTACGACATTATATAACAAATTAATAATAAATAATAAAAAACTTCTGACCATAAAGTACGATCAGAAGCTATGATAGCTTATTCTATTGCTCAATCAGTGTCTGAGAGTTTCTTGATATCTACACAGTTATCTATAATAATTTCTTCATTTTCTTGAATAAATGCGGTATCTCCTTTATTCCAAAAAATTAAAGTTTCATCTGGATTAATATAGCGAGCTCCTGATGCTGATATTGTTTGACTAAGGGTTATTTTTCGTTCGCCATTGTTAATATTTAGATCTACACTGTTCCCCTGCAGACTTTTTTTAAATACTGCGGATACATTGATATTATAATCACATACAAATATGGCAACTATTTCATTGGGTTCAATTACAGGGTCAATAATAATTTTAATATCATCTCTTTGTGATATAAAAAAAGCCACGACCGTTAAAATGATTACAATAATAAATACTAGTATTGTATTTCTACGCATAATATTTGCTTCTTAATAAATTGAGAATATTTTTTAAATCATACCCGTGAGTATCCGGTGCCACTTTTGACAATACTTCAACAACTTTACCTTGAGGATCAATAATATATGTCATGCGTTTTGTTGCGTTCGTGTCTAAATTTATTGCATGATACTTTTTAATTATTTCCTTGTCGGGATCTGAGAGTAATATGAATGGTAAAGAATGTTTTTCTTTAAATTTTTTATGAGAAAGTACTGAATCATTTGAGATACCAATGATTACGGTATCAGCTTCAAAATCTGAATACGTGTCACGAATACTGCATGCCTGACGTGTACATCCAGGAGTATTATCTTTTGGATAAAAATAAATAATAATAAATTTACCTAAAAATTCTTTTAACGATCGTTTTTTCCCTGTATCGTCTAAAAGTGCAAAATTTGGTGCTTTTGTGCCAATTTTAAATGACATATAAATTTTTGTAGGATATTAAGAATTAATAAATAGGGTTTCCATATTCTTACTTGGGTCAGAATCAAAAATCATTCGCTCATATACTGCTCGTGTCACAAGAACATCTCGTTTACAATAATCACAAATCTCATCTAGTTTGCCATTTTTATAAAATTCATACACCTGAGATCCATCGATACCATCTTTTGGGGTTGGGATACCTAATGCAAGAGCAATATGTTCCAATCCAGATTTTTGACTCCCCCAGTTTGACCATTCTTGCATGGTGTCAAAAATAGGCATGTTATTATAACGAGCAAACGATAAATATTTATTCATTTCCCAGGGTTTCTTCCCGAATTCCTGAAATCGAGTCCATGTCGGTTTTACCCCAAGTACAATCGATCGTTGTAGTAAAAATCGTAAATCAAAATCCATAATATTATGTCCAATAAACTGTTCGCACTGCCCTGCTATATGCCAAAAATCTTCTAAAATTTTCTTTTCATTATCTGGATAACTAATAATTCGAGGTGCATCTTTATTTACCGCATACCCGATACATACTACGCGACCATAAGCTCCATCAAATGATGTTTTAGTAATAAATTCATCGAAAGTTTCTGTGTATTCTGCATTTTTCTCTTTCTTTTTTTCATACAAAGCCCTCAATACTCCATATGACTCCTCTCCAGCTGGAATAGTTTCAATATCAAAAAAAAGTTTATTCATATAGAATCTATTATAACAAAAAATAGCCGTATAGGCTATTTAAAAATTTACTTCAAACTAAATCCGGTTTTAGGTAAATAAAGCATCGGATCAAGATATGCGTTCGTCGGCGCGAGTGGCATAGTGTAATTTTTTCCTGCGCACGCAGAACTTGGCCTCTGTGCAATACGAGCCCCCTCTTCCCCATCAACACCATTTGATGCGTATACTGTCAAATGCAAGTGAGGTCCCGTTGTATGCCCAGTATTACCAGAATATCCTATCAAGTCACCTCTTTTTACCTGTTGACCTGTAGAAACTTTTATTCCGGAAAGGTGCCCATATGCTGTAGAAAGACCGTTATTATGACGAATAAATATCCATTTTCCAAAAGATGCTTTTGGACAAGTTATGTCTGTATCTCCAGTTCCTTCAATTACCCCATCTGCAACAGAATAAATAGGAGTACCTACCGCTGCACGAAAATCAACTCCACTATGTGAACCAGATAGATATAACCTCTTTGCATCTACTGTTCTTCCAAATAATTGAGTGATAACCACATCTTTAATAGGCCAACCAAGAGCGTTTGATCCCGGAGGTGGGAGTGATTGTGGGTTTAATGAAAATTTTAGCTGTGATTCATACTCACGAATTTCATTGGTAATTTGCTCTACTTGCTGCTGAAGAGTTTGTACCATCTTTTCATATTCTGTTTGTTTTCCTTTTGTTTCCTTTAATAATTTATCTTTTTCCTTCTTTTGATCTGCTAAAATTTTTTCTTTGTCACTCAATTCTCCCACCAATCCTTCTAATTCCTTTTTTTGTTTTTCCAGTTGTTCCTGGGCAAGAGACAACTGAATTGTTTTATCGTGCATTACTCGCACAGATCCCCGTAAAGCATTTTGAAGACGACTTAGATCTTGATAGTCTTGTAAAAAATCTGAAATTGTTTGTCCAGTAAATAACATTTCTAATGGACTCCTGTTATCTTGCATGTTTACTTTACGTAATGTTTCAGCAATAACATATCGATTATGGTTAATACCTTTTGATAAATCTTGTATCTCTGAAACATTTTGATTCATGGTTATATTTGTTTTGTCAATTTTCGTACTTGTTGATCGTAATGATGTTTGGAGTACTTTTTGAGATGTTTGCAAATTTAAAACTTCACTACTTAAAGTTCGTGTCTGTCCTGAATAATATTGAATTTGATTTTGATATTGATTAATCTGTTGTTCTAACTTACGGATCTCAGCTTCTTTTTCTGCTATAGCATCTTTTGTATTAGCAAATACAATAATAGGTAAACATGCCGAAAACATAAAAACGATCCCTATTGTAGTAATAAATTTCATATAGTTATTAGTATATCACATCCTTTTCAAGGAAATAATATAGCTGGGGAAAAATAAAAAACGGTGTTTGATACACCGTTTTTTATTTAATAATCTTCTCAATTCTTTGTAATGTAATATCCTTACCAAGTATTTCCAAGAGTATAAAGGGGTCAGGTGATTTGTCTTTTCCAGATAATACATACCGTAACGGCCAGAGCACGTTACCTCGCCCCTGTGCCTCCACATAGTCCCAAATGAACGTTTTTAATTCATTTTGATCCCAATTACCAGTATAAGATAAAAACATTTCATAGAGTACTTTTAAGTGTTTTTTTGCATTTTCAAGCGTATCCTGTTTCCAAATAATATTATGTATCGGAAATTCTGGATGAGTAATATAATAATCAAATTCTCCTTGTTCAGCCATGGTAGCCACTTCAGAAAAAAAGTGAATCCGCTCAATTATTATTGGAAAAATTTTTTCGAATAGTTCATCATCTATATTATGTAGTACACCCGGTAAAAATTTACGAACTTGTTTTTTTTGTTCATCAATTGGTAATGCCCGCAAATATTCCCGATTAAACCAATTGAGTTTTTCTTCATTGAATACTGCTGCTGATTTTTGTACCCGAGACAAATCAAATCGTTCTATTAATTCAGAGCGAGAAAAAATTTCTTGTTCTGAACCAGGATCCGCCGGGTTCCATCCGATCATGGCAACGGCATTAAACACCGCATCAGGGAGATACCCTTTATCTGCATAAGATGTCACCGGGAGTGCTCCACGACGTTTAGAAAGTTTTTGTTTATCAGGACCAAGTACAATCGGCAAATGTGCATACGCAGGTAGTTCCCAGCCCAATGCCTGATGAATCAAAATCTGACGTGGAGTATTCGCAATATGTTCTTCTGCACGAACAACGTGGGTTACCCCCTCATCATGATCGTCGACTACAACTGCTAAATGGTATAACGGTTCTGTTAATGACCGTGCAATAACAAAGTCCCCGAGATCAGAAACATCAGTTGCAATTTCTCCTCGAATCAAATCATTAAAGGTAACGACAGTGTTTGGGTTTTTAAAACGGACAATATCTTTCATAACACCCGATCCGTCTTTTGCTTCTTCTTTGGAAACATAGGCTGCGCCGATATCAATTAATGTTTGTAATATTTCCCGATGTCGATCTACATTTTCTGATTGAATATATTTTGCATCATAATCAAGTCCTAACCATTCGAGTGCATTATAAATATCGAGTTCCGATTCTTTATCATTACGAGCCGTATCAGTGTCTTCGATTCGTAAAATAAATTTCCCGTTCTGATTACGTGCAAATAACCATGCGTACATGGCGGTGCGATAGCTCCCAATGTGAGCTTTTCCGGTTGGTGACGGAGCGAATCGAGTAATAACTGGTTTCATATTCCCTACTCTACCAAAAAATACCTCTTTTGACGAGGAATTGACAAATATGTTAATATATTTATTATTAATTTTAAATAAATAACAACTATGGCAACTTACGATGCAAAAACTAAAGATGATAAGTGTATTTTTTGTGAAATTGCCCAAAAACGCTTTGACACACCTGGAATTTTTTGGCAAGACAATGAATATATGGCATTTCTTTCAATAGATCCTAATACAGAAGGATTCACCTGTGTTATTCCAAAAGAACATCATGGTAGTGATATTATGAAAATGCCAGATGATGCTTTGCAAAAACTAATTCTTGCAAGTAAGAAGGTTTCAGGTATTCTCGAAAATTATTATTCTGATGTTGGAAGAATTGGTGTATTAATGGAGGGTACTGGAATTGATCATGCACATGTTAAACTATTTCCCATGCATGGAACCGAGGCATTAAAACGAGGAGAATGGCAACAATATCTATCTGGCAAAGAATTTTGGTTTGATACATATGAGGGATGGATTTGTTCCGGAGGTGGACCCAAGGCAGATCCTGAAGAATTAAAAAATCTTGCACAAAAACTAATTGAATCACAAAAATAAAAAGCCCCCATGGGGCATTTTTTATTTTTGCGCTATATGTGAAAGTCCAATCTCTATAATTTTACGAGCAATTTTTTCTGCTGCATCACCAATAAAAAATTTCTCTGCATCTTCTTGCATTTTTTTATAAATTTCTCGATTTTCAATAATACGATCAATTTCATGAGTAACAATATGAGGAGTAAGATTTTTTTCTTCAATAACAATTCCTCCACCTACACGAGCATAATTGTATGCATTTTTTCTTTGATGGTCATCATTTGATTCAGTAATAGGAATTACAATCGCAGGTACTTTCCATGACGCAATTTCAAACAGCATAGATCCAGCTCGTGTAATGACAATATTTGCAACTCCCGCTGCCATACGAATAGCTAAAGGGTTCAAAAATGGAAACGGTTTGTACCGAAGTTCATGTTCATTATTTTCCAAAATAAATTTTGCACGCATAGTCACATCGTCAAAATTAGTTTTCCCTGTTTGATGAATGACTTGATATTTTTTTACTAAATCTGGGAGCGCAAGGAGTACTGCTTCATTAATAATTTGAGCCCCTAATGAACCCCCAATAATAAACACCACGGGAACATTTTGTTCAATCTGAAGAAATTCATAAGCACCATTTGCAACAGGATGCAACAATTCGGGACGGACCGGTTGTCCGGTGAGTGCCACCTTTTCTTTTGGAAAATAATCTGCAGATTCTTGATATGATATTGCAATATATTTTGCGAATTTTCCTGCCCATTTAGTTACTCGTCCAGGTGCAGAGTCAGATTCATGAATAATGACAGGAATTCCTAATAATCGTGCAGCGAATAATGTTGGAAATGATGCATACGCACCTTTTGCAAAAACAACATCTGGAAATACTTTAAATAAATTCCAAAAAGCAACTAAAATTCCATATGCGGTTTTAAATACATCAAAAAAGTTTTTAATTGAAAAATAAATTCTCAATTTCCCTGCTGGAATTTCTATAAACCGAATTCTATTTTCAAAAAGTGACCCTTGATCGTATGGTGCATCGGAAAAATAATACATCTCCAAATGTGCAATTTTTTCAATATCTGAAATTTTGTTAATTTCTTGAGCTACGGCAACAAGTGGATAAAAATGTCCTCCTGTTCCGCCTCCTGTTAATACTATTTTCATATAATGTTATTATAGCTCACTATTACCTACTCACCAAGCTTTTTTACTGGTAACGATACTGTTTTTTGGTATTGCGAAACATTCAATACTAAACCAACTGCAAGTAATGAAAACAAAAGCGCAGTTCCTCCATGGCTCACAAAAATTAAAGGCAATCCTGATAATGGAAACAAGCCAATCGTAGAGGCAATATTTAAAAATGACTGAGACACAATAATAGTAATAATACCTACTACCAAATACCGACTGAATGGGTCATGAGTTTTTGTAGCAATAATATAACCACGTAATGCAAATGCGATATATAAAACAATAAGCCCTACTGAACCTATAAATCCAAATTCTTCTGCCATAACAGCATAGATGGAGTCACTCAATGGTTCTGGCAAATATTTGAATTTTTGAATACTTTGACCAAATCCTCTCCCTGTAAACTCCCCTGAACCAACCGCAATGAGTGATTGTTGAATTTGGTACGATGCATTTAATGGGTCATGTGATGGATTTAAAAAGGTTGTTAATCGGTTGAGAAGATATGGTCGAGATGCAATCAAAATTCCTCCCGCAACAATGGCGATCAATATTAAAAAACCAATATGTTTCACTTTTTGAGAAAATTTTCCTTCAGCAACAAAATACATAATAGTACAGGTAATTGCAATAATCATTACACTATCTGTATCTGGTTGAGGAAGTAATATTGCACCAGCTAAACCGATAATACCTAATAATGGGATTAAAGAATACCAGAGCGATCCACTTTTTTTCTCAGAAAAAGACAGGAAAGCTGCGTAATAAATAATAAGTCCGTATTTTAAAATTTCAGAAGGTTGAAATGAGATAAATCCACCAATACTAATCCAACGAGCAGCTCCCCCCGAACTCCAACCGACAAAATATACTAAAATAGTAAGAAAAATACCAAGTAATGCAAATGGTAATGCTAATTTCTTAATTGTAGTAATTTGTATTCGTGTTACTAAATACGCACCAACAATTCCACCAAATAATCCCAAAATAACCTGAGTACCTATTAAACGAAATAATTGACTCGATTCGGCTCCTAGCAATGTCAGTGATGCTGAAAGAAAAACCAAGAGACCAAAAACAAGGAGAATTCCTACAATAATAAGAAAAATTTTATCAACGGTAAATTTTTTTGCTTGAAACATATATTTATCCAATAATTGCAATAATAATACCAATAACCGCAAACATAATAGAAATAATCCAATAACGCATTGTTACTTTTTCTCGACTCCAACCGAGTGCAATAAAATGGTGATGGAGTGGTGCAATACGAAAAATTTTTTTACCAAAATAACGTTTTGAAAAGATTTGTGCAGCAGAGGAAAATGATGTTGCCACTAATAGAGCCCCAATGATTGGCAATAAGAATACTCCATCAACAAGAAAAACGATACAGGTAAGCGAGAGCGCGAGACCAAGCATTCCTGTTTCCCCCATATAAAACCGTGCAGGAGGAATATTGAACCATAAAAATGCTAAAATACCTCCTGTTACCACAAAACAAAATGTAGCAATATCAATTTGGTTTTGTAAAAAAGCAATAACTCCAAAAGCTGCAAAAATTAATGACATCACCCCTCCAGCAAGACCATCTACCCCATCAATAACTCGTGATGAAAAAGTACCGAGAGTTACTATAATAAAGATTGGTATAAACCACCATCCTACATGCCAATAACCCAAAAAAGGGATATAAATGTCTCGCATTCCTAATTTTCCAAAAAACCATAGTGACACAAGGAAGGCAATCATGATTACAATCATTACAAGATATCGCGAAGGCAATCCTTGTTTCATAAATGAAAATTTTTCGTTAAAAATTTCAACACAATCCTCAAAAAGTCCAAAAAGCCCACCGAAAACAAGCATAAGGAGCGGGATCAGTGTTTGATTTTTGCTTAAAAAGTTTAATTTGTTTAAAAAATCTCCACCAATAATCTCTCGTGTAATAAAAATAATTCCTATGGTAATTAATACAGAGCTCCAAATAATAATACCTCCCACGCGTGGAGTACTCACCTCTGTTTTTTCGTCATGAATTTTTTGAAATTCAACACTCAATGCATCAGGGTTATCTTTCAGTCGAGATGTACGTTTCCATAATCTCCACTTATAAAAATAGTGAGTAAATAAGGGGGTAGTTACAATTCCAACAATAAAGGCAATTACTGAAGGGATGAAAATTTTAAGAATACTTGGCATATGATAATAATATTATTCTGGTAATTGATCAGAATTTTCTGAAAAATTTTCTAATTCTTCAGAATCAGAGACTGGCGACCGTTTTGCAATTTCTTCTGAAAACTGTTCGAATTGAGGTAATTGTTCAGGCGATTCAACACCTAAAAATCGTAAAGCATCTAAGGTTATTCGATAAGTATTTTTAGGAGCTTTTTCAATCATTCCTCGTATTAACAAGTTTCGTAACATAAATTGAGAATTAACTCCGCGAATATAATCAATATCTGAACGAGTAATAGGTCCCCGATATGCAATCAATGCAAGTGTTTCGAGTGCACCTTTTGAGAACTCTTTAATTGTTTCATTTTTTTCAACCTGTTTTAAAAATTCACGATACTCTGGACGGGTAACTAATGTTACTGATTCGTTATAAATTAAAAGCATTACCGGATGATTCAATATTTGCTCATCAAGTTCTTTGAGTGCTATTTCTATTGAATCACGATCTATTTGCAATGTTTGTTCAAGGTCAGAAAAACGCCAGGAATCACCTGTAGTAAATAAGAGTGTGTATATAAGATTTGCATGAGAAAGTTTCATAGAGTTATTAATTATCTTGATAAGGAGTAACGACAATATCCTGAAAATTTTCTTGTTGTTCGACAAAAACTTGAGCTTTTTTAACCATTTCAAGTATTGCTAAAAATGATAACACCGCAAATACTTTTGCTTCTCGTTTTTCTTCTTGATTTGTCGCACTGTGATAGCGATGTGTTATATCGCGCATATGAAAAGATCCTGATTGTACTGCTTTCTGAACCCGCTCCATAACATCTGCTAAACTTAAGGTTTTTTTTACAGACTGTTTTGGAAGTGTTTCATTAATAGGGACGGTGGCACATAATTCAGTAAGTACCTCTAGTAATGCCTTTATATTCAATGATTCATGCGGAGAAAAAAGAATCTCTTTTTTCTCTTTTGGTGGGTTACCAATGAAAAAATATGGCGATGTACTTATTTTCTTTCGTAACAATTCTCCGTAACGAACAATGATTTCATAGATTCGTAATCGTTCAGTTAAATCGTCTATAGAGCCCTCTTCTTCATCGGTGAGTTGGATTGCTGGTAATAAACTTTTTGCTTTAATTAAAATTAACGCAGCAGCAATGGTAATAAATTGTGACTGATCGTACATTTTATGCATTCCATGCGTTTCTTGTGAAAGACTATTAATGTACTGTAAATAATCTTCAGTTACTTCTGCAAGCGATATTTCAGAAATATGCATCTTTTTATTTTCAATTAATGACAGGAGGAGTTCTAGTGGACCTTCAAAATACGACCGTTTGAGCGAAAAATTCATATGACTTGATTATACCACAAATACTAATAACAAAAAACACTCATTAATGAGTGTTTTTTGTTATTTATCAATTTTTTTCATTATAATCTGAAGCTCGTCTAACTGTTTTTGGTCTACTGGAACTGGTGATTCCATCATTAAATCTTTCCCTTCTCCTGTTTTTGGGAATGGAATTACCTCACGAATATTAGGTTCGTTTTGTAACAACATCATAAGGCGATCAAACCCCCAGGCAATACCTCCATGCGGTGGTGTTCCATATGAAAATGCCTGGAGCATGTGACCAAAGTTTTTTTCTACGACTTCTGAATCATATCCCATAATTTCAAATACCTTACGAAGCGCATCAGGTTTGTGATTACGAATACTCCCCCCTCCAATTTCATACCCATTGAGCGCAATATCATATTGAGTAGTTAAAATTTCTCCAATGCGTTCTTTTTTCATAAGCCATTCCATATGTTCTGGTTGTGGTGCAGAAAATGGGTTATGGGTGAATGTCCACTCACCTTTTGTATCAGGATTATCAGATGTGCTCGTTGCTTCAAAAAACGGGAAATCAATCACCCAACAAAACGCGAGGAGATTTGGATCATTTTTATCCTCTCGTAAATCTGGTCGATCGTTTCCATATTGTTCCATGGCGTCTTTGTATGAAATTCTCGGGAACGGAATTTGTTGGATTCTTTTTTCTGGATAGAGTTCAGTAACAATTTTTATCAACAATTCCTCGTTCAGTTGCATTACCGCTTCACGATCCACAAAACTCATTTCCATATCGATTTGAGTAAATTCTGGCTGTCGATCACCCCGTGAATCTTCGTCGCGTAAACATTTTGCAATTTGAAAATATCGTTCAATTCCTGCAGTCATTAATAATTGTTTATACTGCTGTGGTGATTGTGGTAATGCATAAAAACTTCCCGGATATAATCGTGCTGGTACAATAAAATCTCGCGCACCTTCTGGAGTTGATTTGGTGAGGAGTGGCGTTTCTACTTCAATGAACCCTTGATCATCTAAATAATCACGAACCATTTTTGCAACACGATGTCGCATACGAATATTTTTCTGTACTCGATCACTACGTAAATCAACATATTTATATTTCAAGCGAACTTCCTCGGAAATTCCTTTGGTATCATCACTGATTTCAAATGGTAATGTTTCTGATGCGTTCAAAATTTCCATTTCCAAAATTTCAAGTTCAATAGTTCCGTTTTGTTTTTCTGGTTGCTGATTACGTTCTGGTCGTTGATTTACCTTTCCTTTTACCATCACTACGTATTCGGTACGAATTTCTTTTGCAATTTCAATGGCACTACTCCCTGGGAGTACTACCCCTTGTACATACCCTGTCCGATCACGAAAATCAAAAAACACCATTTTACCCTGGTCACGTCGTACGGATACCCAACTATTGATAATTACTTCTTGGTCAATATGATTCGTTAAATCATTAATGAAAATTCTGTTATGCATATGAAATAGCATAGCAAAAATAAGGTTTTTTAGGTACTTGACAAAACATATTAAATATGCTAACATGTATACATAGATGATGAAAATCATCGCTGTTCTTTTAAAACGCTTCTCATAGTAGTGGTTTGGTGAATTAAGTAATTTTTCTTGATTAAAGATTGTTTAATTCACTAAATCCAATATCATGAAAGCATTTTTTTTATTCTTGGACACGTATTCTGTAAACATCTTTGACGGAGTAAAAACCAGAGATGGTCACAAGGGCCGCTATATTCAGTTGCCGGAAATTACTGGTGTCCCTGTGAACAAGTTCCGGGTTCCATTGGATTTCAAAAATCCAGCCAAAGTAGATGGAAAAGGACGGATTCATAATCTTTTCCTGAAAATCTACGGCGGGCAGCGCTTCAGGGACGCTGGGTTTGTTACTGCATGCGCACCGTCGAAAGACAATGGTGCCATTGTGGTAATAACCAGCAAACGCTGGACCGAGCTTGGTTTGGAAATTGTTACCGGGAGACCAAACGGAGAATTCCCCGGAGTTCAGATTCTGAACGAAGGAGATACCTTAAGGTTCACTCACTCTGACATTGCCTACCAACTGACCAACAGTGGGGGTGAGCCGTGGCTGACTAAGGCACCCAGACCGAAGGCTGCGCCTGCTGCGAAGCAAGCAAAGCCTGAGAAACCGGTAGCGAGAGTTGATCACCGCCAAAAGGTCGAAGGACCGAAGGTGGTTGACAAAATCAACCTGCCGGAAAAAAAGGCTAAACCCCCGGTAACCCAAACTGAAAAGTTTGATAAAAAAAACGGAGGTTATACCCTAAAAGAAGTCCTCGAGGCTTCTGGGGTTAATCTCCCTGCTGAGGAAAAATAGCCGAATACCCCCCTCGTCGTGATGACGCGGGGGATTTTTTATTTCCAAATTATTCACTAACAAAAAAACCCAAGGTATATCCCTGGGTTTTGTTTCATTTATACCCTTCTGCTTGTAACTTGAAGAGTTCTGCATATTTACCATTTTTCTCCATCAATTCATCATGACTCCCCTCTTCAATAATTTGTCCATGCTCGATGAGAATAATTTTATCAGCACTTCGCACATTACTGAATTTATGTGAAATAATAATCCGTGTTTTTTCTTGATAATAATCTCGCAAGTTTTTGAAAATGGTATCTTCTGATAACGCATCTATTGCAGCGGTTGGTTCGTCTAAAATCATAAGTGGTGCATTACGATAAAAAACTCGAGCTAATGCTAATTTTTGTTTTTGCCCTTTTGATAGTTCTACGCCACCACGAAACTCAGTTCCAATTTTTTGTTCATATTTTTCTGGCAATTCCTGAATAAAAATATCTGCAGTGGAATGCCTTGCTGATTGTCGTGCAATTTCGATATCATGTCTATGGGTATCACCCAGCATAATATTTTCTGCAATCGTTTCTTCCTCATAAACAAAATAATCTTGGAAAAGAATACCCATACAACGTTTCCATGATTTGAGGTCATATTTTTTTAAATCAATACCATTTAATAAAATCTTACCTTTTGTTGGATCATACACACGAATGAGTAATTTTAGAAAAGTCGTTTTCCCGGCACCATTCAATCCAACAATTGCGAGATTTTCACCTTTCATAATTGTAAGTGAAAAATTTTTAATAATTATTTTTTCTGGTTGTGATGGATAGAAAAATGATACATTCTTAAACTCAAGAGAATAAAAATCTTCTGGCTGAATAGTTTTTTTACCAGAAACAATCAATGGCTCCATTTCAATAAGATCAAGTAAGGTATCGATATTTTTCTTGTATTCTGCCATTTTCCCAAAATTTGAAAATAATTGGTTTAATGAACTTTGAAATTGTGATACTAAACCAAAAGTGAATACTAATGAACCAACAGCAAAAACTCCTAAAGTAACATTTTGTATTAAAATAAAAAAAGCAACTGCATAAGAAACCATTAAAATAATTTCTGAAGAAATAGTTAGTAATGCCTTTGTTTGGTAGCTTCGTTTTAAAATAAGATGCAAACTGGTAATAATTTCTAAAAATTTTCTCTGAAAAATTTTTACCAATGAAAAATTTTTCAATTCAATAATCGGATTTTTATGACTAATTACTCCAGCTTTTACTCGCCACATTCTCCATTGTTCTGAATTATCTTTTTGAATTTTTGCTGTTATCAAGGCACTTTTTCGTTCTAAAAAATAAGTCGGAATCACTCCAAGAAAAATAATAAATGCAATAAAAGGTGCTATTGCAAACAAAGCAATAAGTGCAATAACCACCCGAGTAACCATTCGTGTAGTATTAGAAAAAACTCCTAATAAACTGTAAAATGAATTCCAGGATCGATTATAAGCAATTTCACGAATATTTTGAAATTCAGGTTGTTCGATAGTTCCAATGTCTAGTTCATCTATTTTTTTAAAGAAAATAGATTGGAGATATCGAGAAATATCATCAGTTTGAATATTCCAAACATAATTATGAATTGTATCAATAATACTTGGACCAAACTGAGTAATGATGAGTAATATAAATCCTTGTAATAAAACCGTAAAACGAGCACCCTCAATTCCATATAGAGCAAACTCGTTTACAATAATCCCAAAAGCACCGAATTGTGCGATTACAAAAATAGAACTTATAATCGCAGTTATATATCGTAATGCAGAATATTTCGGAGATGCCCTTAATGATTCTTTAAACGCAAAAAAGATTGTGGTCCATAAACCTCGTTCTTTTTCAATAATGTTGGGTAGTTTTGCCATAGAGATATAATACTTGTTATGTTTTAATTAATCAATAAACAACCGCGCTAACTTAATCGCATCAAAACTGTCATCAAATCCTTGTTTATCTAAATATCGTTTTATTGGCGTCAATTTCACTTCATGCACTGATTGATTTGATTCCCGCATTGCTTCAAACGCTTCACGAACTCGACTCAATAAATCTTTATCAATTGACTGTGTTACCTGTGGAAATTTAAAAATTAGTTTTCCTTCATCTTTACATTTTTGTAAATGATCAATAATTGTCCCTATATTGAGATTGCGTTCTTTTTTTATTTCATAAAGCGTTTTACCTTCTTGGAGCAAATCAAAGGTAATTTCATGTGTTTTTCTGGTGATTACCGTATCTTTTACAATCTTCTTTTTTTTATGGAGTGACCCACCAGAATTGATTATGTATGCATCATGACGGTCTTGTAACTCTTTTTCAGAAAGTGCTTTTAATTTTTCTACAAATTGATCTGAATAATCTCGTAATTTTTTATCAAGTGTCAAAATCCGTGGATCTACCATTAACGCAGATTCCTGAAAACCAATCAAATATAAGCCTTCTAAAGTCCGAACCCGAGAAAGTGCTACATACCCCATTCCATAAGCAAAAGTTTGCGATAAATCAATTACCGCAGCATCCAAACTCATTCCCTGACTTTTATGTACCGTAATTGCCCACGCATGTCGCAATGGTATTTGATTAATTGATGCGAGAATTTTTCCATCGTCTTCTACTGCCCACGTTTCTGGTTGTACAGTAATTTTATCTCCACTGGTTGTGGTTACTATAGGAAATCCATCATCAGAAAAATCAGTCACTCGTCCCCGAGTACCATTTACATACCCTAATTCAAAATTATTTTTAACAAACATTACCTCAGCACCTATTTTCAGTGACAATTTTTCTGGGGCTAAGCAACTTTTTTTGAGTGTCATTACCAAATTCTCTTTCCCTTTACTGGTCATCGTATATATTTCAGGTTCCTCATAAATATCATTTAATGCTTGTTCATTCAGTGCGTCTACTTTTTGATTGTGGGTAAATAATTTTGTGTAGTACTGAAAACTATCAAAATCGTATTCACAAATACGCGATTCCAATAAATGAATATGATGTTTTTTAACTTCACCAGAACGAATCGCATTTAATACTTCAGTAAAATCTCCTGATTCCTGACGATGCTGTTCAGTCACATAACATACCACTAACGACATACTGTTCCAAGACTCTGAATCGATAACCATATCATTCCATCCCGTTTGAGTAATTGGTGGTAATTGAAATAAATCCCCACACAAAATAACCTGAATTCCTCCAAAGGGTTGTGTGTTTCTTTTCATTGCCTGACAGAGTCTATTTAACGAATCGAGAAAAGTACCCGAAAGCATAGAAATTTCATCAATCACCAATACTTTTACTTTTTGGTATCGATCCCAGAGATATTTTTTTTCTTGTAATTGATCGATGTCCCATTCACTCAATTTTTCCTTGATTCCCATTCCGGACCATGCATGAATCGTCATTCCGCCAATATGTGTTGCCGCAATCCCAGTGGACGCAGTGACTGCAATAGAAACATCATGTTCCTGGAAATGCCGAATACATTGATTGAGTACGTATGTTTTCCCCGCGCCAGCACCACCGGTTAAAAATATGTTTTTACCCATTTTTATAATAGCGACCGCCTCTGCTTGTGTCATATGAGCATAGTGTATCATATCCATGAAAATAAGGCAGTTTATGATTATAAATAAAAAAGTACTTTATAAGTACTTTTTTATTT
This sequence comes from uncultured Candidatus Saccharibacteria bacterium, assembly GCA_964507625.1. GTDB lineage: Bacteria > Patescibacteriota > Minisyncoccia > Phycocordibacterales > UBA1006 > CALMMZ01. The sequence goes on from CAZDPR010000002.1 coordinate 36,478, forward strand.
ATAATTTAAATGGCTTTAAAAAAGATTTTAATTATCACACGGTCTTATGTATTCCCAAACATCACCTTTTTTATTGTACCACCACAAATTACAAGAATAGGACCATTCACCAGATGCACTAATGGTAGCTTTTGTAAACACCCTCCTAATTTCCCAACCCTTTCTTGCAGTAATTCCGTAATCAACTGGTTTGACTACCGTAGAAACAGATTGATCCTGACTTGTTGATACTGGTGACAATCCTTCAATATTAACTTCTTTAATCGAAGCCTGTTGATTGTTTACTGAACCAAACATAATAACACCGATAATTACAATGATAGCTAAACCAATAAAAATCAAATATTTTTTATTCATAAGAAAAAATAAATTAAATAATAATATTTTTTGAATATACCAATATTAGTATATCACTTTTTTGTTTTATACCAAATAAATATAACACTTCCTACTCTTGCAAATTATTAGAATATATAGTATTATAAAATTATGAAATTATCCACTCCTCGAAAAAAAACTAAAAAAATGCAGGGCCCAACAAAGTTTATTAAAAACACCTCAAAACGAAAATTACCTAAAAACCAAGTACACACCAATAGTAGAAAAACCTCAATACCAAAAATTACTAAGCAAGTAACCAAAAAAAAGACAATAAAAGTATTCCCTAGTACACTCCTGCAGGATCAGGAACGACTCGAACGATATATAGCGCATCATAATATCGCATCACGAAGAGAAGCAAAAAAATTCATTAAGGGAGGACTAGTTTCTGTAAACGGAACTATTATCCGTGAACCAGGATTCGGTGTGAGCAGTACAGATAAAATAACCATTCACCACTCGGTACATTCAAATAAAGAAACTGTTTTACTCTACAAACCTCGTGGAATTGAAACTGTAAAAACCGACCCGAAAAATATTGATATTCATGATCGATTTCCTGAATTCAAACACCTCAATCCTATAGGACGATTAGACAAAGATACTGAAGGGCTTATTTTACTTTCTAATGATGGTGTACTTGCAAAAATGTTTACCGGTGAAAATTCTTCTATCGAAAAAGAATATCAGGTAACTGTTCGCGAAGATGTTTTTCCGGTACTCCTCAAAAAAATGGAGGATGGGATTATTATTGATAAGATTCGCACTAAGCCATGTAGAACTAAAAAAATCAGTAGTCACGAATATACCATTACGCTTACCGAAGGGCGTAAGCATCAGGTACGAAGAATGGCAAACGCTTGTAATCTTACTATTACTAAACTTGTCCGAATACGGATTAATGATTTTAAAATAGGAAAAATGACCGCTGGAAATTATAAAAGACTCACCCCTGATCAGATTGAAAAATTAAAAGATTAAACCGCCTCATGGGCGGTTTTTTGTTATTTTTGACTTGTTGTATGCCAAAGATTGCAAAGGGGGCACTTGTAGGCTTTTTGTAACCTTTTTTGTTTGTCATTGTGATTTTTTCTTCTCTTTCGGGAAAATTCACCTATTTTTCTATTAAATACCTTTACTTGCTTTAACCTGTTTACAACTGTCTGTGCTTCTTTTTTTGTTAGATAACTAATTTTAAAGCACGTTTTTTCTTTACACTCTACCATAACCATATTACAATTTTTTTATTTTCATTCTATCAAATTTTTATAAAAAAGTAAATAAAAAAAATTATTTAGTTTTTAATCTTACTTCTGTTACAAGTTGTTTTTCAGTGAGAAACATCGCTTCTCGTGCAACTTTTATAACAGGATCCATATCTCTCCATTCGCAATATGTTTCAAAAGATGGACTAACTCCTAAATGTTTACAATAATCTTCCCATTCTTTTCTGAGTTCTTCTTCTGTTAATTAATTGATTGGTTGGTTTCATTTTTTTGCTTTTGATATAGTTTACTCGATTTTTTCTAAAAAGTAAAATACCCCTTCCAGGGTATTTTACAATCCAATTTTTTGTCGTACTAATTGTATTTTTGCAATTGCTTTTGATCGAGCTTTTGCCGCACCTTGTTCGAGAATTTCTGCAACGATTTCTGGGTGTGATGCATAATATGCACGCCGTTCACGCATGGGTGCGAGAAAATCTAAAATATCTGCGAGTAATGATTCTTTCAGATCTTTGTATTTACCTTTTTTCTCAGGATATAATTCTTGTAATTCTTGTTCTGGTCGGAACAATTTATGAATAGCATACACATTTTCTGGTACATCACCGACTGAATCAGTTACGATACTCATCACGGCTTTTTTAATTTCTTCATCAGTTCCAAAGAGCGGAATAGTATTATTATATGATTTTGACATTTTTTGCCCGTCAGTTCCCGGTACTATGGCAACATCCTTGATAATCATTTCCTGAGGTTCAATAAAAACACCTTCTCCGTATTGTCCATGGAATTTCCGAACGACTTCACGCGCAATTTCTACATGCTGTGCTTGATCTTGCCCTACAGGTACAACATCAGCATCATACATCACAATATCTGCTGCCATAAGTAACGGGTAATTAAATGTCCCAACAGAAATATCTTTATTTTTTGCTTCGGCATCTTTGAATGCATGCGCACGCATTAACTGTGGCATCGTAGTAATACATGAAAAAATCCAAGCCAGCTCTGTAACTTGTGGGACGTCTTGTTGTCGCCAGAATGTTACTGATTTTGGATCAAGTCCAATACCTAACAAGTCAAGAATTAAATCTTGTTCCAGTTGTTGTAATTCTGCAGGGGTTTTTACTCCGCCAGTAAGTGCGTGGTAGGTAGGAATAAAAATATGCGTATCGTAATCATACTGCAAATCTACCCATTGTTTTAAAGCTCCAAAATAATTCCCAATATGTGCTTTCCCTGTTGGTTTAATCCCTGAAAGGAGTACTTTTTTACCAGATTTCATATAGTTCTATAGTATCAGGTTATTAAACTTTTGTCATTAAATAAAAAAGAGCGGTTGCTCTGTTTTTTATTTCCTATCAGATCTTTGTCGCAGTACTTCATAACTCACAATTCCAGCGGTTACTGACGCGTTCAACGATTCAACATCATGTACCATTGGAATTTGTACTACCGTATCACAATGTTCCAATGTTTTTTGTCGAACACCCGAACCTTCATTCCCCACCACAATTGCTACATGAGTATCGAAATTATATTTCCATAATGGAATTGATTCTCGCCCAGTCTGGTCATGTGACGATAATCCTACAATCCAAAAACGAGATTTTTTTAATAACTCTACGCACTGATTAATATTTCCAACCTGAATAATAGGAATTTTCCCAACAGTCCCAGCTGATGTTTTAAACACTGCACTGGTTACCGGAGCTTGATTTAATTCTGCAACAATAATTGCATCAATTCCCATACCCGTAGCCGATCGAATCATGGCACCAATATTTGATACATCCAGAATATGATCCAAAATTAAAATAGTATGTAATTTTTCATCAGTAACCGTAGCCAGATAATCAGTGAGCGAATCATATTCAAATGGTTTTGAAAGTGCTAACACCCCTTGGTGACTGACATCGCCTACCCATGCCTTGATTTGTTTTTCACTAGCAGAACTGACCGGAATTCCTGCACGTTGCGCTAAAATACGTATTTCATCAAATCCTGCCTGTTTTCCTGTTTCCTTAATATAAATTCGTTTCAATGATTCCGGTCGAGTTCGTAACGTTTCGGCAATAGGATGCTTTCCGTAGATATAAAAGTCTTTTGTCATAAAAAAACTATATCACAATTTTTATGTTTTGTACAGAAAACAGAACTACCTATGATATTCATTTTTTTATAAAAATATGTATAATAACGATTATTGCCAGATCGTCTAATGGTAGGACTTTGGTTTCTGGTACCAAGTATCTAGGTTCGAATCCTAGTCTGGCAGCCAACATGAGCTAGCTCAAAGATAATTAGTTTGAAGACAGAAAACACTTTCTATTTCGAAGGTGCTTTTTGTTGTTTTATATTACAACAAACTATGATATAATCTTTTTATGAAAGATGATGCCAAAAAGTTGGGAGAAAATCTCAAAAAACTTAGGGTTAAAAAAGATATTAGCCAAATAGAACTCGCTCGTATGTTGAGCGTTGATCGATCTTTTGTGAGTAATATCGAGAATGGAAAAAATAATCCAACTCTTTCAACCATTACTAGCTTAGCCAAAGTTTTGGACGTTTCGACTAATGAACTTTTGAAATAATATGCCTAAGAAAATAATTAAAACAGAAAAGCATAAAGATATTTCTCTCGGGCAATATCAGCATACAAAAAATAAACGAGCGAATAATCCTCAAGTAGGTCTCGTTAGTAGTGCTTTAGATTCAAAACCAAAGAAAAAAACCTACCAACATGATCCTTATATCGATCCTACTCTATCTTGGGCTGGAAAAACTGAAGGAACTTCATTTGATGTAGATACTGTATCACTTCATATTCACGAGCGAATTGACCCAAAGAGAATAATTAAACAGGTTCTAAAGAAAACACCGGAAACAACCCAGATTCAGCCATCTCTTTTTGAACAACCTAGTGAAAACTTTAATACAGAAAAAGAATTTGATTTTTACAGCCATACAAAAAACTGGTCCAATCGTCTTATTGCAGGAGACAGTCTTTTGGTGATGAACTCTCTTCTAGAGAAAGAAAATATGGCTGGAAAAGTACAGATGATTTACATAGATCCTCCATATGGAATTAAATATAATTCTAACTTTCAACCTTTTACAAATAAAAGAGACGTAAAAGATAAAGATGATGATAGTATTCCAGCAGAACCAGAAATGATAAAAGCATTTCGTGATACTTGGGAACTAGGCATACATAGCTATTTAACACACCTTAGGGATAGATTATTACTAGCAAAAGATTTGCTCCACGAGACAGGTAGTGTTTTTGTTCAAATTTCTGATGAAAATGTACATCTTGTAAGAAATATCTTAGACGAAGTATTCGGACAGGAAAATTTTGTTTGTCAGATTGGTTTCAGGACAACAATGACCAAACCAACAAAAACATTAAACAATGTTTTTGACTATATATTGTGGTTTTCTCGCAATAAAAATTATAAATTTCATGAATTATTTGTACCAAGATCAAAAGATGATGTTGATGGTTACAAGGTGCAAGATCTTGTGGCTTCTTCACCACAAACGATGTACGAATACGAATTTAAAGGAAAAAAATATAATCCTAAAAATGGTTGGCGTCTACCGAAAGATAGTTTAGATAAACTTGTAGAAGCTGGGAAAGTTGTTGTGAGTGGTAATAATCTAGGATATTTGAGGCCCTACTCTGATTTTCCATTTGTTCAGTTAGATAATATCTGGAATAAACAGTTGTCTGAAAACAAAAAAATATATGTTGTGCAAACAAACACCGAGGTTGTTCAAAAGTGTATGCTAATGACAACTGATCCTGGAGATTTGGTATTTGATCCAACGTGTGGATCAGGAACAACTGCTTTTGTTGCTGAACAATGGGGTCGTCGTTGGATTACTTGTGACACTTCTCGTGTAGCTATTCAACTTGCCAAACAAAGAATAATGACCGGAAATTTTGAATACTTTGATTTAGCTCAAGAACAAGAGGGAGTTTCTTCTGGATTTAAATATCGAACTGTTCCGCATATAACATTAGGTAGTATTACAAAAGGTGAAAATAATGAAGAAACTCTATACGATCAACCAGTTGTTATAAAAGATAAAATACGAGTTGCTGGGCCATTTACCGTAGAAGCAGTTCCAGGAATAAGAACAAAACCAATTGAAGGAAATCTTCCAGATGTTTCTGATAAAACAAATCCAACAAATCCAATTTCTGAAAAATTAAATGATTATCTGGATAGTATTCGTACATCCGGTATTCGCTCATACAACAACGAAGGAATTACATTCAATAGTGTAGAAGTTGCTGAGGGTTTTGCTGAAATTCATGCATTTGGAAATATAGATAGCAATGGCGATTATAAAAAATGTGCGATTGTTTTTGGTCCTGATTATGCACCACTTGAACAAACTCAAGTTGAACGAACAATGGATGAAATCAGATCAATGTCTGAAAAACCAAACATGGTGGTATTTTGTTCTTACGCTTTTGATCCTGAAGCATCAAAAGATATAGATAATATAAAAATTCCTGGCCTACAAATTCTTAAAGCCCAGATGAATACTGACTTACTCACAAAGGATCTTAAAAAGAAGGTAAATACCAATAGACCATTCTGGCTTATTGGTGAACCTGACATTGCTATCACAACAACAAAAGATGGAAAGTATCAGATTGAAGTAAAAGGTTTTGATTATTACGATCCAAGAACTCAAGAACTTAAGGGTGGTGGCACAGATAAAATTGCAGTATGGATGCTCGATACTGATTATGATAATAGATCACTATTTCCTTCTCAGATATTCTTTCCAATGCAAGATGATAAACGAGATTGGACCAAACTCGCCAAAGCATTGAATGGGAATGTCGATGAGGAATTACTTGAACAATATACCGGCACAATATCTATACCGTTTACATTAGGAGAAAAAAGAACCATTGCGGTCAAAATAGTCGATGATCGAGGGGTTGAAATGCTAATTGTAAAGAAAATATAAAATTATGGAACAAAAACATCAAAACACAGGGTTCGTCATAAACTCTCCATACTTCGAACCAAAGTATCATTTTGAATATGACGAAAATGCTGAAAGTTACCACAAGCAGGATGGTCGTAGAAAAGCTGGATATTATGCAACAGTTGGTAAACAAGAAGCAGGAAAAGGTGCTACACAATTTTTAGAGCTTAAACTCGCGAATATGATTCGCCCTCGAGTTAAAGAATGGAAAGAAGCCGGCTATCCAAATGTAACTTCTACAACCAAAAAGCTTTTAGAGCATTGGAATAGATTCGACAGAGAAGAATTTGAACAAGGTGGCCGTAGATATTTTTGGTGTCAGATTGAAGCAATTGAAACCATTATCTGGCTTACAGAAGCACCAGATTCAGCAAGGGTAGGAATCAACATAAAAGATCACAGTGATAGTGACTGGGTCCGTGCATGTACAAAATTAGCAACTGGTACTGGGAAAACAGTTGTCATGGCAATGATAATTGCATGGCAGTCACTAAATAAAATAGCGAATCCAAAAGATACGAGGTTTTCAAAGAACATACTAGTTATGGCTCCGGGAATTACGGTTAGGCAACGATTGGATGTATTGGTTCCAAGTAATGAATCAAACTATTACGATGTTTTTGATATAGTTCCACCGTCTCTAAAAGAGTATTTATACCAATCAAAGGTTGTTGTTCTAAACTGGCACGCACTTGCTCCAAAGAAAAAAGAATCATTGCCAAAAGTTATGAGAGATATGATGGGCGAAGAAAGTGACTCTGCTTTTGCAAAAAGAGTTTTATCTGAATTTCCTGGCGATACACCAATTGTGGTCATAAATGATGAAGCTCATCACTGCCATAGGCATACAGCCGAAATAGGAAAATCAAAAGAAGAAAAAGATCTAGAAAAGAAAGAAAATGAAGAAGCGACAATCTGGGTTCAAGGATTAGATAAAATACATAAGGCAAGAGGTATTATTACCACTTATGATCTTTCTGCTACTCCATTCGTTCCAAAAGGACGTACATCAAATACCGGTTTTGAATTATTTAATTGGATAATATCTGATTTTGGACTACATGATGCAATCGAATCTGGTCTCGTTAAAACACCAACTGTGGCTGTTAGAGATAGTTCTTATGGTTCAGAAAAGATGCAAAATGACCGATCTAAACTCTTCCATATTTACTATGAGGAAGGTATTAAGGAAAATCTAAATCAAAAATGTGAGCCGAATGTTGATCTTCCTGACTTAGTAAGAAGTGCCTTTAAGATTCTGTCCACTGACTGGTTGGCAACCAAGAATGATTGGCAAAAAGGAGTTCCTCCTTCAATGATTGTAATTTGTAATAATACTTTTACTTCGCAAAGAATTGAATACTCTATCCTAAATAGTCACTTAGGTGTTTCAGAAATTTCAGAAAAAGAAGGCGTACTTCGTATTGATAGTACGGCCGAAGATATAGAAGATGAGGTGCTAAGAGAGAAATTTAATACTGTTGGTAAAAAAGGTAAGCCGGGTGAAAATATCCAATGTGTAATCGGTGTAAACATGCTCTCTGAAGGATGGGATGCAAATAATGTTAAGCAGATACTTGGATTACGTGCGTTTACTTCACAGCTTCTTTGTGAGCAGGTTGTTGGTCGTGGGTTGCGAAGAATGAGTTATGATGTCGATGAAAATACTGGGTTATTAAAACCAGAATATGTAACCGTGTTTGGTATTCCGTTCAGCTTCCTTCCAATTGAAGGTAAAGATCAAGATAAGCCAGAGAATGAAAAACCAAAAACATTTATTCAAGTACTACCACAAAAGAAGCAATATCAAATTCTTTTTCCTAACATACTAAGAATACAAAAAGAAACCGAATACTTTGTTGATATTGATTGGTCAAAAACAGAGAAATTGACGTTATCTCCAACCGAAAATCCTGTATGGGTCCAAGTTGCTCCAACAATTGACCGTCCTGATCTTTCACAATCGCAAAAAATGGATTCAATCCAAGAATATCTTGGCAAGGATTACAGATTAAAACAAAGCATTTTTGCGATTACAACAAGTATTAAAACTGGCCTTGATAGTACCTGGAATAACATTGATGATGGAAATAAGTTCCAGCAGATATTTAACATTGTGTCTGAATTTATAGAAAAGAATGTAATTATTGATGCTGATAAAACTAATCACGATATCTATAAAAACATATTGATTGGATTAAATACCACAAAAATTACTTCTATGGTTCGAGAAGCCATCAATCTAAGTCAAAACACAAAATCATATCCGATTCCAGATCCAATCAATAAGTTTAAAACCACAGCAGTTATGACTCCGTGGTATACAACCAAAGACACCTACTCATCACCAGAGATGAAATGTCATATAAGCCATTTGGTTAGTGACAGTAAATGGGAAAATATAGGAAAAATTCTTGATAACGAAATTGATGATGTTGTAGCGTGGGTTAAAAATGACCACTTAGCATTTACCATCCCATATGTTCATAAGGGTTTAATGAGATCATATTTCCCAGACTTTATTGTTAAGTATTCTGGCAATAGATACCTTCTTCTTGAGATAAAAGGAAAAGAAAGAGAGCAAGATCAAACGAAATGGGAATCAGCGAAAATGTGGTGCGAAGCATTAAATTCAGATAAGGATTCTTGGGGCGAATGGCAATTTAGAGTGATTAAAAACAAACCGACAATTTCGGATTTAATCTGGTAAATTTAATTTTATATTTTTATTACTTAAGTAAATTTTACTCTTAAAACAGGTCAATAATTCTCGTTTTTCCTCGATCAATCCGTTTTTCAAAATAAATTTGGCGTAGTCTCTGATGTCTACGTCTTTTATTTGTATTTGCTGTTTTGTATTTAATACAGATTGATTAAAGCGTTTGATTCGCTCAACTTCATATTTTATTTTCTCTCTCATTCCAATCTCATTAATATTTACCTGATCAACTAACTTTTCAAATTGCTGTATTAGTTCGACTTCGTTTATATACCCACACTTACAGTTTTTATCTTTTGATCTCGTACACCCATAGTAGATATGTCTATTTACTGATCCGTCTTTGAGTTTTTTAAATTTTTCATCTGCACATACACCAGAACCACAAAGTCCGCAAGTCATCATTTTTGTGAAAGCAAATTCCTTTGGTTCTTGGGTCCGTAGTACTTGGCTTTTAACCTGCCCTTGGACCAATTCAAAAAGTTCTTTATTGATTATCGGTTCGTGTTTTCCTGTATAAAAATTTCCACTCTTTCGAGGATATTCAAAAACCCCATAATAGAATGGGTTTTGAAGTATGAGATAAATGTTGCTAAGGGTAAGACCCTTGTTACCACTACGAGTTTTGAAGTTTAAATCAAATTTAAGCCAGTGGTACAGTTTTCTTCCTGACCACTTTTTGTATGCTACTTTTTCAAACATTTGTTTAACTATTGGTGCTCGTTCTGGATCTATAACAACCTCACATTTTTTATCCATCCGTTTCTCATTAAGATAACCAATTACAGCAGGACCTGGACGAAGACCCATTTCACACCTAGTTCGTAGACCTCGTTTTACATTAATACTTTTATTATCATTTTCTAGCTTTGCCTGAGAACAAAGAATCATTAATAGAAATTTCTCGTTCGGTGAATTCTTAAAGTGTTGTCCATAAGTTCTGATTTCAACTATCTTCTTTTCATCCATAAGATCTACCACGGACCCAAGATCTCCTGCATTACGTGAGAGACGATCTGGTGCCCATGTAAGTATGCCAGTATATCTTCCTCGTCGTATATCGTCTAGAACTTCTTTAAAAACTGGTCTTTGCCCAGACTCCTTTGCACTATGAGACTCTCGTCTAATATCTATAACCTCGAGTCCTTCACGATCCGCAATGACCAGCATTTCCTTTACTTGGGATTCAATAGATAGTGCCTGTTTCTCGTCAGATTCGGTTGATTTTCGAGCGTACAAAACATATCTAACCTTGGTTTGAGGTATCTCGGTTCGTACCCCCAGATTGGTTGTATATTGCGTTTCCATACTATATTAATGACAGACCAGTTGGTAGTGCATAGTCTATGCAGAAGTAGAAATACGTAGCATACTCGCGGTTAGTTTTTAACTGCTTTTTTACTTTCTTTTCAATGAAATTACATTTACTTCTTGTTCATTATTAGAGTCAAGAGCGCTTACTTTTCCTAATCCATTTTTTTGAGATTCTCTATTAAGTTGTATTCTAAAATCTGTACCGTTTGTAATAATATTTTTTATTTCATTTTCTGTATAATCCCATACAAAATTTCTTCCGAAGTGACCCCATGTGGCAGTATCTTTAAACTCTATTTGTTCTAGTTTTAATATCTTTCTAATCCCACTTGGACTTAAATCATAATCTGTGATTTGGATTTCTTTTCCGTCAACTATTGCAATTGCCATTACTGGTTCTTTTTTACCTATTGAATATGCAAGTTTAGTAAACACTTCACGAGCATTGTATTTTTGTAACAAGTCTATTGCAATCTTACGTGCCATATATGCACCTGAACGATCTACCTTTGTATAGTCCTTACCAGAAAATGAACCTCCACCGATTGGTATATTTGGACCATAATTATCAATTACAAGTTTTCTTCCTGAAAGACCTGTATCTGCATCGAAACCTCCCTGAGACCATTCTCCAGCTGTATTAATTAAATACTCATCTGAATTTATACATTCTTTTACTAATCTGAGTAGTTCTTCATTTTTTGTATTTTGAAAACTAACCACTACACTTGTTACATAACCATCATCTATGGTTACTTGTGTCTTTCCATCAAATGGATACTGTTCATATACTTTCTGGCATAAATTTCTAGCAAGTACATATTCTAATGGTAATAATTCTTCTGTTTCTGATGTTGCATATCCGTTCATTATCCCTTGATCTCCTGCACCTCCTGTATCCACTCCGTTTGCGATTTCCTGACTTTGTAATGATAAATTTACTAATACTTTAAATTCATTACCTACAATATCTTTCACAATTTTCTCAATATCTATCTTTGCTGTAGATGTTACTTCTCCGTTGATAGTTACTAATCCGTGTCCTCCCATTACCTCAACCGCTACACGACTATCCTTATCTTGTTCTAAATACGCATCTAAAATACTATCTGCTATGTAATCACAAATTTTATCTGGATGTTTTGGGCTCACAAATTCTGCTGTTTTAATCATAAAAAAATAAAAAAATCTTCTGTTAAGAAGAAAGATTTTTTCACGTTGACGAGACGTAAAGATATCTTTCCTGACATTTTCATGTCTGGCTGGAATTAGCACCTACTTACTTTACTAAGGGTTGCTGATGGGTCATTGAGCCAGTTGCTCTCGCCATACTCTAGATAACTTATTCAGTTGTAAAAGGATTATATCAGGAAATTAAAATAATACAAAAGTTTCTTGAAATGATATACTTTTACATATGCACATCATTGCGATTATAGTCCTATTAATCATTGCTATCATCCTGAAAAAATATGTTGGTGACGATGATGATAATGAACCAAGTAATACAAATACGTTATTACTGTTTTCTGCGTTGAATAAAAAGGATAGAAATGACTAAGTTAAACCGTCTCTCCTAAGTACGGAATATATAACTCTTTTCCACTTTTCTTTATCCGATCAAAGAAACTTGCCTGATTTGCACCTTCTCGTGCAGACCGTTGTCGTAATATTCCTTTCATACTGGATGCCATGTGAACAATATGTCTACCATGTTTTTTATTGAGCCCATCTACAGTTTTAAATATGTCTGCGATGTCATTGTTTGTTTGATGATAACTAAACAGATCTTCTTGGACATATACTTCATCGATTAAATCTGTCAGTGTCACTCCGGTTGTTTTATATATCTTACCCTGGGTAGATATACGATCAAACTGTTCTCGGATTCTACCTAATATTACGTTAGGTAGGTTTGAAGGTTCATCCAGTTTAATCTGATATGTCTCAAATTTAATCTCTTTGGTCTTGATAAACCATGTTACTGTCTTTGCTCGTAGATCGTGATTTCGTGCCTTTATACAGGCATTTTCAGCGTTTCGTGACAGCTCTGCGAACAGTTCTTCCTTATCTGTTTTGAACGGAAAGAAGCTCAGGGTTCGAGAAATAGATTTAGGATTCTCTCCTGGTTCCAAATCCAACAGATACTTTTGTTTGCAGTTTAATTCGTACCAGAGGTCAATCAAAGGTTTGTGAGCAAAAGAAAGTAATCGCTCTTCAGACAAATTCACAAAGTCGTCTGCGGTGATAATACCTTTTTTAATTAATAAATTCGTTGAACTTACACCAATACCCCAAACATTTCCGACAGGTAGTTTAGATAAAAATTCATGAAAGTTTTCCTTGGTAATCATTGCTATTCCGTGTGGTTTATTCCATTTGGATCCCACCTTTGCAAGTACTTTTGTAGGACCACATCCAATAGAAACTGAAATGTTTAATTCTTTTTGTATGTCATCCTGTATGTTTCGAAGGATTTGTTCGTGACTCATATTGTTAATACGGTCATAGTCTGTGATATCTGCAAAACATTCATCAATGCTATATTCTTCTACCAGATCCGTATATCTACGAACTACTGCAAACATTCTACGTGAGTACATAGCATATGCTTCATAGTCCGAGGATACGATTATGGCCTGAGGAAAATCTTTCTTGATCTGATATACCGGCATACCACGGGTAATACCGATTGCTTTTGCTTCATAGGACATAGAGGTTGCAATACCTCGTTCATGACCAGTTACTACTGGCTTGCCGTATAGTGCTGGATTTTTTGCAGACTCAACAGAGGCGAAAAAAGAATCCGCATCTAGATGTAAAATGTATTTAGTCATATTAGTATTTTCTAATTACTGCAGTAACGACTCCTTGGATACGGAGTTCTTCTTTTGGATAAATTGGTTTGAATGCTTTATTGGCAGGTTCCAGAAATATTTTCCCGTCTTTCTTACGCAAATACTTCAAAGTATATTCACCATCTACTTCAGCAACAACAATTTTGTCTGGCTTTGCATTTTCTGTTCGATCGATAAGAATCATATCACCATCCAATATCCCTGCATCTTTCATGGAATCCCCTTTAACAGAAAGCATGTAGGTTGCTTCTTTGTGATCTATTAATAACTCATCGAGCGATAATGTGTTTGATGCGTCTTCGTCTGCAATAGTTGGAAAACCTGCTTCAACTAATCCAAGTACTTTCAACATAAAGAATTCTGGACCTCTTACGATCTTTTTGTTTTCACGAACAAGAAACCCATCTTCAATTAATTTATTTACGTAATACAAAACACTACCCTTTGAGGAGTACCCTAAAAGAACCTCCATTTCCTTATAGGTAGGGAGACGCTTGTGATCTATATAGAAATTTCTGATCTTTAATTTCTTTGGATCCATATGGGTCTAGTATATTCGTACTAACGTACGAAGTCAATACTCTACCACTCTATACAGAATTAAAAATGTATAGTCTGCTCGTCATAAAAGTCTTAGCATAAGTAGTATTTCTGATATACTACTTACATTATTAAATTATATAAATATCATATATGAAAATTATAGAATTCATCAAAAAAATCACTAAGATTATACTATACTTATCAGTATCATTTTTTCTTGTGTACTCGGCAGTTGCGTACAGACAAATTCTGTTAATTGAAAAAACCACTATGGGAAGCCTTAAAGCTGTTGAATGTAAGATAAAAGTAGCAGATTTTCAAAAAATTAATAAACTAGCTGAAACAGATCCTCAAATAGAAGATCTTAAGGAATTGTGTGAGGGTGTATCTTCTCAAAGAGTTCGTTTGACATTCGAAAATTATTAATAAAATGACTACCTAGGGTAGTCATTTTATTAATTACAGATTTAGTAGTTTCAATAGTTCTTGTTTTTCACTAAAACTAAGTGCATCAGATTTTTTAATAACTTCAAGATTAATGCGAGGTCTATAATAATTTTTTTTATGATTATTCAGCCAATATTCAATTGATCGTTGGTTTCCACTTTTAATATTTTCAATTAACTTGGATTCGGCGAGATCAGAAATTGACTCAACTCCACATTCTAAAGATTTTTCAATATCGTATGCAAAATCAGCTTCTTCTTTTTTCCAACGATAAAATGTTTGCCGAGATATACCTAATTTCTTGCATATCAAAGATACGTTCGGTAATTCAGAAAGTTCTTCTATAACTTTTTGACTAATTTGTTGCTTTTTCATAGGGTATTACGATAACCTCCCCATGAGTTAATTTCTTATATCTGCTAATAATCAAATCACAATAGATAGGTTCTAGTTCTACGGAATATGATCTTCTTTTTAATTGCTCACAAGCAATGAGAGTACTGCCAGATCCTCCAAAGGAATCGAAAATAATATCATTTGGTTTTGTACATCGTAATATTGCTTTATGATGAAGTTCTGGTGGTTTTGAAGTAGCATGAGCATACTCATTTTTACTAAGCCTTTTTTCTGTCCAGATATTAATATCATCTAAAGATTGATTACCTGTACCAACTTCTGAGTTTAATACCTCAGTTAAAGCCTGTTGTTTTTTAGATAAATACGGACTACCAATGGTTCCATAAATACAAGGCTCATAACATTTATTAAATGCCACTTGAGGTGTTGGATTATGACCATTTTTAATCCATAAGCAGACACGTTTATTTTGTATACCAAGTGTCCTATATATACTTTGTACTATCCAAATTTGCTGTTCAGTATTCCAATAGAATACATGACAATCTTTAGTCGCAAATGATAAAGCCGTTTTGATATTTTGAGTAAGAAATGAAATGTATTCTTCCTCTGTTCTATTATCTTCAACATCGCCTCCATAATTCTGTTTTCCTCCCAATCCCTTTGAGTAATCAATATTAATATTATAGATAGGATCAGAGTAAATCATTGAAGTTTTTTCTGAACCAAACAACCTTTCTAATACGGATTGATCATTTGAACTTCCGCATATGAGTCTATGGTTTCCTAATAGAATTAAATCACCAGGTTTTGTCTTTGGTTTCTTAATTTTGGTCAGTTCTTTTTCTTCATTAAACTCCTCATCAAGAAGTTCAACCTCATTATCCCAGATATTAGATAGATCATCTCCTGTGAATCCTATATCTTCAAGTAGACTGAGATCAAAATTTTTAAGAAGATCATAATCAAATTCACCTTGATTTTTATTTAATCGAATATTCAGTTCCTTCTCCTTATCTAGTGAAAGAGATACATATATAACGGGTACCTCTAGATATCCAAGGTTTTTGCATATAGATAATCTAAAGTGTCCACCAATTACGATATTCTCCCTTTCAGGGTGACTATTCACAATGATTGGATCAATGATACCAAACTTACTAATACTTTCAGTAAGTTTTTTAATTTGCTCTGAACTCCATTTACGTGGGTTATATAAAGCAGGGTTTAGTAATGAAGTATTTACATATACTATTTTTATATTATTCATATAAGTTTAATGAATTAATTAATAAATAGTTATTCAAAGAAAAAACAGCGTTGATATACGCTGTTTATCTTATTAAAAAATTTCAACAAAACAAAAGCGTATTACTACGTTTATGTTTCAGTGAAATTCTTCAATCTTACTATTGACTGTTTTATATCTTTTTGGACGGGTAAGATGCCCGCATCGCTTCGTCAAGATTTTGAAAGTTTTCTGACTACTTTATTACTAAAGTAGGGATTTCATATAATATCTATATAACTACAATGGCACGCTAGTTCAAGTTGTACCTACGCAGTGATACAAAATATACCTATTAATTTAAAATCCAGTATTTTCTTATTAAATAACTATATGTAGTATATCATATTTTTGTTAAATGCAATAGTAAATAACCACTATAAGTGTATAAATTGATAATAGAACTGTCACCTTTGTCACTATTTGTATATCTTACTCTATGTATAATTTAATTAAAAGAAAGATTCTTATTGAAAATAATAAACTATCGACTTTTTCATCTTACTTTTTAAGTTGAATATGATAGAATAAATAGTATGAATACTGGAAGTCAAATAATATATGTGCTTATAAATGAGGCTATGCCTGGTTATGTAAAAATAGGTAAAACATCTACAAGTTTAGAACAAAGAATAAGGGAATTAAGTAGTTCTACTAGCGTACCACTTCCTTTTACTTGTTTTTATGCTTGCACTGTAAAAGATATGACATTTGTTGAACATCAATTACATGATGCATTTGATAATATTCGTATAAACCCAAGAAGAGAATTTTTTAAGATTGCACCAGAAAGAGTTGTTGCTGCACTTAAACTAGCAGAAATTGAAAATATAACTCCCAAAAATGATATTGTTGAAAATAGAGAAGATCAACAAGCATTAAACGAAGCACGAAAAAGAAGACCACCATTTAAGTTTAGTATGGTTAATATCGTTCCTGGATCAGAAATAACCTTTAGTAGAGATGAAAATATTAAAGCTATTGTTGTAGATGATCATATTATTGAAATTAATGGTGAAAAATTAAGTATTTCAAATGCAGCACAGAAATTACTTGATGTTGAGTGGCCAGTACAAGGTCCACTTTATTGGATATACGAAGGTGAATCGTTAGATGAGCGTAGACAAAGAATTGAAAGCGAAAAGATGAGTGATCAAATTATGTAATTTAATTAATTGTATAATGATTAATTATTGTTATTTTTATAATCATTAAGGAAACTCTAATACCGTCGACATACTATACTAAAAGTATTAATTCTAACCTTGCCCTGCAATGAACTGAAAGGTTCTAGCTCGAGGACGCCAGCCAACTCGTGATAGGTTATCGCGCACGAGACGCGTCGATAACTTCGCATTAGCTAAGAAAGATTATTTTAAGCAAAAAGTTCCTGTTCGGGCTTTTTTGCTTTCACATCTTCCTTTGTGTGGAATTAAAAAGATACATGATCGACTAAAGAAACTGAGCTTGACCGTATACCCCACAGTGGTATACTTAAAATATGAAGCAAGACATAAAAAAGCAGTTGCAAAATCGTCTGCGGCGCATCGAGGGTCAGGTGCGTGGTTTACAGCAAATGGTGGAAAGTGAGAAATATTGTGTAGACATAATTACTCAATCCAATGCTATAAAAAAAGCATTGGGAAGCGTTGAGAATGTGATGCTGGAACATCATTTATCTACGCATGTTGTGCATCAAATGCGAGGCAAGGAGGAAGATAAGGCAATCAATGAAATCCTAAAGGTGTATAAGTTAGTTCAAAATAAGTAACTATATGCACAATACTTCCCACCACAAACATTCTCCTGCTGATCGCTCTTGCTGTGATACAGACAACAGCCACCAAGAGAAACATTCGCACGACAACCATCAAGGTCATCACTCCCACATGGTTGATGATTTCAGAAAGAGGTTTTGGATTTCTCTCGTTCTCTCTATTCCTGTACTTGTTCTCTCGCCGATGATCCAGATGTTTTTTGGTATAGAGGGTATCGGTTTTTCAAGGGACGTATATGTTCGATTTATTCTCGCCTCAATCATTTTCTTTTATGGCGGCTATCCATTCCTCAAAGGTTTATATGATGAAGTAAAAGCAAGACAGCTAGGGATGATGACGCTCGTTGCCCTGGCTATTTCTGCTGCTTATGGATATAGCATTGCTGTGTTTGCGGGGCTATCTGGAGAGGAACTTCTTTGGGAGCTGGTAACGCTCGTGGACATTATGCTTCTTGGGCATTGGATTGAGATGAGGTCGGTTATGGGTGCGTCAGGAGCTTTGGAAGAACTTGCAAAGCTAATGCCTTCAACAGCACATCGGCTTGGAAAAAACGGAGAGATAGAAGAGGTGCAGGTTGCTGATCTGTCTCTCGGAGATAGAGTTCTTGTAAAACCTGGTGAGAAGATCCCTGTTGACGGCATTGTTATTGAAGGAAGAACTTCAGTAAATGAAGCAATGCTTACAGGAGAAACAAAGCTCATAGAAAAGTTTGCTGGGCAATCTGTTATCGGAGGCTCTGTAAACAGTGATGGCTCAATCGTAGTTGAGATACAGAAAGTAGGAAAAGACACATATCTTTCTCAAATTATAGAGCTTGTGTCATCTGCACAGGCAGAAAAGTCAAAGACCCAGAAACTCGCAGACCGTGCAGCGATGTGGCTAACGTTTGTAGCGATAGGTGCAGGGATACTTACATTCTTCGGTTGGACATTTTTTACATCAGAAAATCTCGCGTATGCCCTTCAGCGTACCATTGCGGTTATTGTCATAGCTTGTCCTCACGCTCTCGGTCTTGCTATACCGCTTGTAGTTTCAGTTTCAACGTCTCTCTCTGCCCGCAAAGGCTTGCTTATACGCAACAGAACAGCTTTTGAAGAAGCACGGAATATAACCGCTGTTGTCTTTGATAAGACAGGCACTCTTACTAAAGGAGAGTTTGGCATAACCGAAGTTGTGCCCTTAGGAAATGAACAGAAGGATCGGATCCTTGCCTATGCCGCAGCGATAGAAGCGCGCTCCGAACATCCGATTGCAAAAGCTATAGCAGAACGGGTAAGCAGAAAACTCGCTGTAAATAACTTCTCCGCAATACCAGGTAAAGGTGCAATGGGCACTGTAGAAGGAAAACAAATCAAAGTGGTAAGTCCAGGATACTTGAGTGAAAAGAGTATAGGAGTAAACAACAAAAGTGTTGAACGTTTGATAGATGAAGGACGCACTGTCGTGTTTGTTTTGGTTGATGAACTACCTATAGGTGCTATTGCTCTTGATGATTTGGTTCGCGATGAAGCAAAGGAAGTAATCCAAAAACTTCAAGCAATGGGAATCGAACCTATTATGCTTACAGGAGACGCGCTTCGTGTTGCAGAACGTGTTTCAAAGGAACTGGGCATCAAAACCTATTACGCGGAGGTATTGCCACACGAGAAGACAGAGAAAATAAAAGAAATCCAAGCTCAAGGGTATAAGGTGGCGATGGTAGGAGACGGAGTCAATGACGCACCAGCTCTTGCACAGGCCAATGTTGGCATCGCTATCGGCGCTGGAACCGATGTGGCTATTGAAAGCGCCGATGTGGTCTTGGTAAAAAGTGATCCAAGAGATGTGGTTGCAATACTTTCTCTCGCCAAGGCTACGTATCGAAAGATGATCCAAAATCTCTGGTGGGCAAGCGGCTATAACATTCTTGCTTTACCACTAGCAGCGGGAGTGCTCGCTGGTGTCGGAATTATTTTATCTCCTGCCGTAGGAGCCGTGCTGATGTCGGTAAGTACGGTGGTCGTGGCGATTAACGCAACCCTCCTGAAAAATTATAGAATGTAGGTATGTCATTTTTTACAAACAAAGCAAAATATCTCCTCCTCGGCATACTTTTAGTGGCATTTTTATGGGTAGGTGGGTTTGGCATTTTGTCAGCGGTTCAAATGTCTCACGGTGAACACCAAGCTGGTTGCACTGTAACGCTTGGTGAGCATGTCATTTGTGCAATGAACCCATTTGAATATCTTTCTGTATGGCAAAGCATATTCACTGTTCCTCTAACACTTATTTCTTCCTTCCTGCTTTTACTTATAGCTCTTGGACTAGCTCTCTTTGCCCGCATAAAAAAGGTCATACTGGATCCGCCTGAAATAACCGGCTCTCAAGAAGTCCCTCGCAGATTTACGTTTTATATTCCTGATCTATATACAGAGCTATTCTCTCAAGGTATTTTGCATCCCAAAGCCCCGTAATTTTTCCTACTTCTTTTATTAGCAACTATTAAACAAAATTATGGAAACAAAAAATAACAACTTACTTATTATCGGCATCATTACCCTTATTCTGGGACTTGTTCTTGGATATTTCTTAGGAACAGGAAAAATGAATTGCCCCATGATGTCAGACACAACTGACACAAGTAGTCATATGATGAGTGGCTCACACGAAATGGGAGATACAATGACTAACATGACAGCAGGTCTAGAAGGTAAATCGGGAGAAGAGTTTGAGAAGGCATTTATTGACGAAATGATTGTTCATCACGAAGGGGCTGTAGATATGGCACGTATGCTTCTTCAGAAGACACAGCGTCCTGAACTCGTAAAACTCGGAAATGACATTATTAACGCCCAGACAAGTGAAATTGAAATGATGAAAGAGTGGCGACAAACTTGGTTTACCAATTAAGTCTATGAAGAAAACATATGTATTAGGCGGGATAGTAATCCTTGCGCTTGCGGGCATTACTTTGCTTGCAAAGAATAACCCCATTTCCTCAACAGGAAATGCACTTACAGAGAAAATCTATGTGACAGTCGAAGAAGAAGGCACTGTGAATGTCATTAACCCTGCCACAAACAAATCGATCAAAGTCATTGACCTCACTGAACATGAAACTGAAACGAAATATCTTCCGCACAATGTCCAAGCGTCCCCAGATGGAAAAAGCGTTTGGGTAACAGCTAATGCTGGAATGGAGGAGCATGACAGACATAGCTCGCTTTTCATTCCTACCGCATACGCCGATGAAGGACATGGTGAAATGAAGATGGACACTGGAGATCAGGTTATCGTCATTGACCCTCAAGAGGACGCCATAATCAAACGAATACCGCTTGGAAGTGGTCAGCATCTTGCACACGTTGTGTTTACCCCAGACGGATCTACGGCACTTATCGCGGCACAGGAAACAAATAAGCTCTACAAAGTTGATACGAGCAATTTCCTGCAAACAGAGATTAATCTACCCGAAGGAAGCGGTCCCCATGGTATGCGGCTCTCTCCTGACGGAAAGACTGCCTACGTTGCGTTCATGGATGGAAAGGGGCTTGGCGTCGTTAATCTAGAAAACGGAACGATAGAGGTAAAACCTCTGAACGGTTCAGCTGTTCAGACCGCAGTTACTCCCGATGGTAAATATGTAGCTGCGTCTGTGTATGAGACTCGCAGCGTTGCTTTGTACGATACTGCTTTCGAATCAGTATCGTATGTAGCCTTGCCAGAGGGTTCAGAGGGACCAGTGCAACTCTATCCGACTTCAGATTCTCGTTACGTCTATATCGCAGATCAAGGTGTTCTACAGAACCGACCTCCAAACAACAAGCTGTATAAACTGGATCTTCAAACGAAAGAAATAACTGAAAGTATTGCTGTCGGAAAAGCTCCTCATGGCGTGGTCATAAATGAAGATAACAGTAGGGCATATGTTACAAACCTTGAAGGAGGCACTGTCTCTGTAATTGATATGGAAACAAGTAAGGAAATAACTCAAATATCGGTAGGCAGTAAGCCAAATGGTATAAGTATATGGAAAGGTCAAAACATTTCCGAAGAGAAGACTGCCCTTATGGGTGAGGAAATGATTGTCTACAAGACAGAGACGTGTGGTTGTTGCCATGTCTATGTAGAGTACCTTGAACGTGAAGATGTAAACGTAAAAGCGGTAGATGTTGCTGATCTTACTGCTATCAAAGACCGATACGGCGTTCCAACTAATCTACAGAGCTGCCACACTTCTATAGTTGGAGGCTATGTAATTGAGGGGCACATACCACTTGAAGTAGTCGAGAAATTACTCGCTGAAAAACCAGCTATCAAAGGTATCGCCTTACCTGGAATGCCTTCAGGTTCTCCAGGAATGCCAGGACCAAAGACAGAGAAATGGATCATCTATGCAATCGGTAATGATGGTGAAGTGACGGAGTTTATGAGTTACTAACATTAAGTTCGCGATATAAGCAACATAGGAACATGAAATAAAAACCACTCAGTCGAGTGGTTTTTATTTTGTTAATAGAATCTTCTTTTCAGATAACAAAATATTACCTTTCAAAAATCCAAGTAATTCTCTTTTTTCTACATCAGCTCCTTCTTGTAGGAGGTATTTTGCGTAATTTCGTATATCTAAATCTGCCACTTCCACTTTGGTTTTGATGCCTAACATTGATTGCTGGAACTTCTTAAATCGCTCGACTTCTGACTTTATCTTTTCTTTAACCCCAATTTCGTCTATATCGATTTCGCTTATTAAATCCTCAAACTGTTTCAGGAGGTCTATTTCATTGATATATCCACATTTACAGTTCGGATCCCGTCGTTTGGTGCAACCATAATAGACATGACGGTGTACATTGCCGTTCTTTTGCTTTTTAAACTTCTCATCGGCCGTAATACCTGAGCCACATAAACCACAGGTCATGAGTTTGGTAAAAGCAAATTCCTTTGGTTCTTATGTTCTTAATACCTGACTTTTTACTTGCTCTTGGACTAAGGAAGAAACCGATAGAGTGGTGACAGTCTTTCAATGGCTATTAGAGCAAGATAAAAAGCAGAATCCAGATCGGTATAAAAAACCTACTGCTCAAAGACCGTCGAAATGATACAATAAACTTATTAAAAATGTCCTTACAGGGCTTGACCGACCACGGTTCTGGCTCAAGGACGCCAGCCCAAATTTAAAATTCGTTTTTTCCAATAAAATCCTGATGCGGAATTCTGAAAGCGGGCTCGGTTTTGCGAAACAATTTTGCGGGAAAGGATTCGCAAAACCTCGGTTAATTTTCTTCGCCAGCATTTTGGATTCG
The DNA here is from genome assembly GCA_964507625.1 of uncultured Candidatus Saccharibacteria bacterium. Classification (GTDB taxonomy): domain Bacteria; phylum Patescibacteriota; class Minisyncoccia; order Phycocordibacterales; family UBA1006; genus CALMMZ01. The sequence continues at coordinate 59,690 of CAZDPR010000002.1, forward strand.
CCGTGCATTCCTCCGGCACCCTCCTGCAATGAAAAGATTTTTAATTTTACATCTAAAGCTACTGAAAAAGGAAGGTAATTCTTTATTTTTTCAATCAAAAACCCCGTTTGGTAGGGGTTTTTTATTTCCTGAAACATATGTAATGATTAAAAACTTAAACCATAATAACTCTTGTCAAAAAAAATTAATTGATTATATTACCAGCCTTATCATACATTGTTCGCCTATTTAAAATACCAAGTATCTCCTTTTCCTAAAGATGGGTTAATTCGATTTTTTGATCATTAGTAAGCACGTGACTATTAGTAATAGTATTCATGATTTCGTGTGCACTAGCATTTTTTGCTTCTTGCAATTCAAGTACCCCTATATGATTTCGCATACCAGAAAAATTTGATTCAAGGATATTTTTAAATTCTATTATTTTATTTCTCAAATCATCATATGTTTTTTTGTTGAGATTTTCGGCACTAATTTTTATTTGGAATCCTTCATTCATATATTTTGTAGAATTATTTAGTAATATGATAATTATAATACATATGTTAATTTTTGTATAATAGTATTGAAATACTATTTTTATGGAAATAAAATAATCTAAGTCTATTTCCAATATAGAAAAAACATATAAAACTTCTACTTTACAAGATTTTTCTATAAATCACATAAAAACACCAAAGGGTGTTTTTATTTTGTAAGATATTTGCGAATTGCAAAAATACTTGATAATGCACCGAGAATAATTCCTACAATGAGTAAAATAATAAAGATTTGTAAGAAATTATCGCCATAATATTTTATAAGTGACAATCCACCGAAAAATCCAGTGGTATATTTTGAAACCCATAGAGTAATTGGGAATAAAATAATAGTGGTAGCGACTGCAGCAAAAACTCCAGATAATATACCCTCCACCATAAATGGTCCTTGAATATATTTATTTTCAGCTCCAACTAATCGCATAATACTAATTTCTTCTCGTGCGCTATAAATCGCCATACGAATTGTGTTCAGGGTTACTACAATAGAAATCGCAATAAATACAATAGTGAGCGCAAAACCGATTTGTTTTACAGTTGCCGTAACATCAGTTAATCGACTAATAATTTCTTTATTTTGATAGTAATTTACCTTTTCAATGAGTGAAAGATTTACAGAAGAGTCAGATACATTTGATCCATCCAAAAATTGTACAATGGTTTCATATTGACCTGGGTTTTGTGCGCGCACATTGAGTGCTGCTCCGAATGGATTTGATCCTAATTCGTCCAATGCTTGGATTGTCAGGTAATCAGCTTGGTTTCGTTCGCGGAAATCAATAAGTGACTGATCGCGTGAAATATATTCCACTGCAGCAACTTCTGGGAGCCCTTCCAAAGCTGTTTGAATCGCTAATACTTGTGTTTCAGGTGCGCTCGGATAAAAATAAATATTTACATCTACTTTACTTTCTATATTGCTAACCGTAAAAGAAAGAATTGCATTCAAAAAAATAGTAGACCCGATTACCAGTAATGTGATACACATCATTACTACTGAAGCAATCGAAACAAATGTGTTTCGATAAAAATTAATCAATCCTGATTTAATAATTCGTTTGATATCGTTCGTAAAGCTCATATAGGTTATTATTCATCCTGGACAACTTTTTTTGTTGCTCCATGATATTTTCCATTTAATTCATCACTAATAATACGACCGTGATCCAAAGTAATTACTCGTTTTCCGAGTCCATCCACTACACTTTTGCTGTGTGTGGTGAGTAATACAGTAGTTCCTAGGTCATTAATTTTTTTCAAAATACCAATTACCTCAGCTGTTGCTACCGGGTCGAGATTTCCTGTAGGTTCATCGGCAATAATTAATTCTGGTTGATTAATAATTGCTCGCGCAATTGCCAAGCGTTGTTTTTCACCTCCTGACATTTCATGAGGAAAATCATAAGCTTTATGTGACAATCCTACCAATTCTAATGCATATGGAACATCGGTAATAATTTCATCATCTGTTTTTCCTGCAACCTCCATGGCAAATGCTACATTTTCATATGCAGTTTTATTTGTGAGCAATCGATAATCTTGAAATATAACACCGATCCTCCGTCGATATGCAGTTAAATCAGAACCCTTTAGCTTACTAATATCCTGATCTTCAAAAAAAATAGTCCCATTAGTTAATTTTGTTTCTGCTAACAATAATCGCATAAGACTGGTTTTCCCCGCGCCACTATGACCGACCACACAGACAAATTCACCGCGTTCAATAGTGAGATCCATATTCGTAATAGAAAGATCTTTATCAGTGTAATGTTTTGTCACATTGTTAAAATAAATCATATAGACTCAAGTATACCGTGCACGCTACACCATTGGCAAGCAAGTTATGCACAGGTCCAATAATTTCTATGAATACAAAAAAGACAGCGGGAAATGATCGACATTTCCCGCTGTCGCTTGAAAAACTACTCTTTTTCCGTATACTAAATTTTACGACCCTAAATCAATTGATTTAGGGTCATCGCTCCTTGGAAATAAAAGAAAAGATTTCTTTTATTCCTCTCAGAGCTTGGCCCTATCGTCTATCGGTTAGGACGCATCCTTCTCAAGGATGAAAGCCGGGTTCAATTCCCGGTAGGGTCACAGAGTCGAGTGCTAGTTCGAGCGCTCGAGAATGGTTGTTTTTTATAAAAAAACTGACTATATTTATAGTCAGTTTACATAAGGATTATTACATTTCAATGCAGAACTTGAGTTATCGTTTTTAACAACCAAAGAACATTAGCTTTAAAGAGAGATATCTTATTCTAGAACATTTTTCTATCCACTGATTTAGGGATTTCCTCAAGTTGTCTGGAATTTCTTTGGCTAAATCACTTAAAGTCTCGTCATTCCATATTGGGTCAGCGTAATTCCAACTTGATTTAATGAGTAATTCTTTGTAGCGCAAAAGATATTGCTGATAACGAGAATCATCTTTAGTGTCTTTAATAGCAGCCCAAACCACTTCAAGATTTCTAGCATTATCTTCTAAAAAATCTCTGAGCTCATCTTTACTAGATTGCAGGTTTGATAACAACCCACGAATTTCATACTTATTTTCCATATTTATTTGTTTAAGTTACAAAATTATTTTTTAAACATTATATCAAATATTCATTTTTTGTAAAGTATTTGCTCGACGCTCGAGAAGGGTCGTTTCTGCTATACTGAAAAGGTCAAGAAAGCCTTGTGGTGCAATGCGTCCTTGGGTCGCATCTCGATTAGGCTCACCTAAAGAAACTAAAAAACCGCTTACTTACGATTGCGGTTTTTTATTTAATCACTACTGCGTCCAATATATAACAACAATAACGCATACACCAAATGATCATCTACTAATGGATTATTTTCTGGCCACAAAAGCGCTAAATACATTAAAACTAGCATCACTGCACCTGCTAACGCTCCCCATTTTACATATCGATGAATTAGTAAGGTTATCCCTACGAACAATAATCCAGCCATAAACACCCAATCAACCCAGAACTGCCCTGCTAACCCAGAAAAAAATGATGCGAACGGCCCCTGAACAGCGTTCGTTAAAAATCCAGTAGTAGGTGAGCCTCCATTAATCCATGCATTAGATTGTAGTGTCGCAAACCCTAATCCAAAAGTTTTATCCAAAAAGGCCCAGAAAAAAATAAACCCCATTGATAATCGTAAACTAGCAAGTAAAAAAGAGTGTGAAAAGATTTTCATAAAATAATTATATAATGCAAAAATTTTTTTTGCAATATAAATTACCGTAAAAAATTTTTATCACGCATTTTTGTATGATATCCAATAGCAAACCGATGCGCTTCACTGTTTACAAGTAAAATTTCTTTTTTATATTGTTTGATAATTTTTTCATTACCAATAATTGCTTTTGGTTTATGTCGATCATCTTTCACTACTGCGACAACGGGAATAATCGCTCCTATTTTTTTTACAATTTCTGTCGCATAACGATGATGTACTTCCCCACCATCCACTACAATTAATTGTGGAAATTTCCATTCTGTATGTGTAAACCTTCGTTCTAATATTTCCTGTAAACTTGCTAAATCATGAATTGATCCGTTAGTAAGTTTTTTTATTTTAAATTTTCGATAACTTGACTTGTCAACGTAACCATGTTCAACAACCGTCATTACCCCTACGGTACTTTGTCCAGATAAATGAGCAATATCGTAACTTTCAATTCTAAAGCTATTTTCTGTTTCTTCATTGTAAAAATCTCTTTTAATTAGTGACACATCATTAATATGTTCTAATGCGTATAATTGTTTTTTAATATGACTCGCTTGTTCAAATTGTTGTTTTTTTGCGTGGTAGCGCATTTGTTTTTCCAGTTCACGAATCACACCTTTTTTATTGCCTTCTAAAAATTTTACAATGTTTCCAACAGTTTTCAAATAAGTTTTTTGTGTTTCTGCATTGGTCGCATCTGGAGCAAGTGATAACTGTTGATAAAACCGATCATGCACCGGATTATGACTTTTCAAATCTCGATAGGGAAAAATTTTTCTCACAATTTTTAATCCTGCCAGCAATGATGAATAACTAGGAAAAGGTCCGAAAGTGTGTTTTATTTTTACTGATAACAATGCAATTTGTTTTTGAATCTGGAGTGTTCGTCCACGCACAACACCAATTCTGGGAAATGGTTCGTTTGTAATAACTACATAAGCAAAACTTTTATTATCTTTTTCTTTAATATTATATTTCGGCTGATATTTTTTAATCAAGTTTGCCTCAAGCATGAGCGCCTCTAGTACCGAATCAGTTTGTTCATAGGTTACCGTTTCTGCAATAGTTACCATATCGACAATAGCGGGCCCGCGGGTATTGATAACATCACGACCAAAATAGCTCCGTACACGATCCCGGAGACTGGTCGCTTTACCGATATATAAAATCTCACTTCCCTTTTTCCAAAAATATACTCCTGGACTGTCCGGAAGATTCAATTTTTTCAAGTCTTGACTTTTCATAATATAAATGATCTTATCATATTTTAAAAAAAATAAAAACTACCAATGGTAGTTTTTATTTAAAATAACTTAATAACATCTTTCACCGTAATAACAATCATAAGCCCAATGAGTAACAAAAACCCAATTCCGTTCACCCACTGCACTACAGATGGTTTAATTTTTCGACGCGTCATAGTTTCAATGAACACCATCACGATTCGCCCTCCATCGAGCGCTGGAAATGGAAACAGATTAAGTACCGCCAAGTTCACAGAAATTAATGCGGTAAGCATTATTACTTGAGTTACTCCTACTTTTTGCGCATCGCCAACCACAGAAACCAGTCCTACCGGGCCAGTAAGCGTATCAATATCAGCTTCTCCACGGAATGCATCTGCAATTAAATTGCCAAATGCTTTTGTTGTTTCTTTAGCAACATATATCGTGTGAGTAAAACCATTTCCTATAGCAGTAAAAAATCCTTCACGATATATTCCAACCTGATCAATAGATACGCCAATGAATGGTACATTGTTATTTTTTTCAGGAATAATAAGGAGATTTTTTTCTTCACCTGTTTGTGATGCTATTAATATACGTAATGGTGTATTATCGGGCATTGACTGTACCTGAGTAATAAAAGTATCGCGCGTGAGTAGTGTCCCACTGGTAATTCCATTAAGGGATTCAATTTCACGAATAATATCACCTGGTACAATACCTGATTGTTCCGCAGGAGAATCTTTGATAACTTGTAAAACAGTTAGTTGTGCATTTTTTATTTGATCAGTATTTTCAATACTTGAAACTGCTGTTGGTGCGCCGGTCATAAATACAAGTGAAAACAGCATCCATGCAAACAAAAAATTCATCGTAACTCCTGCAATTAAAATTGCAATTTGTTGCCACCATTTTTTTGCAACGAAACTCCGTTCATAATCAGGATCTTTTTCTGAACTTTCCTGTAATGCGTCCTCCCCATAAATTTTTACGAACCCACCGAAAGGAATCCAGTTCAGTGTATAATCAGTTCCATCTCGCGAAAATAGTTTTACTGCACGTGGCGGGAGTCCCATTCCAAATTCATCAACGCGTACTTTGAAATATTTTGCTACCACAAAATGCCCCAATTCATGGATAAAAATGAGCACTCCAATAATGAGTATGAGTAAAATAATTGACATAATTATACCGTCATGATATCAGCTTCTTTTTTCTTGAAAATTTCTTCAAGCTGATTATTAATTCCATCTACTAATTTTTGCAAATCTTCTTTTGCCCGAAACTTATCATCTTCACCGAAACCCCCTTCTTTTGCCAGAGATTCAATATCCTTTTCCACTCGTTGCCGTTCTAGTCGTACCGAAACACGAGCATCTTCGAGTTTTTCCTTTACTAATTTAACAATAGTTTTTTTTGACTCTTCAGTTAATTGAGGAATACTCACTCGTAAACCATTACTATCTCCTACTACAGATAATGGTAAGCCTGATTGTTGAATTGCTTTTTCAATTTCTTTTACTGCATTTTTATCCCAAGGAGAAACACGTAAAGTGCGGACTTCTTCTACATTAATCGATGCAATGTTTTTAATAGGTTGCAATGATCCATAAGTTTCAACCATAATAGAATCGAGAAGCGCTGGATTTGCTCGCCCGGTAGAAATCTGAGCGTACTGATTTTTCAACCAGTCTTCAATTTTAGTAAATTCTTGTTTTGTTTCATTAAATTGATATGTCATATATATGGATCGTATCATAAAATAACTAAAAATAAAACTATAATACATCTACCGAAATAGCGATATAGTCCAAAATATGTTTTTGAGAAACTCCGGTTTGTTTTGACCATATTCGTGCATGACGAATTGCATTGAATGCTTCAGCGAACCGTACATCTGGTTTTTTATGGAACATCATCCGGAATCCAGATTCTAATGCATCCAAAAAATGCTGTACTTCGTACGGCTGAAATGCTTCATCTTTGCGTTTTTTATTTAACTCATCAATCATATCAATTCGTTCTGTAATCGTTTTTTTAAGAAAATCTTTCACAGAAAAAATTAAATTATCATAAGATAAATCGGTTCGTATAACCACTACGCGGGAAAGAACAGTTGGAATAACTTGGACACTTTTTGGTAATACAATAACAAATACCAAATCAGGAGCAGGTTCTTCTAATGTTTTGAGAAATTTATTTTGTGCTTCACTACTCATTCGTTCTGCATAAATAACAACCCATGTGGTTTCTGGTTGTCGTTCTTGAAACGATGACTGTATGTCAATTACCTGCTCCACCCCTAAAAGCGAGTAAGAATATTCGCGAATGATTGTTTTTTCTGGAACAGATGCATGAACTAACTGCTTTGCGGTTTGTGGATCAGAAAAAATAATATATGCATGATGATGGGTAATAGTTGTCATAAGTTATCCAAGTATACCGTAAATAAACTAATAAATCCTGTTGTCATAAAAAACCATAGAATTAATATGGTTTTGAAATAAGAGCTCGATTATATTGATCTAAATGATTGAGCGCAGTACCAATCCCTTTAATTACACATTGCGACGGATCATCAGCAAGCAGTGCTTTTACTCCTGTTCGGCGATACACCAATTCTGGAAAATTACGTAATTGAGAAGCTCCACCCGACATTACAATGCCAGTATCGATAATATCAGAAGCAAGTTCTGGAAGAGTATCCTGGAGCACTACTTTGATAGCGTCAATAATTTCTCTCAACTCATCATCAATTGCGTTTACAATTTCATTGGTATTGAGTGCAACTGTCCTCGGTAATCCAGAAATATAATCTCGTCCTTTTACTTTTATTTCTAGTGGCTCATCCAATGGTATTGCAGAACCAATTTTAATTTTTATTTGTTCCGCAGTACGATCACCAATTGCTAAATTATGTTTTTTCTTGAGATGTGTTGTAATTGCTTGATCAATATTATTTCCTGCACATTTTACCGAGGTACTCGCCTGAATAGACCCCAATGATATTACTGCAATATCTGTAGTTCCTCCGCCAATATCAACAACCATATGCCCCGTCGGCTCATTGATAGGGATTCCTGCCCCAATCGCTGCAGCGATTGGTTCTTTGATCACATGCGCTTTTTTTGCCCCTGCTTTCAGTGCAGATTCAATCACGGCTCGCCGTTCAGTAGAGGAAATTCCAGCAGGCACAGAAATGAGTACTTCTGGTTTAATAAAAAACCACAATCCAAGACTTTTTTTAATGAAATGAGTTAACATAACGGTTGTCATGCGGTAATCAGCAATAACACCAGCACGTAGTGGTCGATATGCAATAACTCCATCAACAGTTTTTCCGAGCACTGCACGTGCATCAGTTCCGATAGCTAATACTTCTTTTGTATATTCAGAAACCGCAACTACTGATGGTTCATTGAGAATAACCCCTTTACCAGGAAGAAAAACCAGTGTATTCACTGTCCCTAAGTCAATCCCTAATTTTTGAGAAAAAATACTCATAATTATTGGAAAATGTAGCACAAAAAAAAAGACTTGGCGATTTTGACAAAATCTCTTTTTACTGACTTTATACACGCATTACATTTATGATACTTCGTGATATAGTCAGTACTACCTATGTATATTATAGAAATTATCCCTCTTCAAAAAGGTATTCCGAAAGATACGCTTTCATATTTTTCTATGCAACCTATTGCACTTGGGTCACTTGTTCATGTACCGCTCCAGTCACGAACAATTCAGGGTATTGTTGTGGGTCAATCTCTCGCAAAAGATATGAAAGCATCGCTTCGTTCAGGAAACTTTTCATTGAAACAAGTTTCGGAAGTAGTATCTCCTGATTATTTTCCTAAAAAAATCCTCGAAGTACTCACACTTATTGCAGATCGATCTACAGTACCGCTGGGCACCCTATTTGTTCAACTTTTCCCCGAACCTGTAATTCCCTTTTTTCAAAAATGGAAACAAACTGAAAAAATAAAAAATGATATTCGTATTATTCAAGGTTCATCAAAAGAACAATTGCATCAATATAAAATTATTAGCAAGGAATACATTACAAAACAGAAAAGTATTCATTTTATTGCAAGTACTGCTCATGAGGTAAAAAAAATAGCACTCTACCTGTCTAGTATCAACATCGCTCCTGTAGTAAGTTTTTTTGGCGGACAAACAGCGAAAGCACGTGAACAATCCTACGCTCAACTATCCGAAGACTTACCAATCATTATTTGTTCTACTCCTCAATTTATTACTCTTCCTCGAAATGATGTGGGCGCTTGCGTTATTGCATCATACCAATCGAGTCATTACATTCATGAATACATAACTACGATTGACTATCGGAATGTTATCGCTGTATTCAGTGAACTGTTCGGGTATCAACGATATATATCAGAAAACATACCTATACCTGAATTTAATGCAATTGTGCAACAGCGTAAGGGGTATCAAGAAAAAGAACAAACAAAAAAACCTTCATCTGCAAAAATTATTATTTCAGAAAAAGAAGGATTTGACCGACCGAAATATGTCTCACCCTTTTTTAGTTCTGAAACCATTGAACTCATCAGAAAATCTATAACTGAAAAAATTCCTATTTTTATCTACGCAAACAAAAAAAGTGTTTCTACGGTAACCACTTGTCGTGACTGTTCATTTACGGTTCATTGTCCTAATTGTGATAATTTTATGCATGTGATTAAAAAAAATCCTCTTCAAACTGCCGATCAAGTGTTTTATTGCCATCGATGCGAAACAGAGCTCCCACCAATTAATCGTTGTCCTCTGTGTTTGGGTTGGAACCTCATCCCTTTAGGTGCAACACAGCATAGTCTTGCCCAAGAAATTAAAAAAATATTTCCTGAAGCAATCTTATTCATCAGTAATCAAGATGAAACAAAAACAGAAACAGCTTGTAGAAAAATAGTAACTGACTGGCATCAAGCAGGTGGTCTATTAATTGGTAATACAAAAATCATTCCATATATCAAAACAATTCCAGCAACCATTATTGCTTCATTTGAACAGTCTATGAGTATTCCAGACTACAAAACACCGATGCGAACCCTTTCTCTTTTCCAAGAACTTTTTGAAAAAACTGAACAATTTTTTATTATTCAAACAAAAAATAAATCTCAAGAATTTCTTACTCTTTTTAAGGACCAAGAAATGGCATTACTTGCTCATAAAGATGCAATTCTCCGCAAAGAATTACTCTATCCGCCATACGCAACACTTATTACCATAACTGTGAATAATATTAAACGAAAAGATCATCAACATGCACGCGATTTTCTTAGAAGACCTATTACTGATTACGTTCACAGCCTCCATTCTGAATTTTTTGAAAAAACACAAACATATACAGTTACCGCAAAGATTCATATCACTGAACCGTTCTGGAAACATGTCAACCCAAAAACAAAGCAGTTTCTTGTTTTTCTAAAAACCGTAAAGGAATATGCAGATATTTCGGTCGAAAGTCCATTTCCATTCCTTGATTAAAAACTTGCATTTTTTTTCAAAAAGTGCTATATTCCAAACATTATGGCAATCAATATTGATATCACTAAAAACAACAACGAAAACGCAAACAGTGTTCTCCGGCGTTTTGTAAAAAAGGTTCGATCTGCTGGATTTCTCCAAGTAGTTCGAGGGCGACGATACTATGAACGAGCCGCTTCACAACTCCGAACAAAACGATCAGCACTCGTTCGTAATGAACGAACCGCAGAATACGAAAAGAAAAAGAAAGCAGGATTGATTGGATAAATCGCCTGTTTTTCTTTTTTCCTGTATACTTTTTATATGCGTCACGAATTTTTTGAACACAATTTTTCTCTTACCTATGAAACAAAAGCGTCTGCCCCGGCGCTTCCTTGGGTTGCAATAAAAAATGCAATCCTCGGAAAAAAATATGAATTATCATTAGTATTTCCAAGTAAAAAAACAGCAACAGAATTACACCAAGACTGGAAAGAAAAAGATGGTCCTGCCAATATTCTCAGCTTTCCTATTGATACTCATCTAGGGGAAATTTTTATTTCACTCGATCAAGCAAAAAAAGAATGTGGAAATTTTGATCGTACTTATGAAAACTATCTCGCTTTTCTTTTTATTCATGGTTGCGCACATTTGAAAGGATATACCCATGGAAACGCAATGGAACAATTTGAAAAAACTATTCGCAAAAAATTTAACATATAGTATACTAGGAGTATGTTACCGCAAACTCCTTCTATTATCGCAGGGATTGATATTGGATCACACATGATTCGTGTTATTATCGCTGAACATTCTGGACCAGAAACGCCACCGCGTGTTATTGGTGTTGGACGATCATTCACTGCAGGGGTTACTAAAGGTGTTATTACTGACATGAGTGAAGCTGCGCGATCATTAAAAAAAGCAATTACTATGGCAGAAAAAATGGCTCAGGTACATTTAGAACGAGCATATGTATGCATTGATGGAATTACACTCGATACACATCATGCTCATGGAGTTATTCATCCACAACGTAGAGAAATTACCTCTCGCGACATCAATAGTTTGCATGAACAAGTAACTATTCAATTTAATGAACAAGAAAAAAATAGAACCATACTCCATACTATTCCACTGACGTACTACCTCGACAAAGAAGAGCTTTCTTCTGATCCGATCGGTATGTCAGGCGGAACCCTGTCTGCAAAATTTACACTCATATCATGTCTTACCAATCACCGCGATGCGATTATTTCTGTTGTCAGCAAAACCGGAATTGATATTGTTGATATGGTTGCTGCACCTGTTGCTGCGAGTGTTGTGACTCTTTCGAAAAGAGCACGTATTGCCGGTGCTGCAATTGTAGATATTGGATCTGATATGCTTACCTTGTCAGTGTTTGAACATAACGCACTTATTCATGTAGCAACTCTCCCTTTCGGATCAAACTTAATTACGAACGATCTTGCATTAGGATTACAGATTTCACTCGAAGAAGCAGAACTTTTAAAACTTGGTAAAAAACAAATCGATAAATCAAAACGAAAAATTCTCGATATTGTAGAAGCGCGAGTCATTGACATTATGGAAGCAGTGCAAAAAAAATTAACTATTTGGAATCGCAACGGACTTCTCCCAGGAGGGATTACTCTCATTGGCGGAGGTAGTCAAACTGAAAATATTGAACAATATGCAAAAAATACATTAAAATTACCCGTCAGTGTTCCTTCTGCGGAAAAAATGATTCCTTGTAAAAAAATTCTTGGAAATGCATGGTTTCCTGTATATGGACTTTGTCTGTTGGGTGACCAAAAACCTCAATTCCGTGCAACAGGTATGAATTTGAAAAAAATGTTAAAAGATATAAAAAGTAGTATAAGAGATATTTTCCAAGAATTCATCCCCTAACTTGATAAAACAAAAAAAGTGTTTTGCAATAAAAAAATCTAATGTTTCTAGTTGTAACTTGGATTTTTTTTGTTACACTATAGATATTAGTATTATTAATCACACTACTGGAGCACCCTGTAGTACTCTTAAAATTGTATGCCAAAAATTAATCCCGATATTGAAACTACCGTTCGAATAAAAGTTGTAGGTGTTGGTGGTTCTGGAAAAAACGCCCTTAATCACATGATCGAATCAGGTGTTGAAGGTGTTGAATTCATTTGTATGAACACCGATACTCAAGACCTCCACAATTCTCTCGCTCCTAAAAAAATCCATATTGGAAGAAACCTTACAAAAGGTCAAGGAACTGGAATGAATCCAGAAACAGGAAGAGAAGCAGCTGAGGAAACCAAGGCAGAAATCCAAGAAGCATTAAAAGGTGCTGATATGGTATTTATTGCTTGCGGTATGGGTGGCGGTACAGGAACCGGTGCTGCTCCTACTATCGCAGCAATTGCACGAGAACAAGGTGCGCTCACGGTTGGTGTCGTAACAAAACCTTTTTCGTTCGAAGGGCAACAACGCAGTCGTATCGCAGAAGGCGGGCTTTCATCGCTCGAAAAAAATGTTGATGCACTTATTGTAGTACCAAATGACCTTCTGTTAACAGTCACTTCAAAAGATACAACATTCAAAGACGCATTTGCAATGTCTGATGAAATTCTCCGTCAAGCAGTAGAAGGTATTTCTGAACTCATTACCACTCAAGGAAAAATCAATATCGATTTTGCAGATATTCGTTCTGTCATGCAGGACGCAGGAGCAGCATTTATGGGAATTGGAATCGGCGTTGGAGAAAACCGAGCAGAAGAAGCAGCCTACGCAGCGATCAATACCCCACTTTTAGATGTTGCTATCACTGGCGCGAAAGGAGTACTCTTTGCAATTTCAGGAAGTGAAGATCTCACCATGCATGAAATTGATCAAATCGCAAAAATCGTTACCGATTCTGTTGATCCAGATGCAAAAATCTTCTTTAGTCCAATTTTTGATGAACGACTTAAAAAAGGAGAAATTCGTGTAACGGTAATTGCTACTGGATTTGTTGCCCAACCTAAAAAGCAATCTAGTCCTACACGATCAGGGTCATTCTTTAGTCAACAAAAATCAGCGCCTAAAGAAGAACCGCAGAAAGAAAAAGAATCAGAACGATCTCATGCTAATGATGACTACACACCAGAAATTAAAAAACCAGTAATCGAAAAACAAATTGAGGAAATCGATGATGAGGACGATGATTGGTCATCAGTTCCAGCATTCTTGCGACGCAAGAAATAAAAAACCACCGCAAGGCGGTTTTTTATTTCTTGACTACCTGTGCTATACTACAACCATATGAAACTATACGATCTCATCATTATCGGTGGTGGACCTGCTGGGTCTGCTGCTGCGGTATATTCTGCCCGTAAACAGCTCACAACGGCAATTATTACCCCAGAATTCGGCGGACAATCAGTAGTATCAGAAACCATCTATAACTGGATTGGAACTCCAGAAATCAGTGGTCCCGACCTTGCAAAATCACTGGAACAACATGTTACCACGTACCAGGGAGAGTTTTTAGACATTATCAAAGAATATGTCCAAGAAGTTATCAAAACTGACAGTGGATTTACAGTAGTAACTAATAAAAATTCATACGCTACAAAAACAATCCTCGTAACTACAGGGAGCGATCGTCGGAAATTAAATATTCCAGGTGCTGATCAATTTGAAAATCGTGGTGTCGTATATTGTGCATCATGTGATGGTCCATTATTTTCTGGACAGGAAGTCGTCGTGATCGGTGGTGGAAACGCTGGATTTGAAACTGTTGCACAACTATCTGCATATTGCCCCAAAGTTACCCTAATTCACCGCCGTGATACGTTTAAAGCAGACGAAATCACCATAGAAAAAGTATCAGCCCTCCCTAATGTCGTCATCCAAACTTGGACTGAACCTGTTGAGGTTTTAGGTGAAAAATTTGTAACTGGAATCAAAGTAAAAAACGTACAAACTGGTCAGGAGTCAATCATTCCTGCGGGTGGAATATTTGTAGAAATTGGTCAAATTCCAAATACAGGATATGTAAAAAACTTAGTCACCACAAATGAGTATGGAAACATTCTTATCGACCCATGGATACAAACAACTTCACAAGCAGGGATTTGGGCCGCTGGAGATTGTACAAATATTCCCTATCACCAAAACAATATCGCTGCAGGTGATGCAGTCAAAGCTGTCGAAGATATTTATTTATTCATTAAAACTCGCTAATTAAAAATATGAAGAAAAATTCACTTATCGTTATTAGTATTGCAATTATTATCATCATTGCCATTTTTGTTATAGGAGGAAAGAAAAATAATACTACTCCAGAAACAAAAACAATTTCTGGAACCGTTACTTATTTAGAAAAAATGACACTTCCAGAAAATAGTATTATTACCGTAGAACTCCATGCAACCTCCCCTACTAATGATCAGGAAAATCCTCTGTCATTACAAATAATCGCAGCGGGTGACAATCAGGTTCCTATTCCTTTTTCGCTCACCTATAATCCAAAAGATATTCAACCAGATACTGATTATGCATTACTCGCACGAATTAGTGTAGAAGACCAGATTCTTTGGAACACGCCTGTAGGTATTCCGGTAATTACCAAAAATCATCCGACAGAAGCAATAGAAATAATAGTAGCGAAACACACTCCCAAAATGTACCCTACGACCAAACCTGTACGATTTGAAAAAACACCTTTTAGTTTAGTTTCAGTAAATGGATCGTTTATTACTGGGCCATATACTGCAACTTTTTCTGAAGGAAAGGTATCTGCACAATTCTGTAATGGTGTAGGTGGTGAATATACCCTCAATAATGGAATTATTACTGCTCCAACACTCATCAGTACTATGATGTTTTGTGAAAACCCTCAAGGATTAATGGAAGCAGAACAAACATTTTCAAAAATACTTTCAGAAGGAGCAAAAATTACAATCACTGGGAGCGTTCTCGAACTGATGTCAGGTGATCAAAAAATGGTATTCCAAGCAAAATAAAAACACTGCTACAGTGTTTTTATTTTTTACAAATTTACAGAAACACCTTTTCTTGATTGAATAATGTGATTAATAAGAACCGTAAAAGTTACAATTCCTAATACCATTAAAAATATTCCTACAATTTTCCCTCCGATTGTTATTGGATAAATATCCCCATATCCAACGGTGGTAACTGTAGCCATTGCCCACCAGAAACTATCAAAAAGATTATTAACCAAAGGATTTACGGTAAACTCAAATGAATGAAACAATGTTGTTGCTAATAGAATGAGTGTGGTTGTAGTGAGTACTAATGATACAATTCGATATTCCAATGAATCAGCCCAATGATGTAATCGGCGTACTCGTGCCAATACTCGTATAATTCGCACGATTCGTAAAATTCCAATACCGCGTAATACTTGGGTTACTGGATGAATAACTGGAATACAAGCCAAAAGTTCCCACCATCGTTTTTTCCAAAAGATTTTTTTATCATCAGCCGTATGTAAACCAAAAACGAAATCAATTAAAAATATAAATGCAATAACTACATCAATAATTCCAAAAATAATATACTGTTGCCAATCTAATTCATGAGAAATTTCAATCATGAATAAAACAATACTGAACAAGGCAAGTAACGACAACACAATTTCTTTTGAAATGGTTGGCATAATTTTTTCGCGTAAAAATAACATATGGACATAGTATACCAAATATATAAATAAAAAACACTGTGACAGTGTTTTTTATTATCAATAAATTTATGGTAAGCCTTCTTGAGAATCTAATCGACTAAGTAATTCCAAAGATTTTTAATATTTCTATCCTTCTCCCAATATTTTAAAATTTGCTCTCTAATTTCTTGATGTTGAGGATATCCTGTATCAATCACCCCATCTGGTAACAGATCCTTACACTCAACATTCAACAATACAGTGAGCGCTTCTTTCAAATCATTATATTTCTGCTTGCCAAGCCTTTCTTCCTGCTCCGCGCCAAGTCCGTACCACGTATAGAAATGCCACAGCTCATGCATTATAATATTTTTAGCTTTAACTGATTCTAGAGATACATAAAAGAAATTATCTTGAACATTGTACGGACAACGACTATTTATCGTGAGGTAAGCTATAATATTATCTGGAAGTGAGGTATTAAAAATAACCTCAGCTCTTTTTTGAAAATTATCCGAAATGATTTCCCAGTCTTTCTGAAACTCATCCATACATTTCAGGATATCAATATTATTCTCTATAATATATTCATCAATAAAAACTGCAGTATTTTCTATAGTTGGATTTTCTCCATATTTTTCAACAAGCTGTTTGTACTGTTTTGTTGGATTCTGTGAGTTGTTGGAACTTTTTCCTTTATTAAGAAGACACCAAACATCTTTTTCTTTATCGTAAGTAAAATTGATCTGCATATTTATTTATTATACCATCAACTCAAGAAAATAAATAAACAAGTTGGTGAGCCTACAGAGAGTCGGTCACGATCAGTGGTCATAATTCTTCGTTTCACTCGAATTCTGACTCACTGTCCCGACCCGGCCTCAGAATCAAAGATTCTTCCGGCTTTCGACTATCTCGTTAAGAGATTCACTGGGTACTAAAAATCCAGGAGAAATCCTGGATTTTTAGTACTGTGAGCCTAATCGTGATGCGACCCAAGGACGCGTTGCACCACAAGGCTTTCCTGACCTTTTCAGTATAGCAGAAACGACCCTTCTCGAGTGTCTATAAAAAAGTATCAATAAGTCCGAATGTATACCCAGCACCAATTGCAACTAATAAATACCTTCCTTTTGGAGGTTGCATTTCGCTAATGCACAGAGGTATTGAAGTGGCGCCTGTATTGCCTCGATATTCAATATTTGTATACAAATATCCCTCAGGAACATTCAATTTTGAACAAATTTCTTGAAGCATTCTCCCATTGGCTTGATGAGGAATAAAACCATTAAAATCTGACCAGGATAGGTTATTTTTTGCGAAATATTCATTAATTTTTCTTACTACCAACTCAACACCGTGCTCGTATACGGCTTTGCCTAACAAATGAAATTTGGGTACTGTCCATGTTTCATCAGCAAAAGGTGACTTTATGTAAACATCTTTGTTGTGGTCTAGCTCCAGGGAAACTTCGGTGTGCATCAGTCCCCTTTCGTCTTCTGACAGTGAAATTAAGCAACCTGCTGCACCGTCACCAAAAAGAAATGCTGTTTTATAGTCCTCGTCATGCGTGGTTCCTGATAGTTTTTCTGATCCTATTACAATAGCGTGTTTGATTGAGCCTGCTTCGATAAGTGCTTTAGCTTGATGAATACCATAAGTCCACCCTGCACAGGCAGCACTAAGGTCATATGCAAAACAATGATCAAGTCCGACGTTTGTGGCAACTACTGCAGCTGTTCCTGGTGTATAGTAGGTTGCTGTAAGTGTGCCAATAATTAACGCACCTATGTCTTCCTTAGATATACCTGATTGTTCGATAATTTTTTCAACTACAATAGTAACCATTGTTTCAACAGTTTCTTTTTTAGCAGCATATCGCCTTTCTTTTATACCTGTTGCATTGTATAAATTTGAGACATGATCTTCTCTTAAATTATAACGATCAGCTAAAACACCATTGTTTACAATAATTTCAGGGATATAAGAGTTGAAATATTTAAGGGTAATCATAAGTCATTTTATTATATCAAATAATACAAAATTCTTTGAACTACTAACGCTACTCGTGCTAGCTGTTGATGGTGAGCCTTCTCGAGATGGAGCCCTTTGGTTCATTGACTAGGAAGGTTTTTCAGATCTTTTATAAGATACCCTTTCAATCCTTCTCGAATGCTTTCTAAAAGGTGACCCTAAGACTTTGATTTCCGAAATACTGAAGTATCAAACTTTAATCAAAAGCAGTATCCATAAATGGGGTTTCTATTGCCAAATGTGAAGTAAATGTGATAATGTAAGGAAAATATAATTCATTAACTAAATACAACTGAATATGGAAACAGCAACACAGCTCATGGTCGCAAACTTCTTGCGTACCGACCAAAAAAAGATTGATTGGAGATTTGAAACCTCTGATTCAATGACTAACAAGGGTGTAACTGACCCTAAAACAATTTACTGGCTTGGAATTCTTGACCTCAAGTCAGTGGACAAAAGTCAAAAAGAATACCCTCTTTCTTTTATTACTCACCATGGTGATTTAAAAGAAGACCGTGAATGGCGACGTGAGCCAGACGGAGCACGAGGAGATGGTGTTGTTACTATCTTCTATGATTTCAGTGGAATTCTTTCTGAATTACTAACCGTAAAGGAAGGGGGCGAAAAGTACCTACACTTACTCGTAACTGAAAAAGTACGGGAAAATGGGCAACTTTCTGTAAATATCCTTGTTGATAAAGAGAAGTTTGGTGCAGAAATATTCCCGTTTCCATGGTTGCGGTCCAGCGAGCCCTGGACTGAACTGCCTACGTTCAAAACAGCATATCTTTCATATATTGATGTGAGTAAACTCACCCGGGTTTGTATCCGTTCTACCCGTTCTTACAATTGGCAAAAATAATAGAATGATTCCCAAGGAAAAGCTCTCAAATATCACGAGAGCTTTTTTATTTACAAGAGTTCTGAAAAAGTCTTGGGGATGTTTTAGAAAACACTTACAAATCAAGAGTTTCTGAGCTGTGTGACCCTACGGGGAGTCGAACCCCGCTTCCCACATTGAAAACGTGGTGTCCTAACCGATAGACGATAGGGCCAAGCTCTGAGTGAAATAAAAGAAATCTTTCTTTTATTTCCGAGGAGCGATGACCCTAATCAATTGATTTAGGGTCAAGTGTTCGTAGCAAGCTACGAACAAAAATAATATAGCATATTTAAAAAATAAATCAACAAAAAACTACGGTTACCCGTAGCCTTACTATTACGCAAACGCTCCTACATTTACCCTTTCAATTCTCTGTCTTTCTAGGTCAATATAAAATTCAACAATTTCGGGACTGTCTGAAAAATGTCTCAAAAAATCAATGCGGACAGTATTTTGAAACCCACGACTATTGAATAATCGTTGAATAATTTTTTGAATGAGCGGATAGTACATTTCTCTCCTAGGAATGAGTACGAGAAGTTCAAAAAGATCCTCGTAATCTATTTTTTTGAATAAATCTTCCGATATGTCGGTGCATTTTTTTAGCAAAAAAGTCATAATGACATTCGTGACTATTTTATTACCATATTTAAAATCTTTTTGAGATTCTTCAAATAACTCCAGATCAAGAACAGTTTTTTGTGATTCCATAACGTGCTTTTTGTACCCATCTTAATGAAAAACAATAAATTGTAAAGCAAACAAAAATTTGCTATATTCCCCGTATTGCGCGGTTAGCTCAGTTGGTAGAGCGCCACATTGACGTTGTGGATGTCAGAGGTTCGAGTCCTCTATCGCGCACTATGAATAACCAATCACCAAAATTTTTATCACTCCTAACAATCGCACAACACCATGCCAATAATTATGTACGCTATTCACCCGACCAAATACACAAAGGTGAAGATATGTTGAACGACCCTAAAAAAGGTGAACGCGCGTGGAGTATCCCACCAACTACCGGGGAATTTTTATACAACCTGATCGTTAAAAATAATTTGCAAAACGGATTGGAATTAGGAACATCCATTGGATATTCCACGCTCTGGATTGCATCGGCACTCACCCAAAACAATCCTGATGCACAGTTAATTACGATCGAGAAAAATCAAGAAAAATCATCTATTGCGCAATCATATTTACTCCCAACATTTGTAAATACTATCCAATTCCACGTAGGGAAAATTTTGGACATATTACCAACCATACATCACCCGCTTGATTTTATTTTTATGGATGCGGATCGAGGTAATTATCAGGCATACTGGGAATACATTTTTCCATTATTACATACCAAAAGTATAGTAGTAATTGATAACGCCAATCGGATACAAAAAAGTGTTCAGGAATTTCAAGATTTTTTACAGCAGGATAATCGAATTACCACAATACTCAACCCTTTGGATAACGGATTATTAATTATTACTCTTTCCGGTAAAAACATTGACAAATAATGATTAATAACTATAGTGATAAGTGAACGGCTTGCTCATTTGGTTCCGAGGGATGGCGGTAACGCCGTCCCTTTTTTTTCTTGACTTTAATATAATTCTCATTATACTCATAATAAATGTGATTTGTTTTTCATAGGACAAATTATATAATTAACGGAACCTAGGGGGATGCAGTGATGCATCCTCTTTTTATTTTGCAATATACCTAACAAGCAATAAGAACTCTCGATTCCCATCACCTCCTAATATCGAAGAATCAATATGTCTTTGCACACTAAACCCATAATCAGTAAAAACACTTATTATTTTTTTCAAAACTTCACTAATAATCTGACTGTTTTTTACAATTCCTTGTTTATTTAAACATTCTTTCCCTACTTCAAACTGAGGCTTAACAAGAACAACAAGGCAGGTATCTTGATGACAGAACCGTGGGAGTGTTGGAATAACAGCGGTAAGTGAAATAAATGAAACATCAATACTAATAATGTCATACAAACCGCCTGAAAAATTCCGTATATCAGTCTGTTCAAAAACCGAAACTCGTAGATCGGTTTTTATTTTTTCGTGTAATTGATCCGTTCCTACATCTACACAATCTACGTGCAGAGCTCCGCATTGGAGTAAACAATCAGTAAATCCACCCGTGGAAGATCCAATGTCTAAACACTTTTTCCCCACCACCTCTATGCCCCACGTAGTAATTGCATGTTCCAATTTTAATCCTGCACGCGAAACATACCGAATAGTATCGGTAACACGCACATCATTCTGAGAGACGGTTATTGGTACAGAATAGGATGGCTTGGTAATTACATTACCGAGTATCGTCACGGAACCATCCTGTATGAGTAATCGAGCCCGTGATCGAGTCATCTGAAAATGTTCTGTTAGGAATTGATCGAGTCGCATACATCTAATGTACACAATTTAGAAAAATAAAAAAGCCGACAGGTGTCGGCTTTGTATTAGATTAATCCTCTATTTTTGAGCACCTTATCAGTAAGTTGCTGCAAAGTTTCAATACTTGAATTATTAGGAATAATTTCATGTGCAGAAAATCTGCCATCGCTTAACTCTTGAGGTACCCGATCAATTCTTTTTCGAACTTTCTCAAGAGTATCAGTCTCTCTCCCTCTTTGAATAATGCGATTTTGATAGATCAAGACATCATCACCTGAGTCAATAAACAGGAAAAGAGTTTTACCGTTGTAAATATTCTTGAGACGACACGCCCCTTTCACATCAACATCAAGTACGAGAATTTTTTCTTCTGATTTTGCTCGATCAACTTCTGAAACCGGAGTTCCATAGAAATCGCCACCATACACCTCTTCGTATTCTACAAACTTTCCTTCAATAACCATCTGATTAAAAGTCTCGTGGTCAGTTTTAGTATAAAGTTTTTTTACCTTCTCTTCACTAGTTATATCTCTCGTACAGTAGGAAACCGAAAGTGTAAATAATTCAGGATATGTTTCGAGGAGATATTTTACCACCGTCCCCTTACCTCCACCTGATGGAGCTGAAATAATAATTAATTCAATCTCTTTCATGTCTGCTCTTTTTATTAGAGTAACATATATTGATATTTTGGTCAATCTGTAGTAACCTGACCGGTATGAACATTCTCGCTATCGAAACATCATGTGACGAAACAGCAATATGCTACCTATCAGTTTCTGAATCTAACACAGGAACTACTTTTACCGTACAAGAAAATATTACCCATACTCAATTAGAACATATTGCATACGGCGGTGTTTTCCCTACAATTGCAAAACGGGAACATATGATCAATCTCCCGATTATTCTCGAAAAAATTATGCACGGTCGTGAAATTCCTGATTATATTTGCGTTACCAATGGTCCAGGATTGGAACCGGCATTATGGTGTGGAATTACGTTTGCGCAAGAATTGAGTAAAAAATGGTCCGACAGCCGGCGGATTCCCGTTATTCCTGTGAATCACATGGAAGGACATATTCTCTCTATTCTTGTTCCAGAAAACAAAACAGAATTTACCATTCCAACAGAACTCTTCCCGCTTCCCGCTCTCGCGCTCCTCATTTCTGGTGGACACACTGAATTGGTACTGGTAAAAAATATCGGTGAATATAGTATTATTGGAAAAACACGTGATGATGCAGTGGGTGAAGCATTCGATAAAGTTGCGAGAATTCTCGGACTTCCCTATCCAGGAGGACCTGAAATTGCAAAACTCGCAAGTCAGCACAATACTACCAAACAAAAAACAATTACTCTCCCGCGACCAATGATGCATTCACAAGATTATGATTTTTCATTTTCAGGATTAAAAACAGCCGTACTCTATACCATACGAGATATCCAGGCGGTTCATAACGGTATGGTACCAGAACATCTCGCCCAAGAAATTGCACACGAATTCCAGGAATCAGCGAGCGAAGTAATCACTAAAAAAACTTGTAACGCATTACAGGATTTTTCTGCACAAACATTAATTGTAGGAGGTGGAGTTTCTGCAAATAATTGCATTAAGGAATCGTTACAAACAAAAGCTGAGGCAATTATTGCACCAGAAAACATCTATTTCCCCAGTCGAGAATTAACAGGCGACAATGCACTCATGATTGCAATTGCGGGATATTATAAATACAAAAAAAACCCTGATGTCGTCTATGACGATATCAGAGCTTTAGGGAATCTGGAATTATAATTCGATTCCCAACGCACTACACAATGAGAAATTTTCATCATCAGAAAATGATTCTTTTCCTGATAATAAAATCTTTATTCTTTCTGGGTAAATTTTAGTAGCCACACTGAGGTCTTCCTGACTCATCCCTAACTCATCTAATCTGATAAGAATAGTGATAGCTTTTTTAGAAGAGATTCTGAGATTAGCTCTATTTTCTCTCCTGTTCTTTATTTCCTCTAGTGTATTGCTATTTTCTAGTGAAACTAGCATTAAAAAATTCTCTTTATTTCCTACCATACAAATTCATTGTTTCAAATTATATTAACATAATTTATTTATTTTGTCAATAAATAATAAAAACCTTAATCTCGGGATCGAGATTAAGGTTTTTGGAAGCTTATCCTTTTAAAACAATTTCCATTTCTTTTTTAATTTGAGAAAATACTTGTTCTACAGACAACTCGCCATTAATATGGATAACTTGAAATCCTTGTGGAGGATTTTTAAGTATATCCCTAACCGGAGTGTACCAAGCAAGTTTTTCTTGCAATGATTCCATATTAAGCGTGTCAGTGCGTCCTGGTCTGTTTTTTAATCTTTCAATACAAATGGGATCCGAAACATCAATGTTTACAACATATGATTTTGGAATATACCCAAAATCAATTAAGCTCTGCCAGAGTTCGAATTCCTTCTGTGACCTTGGCGACCCATCGATAATAATGATTTGCCCCGGTATAAATTCAGGAATAAATTTTTTCAAAAAGAAATGCAGTGGTATAACCGCCGGCTGTAATTTACCCTGATCATTCGTAGTTTTCATATGGTTTTTGAAGAAATTATCATCCGGTAGAATTTTCACTGTACCGCGAACCTCGTCACCCATAGCAACATACAACACATCTCGACCCATGGTTTTTAATAACTCTAAAACCATAGCGACTTGGGTTCCTTTCCCAGCTCCACTTTGACCAAGAAAGAAAAAGAGTTTTGTCTCATTCATTGTGAAATTATTTTCAATCACCCTAGCATAAAATACCTAAAAATGCTAGTATTTTTAATATGAACCCAGAAAAAAAACCAATTCCAGAGGATTTTTTTGCACCCTATAATCCTCAAGCCATCGAACCAGAACTCATCAAAATCTGGGAAACATCAGGACTTGCTAATCCTGATGTTTGTATTGAACAAGGATATATCACACCTGATGCAGAACCATTTTCAATGGTACTCCCTCCACCCAATGTAACCGGAACACTCCACACTGGACACGCGTTTATGTTGGTAATTCAAGACATCATGACCCGCTATGCACGTATGCAGGGTAAAAGAACACTCTGGCTCCCTGGGACAGATCATGCAGCCATTGCTACCCAATCAAAAGTAGAAAAAGAACTCGAGAAAAAAGGAATGAAAAAACGCGATATGTCACGTGATGAATTCCTTGGTCATGTACAACAATTTGCGCAAGATTCCCATGACACTATTGTGAGCCAAATAAAACGTATGGGAGCAACCGTGGATTGGTCACGCGAAGCATTTACCTTGGATGATAAACGCAACCACACTGTAAATACCGTATTCAAAAAAATGTATGAGGACGGTTTGATTTATCGTGGATACCGTGTGGTAAACTGGGACCCTAAAGGTCAAACCGTAATTTCTGATGATGAAATCGTACACGAGGAACGAGACTCAATGTTATATACCTTTAAATATTGGCACGACTTCCCTATTGCAATTTCTACCACCCGACCAGAAACAAAAGTTGGTGACGTAGCTGTAGCAGTACATCCAGATGATGCACGGTATGCACAATATATTGGAAATACTTATGAAGGAATATTCTGCAATGTTCCACTTACTATTAAAATTATTGCCGATGAATCCGTAGAAAAAGATTTTGGAACAGGAGCACTGGGGGTAACACCGGCACACTCAATCATCGACTGGGAAATATCACAGCGACATAATTTGGAAATTAAACCGGTTATTGATGAATATGCAAAAATGACTGTAGGTAATGAAATAATAAGAGGTAAAAAAACCACCGAAGCTCGCCAAGTAATCGTTGACTGGCTACAATCAGAAAACCTCCTTGAAAAATCTGAACCAGTAAAACAGAATGTTGCTACTGCAGAACGAACCGGAGGAATTATTGAACCTATGCCAAAACTGCAATGGTTTATTAATGTAAACAAACCAATCGCCGATCGAGGAAATCGCAGTTTAAAAGAACTCATGTTAGACGCTGTACACAAAGATGGAATTGAAATTCTCCCTGATCGATTTGAAAAAACATATTTCCATTGGATTGAAAATCTCCGCGATTGGAATATTTCACGGCAAATCTGGTACGGACACCGTATTCCTGCATATTTTGACTTAGAAAAAGAAGAAAATAAATTTGGATTGTTACGTTATAAAGGTGGAAAACTACTTGAAACCGATGTTCAAAATGAAATTAATAAAATCTATCAAGAAGTATTACAATTAGGGCACATAGACGAAGAGATTGAGTCTCACTTTAGTATGAGATTTGAAGACAATTTAGCTATAACATTTAATATTGCAAAAAAATTACTTTATAAAAAAATTGTAACATTAGAAGACTTACAAAACTTTGAAGGAATTATTGATTACACAAATAAAGCAACGCCTGAAGTTTTTACAGAAAAACCAAAAACTGGATTCTACTTAAGAGACTCTGACACGCTCGATACTTGGTTTTCATCAGGAATGTGGACGTTTTCAACGCTGGGCTGGCCTGAAAAAACTGCAGATTTTGAAACCTATCACCCAACAACGGTACTGGAAACTGGTCCTGACATTTTATTTTTCTGGGTGGCACGTATGATTTTAATGTCTCAATATATATTAGGTGAAATTCCATTCAAAACCGTATACCTCCATGGATTAGTACGTGATGAAAAAGGACGTAAAATGTCTAAATCACTCGGTAATATTGTTAATCCACTTGATGTAATTGCAAAACACGGAACTGACGCACTACGCATGGGAATGATTGTAGGAGTTGGACCAGGGAGCGATAATAATTTAAGTGAAGATAAAATAAAAGCATATTCAAAATTTGCGAATAAAATCTGGAACGCAACCCGGTTCGTACTAGAAAATACTATAGACCTAGACACAACATCAGAAATACAGTTAGATACAGAAGACCAACAATCATATGATGAATTAAAAAAATTTATTGCAGAAATTACGAAAGAAATGAATGAGTTTAAATATTATTTGGTTGCAGAAAAACTCTATCATTATTTCTGGAATAATTTTGCAAGTATTATTATTGAACGATCAAAAACAAAGATCCAGGCAAACAACAGTATCAGTGCACAATGGATACTTCATATCCATCTCACCACTCTCCTCAAGGCACTCCATCCATTTATGCCATTTATTACCGAACACATTTGGAGCAAGATGAAAAACAAGACAAATAGCAAAAAATTGCTTATAATAGAATCATGGCCGACATTACCATAGCAACAATTATTCTGGTAATTATCACAGGAATACTCCCAACATTTCTGTGGATATGGTTTTGGTTCACCCAAGACAGAGAAACCGATAACTTCGGTTTTTTGTCATTACTATATTTATTAGGAATGCTTTCCGTGCCACTCTTACTACCATTTCGAAAAATTGTTTTTGCTCTTGGTATTCCAGAATCAGATCACTTATTGATATTTGCTGCAGCAGAAGAAATTGTAAAAGTCGGGATAGTCGCAGTTATAGCATTTCGAGCAAAATTTATTAAAAAGCCAACAGATTACACCTTATATTTAGTTACTTTTGCACTTGGTCTTTCAGCGCTTGAAAACGCACTGTATTTAATTACTCCTGTAATTCAGCAAAATATTACCTTGGTATTGTTTACGGGAAATCTGAGATTTATCGGAGCAACCCTCCTTCATACTGTATGCGTTGGAATTGCAGGGATACTCATTGGAATGTCCTATTATGAAAAACGATTCGTGCAATGGATTCATGGAATTTTTGGTTTAGGAATCGCTATTGGTTTGCATGCTGTGTTTAATTATTTTATAATAGAAAGTACCGTATTGAGTCTCATTGGTCTTTGGGTAATAGGATGTATTCTTTTCTTGCTTTATCGAAGCCTTCAAAAAAAACATCGGTACCGGGAGACTGAATACTCTCATTTTTAATCGCCTTAATTTCTTTGCATCTGTATTATGAAAAAACTTTCTTTTTTTGAACGACTCACTGGAACTATTCGCATGCAAGATGATTCAGAAACCGATCTTTACCAAGATCAGGATGATGACATCTTACTTGAACAGAATACTATTACTAATAAACAACCCCAAGGAACACTCCGCAAAATCTCTCCTCTTACCAATACTTCTTACGAAGAAGAAATAGATGACGGAGAAGCAGAACTTGCAGTAGATGTATTCCAAAATGATCGAGAAATTGTTATTCAAACAATGACTGCGGGAATTAAAAAAGAACATTTGGAAATTATTCTTTCTCGTGAAGAAATTACTATTCGTGGAAAACGCGACAACCCGAATGATAATTATAATAACGAATTTAGTATTCAAGAACTCTACTGGGGACCATTTGCTCGAACCATTGAACTCCCTGATGAAGTTGCTATTGATGAAGCCGTTGCTACTGAGCATCATGGATTACTTACTATCAAACTTCCTAAATTTAATAAAACTCGTAGTGTTCGTTTACGAGCACAATAAAACCCGTGTACACACGGGTTTTATTTGGTGCTCAGGGGCGGGCTCGAACCGCCGACCTATTCCTCTTCAGGGAAGCGCTCTACCAACTGAGCTACCTGAGCAAATACTCAAACAGTATAGCAAAAATCAAGAAAAAATCAAATAAAATCCCTTTTCTAGGGATTTTATTTATGGTTTAAAAATTCCACGAACCTGTTCAGGTAGTGTGTTTAATTGAGTTATTGATGTTTCAAATTGGTTATAAAAACTTAAAAATTGTTCGATATATGGTTGTGCTAAATAATAAATTCCAAGCGCAGAACCCAGTGCAATAACAAAGATGAAAATTCGCCAATAGATACCGTATCGTTGTCGTCGATCAATTTTTCGAATGTAATCATTGTTTTCGGTTTCAATACGATACAATTCTTTCATCATTCGTTCTAATTTATCTATTCGTTCTTCCATATAATTCTATTATACCAATAAATAAAAAAGAAACTAGTACCATTGAGTGCCCTCACCAGGAATCGAACCTAGATCATTTCCTTAGGACGGAACCGCTCTATCCATTGAGCTATAAGGGCAATTACAAATACAAACGCATCGATATGCGTTTGTATTTGTATATAATATTATGCGTCAAATTTCGCAAGTGTTTCAGTAAACATTTGTTCACTGAAACCAACCATAATAGCAGGCTCTTTTCCTTCTTCGGAAATAACAATAACCGGAACCCCCATTTGCCCAGTCATTTCTACTACTTCTTTTCTTTTTTCAGCATCTTCAGCAACATTGTAATCAGTAAAAGGAATTTCGTTTGCAATAAAATAGTCTTTTGCAAGGTGGCAAAAATGACATGTCGGCGTTGAATAAATAGTAATTGTTTTCATAAAAATCATTTTGAATTATCACGGATAATAACTATAGTATATCATAATCCTTTAAAAAAGTTTATGACCTTTTCTAAAATACCAGTTTTTTCTTCTTCAGGCAAAGATAATTCATTACTATCTGATTGATCAACTGTTTTTTTATTATCTACAATTAAAATCATTTGCTCACCTTCTTTAACAACGCGGTATCGATCACGAACCTCTGCTTCTTTTCCTCGATCAGTAGAAAGAGCTGTAATATTTCGTTCGAGTGATTCTTTGTTATTTTGTACATCAAGAAGTTCAAGTGCAACCTCATCCCGAATTTTTTTTGCGTGTGTATATTTTTTATACATACTTAATGTATTCATGCCAAACAAAATTACCAAAAATAATAACACCACGATCCAAAATCGTGTATAAAAGAAACTTTCTTTGTGATGTTTTACAACTTGCATATTGAGATATTTTGGGTATACTAATAGTTATCTATGAATATTTTTCTGAGTAAACACCGAAAACGAGTAAATTGGATTTGGAAAGTGTTGGTGATTTTTATTATTATCGCTTTTGTTGCAGCATTTTCTCCTTTCCTCTTCTAAATATTATCATAAAAATACTGGATTAAAAAATCCAGTATTTTTATATTATTATTTTTTCATCATTTTTAAAAAAACATCATGCGGAATATGCACTCTTCCCTGTTCACGCATACGCTTTTTCCCTTCTTTTTGTTTTTCAAGAAGCTTCATTTTTCGAGTTCGATCTCCTGCACCAACCGATTTACTTCCTTTGGTTAATACATCTTTTCTAAACGCTTTAATTGTTTTTGATGCCACAATCCGCCCCATAACATAACCCTGAATTTTCATTTCAAATTGCTGACGCGGCATAATTTCGTGCAATTTTTCTACTGCAAGCTCTGCCTCTTCTAACGCCCGTCTTCGTGATACTACCCGTGTAAACGCAGGAATGATTTCACCACCCAAAAAAATATCGAGTCTTGTTACCTCTGCTGGACGAAATTCTTTTATTTCATAAGAAATAGAAGCATATCCAGAAGTAACACTTTTAAGTGAGTCAAAAAATTCTCGCATAAGCTCTCGTAATGGCATGAGTAAGTCAACCTTTGTTCGACCATCGCCAAATGTTTGCATATCAGTAATATCTCCTTCATGATCATGAATCAGTGTTGAAAGACCTCCTAAATAATCATTAGGAGTCATAATATGTACCTCTACCCAAGGTTCTTCTACGGTTACAATATCCCCATCATTAGGAAACAAATGAGGTGAATAAATAATTTCCTTTTTTCCATTTTTCATTTGAACGTGATATGTAATACTCGGTAAAGTAATGATAATATCGAGAGAAAATTCTCTTCGCAATCGTTCTGTGATAATTTCCAAATGAAGCATTCCTAAAAAACCACATCGAAATCCTCGTCCGAGAGCTCCAGAAGTTTCTTCTTCGTACGAAAACGCAGAGTCAGATAATCTAAGTCGTGCTAATGCGTATTTTAAATCCATAAAATCATCTTGAGATTCTGGATAAATACTAGCCCAGACCACTGGTCGAGGTTGTTGGTATCCATGTAATTCTGGGAGAGGATTTTTAAAATCAGTTACCGTATCTCCGACAGAAGCAATTCCTGGCTGTTTTACCCCTGTTACCACATACCCTATTTCTCCGGCCAAAATGGCGTCTCTCGCTGTTTTTCCTGGACTAAATGTACCAACTTCCATAACATTAAATTTTTGTCCTGCAGCAGCAAAAACAAGCTGATCACCTCGAGTAATCATTCCTTCAAACATTCTTACATACACAATTACCCCTTGATGATTTGAATATTCAAAATCAAAAATAAGGGCTTGTGGTTCTTTTTTTACAGAAATCTTTGTTGTAGGCGCAGGAATTCTTGCTACAATTTGTGCAAGTAATTCAGGTACCCCTTGGCCTGTTTTCCCAGAAACCTCCAGTATGTCATCAATATCACAATTAAGTACCGTTGCAATTTCTAATTTTACATCATCAACTCGCGCAAGAGGTGAATCGACCTTGGAAATAACTGGGATAATGACCAATCCGGATGATCGTGCCATTTCAAGAGTAGTAAGTGTTTGCGCTTGTACCCCCTGAGTTGCATCGACTAATAACACCGAACCTTCTACAGCTTTGAGTGCTCGAGAAACCTCATAAGAAAAATCAATATGCCCCGGAGTGTCAATTAGATTAAGTAAATACTGATCTTTTTCATGTTCAAAAATCATCCGTACCGGTTGCATTTTAATCGTAATCCCCCGCTCTCGCTCTAAATCCATAGAATCTAAAATTTGATCTTGCATTTTTCGAGCTTCTACCGTATGAGTCACCTCTATCATTCGATCAGAAAGTGTTGATTTTCCATGATCAATGTGAGCAATTATTGAGAAGTTTCTAATTTTTGAAATATCATATTTCATAGTTAACTCTCTGGATACTACCATATTTTCATAATAAAAAAAGCCTTTGAAAAAGACTTTTTTATGGGGTAATAATAGCATCTTGAACAACTTTTGTTTTCCAAAATCGTTTTTTCAAAACCTGTAAAAAATCTAATACATCTTGATTTTGTAGCATGTAGAGTAAAATAAATCCCACTGCAATACCTGATAATCCAGCGATGCCTCCTTGTAATAAAATTCCTAAAAATGTTTCCTGGTTGAATACTAACGATCCTACGTATAATATACTATAGGCAACACTTGCCATACCAATAGTAGCAAGAAATACTTGGCCAAACGAGATAGCAATAGGTTTCCACGACATATCTGGAAACTTTCGAATAAAAAGCAAAACCAGAAGTGAACAATTAATAATATTACCGATCGCAAAAGCAAATGGTAATGCAAGAACACGAATATCTGCAACTCCTTGTAATCTGAGAATATATTGAACAAAATAAATTACTGAATCGCGTGTAAAAATATGCAACAGAGACAATGCTAAGATTACCACAATAATCTGACTTATAAAACTTGTGTAAAGTGTTTTTTTTGTTTCTCCCATTGCATACATTCCTCGAACCAACATCTGCACAAGTGACTGAGCCACTAATCCAACCATAAATACTGCTAAAATTGCAGAAGCAATACGTGTATCATTCCATGAAAATGAATTAGTTCCCAAAACTACACGAACAATTTGTGCACGCAAAATAATAAAAAGAACAGTTGCAGGAAAGGCCCAAAAAATAATTTTCTGAGAACCATGCATAATGCGCTGAATAAAGTTATGAAAATCAGCATCGTTATAGTGTTTTACTAAAACAGGAAATGCAGCAACAGAATACGAAACACCAATAATTGCAAGAGGAACATTTAAAATATTTTGAGTTAGCGTAAAGAGTGCGATTGAACCAGCTCCTAAAAATGATGCGAGCGCAGTGAGAAAAATAACTGTTATACTACTAATCGATAAGCCTAATGTTCTCGGTATTGAAAGTGTTACTAATTCTCGTATATCTTTCCAATCAATAGTAGTAGTAATTTTAGGAAGTGTTTTTTGATATACCATGAGTGGTAATTGAATACCTAAATGAAGAAGCGCGCCTAATACTACCCCAAACGCTAAACCAGTAATTCCAAGGTTTGGATAGAAAACAATAATACCAAAAATAATACCTATATTATACATCACCGGAGTAAGCGCTGTAATAAGAAATTTTTTAAAAAATTGAGTAATACTGGAAATCATCCCAGAAATACCAATAAAAATTGGCTGGAGAAGCATTATTCTGGCTAAAAGTGTCGCTGTTTCTTGTTGCTCAAGAGAAAATCCAGGAGTAATAACTGGGACAATGACTGGCATACATACAAATAAAATAATACTGATTCCTATCAAAAAATACACCAACACAGTGAATACCTGATTAATGGTTTGTTTAAAGTGTTCTATATCTTTTGCAGTTCCCTCGTTATATTTTTTGGTAAAAAGCGGCAAAAGTACAGTAATCGATGCAAGTGTTGCAATGGATATGTAAAGAAAGTCAGGTATTTTAAAAGCAGCATAATATGCATCAAGTTCAAACCCCGCCCCTACATAGGTCGCCAGTAAACGATCTCTAATTAAACCTAAAATTTGAGAGAAAAAAGTAAAAACTCCCAACAAAAAAGCGGCCTCGTTGATGCCAGAATCTCTGTTATAAAACATCAAAAAGACGCGCTTCATCATATTCTGTAAAAAGTTTAATAATAATTAATAGAAAATTTTTATTCTGCTGGAGTTACGTTTGTTGGCTCAGATTCTAATACATCAGGCACAACAGGAACTGAGTTTGATGACACTGATTGTCGTTTTACCGTATCAATAAGTGATTGTGCTTGATCAGGAAGCTCTCTCCGTAATACATCGTAAAATTGATTTGCTTGTGCTGAATCACCAATTCGTTCATAAGAAACACCTATATAAGCAAAAATAATTGGTTGTGCACGATTAATAATCAAAGATTGGAGAAATGCGCCAACTGCTTGATTATACTTTCCTTGACTAAAATAAAGAGCACCTAGTTGATTTGCAATACCTGCGTTTGGAATTGTTGCAGCGCTTACTTGAAAAGCATTAATTAAATTTTGTTCTGCTTGTGCTAATTTATTATCAGAAAGATTTTTTTGATAAAGCCAAATAAAAGCATTCACTGTTGGATAGGTATTAATCGATTCGGTAATTTTTTGTTCTGCATCTGCTAATTTACCTTCTAATACGAGTAAGTTTGCTGAAATAGTATCGAGCGTTCGATCATTAGGAGACAAGACGAAGACTTGATTATATGATTCTTTTGTTTTATCAAGCGCTCCTTCTACACCAAGTTGACTAAATGTTTGATACACATTACCTAAAGTAAGCCAGTTTTGATAATTTCCTTTATCTAAAGCTCGTGCTGATTCAGCAAAGTTTAATGCCTGACTAAGTAAAGCTTGTACTTGTCGAGCTAAAGCATCTGACTGCCCTTCTTGTGGCGCAGGTAATGTATTTACTTGAGCCAATATACGATTTGCAATCGCTCGATTATAGAAATCAGCATACCACAAACTATTTGCTCGTAATAATAACTGATCTCCAGTATTAATATCTCCAGCATTAAATGACTTTAATGCGGAACTATACGCAAATACTGAAGTTACCTTTCGAGCATTCATGTATATCATAATTCCTCCTACAGAAATTAATACTAATACAATTAAAATACCAAAAAAACTTGCTCTTGGATCATGAATAAATGAAACACGCGTTTCTTTTCGGTTTACGGTTCCCCATAACGCACCTACAAATATCATCCAGAGAAGTAATGTGCCTGCACTTGGATAATAAATAAACGCCGTAATAGTAAGGAATAATGAACCAGCAAAAATTAACGTAGTACTAAAACGATCTACACTATTCCAAAATCCATTTTTGAATAATAAGAAATATTGATATCCTAAAAATATAAAGAACGAGAGAAATGCAATAATACCTACAATTCCAGTAGTTGCAATTTGCGCACCCACAAAACTATCTCCGAAATGAAAAGTAGAATTTCCTACGATAGTTCCCGAAAATGAAACAGGTTTTATTTTATTCCAAACAACATCATAACTTCCTAATCCTGTACCGAAAAGTGCATTTTCAGAAATTGCCGCTTTGGTTGCATAAAGCGTAGCAGTTACAGTTGGTGTTAAATCGGTATAGACAATCGGTCGAATCTGAGAAACCAAAGAAACAATAAAATTACCAAATAATAAACCAACTAATACAATAATAAATGCTCCAATGCTATACCAGGGAATAATTCTCCCCTTATCGTAACTTAATTTTTCTGGATCCCAATAAGCAAATGAGAAAAGATAGATAGAAGTGATAATTAAAATACCACCTGCCAATATCCAAACCCAAGAAACATTGGTGAGAAAAAGTCCAATAATCCCTAAAACACCAATACCTAAAGCAATCCACTTTGCAATACGTACAAATTTACCAATTTCAAGACAGATAACTGCAAAAATAATTACCAATAATGAAATAACTGAAAAATCAATCCAAGAACCAAACAGTGATGAAGTAGTTGTATTAAGAAACCCAAAAGAAAGTACTTGAGGACCAAAAATAATTCGAATAATGTGGTGGAAAAAAATAATTACATAAATAAACGAAGTAACCATTAAAATTCCAAAAATACGAGAAAACTTTTTGAAAGAAAGTGATGCTGTGTAAAGAAAAACAATAAGCGAAAGTATTAATAGAAAAGACGGAGCACCATCAAAACCTCCAAAAATTGCATTTCTCGAAGAAAGCGCGAACAATGATCCTAAAAATAACAGCCCAAGAAATACAAGTAATAAAATACTCATTTTTTTATCTGTGAGTGTAAAAAACCCTTGCTTGAGTGACTGAATAGAAATAATTATGATAATAATACCTGCTAAGATAGGAATAATTAAATCTCTTATGACTAGACCACTTAGTCCAAAAATAGGAAAGAAAAATAATGTGAGTAAACCAACAGATGCGAGCACTCCAATAAATAATATTCGTGATGTATTTTCAGTTTGTTGGTCAATACTTAATACCGAGAGTTTTTCTCGGATCGCTCGAAAGATCTTTTTTAGCATATAGTTATAGTATACAAATAAAAAAAGCATTTGTGAACCTGTAATCCTGTGGAAAAAATTTGTAACACATAAAAATAATTTGTCCAATTAAAAAATCCCATACGGGATTTTTTAAATAACGATATTAATAATTCGTCCAGGTACATAAATGAATTTTCGTACTTCTTTTCCGTCAATCCATTTTTGTACTTCTGGAATTTGTAATACTTGTTTTCGTAAATCTGATTCAGAAATATCTTTTGCAATCGTAATTTCTGCACGGACTTTCCCATTGATTTGAATACCTACAGTAATAGTTTCGTCAACGATCAGTTTAGGATTATATTTTGGCCAATCAGAAATATGAATACTTTTCTTTTCCCCTAAATCCATCCAGATAGATTCGGTAATATGCGGTGCGAACGGTGCAAGGATCTGAATAAACTTCTTGAAATCGTCCACATAAATTTCTGGATGCTTTTCTGTTTCATTAGCAAAAATCATCATCGCAGAAACCGCAGTGTTAAAAGAAAGTTCTGCAATATCGTCAGTTACTTTTTTGATCGTTTTATGGAGTACCTTTTGGAAATTTTTATAACTTTCGGTTTTTACTGGATTAGGTACTAATTTTTCTTGAAATCGCCAAATCCGCTCAATAAACCGGCGAGCCCCTATCATACTATCTGTACTCCATGGTTGACTCGCTTCAAAAGGTCCCATAAACATTTCATATACTCGCATGGTATCTGCACCAAATTGCGCAACTACGTCATCAGGATTAATCACATTTCCCCATCGTTTAGACATTTTGCGACCATCCTCTGCCAGAATCATTCCCTGATTACGCAACGCTTTAAATGGTTCATCTGATTGTACATACCCTAAATCATGGAGCACCTTATGCCAGAATCGAGCATATAATAAATGTCCGGTCGCATGTTCCTGTCCTCCTACGTACATATCTACCCCTCCGTTTTTACCGAACCAATAATCTAATTCTGATTCACTCGCAAATGCTTTTTTATTCATTGCATCAATATAACGCAAGAAATACCATGACGATCCAGCCCATCCAGGCATGGTGTTGGTTTCGTATCCGTCTTTTACCCAAGACTTCACCGTCGCAAGTGGAGATTCTCCATTCCCTGCTGGTGCATAACTTTTTACTTTTGGTAATTCAAGTGGAAGTTGTTTGTTGGGGACTGTTTTAATAATATTTGGATCAATAAATTTAAAACTCCATCCAACTAAACCATATTTTTCAATAAGTGATATATATTCTGAATTAAAATTATACGAATTCTTTAGTTCATCTACTGATTTTAGATTCTTATACCAATCTTTATCACTGCAAACTGATTCAAGAAGCGGGTCTTTAAACAATTGTTCGAAAGATTTCCAGATGTATTTATTGGTAATTTGTACATATTTTTCCTCTTTAGTTTTCTTATTTAAAAACATAACAATGTCTCCAATTTCTACATCTCCAAAATAGTTTTTCTTTTCATAAGGGTTTAATGCTCGTGTTTCAATAGTTTTCGTTCCATCAATGAGTGCATTCCAAGTTTTTTGATAATCAAACTTTATAACAACTTTAGGTTTGACTTTTTCATACACCAACGGAATCGGTTCTCCCCAATACCGCTGTCGAGCAAAAATTGCATCACGGAATTTATATTTGGTAACCATTCGCCCACCGACAAATTCAGTGATTTTTTGTTTTGCTTGTTCTGAGTTAAACTCAGAAAATTCTCCAGAATTTCTCAAAATTCCACTATCTTGAAAGCAAATAAATTCTTTCAAGAATGGATTTTTTCCGAGCATATCCCATAGGTTTTTTTGTCCACGAACAAACGGTTCCCATTCCGAGAATTTTTTAAACCAATCATCAGCATTATCAAGAAAATCTTTATGAACACTTTCTAGCCGAACAATAATATTACTCTTTCCAAAAATCTCTACCCAATTATTTCCAGTTATTTGAGCTTGAACAAGTTCAATAAATTTTTCTAATTTATCCTCATTAAAAGTAACACGAATATGTTCTCGCTCACTAATTGTACTAACTGCAAGTTCAAAAGAAATTTTATTACTCTCTAAATCTTGTTTAAATAATTCAGAATCTTTTAAAGTTACTGCAACTACAATAGATCTGTATATGTTTTCTGGAGAAACAACTTGTTTAATTGGAAGATTATAATTATTCGCAAAAGCAAAATCACGTTCATCATGTGCAGGTACCGCCATAACAGCGCCTGTTCCATAACCAGCAAGTACATAATCTGCAATCCATACGGGAACTTGTTCATTATTGGCTGGATTCACTGCAAATATTCCTTGTAATTGTACTCCTGTTTTTTCTTTATCAATTGAGGTTCGCGTTATTTCATCTTTTTTACCCGCCGATGCAATATAACTTTCTACCTCATCCCAGTTTTGAATATGCGGTCGTAATGTTTGCACCAATTCGTGTTCTGGTGCCAGCACGACATATGTCACACCGAACAATGTATCAGCACGCGTTGTAAACACGGTAATTTTTTCATCATTATTTTTAATGGTAAAATCAATTTCAGCACCTTCACTTTTCCCAATCCAGTTCCGTTGAATTTCCTTAATACTATGTGACCAATCAAGTTTTTCAAGCCCTGCAAGCAATCGATCCGCATAGGCAGTGATTCGCATGAACCACTGACGCATTTGTTTTTTGACTACCGGATGACCACCACGTTCAGATACTGGACCAGTGGAGCCTTGAATAATTTCATCATTTGCAAGTACCGTTCCCAATTCCTCACACCAATTTACCTCTGCGTACCCTTGATACGCAATTCGATAATTCATGAGAACATCCTGTTGTTCTTTTTCAGAAAACTGTTTCCATTGTTTTGCGGTAAATAGCGCACAAGGATTTTGTGCTGCAGATACTTTCCCATTTCCTGATTTTTCAAAAATCTTTACCAATTCATCAATAGGTCGAGCTTTTTGTTTATGTGTATCAAACCAACTATTATAGATTTGTAAAAATATCCACTGGGTCCATCGATAATATTCTGGATCATGGGTTGCTACCTGTCGATTCCAATCATAGGAAAAACCGAGCATTGATAATTGCTCTTTGTATCGTTTTACTAATGTATCCGTAAATGGTCCAGGATGTTTCCCTGTTTGGATTGCATATTGTTCTGCAGGTAATCCAAAACTATCAAATCCCATCGGGTGCAAAACATTATATCCATGCATTCTTTTCATTCGTGCAAATACATCAGACGCAATATATCCACGAGGATGCCCTACATGTAACCCTGCTCCTGATGGATACGGAAACATATCGAGTACATAGTACGGCTTTAATTTTTTACCTTTTGCAGATTTTGCAGAAAGAGTTTTATAGACACCATTATCCTGCCATTGTTTCTGTAATTTTTTTTCAATTTTTTTGTGATCGTAGGGTTTCATATAATTATAAATTTTGCTCTACAATAAAAGTATTGCCATCAGGGTCAGAGAATTTTGATTCAATGGTTCCCCATGGTTTTTCTTTTGGTTCTTGAATAATTTTTCCATTATTATCAATAACTGATTTTAAAAATAATTCCAAGTTCTCAACCTGTAGACAAACTCCAACTTCTCTACCGACATATTTTTCAACCCAACCTTTTTCACGGAATTCAGTATTTTCTTCAACCATAAATTCAATTCCGTTCAGATAAAAATTTGAAAACGGGGGGCGAATTTCATCAAATGTTACACTAAAGACTTTTTCATAAAAAACCTTTGATTTTAAGATATCTTTAACCCCAATAAGGACAGCATTAAAATTAACTTTCATATATTCGCACTATACCAAAAAACCCTCGAAAAATCGAGGGT
Source organism: uncultured Candidatus Saccharibacteria bacterium (assembly GCA_964507625.1). Classification (GTDB taxonomy): domain Bacteria; phylum Patescibacteriota; class Minisyncoccia; order Phycocordibacterales; family UBA1006; genus CALMMZ01. The sequence goes on from CAZDPR010000002.1 coordinate 99,020, forward strand.
TTAGAAACTCCCTACTTGTTCGATACTACAATCCAAAACAACATCACCCTCACCGAACGTAAACGATCCCTTAATTAATTTTCCATCAATCATTTGTGGTAACCAAAAAATATCATCTGGCCACATTGTATTAAAAGGAATTTCTTGAACCTTGTACCACTGCGGTTTCATTTCTTCTGACTCGGTTGGTTCACCTGACCATGATTCGGTAATATACACGTGTACTAACTGATTGAAATCTGGACGATGCGGAAAAGTAAATGAAAGCTCGGCAACTTTTTGTAAATGGTTTTCCTGTACTGTTACGGCAATTTCTTCGTACGCTTCACGGATAACGGCTTGTTCAATTGTTTCTCCCTCATCGAGTTTTCCACCTACTCCATTATATCGTCCAGCACCAAAACCTCGCTTTTTCATTGCGAGTACTAAGTCAGAAATTATATTATCTTGTTTCTTAACCAAGAAAAGAAGTGTTGTGTTTTTCATAAAAAATTATTCGGTAATAATATGTCCATCATCACCTATTGGATATTTTTCAATATCTTTTTCTGTAAATAAAATATCTGGGGCGTATTCTGGGTGATATTCTGGAGTAATTGAATCGTCGTGATTAAGTGTGGTACGATTTGTTTGTGATCGCTTACGACGCAAGGCACGCACCTCGTACCAATACAATGCCATTTGTAAGTGTTTTATAATTTCACTAGTTTCCTTACAAGGAAGTACATCATTTAAATATTTTGACCGATCAATTAAAACCCTCAACACTTCCTGACTTTGTAAACCATTCCATTCTTTATCATATTGAACAGCTCCACCAGATCGTTTAATAAATTTAATAATCTGAGTATTGGAATCACCTAATTGTCTCATTTCATAAATATGACCAGGATCAATTATTTTCATATCTTAATTGTACCAAAAACCCCTCGAAAGTCGAGGGGTTTTACTTGTCCTTTTCTAAACTAAATTTTTTACCTGTCGCAAGAACTTTAAAGCCAAAATCTCGTTTTACAGCTCTTTCGAAAAAATTATCTTTACTTTCTGGAAATTCTAATAATAATTTTAAATTTTTTTCTAAATTTAAAGAATCATATAACAAGTCATGTAATGTGATTCCATTCTTTTCCTTTCTAAATTCTTTATCAGGTATGTGTAGTCTAAAAAAACTATACATTTCATAATTATGAGTCTTAAAGTAATTCAATAAAATACTAAAATTTTCTTTTGAAAGTGCAATTTTTTGATTACTATCTAATTGATTATTAATAGAATTTAATAAGCCATTTATTTTTTCAAAACTATTAAAAGAGTCAACAAAATTTCCAAAGACAACATCGTGTGGAATATATTTTTTTTGTTCACTGTCGTAGAGACCATTTTCAGAAAAAATAAAGTCTCGTATAGCTTCCTCATTACTACCTACATCAGGAAAATCTGGGTACCTATCATATAAACTTTTAAAAACCTCATCTGATGCAAACTGCTTTGGGTTAATAAGTCTGAAAAAACAAAATGCGTACACTTTTTTAAGATAATCAAAGCAGTCTTCTTGATCTTGTTCATTAGGAATACGATTGCAAATTTCTTTTACGAAACTCAAATAATCAGCAGCATGCTTTGCAATAAATCGTAATATCGCAGGTCGTTCTTTCACAAATTCATCAAAAAGTGTTCGATGAAAATTAAGTGACCACAACTCTCCTGTAAATGCACTCTCATATCCTTCATTTATAAATTCCTTTTCAAACCTTTTTACATCTCCAATTTTATCTGTTTCTAAAATATCCTTATCAAGTCTTCGTGATGGCAAATAGGTACCATGAGCAGTCAAATCATGATTAAACCAATTTTTGATTTCTTGCAATTTTTTTTGAAATAATTGTTGCTCTGCTTGATTCATAATCAAGGAAATTCTTTCAAGGACTTCAGGTTCCATAATAATAACTCCTTGTGCAGCCGATTCGGAATCATTTTCATTTTGTTTTCTAAAATTAAGAAAACCAAAATGCATAATCCAATCTTTTCTTTCATTCATTACAATGGGGTCAAAAAGTTCAAAATGTGCTCTAATTTGAGTATTGTCTTTGCCTTCAAAAACATCTAAATCATTGAATAAAAAATTTCCTGATAATAATAAAGTATTAGCCAAAATAGTTAGTTCATTTTCTTTTTGTGTATTATATTTTAACAATTCATATTTATCCAAAAAAACTTTTGTAATTGGTACACCAGCAACCTTAAAAAAGGGATCTTTTTCAGGTTTTTTTTCAATGTCATGCCCTAATATATTTTTTACAAAATCACTATATATTTTTAATTGACTCTTTCTTACTTCTTGCAGATTTTGAGAAAAAATCTCATTTGCTCCGTCTTTCAACTGCTGAGCAATAACATCGTTATTTTTAAATAATCCATTAAAATTATTTAAAATATTTTCTTGTTTTTTATTCTCTTCTTTAGTTAATTTTTTACGAGATAAATTTTCCATAATACTTTTATTATAAATTAAAACCCTCGAAAAATCGAGGGTTTTAGATTTATTCCCTATGATTCATTTTTTTCACCGCAAGCCATGTCAGTACCGCGATACCAATTCCCAAAATGATTACTTTCATCAGATTATTTGCATCAGACCAAAATCGAACTGTTCCGATGAGAAGTGCGAATACTCCAGACCACACCATACCGAGCGATAAGACTTCTACAGCAACTATCACTCCTCCCACAATCATTGCGACAGCAATAATAATCATGACAATAAACACATTTTTATTGTAATTACTTTGCACCGTTTCAAAATCTTGACGACAGGTAAAATCTGCATCACACCATCCTGTCGGTTCACCATTTTTAATACTATCAGTAGTTTGTTTTGGTGAATAATTAAAACTCTGCCATTGACCTCCCGCATCCACACACATTTCTGCTGTTGTGTATTGCTCATTACGTACGGGGCAAAAACTTTCTATTTTTGGTTCTGGAGATACAAAACTAATCGCGTAATAAAAAAATAAATTGGTGATAATAATAAATGCTGCGGCAAATGCCCATTTCACAAATACTGATATATTTTTCATATATACAGTATATCATAAATCTCAGATCATCCATAAATTTGCCAATCATTCATAAATATGACATAATCAAATTCTATGAAAGTACCTTTTATTGAAAAACTGGCTATGCGTGCCACCCGATGGATTGGATCTACCCAATCAATCATTGTTCACACTTTGTTATTCACAGGGACCTTTTTCCTCATCATAATTGGCGCACCACGCGACACCGTCCTCCTCGTACTTACCACTATTGTATCCCTAGAGGCAATTTATCTCTCAATTTTTATTCAAATGTCAGTGAACCGATCTGAACGCCGTATCCGCAATGTATCCAAAGAAATTCATGAAATTTCTGAAGATGTTCAAGGGATCGAAGCTGATATTGATGAAATCCAAAAAGATGTTGAGGAAATTTCCGAGGATGTTCAAGAAATTGAAAAAGATATTGATGAAATTCAACAAGATGTAGACGAAATCCAAATTGACGTAGAAGGCATTGAAAAAGATATTGATGAAATTCAGGAAGATGTTGAGGAGATCGAAAAAGACGAAGAAGTTTCTGATCAAGACCAAGCGCTCGCAGAAATTAAAATTATTCTTGCAGACCTTATGAAAAAAATAGATAAAAAATAACCTGCCATTTTAGCAGGTTATTTTTTAAATCGTAAAGTTATTTACATTATACAAATCAGTATTTTCATCTTGTTCTACCTCATCACTCGATCGATCGTCCAACATTTCCGGCTGTTCCATTTCTGGCTCATTTTTTGCGAGATAGGAAGGTTCCACTTTTGGTGCTACAATTTCTGGAGCCGCAACAACTATTTCTTCTGTTCCGGTATGATGATATTCGGGAAGTGCTTCATGATGAATGTCAGGTACTGGGTGTTCCTCTGTTGACACAGATGCCACTTTTGTAATCTCAGTATCATGCAATGACTCACCTTGTTTTTCTAAAAAGTTATGAAGCATTGCATTTTTATCTCCTGTTTGATTCGTTTTTACTAATGCCAAAATAGTTTCCAAATCTTCTGGTGAGAAAAAATCAATCACAATTTTTCCACCGACTTCACGTTGTTCGATATGCACCCTAGTTCCCAAACTTTCTGCTAATCGCTCTTCATAGTTTGCAATTTCTGGACTATGACTGAATTCTTTTTTACGAACTTTTTCTTTTGCAATACTGCGTGCGTATTGTTCTGCTTCGCGTACTGATAATTTTTTAATCATGATTTCCTTGAACAACACGGTCTGTTCATCAGGGCGATCAGACAACATCATGAGCGGTCGTGTGTGCCCTTCGGAAATTTTACGTTCCTGGAGTGCAGTCATAATATCCTGTGGAAGTGCTAAAAGTCGCAGACTGTTTGATACATATTCTCGTGACTTCCCCATTTTTTTACCAATTTCTGCATGGGTAAAACCAAACTCGCTATGCAATCGCATGAATGCCCACGCACGATCGATCGGATTTAAATCTTCTCGCTGGAGGTTTTCAATGATTGCAAGTTCCAGTTTCATTTTTGCATCCTCGGTACCTGATCGAATAATTACAGGAACTTGTGGTAATCCTGCTAATCGTGAAGCCCGTAATCGTCGTTCCCCTGCAATCAATTCATAGGTAACTGATAATCCGCCGTCTTCATGTTCGTTTTCCCGGCGCGTTACTACCAATGGTTGGAGTACCCCGTACTGACGAATAGAATCAGCTAAATCTACTAATGCTCGCTCATCGAACTCTCGTCGTGGTTGATATGGGTTTGGAACAATTTTTTCTGTTTCTACCCAAAAAATAGAATTGTTATAATTTTGTTGCATCATATGTATCGAGTATATCACGATGATCTCCAAGAGACAAAATTCATTTGAATTTTTATCATAATATGCTAGTATCGTAAATACGATAAATACTTTTTATATAATCCTTATATTCACCGCACAGAAAAATCTGTGGGATTGAAAAGTATATATCTGTACCACATAGGGCATTTGATTGCTGAAGTAGAGGATTTTCATAGTTTTACCCTACGAAAAGTGTGGTACTTTCTTTGCCCGGGTGGCGTAATTGGTAGCCGCGTTCGACTCAAAATCGAATCTCGCAAGGGGTGGAGGTTCAAGTCCTCTCCCGGGCACACATAATAAAACAGCGAAATAATCGCTGTTTTATTATGTGTTACAGGAAGCATGCAACCTGCGTTGCATGCGTGAGGATCTTGAAGGCCGGAGCGTTATGTGAGTTTTGAGCGATAGCGAAAAGGCGAACATCGCGAGGCGGGGTCGAGAAAAATTTTCGTTAGAAAATTTATTCGTGACCAAGTCCTCTCCCAGGCACAAAAAAGAACGGTTTTGCCGTTCTTTTGTTTTACAACCTTTTAAGGTTGTACATAATATTCAGGATACTTATGATTCATAAGTCCTATAAACCTTTCAATGGGGTAAAATTGTTTTTTAACCACCTCAAAAGAATATTCGTATAAATTATTATGTGGATTAAAAATAAGATCTATCCCGCAACCATTGATGCAGCAAACATAATCAAAGATAACAAATTGTTCTTTTTCAATTGTCCTTATTATAGGACAACAAATTAAATGAGGTGTAAAACCATACTCAGAAATCTGATTATCAGTCTTAATATTTAATACATAAAATCTTTCACTACTAGAACCATACAATAATGCTAAGTTACCAATCCTTGGTATTTGATTTTTTGCGCACTCTATACAATACATCGTTCGAGTGCATTTTTCTGGGAAAATTTTGAAAAGACCACTCATAACACAATTTTCCCCACTCTACCCTTTTTACCCATTTTATGTCAATATGCACGATATGAAGCCAATTATTGTCATTTGTGGACCTACCGCAACAGGAAAATCAGCACTCGCTGTAGAGCTCGCCAAACAATATAATGGGGAGGTTATTTCTGCTGACTCACGGCAGATATATACAGGTCTGGATATTGGATCTGCAAAAATTACTGAATCAGAAATGGATGGAATTCCTCACCACATGATCGATATAGCACACCCGAATGATTATTTTTCTGTTACAGATTTTCAAAAACTCGCAACAAAAAAAATTGCTGATATTCATAGCAGAGGAAAAATTCCAATTATTTGTGGTGGTACCGGAATGTATATTGATGCAGTTGTTTTTGGTACAGAATTCCCATCAGTTCCACCTAATCCGGAACTTCGTACAGAACTGGAACAAAAAACCACAGAAGAACTTTTTCATGAATTACAAAGCCTTGACCCCGACCGATCGCAATCAATTGATAGCAATAACAGAGTTCGGTTAATTCGTGCGATTGAAATTGTAACAGAAAATGGAAAGGTTCCGAAACTTGATATACAAGAATCACAATATAAAACTCTTTTTATAGGACTTGATCTGCCGAAAGAGGTTCTGCAAGAACACATTAGGGATCGTATTGAAGCGAGGATTTTTGTCTCAGACAAAAATCCTCGCACTCTCTTTGACGAAATCAAAGAATTAAACAAGTCAGGTATTTCCTTTCAACGACTGGAAAGTTTTGGATTGGAATATCGCTATGGATCACAATATGTTCAAGGGAAAATTCCACTGGATACATTTACAGAAACCCTCGCCACTAAAACCTGGCAATATGCAAAAAGACAAATGACATGGTTCAAGCGCAATCCAGAAATTCATTGGTGTAATCCAATTTCAGACAAACAAAAAATCCTCCAACTGATGAAGGAGTTTTTGAATTATATATAACGTTTCGGCATATCTGATGTTTGTCGTAGCGACTGCCTACCGGCAAGCAGATAGCGGAGGCAAATATGGGTGGAGGCTTTTGTATAAAAGCCGTAACCAGATATGCCGTGTTGTACGATGTAATGAAAAATTCTTAATTCGCAATAGCGAATAATTTAATCGGAAAAATTTAATCAATTGTTATATCCTTTCTTGCAAACTTTTGCGACAAGGGGTGATCGGGATTTTCTAGGGCATTTGTTGTCCAAGTTCTATATTTGTAACCGCGTAATTTTGACCCACTCCTAGAAATTCGGATGCCACAATTATAATCACGTGTAATTATTGCAACGCCAGTATCATCAAGTTGCTTTTTTATCATTTCAGCTGACAGTGTATTAACACCCTCTTGTTGCAATGCTTCTAAAAACCCATTTAAAGTTGGGCTAAAGATTTCTCTTTGTTCTTGTTGGAATTTGTTAGGGTTGGGTGTTTTATTTTCAATAGACATAAATTTGGTGATTATTTGATTAAATTTTTCCGATTAAACTTGCTCGATAGGGCAAAAAGAATTTTTTATTATTTCGTACAACGCTTGCGTATATCTGATGTTTGCGGAGCGTAGCGGAGCAAAATATGGGTCGATCGAGCCAAATATACTGTGTTATGTGTCCCGGTGAAACGAGAGTGCAATATAGTCAAAGTGAAAGGAATAAGTCATTTTTTATCCTTATTATTCTTTTGCAGAAAGATTCTCTAAATCAACAAGAGATAGATTGCTAATGGAGTAATCCAAACTAACCAATCTAATACACCCTTCCAAAGAGGTTGGTCATATTTTTGTGGATGCAATTCAAATTCTTGATAAGTCATCCAAATAGTAAACATTACAAACAGAACCAAGATTAATTCATATGATATTTTCCTAAGTACGTAATGAGCGAAAAATATAATAAGTAATACACCTATTAAATGACATATTTCACGCCAAAAAACATATAAAGCAAAATTTTGTTGCTTGAGTTTTGGAAAAATTAAGTCAGGTACCCTTTCGATATATTTAAGAACTTTCATATTAGTTATCTTGTTTATTATAAATATCTTCATAAAATTTTAATTTGTTCTTATATTTTTCTTTCATCGTTTTTATACAAACAATTCGACTTTTTGTGTGCAAATTATTGTATATTATACAAACTTTATATATAAGTTACCTATGGAAAAAATTATATCTCAAACTGAAAAAATACTCCGATTAAGAAACTATTCCCCCTAAAACTCGTAAAGCACATATTCTGTACATTCGTCAGTATATCATGTTTTCTAAAAACAATGCAATTAAAAATAAATCACCCGACGCGTTGCGTCGGGTGATTTATTTTACTGCGGAGATCCTCGTGTTAGAACCTTTCAGTATTAAGACCTGTAAGGCTTTGGGGATATCTTCCATATTATCATAACGACGCTCCTCGTGCGAACTCAAAAAGTGACAAAAGTGACACTACTCAGGCATATAAAGTTACATGAATATGTTACTATTTTAGATATGATTATGCGACGAATTTCTAGTTCTGCATAGACTTAGCAAGACTACTATTCTCTGACACCATTGGTATATGGAAACATATACAACAGCTAGGATTAATAGAGAAATAATGGCACCAATACAAAAGATAAGGTATGTATTGTACGCCAGAAAATCTACCGAATCAGAAGAAAGACAAGTCCTTTCAATTGATTCACAAATTAAGGAAATGCTTGAATTGGCGGAAAGAGAAAATCTTGAGATTGTAGAGATAAGGCGAGAATCTCATAGTGCTAAAGAATCAGGTCAACGACCTGTGTACAAAGAAATTTTAGAAGATATACGACGAGGCAGATTTAACGGGATTCTAACATGGGCACCAGATAGACTTTCAAGAAATGCAGGAGATCTTGGATCAGTCGTTGATTTAATGGATCAACAATTACTTTTGGAAATTCGTACCTACGGGCAACATTTTAAAAATTCTCCTAACGAGAAATTCTTATTAATGATTTTGTGTTCTCAAGCTAAACTTGAGAATGATAATAAAAGTGTAAATGTAAAACGAGGGTTACGAACGAGAGTTGAAATGGGATTATGGCCTGCCCCTGCTCCTACTGGGTACTTGAAAGAAAAACGAATGGATAGAGGATGTGAGACATTAGTTGATCCAGATCGTGCACCAACTGTTAAAAAGATGTTTGAAAAATTCGCCCATGAGCATTGGACTGGTAGAAAAGTATATAATTGGTTAAAATTTGATCTGAATTTTAGAACAGCATATGGCAAGAAAAACTTGAGTTTAGGTAATATCTACAAAATACTCGATAACCCTTTCTATTATGGAATTTTTGAGTATCCGAAAAAATCTGGCAACTGGTACACAGGCAAACATGAACCACTTATCACCAAAGAACTTTTTGATCTAGTTCAAGAGCAAATTAAAAGTAATGTCCTGAGAGTAGAAAACAAAGAATTTGCTTTTACAAAAATGATGACTTGTGGACTGTGTGAATCAGGAATTACAGCAGATGAGAAATTTAAGAAGCAAAAGAATGGCAACGTGCATCGTTATGTTTACTATAGATGTACAAGAGTAAGAGAACCAAATTGTAAGTGTGGCTATATAGAGGAGAAAGAACTATTGAAGCAATTTGAACTACTCATTGAAAATGTAAATCTCAACGAGATTCAAATCAAAGAAAAGATAAAAGATGACATTGAGAAATTCTCTAAAATGCAAAAATTTCTTATTGGAAGCAAAGAAAAAATACATATACCTGACATTGATATACGAGGATACGCAAAGTATATCTTGAAAGAAGGAAACGATATTGAGAAGCGAGAGTTACTTGGGTGTTTGAAGAGTAAGATCTGTCTGGCGAACAAGGGAATTACACTCATGGGTAAATAGTTATCCATCATTCAGTTAGATAATAAATTGATACAGATTAGTTGGGCACATCAAAGATTTTGCTCAGCTGAGATTTTTTCTTTGGTGTCTTTCGTTGGAGATATATCGTGTATTTCATTAGGGATAATAATTATCAACCCCTTAACAACTCTATCTGGCAGTATGGACTTTATCCATTTAACAGCTTCATCAAAGTCTTGTCCGGAAGTGATATAGGATGCTACTCCTTTTATTTGATACCCCATCATCTTTCTCCAACACACAAGTGCAACACTTCTATTTTCTAATATATTAGAGAGTGTCTTATCCATAAAATAATTAATAAGCCAAATTTTACCTTCTATTATTTTAATCGAGGAAACAGGAACGACATTTAGATTATCGTTCGAATATGTCGCCAAAGCTTTTGCTTCAGCAGACAGTATGAATTCTTCAATGTGTTTTTCCATAGTTTTTATTTTTTAATTATGTTATATTGATAATGGTCTATACATATTAACATAGATACTCATCTATATGAAAGTAAAAAAAGATAAAAAAGTACATCAGACTGCAAAAGAAAACAAAAGTCAAAAAAAGACATATCCTATCCCTAGTTGGGTACCAGTTTCTTCTATGTCCGAAGAGGAATTATGCCCAGATTGTTTCAAGGTTGTTGGCGAAAGAAGCCGTTACAATTTGGTTTGTATACTTGGTAAATCAAAAAATGGTCAAACAGTTACAGAGTTGACGAATAAAATGTCTCTAAGACAACCCACTATTACTCATCATCTTAAAGTTCTCCAATCAGTAAATGCTGTGCATGCAAAAGTATCTGGGCGTGAGAAATATTTTACTTTAAACCGTGAAGCTCACTGTTTCGAGGATTGCAAAATACCTTAT
>CAZDPR010000003.1:0-82109 GCA_964507625.1 uncultured Candidatus Saccharibacteria bacterium
TGATTCAAAGTTTAGTTTAGAAAATTATAATAAATTAGTTGAGGAACGAGACCCTGCACAAAAAGAAAAATTAGAGAAATTGTTCGTGAGTGATTTAAAGAACAGAATTACTGAAACCGCAAAATACATTCAACCAGGGCTCGGAACACTTGATTTTGCTTTTATGTTTATCCCCCATGAAGCCATTTATTACGATTTATTAATTAATAAAGTAGGTGCTCTTCGCGAAGAGACAGAAAACTTAATCCAACGTGCTGCCAGTAAATACCGGGTAATTATCGTATCTCCTACAAGTTTCTTGGCTTATCTCCAAACCGTCCTCCAAGGACTCAAGGCAATGCAGATCGAAGAAACTGCAAAAGATATTATCAAACGAGTAGACGAATTAGGAAGACATTTAAAATCATATGAAGAATATCACGGAAAATTAGGAAACACATTGTCTACTGCGGTAAATCATTTTAATGCATCAAACAAGGAATTGAAAAAAATTGATAAAGACGTTATGCGTATTACCGGTGAATCGATTGCTATTGAATCGCTCCAGATAACAAAACCAGAAAATGATGAATTAAAACCCCTTCACTCCTGAAAGGGTTTTAATAATTCAACAAAATGTATAAGTTGTTGAATTATTTGAGATAATACATATTTGAGAAATTTATCATCAGCCTGACGATGCATTTCTTCAAACTGATTAGTTATGTGAACAATTCTATCAATATCCTCCTTTGAAACAGATAGAATCTTACTTTTCGCATGATTGAGTAAAAATTCAATATTTTCATTAAAAAATTTCATTCCATCATGACCCGCTTTTTTTGATAAGGTAACCATAATTCCATATGATATTTCCCTATTCAGCTGATTTATCTCATTTTTCACTGTAGTTTTTCTTGTAAATTAGTACAAATTATTTTAATTGTCAATTTTCTATATAAAAACTTGATATTTTATAAAATATATGCTATTTTCATTAAGGTCATTTTATTAGCCTTAATCCTCATAAGGTAACCCTTTTTCAATGATAGCACTGGAAGAAAAAGAACCTATTGAGTACCAATTGTTATGACACAAACCATGGAATCAATCTGGAAAGATACGATTGCAAACGACAACACAAAACCTCTTGCTGTTGGCGATTTAGTAGAAGGGACGGTAATTACTACTTCTGGTATCACGATGTATATCGACCTCGGAATGTATGGAACCGGAATCATTTTTGGACGAGAGTTTCTCAATGCCAAAGACATGATTAAAAATATTAATGTTGGAGATACAGTAAAAGGTAAAATTGTTGAACTTGAAAACGAAGATGGGTATATTGAACTTTCTTTGAAAGAAGCTCGACAAGCATTAGTATGGAGTGATGCAGATAAACTTATGAAATCAGGAGAAGTGCTCGAACTTCCTGTAAAAGAAGCGAACAAGGGAGGTCTTATCATTGAATGGCAAGGAATCCAAGGTTTTCTTCCTGCTTCTCAATTAAAATCTGATCATTACCCACGTGTTGATGATGGAGATAAGGATGAAATTTTGAAAGAACTCAAAAAATTAGTTGCTAAAAAATTATCTCTCATGATTATTGGAGCAAACCCCAAAGAAGGAAAATTAATCTTTTCTGAAAAAGGAAACATTAAAGAAGAAAAGAAAGAAATTGCAACAAAATATAACGTTGGAGATATTCTCGACTGTGAAGTTTCTGGAATCGTAGATTTTGGAGTATTTCTCCGAATCGAAAACAATCTAGAAGGATTAGTACATATTTCAGAAATGGACTGGTCATTAGTAGATGATCCTCGTATTCTCTTTAAATTAGGAGACAAGGTACGAGCAAAAATCATTGAAATCAAAAATGGAAAAATTTCTCTTTCTATTAAATCGCTCAAAGAAAACCCTTGGACTCAGGTAGAAGAAAAATATAAAAAAGATGATATTGTTTCTGGAGTAGTAATTAAATTCAATAAACATGGTGCATTAGTAGCTATCCAAGAAGGAGTAGCTGGACTTATCCATGTTTCTGAATTTGGTGATGAAAAGAAATTGAAAGAAAAACTTTCTCTCGGAAAATCATATCAATTTAAAATCACTTTGTTCGATCCAAAAGAACATCGCATGACACTTGCTCTTGCTGAATAAATAAAAAACCTCTTGCTTGTAAGAGGTTTTTTATTTATTCATAGTATTTAAAAATGTCATCGCTTTATCTTTCCCTTCAGTAATAAATATATCAAGTGCCTGTTTAATTCGAGGAATAAGCGTATAAATTATTTCCATTTCAGTTTCCTCGAAATTTCCTAACACATTCGGTTTAATAAATCTATCATCAATTATTTTTCCAACACCAATTCGAATTCGAAAAAATTCTCGTGTTCCCAAATGATGCTCTATTGATTTTATTCCGTTATGTCCCCCGTTTCCCCGATCAAAAGAAATCTTACAAGTACCAATAAGCAAATCGAGATCGTCATAAATAACAAAAATATGATCATATTTTTTTTGCTGTATATACCAAGCAACCGAAACACCTGATTCGTTCATGAATGTTTGTGGGAGAATAACTTCCCAGTTATATTCCGAACAAAATAATGCATTTGCATAACGATTATATTCCCAATTCCCAGGAAATAACTTTTGTAAAATAATCCACCCTACATTATGGCGAGTTTTTACATATTGATCTCCGGGGTTCCCAAGTCCTATCAGTAAATTCATATACCGCAAACTATATCACATTTTTTCATTTTTTTCATTTTCGTTGTTCCAATAGGTGAAAATTGTAAAACCTGCGGTGCATATGATAATACCTATGATTGAATAGATAATCCAAGGGTTTCTTATCGTCGAATCTTTTTCTGAACCACCCTTTACCACAGGTTCCATTTCTCGATATAAAACCTCTGATTGTTCATGAGTAAATAATTCAGATATTTTCATTTGTGTATATTCACGACTATTCATCTGCTGACTACCTGAATTCTTTTTTGTACTCGCAATAATTACATCCGTAGGAGATAACAGAAATACGTCTCCTGAAAATGGATCGAAATTGTGCACATGGTATGGGATGGAAAGTGTTTTCCCTGCAGATACGAATGTGTGTTTTGGAATTTTTATTACAACATTATTTCTCCATAATTTCCATTCACCCACATCAATCACACCTGAAGTATTATTGGTAATACGAATTGTTCCAGTGCTGGTATGCTGGATCTCTAAATCTGCTGGAAGAACCGTGATTGTTTTTCGATGAATCGTATCAGGTTCTTCATTGAAAATACTTGAATAATATCGAAGCGATATAATATATTCTCCTGGTTCTTGGTATGTATAGGTAAATGGTTCACTTTTTTGCTGGAGAATATAACCACCATCACCCATACTCCATTCAAATTTCCCTTTTAAAGTCGTTACAATTTTATCTCGGGTAACTAATGTATCAAACGACATCGGAACATGTTGCACAAAAACTGTTGGGAGTACCATTCGTGCTGAATATACAGGATTTTTCTTTACCTCAATAACTTGATCCTCTTTTCCAAACTTATCTTCTGAAGAATCTAATTCATCATCAGAAGAAGAACTTCCTCCGCCTCCACCACCACCGCCACTACCTCCATCTGTATTAGTGGATGGATCGGTACCTGTTTGAGCGTTTTCAGATTTTGGAGTCGCTGGAGCAGTTATCCAATTACCAGTGAATGTTTTTTGTGCTGTTTCTTTTGAAGCACTTTTTCCACCTAATAGCGACCACTCATTTCCACTTTGTAGTATTTCAATAGTTTCGTTATTTTCGTTTTTTAATGTGAGTATTTCTTTTGTATTATTTAAACCACTTCCCCCAAAAGAGGTTTTCATATCACATATTCCATTCAATGGATTCGGTAGTGAATTCGTAGTTCTACAAATAATAGCGTACCCACCAGGAGAAACTATGATGTCATTTTTAACTTCAAATAACAGCACATCAGCCCCGGAAGAATTTTTTTTGAAAATTTTCCAATTTTTTATCGATACTGGTTCTGTTCCGGAATTATAGAATTCAATCCACTCTTCATAGGTACTATTTAATGTACCCATCCAAGCAATTTCATTTATGCTAACATCAGCATACGCGATTCGTATGCTGATGAGAGAAAAAATACTTATGATTCCAATTATGTATTTCATATTATTCTAATAGTTTTTTCAAAATATCTTCGGGTACTTCTCGTTGTGCTTTAGGGAGTGAAAAAATACTCTGACTTTCAGTTTCCGAATCTTGTTCTAAATTACTCTGATACTGATCTGGTGTAATAACTATGGGTTGTGAGGTCTCATCTTTTAAATCTTGATCTTGCTCTTCATAAGGCTTTCCTTCTGTTACAAACAGAGAGTTAGAATTAAGAGATTTTTCATGTGCCGTACGTAATACATCCTTTAAAGTAGTATTTGCTTCTTGATGAGTAACTTCTTTTTTTTGTTCCTGTTCAGATTTTCGTAATGCTTGCGCTTTTTGGAGTACTGCCAACAAATTATTTTTTGTTTCAGGGGTAGCTAATCGATTATTTACTGGCTTTTTTTCTAAAATATGTTCTTTTGTAGTTGCTGTTTCTTTTATTGAAGAAACTTCAGTGTATACAATCGGGTCCAAGGGCTTTTCAATCTCTTTTTTTGTTAATGAAACAAACCCGTTATCTTCATCGGATACTCCAGAAATACTACTTGTTTCTAATTGTTCAATGAGTCCTGAAAGTGTCTGTGATATCGTCTTTACAGGAATATTTGGAGCATTTTTTTTGAAGTTTTGTTGTTTTTCTTTTTGAGACTCTGGTTTGTTACTTGGTTTTTGGTGTATATCTTTTAATTCTTGTTTTTTTGGTTCGGGTGATTGTTTTTTCTGTGGAAAATTATTTTCTTTTTGTATTTTTGGTTTTTCAGTTTCTGTTTCGATTTTTTTATTATACCCAAACCATTCATTGATTTCTTTTTCTATGTCAGCACGAGGTCGCGCATAATTCTCGCGGGATGCCTGGATAACTTGGTCTTTCAAATTATGTGGCTCTGCTGGTAATGGCCATAACGCTTGAGCAGAAAATGGACGTGAGCCCATATTATCAATTTGTAATGTTATATAATATTGTCCAAATTGCAGATTTTCGAGATCATTTGCAGTAAACACTGGAGTGAATACTTTTTCCAATAACGGTGAGTCCAATGGCCCTACTCGGAAAGCAATCGTTGTTCCCATGTTTCCAAATACTGCATCACGTACAATTTCAGTCATTTGATTTACGTACTGATTTGCCACAGTTAAACATAATTTATATTTTCGAGCTTCGGCTAAAATGTTGGCAAAAGAATCGTTGGCAAAATTTTGGAATTCGTCTACATAAAAATAAAACGGAGGAACATATTTTAATTGTTCACTAGATAAATCTGAACGTGACATGGCTGCCAGATAAATTTTCGTAATCAACATTGCACCAAACAACGGCTGGTTTTGTTCTCCAATACGCCCCTTTGACAAGTTAATAATGAGAATTTTACGTTCATCCATCGCTCTTCGAAAATCAAATGTTGATTGTGTCTGCCCAACAATATTACGGATAACTGGATTAGTCGTAAATTGACCAACCTTGTTAATCAATG
Source organism: uncultured Candidatus Saccharibacteria bacterium (assembly GCA_964507625.1). Classification (GTDB taxonomy): domain Bacteria; phylum Patescibacteriota; class Minisyncoccia; order Phycocordibacterales; family UBA1006; genus CALMMZ01. The sequence goes on from CAZDPR010000003.1 coordinate 5,632, forward strand.
CCCCAATTGCTTCGCTCCATCGTTTATCGTCCCATTTTGATAATTCATCCCATGCATTTTTTACAGTTGGATCAGTAATGTTTGCAATAACCCGTTTTCTAAAATCTTTATCAGTCAACATGCGGTTAATTGATAACAATGTGGGATTTGGATATTCCAAAAGTGCAAGCATCGTGTTATTGAGAATATATTCCATTCTTCCAGAAAAAGCATCTGGCCAGATTTTTTTAAAAACCGTCATTAATCCATCAACGATTAATGGGCGTCGCATCGGGTCAGTATCTTCAAGCGGATTAAATGCAATTGGAAAGTCAGTATCAGCAGGGTTTAAGTAAACAACATCTTTGATTCGGTGTTCTGGGATAAAGTCTAATAATTTTTCAGCTGAACCTCCATGAGGATCTATGAAAGCAAGTCCTGCCCCATTCGCAATATCTTGCACGAGCATTCCTTCTAAAAAGGTAGATTTTCCGGTTCCTGTTTTCCCGATTACATACATGTGTTTAGTACGATCAATTGCCTTGATTCCAAATCGAGTCATTTGATTGCGGAAATCTGTTTTTCCAATATAGGTAATTTCTCCTGGTTGATCCATAGTGTTTACAGTATACCGTATTTATTTTAAAAAACACAATAAGTTTTCCCCACACTATGCACAAAATTATGCAGATTCAGAACTTCTCTCAAACGGATTATCATGCTATCGTTGAGATATGAAGAAAAAAATTGGTAATTTAATATCGCGCATTCCTCCTCAAGATATCGATGCAGAAAAAGCACTTTTGGGTTCTATTCTGGTTCGACCGTCGAGTATTCATGACATTGTGGACATTATTCGATCAGATAGTTTTTATGTTGAAAAACATGGGACTATTTATAAATACATGCTTGACCTAGTAGCAAAAAGTGAACCGATTGACCTGGTAACTCTCACCTCAAAATTACGAGAAAATAAAATACTCGAAACTATTGGAGGTGCAGAATATATCACTGAACTTTCAACGATTGTACCTGCCTCTGCCCATATTAATTACTATGCTGATATTGTTGCAAAAAAAGCATCATTGCGTGGATTGATTTCAGCAGGAAATGATATTGCAGAACTGGGATACGAGGAGGGTGAAGATCTCGAAACTATTTTAGATACTGCAGAAAAAACAGTTTTAGACATCACTAATAATTCAGGAAAAGCTGAAAAATTCGTCAGCGCAAAAGAAATTATTCCTGAAGTATACGAAACAATTCAAAAACTAGCAGATAATAAAGGGGAGCTCCGTGGAGTTCCTTCAGGATTTAAAAGTCTTGATAATAAGCTTGCAGGATTTCAAAAAAATGACCTTATTATTTTAGCAGCACGACCATCAGTTGGAAAAACATCGTTTGCACTGGATTTAGTGCGGAATGCTGCTGTAAAAAATAACTATTCTGTAGGTATTTTTTCATTGGAAATGTCTCGACATTCACTTTTAGATCGCATGCTTTCAGCAGAAGCTCAGGTGGATAGTTGGAAAATGCGTACAGGAAACCTCAAAGAAGATGACTGGCTTGCATTAACTGAAGCCATGACTCGACTTTCAAAAGCAAAAATTCATATCGATGACCAAGCAGGAAATTCACTCCTCCGGATGCGATCTACTGCCCGTCGATTAAAAGCAGAACACGGACTTGATATGATTGTGGTCGATTATCTACAACTCATTACCACAAATCGCCACTATGACAATATGGTAAATCAGGTAACCGAAATTTCACGTTCTCTCAAAGGTCTTGCAAAAGAACTCAATGTTCCCGTAATTGCCCTATCACAACTTTCTCGTGCTGTTGAATCAAGAGGAGGAAAACCACGACTTTCAGATCTCCGAGACTCAGGATCAATTGAACAGGATGCCGACGTGGTAATGTTTATTCATCGAGAAAAAAATGAAAACGAAGCAGGTCGGGCTGAAATTGCGGAAATTCTTATTGAAAAACACCGACAAGGTCCAACCGGTATTGTACAACTCTACTTTGATGGAGCAAAAACCAGTTTCGTGGAAATGGAACAAGCAAACTTTTCAGATTTTACCCAAAACTTTTCACCGACCAATCATGGAGGAACCAGTGGCATTGTGCCTGACAATTTTTAAAATACTGTATGACACCTTTTGAACGACTTGAAAAACATTTTATAAAATTCCCTGGTATTGGAAAACGACAAGCGAAACGATTCGCATATTTCATTGTACAATCCAATCCAGATTTTATTATTCAATTACAAAACGATATTACTGATACTCGAAAAACAGTAAAACTCTGCCCTGTCAGTTTTCAATATTTTACAACTACTGATCCAACAGTTACTACATCACCAATTGTTCGCGATACGACACGTCATACCGATACACTGCTCATTGTAGAAAAAGACCAGGATATTGAAGCATTCGAAAAATCAAACACCTATCATGGACAATATTTTGTACTTGGTAACCTTGAACACCTACTCGATACAGAAATTCATGACCAGTTGAGATTCAAAGCACTCCAAAAACTGATTACCGAACGAGGAAACGCACTTTCAGAAATTATTTTTGCACTTCCTGCAAATCCAGATGCTGACCGTGTTGTTCGAACATTACAACAAAAAATTACCCCACTTTCTGAACAATTTAATTTCACTATGTCACAACTAGGTCGAGGGTTTTCTACGGGTGCCGAGGTAGAATACGCCGATGCAGAAACACTGGCAAATGCATTGGAGAATAGGAAATAGTTTACAATTTTATAAAAAGTATAAGTTAAATTAATAAATACATATGTCAATGAGCTTTGAAAAATTTAATAAAAAAGTACGGGCTACTACATTAGGAATTACTAGTACTATCGCAACAATAACTCCTGTGTTTGGTGGTGAAAATGATAAAAATAAAATCAAAGAACCTGAAATAAGTATAGAAGTATCTGAAAAATCAGAATTTGAAAAAGAAAACAAGTTTATCTTAGAAAAATTAATTGATCTTGAAAACACTTTGAAAAAAAATGCAGATAAAGTTGTTCATGACAATATTCGAACGTATGCATTTTTACCTGAACGGGAATTATTAAAAGTATATAGACCAGAAATTTCTGAGGTTGAACATTTAGTTAATTTTGATGTAGCACACAATTTTGCCAATAGTCCAAAAAATGGAGTAGAATATAATATTAATATTCGCGAACAAACCCATCTTAGAGCACTTTCAAAGGATTTTGCACTCGTTAAAAAACCAAAACACCAAAATGACAATATAGAACTTAAAAGATTTATACCTGTTGACACATATATCATAATTGGAATTCGTGATAATTCATTAATAGTTAGGTTAATTAACCCTAAAACAAAAGAAATTTCAGTACACGAATACGATCTTAATACACCAGAAATTGTTAAAGAAATAAACATTGAAAAGAAGCAACAACTTATTAGTAAATTAGCAGAACAAAAAATACAAGAATTAATACGATAAAATGCCCGAAAGGGCATTTTTCGGTTCCTATTCCAAAAGTCTAATAATAATTTATTTTATTAAAATATAAGATGAAGCCATATCCCAACCAACAACACCTGTGCCAAATTTACGATATGAAATATCTTTAATTTCATCAAAAAAACCATCTGATAATTCTTGAGTTGAAGTGTCGATATTAGCTACAAACCCCAACCCATGCTGATCACTAGAAACTTTTCGAATATAAATCGAAACAAACCGAGAATCTTGAGCTAGTTCTTGAGCAAATTCTTGTAACTGTTCAAGAGAAACTCTTTTATCTGAAAACTTAACATAACCACGAGGATTTTTAATTTTTTGCATAATGAAAGGAAATGAATTAAAAGGAAAGGAACAATAATATTATACTATGTATTAATAAAAAAGCAAGTCTTTCGACTTACTCTTTTGGGCGCATGATTGGATAAAAAATCACATCGCGTAAATTGTCTTGTTCGGTAAACAGTGCAACCAATCGATCAATTCCCATACCAAATCCTGTCATCGGTGGCATGCCGTGTTCCATAGCCGTGAGAAATCGTTCATCTATTTCCATTGCTTCATCATCACCACTTGCCTTTGCATTTGATTGTGATTCGAGGAGTTGTCGTTGAATAATTGGATTCACTAATTCTGCATATTGATTGGTAATTTCTGCTCCAGCGATAATTAATTGTGCGACCTGTGCAGTTCCATCAGGATTTTGTTGCGCTAGTGGCTTTAATTCACCTGGATAATGAGTCACAAACGTTGGTTCTATAATATGATTCCGTGAGGATTTTTTATAAATATAATCAAGTAAATTTCCTCGCCCCGTTTTTTCTGCATCTTCTTTACTCATTCCCCATTCTTCTGCGAGAGTTTTGAGCTCTTGATCAGATACTGTTTGCATATCGATACCCGCATTTTTTGCTAACAGTTCATCAAATCGTACTCGTGGCCAGTTCCCGTCTAAATTCACCTCGACGAGTGCATCATGATTATCACGAACCATAAACTGTGTTTTACCGATAATATTCCGCGCGATTCCACAAATGAGTTCCTCGGTCCATTGCATGTTCGTTTCAAGGGTTTCGTATGCTGCATACCATTCAATCATCGTAAATTCCTGAATATGCGTCGGATCACTTCCCTCATTCCGGAAGTTTTTACCAATTTCATAAATACGATTATATCCTGCAACCATCATCATTTTATGTTCTAGTTCCAGTGAAATTCGCATCACCATATCCATATCATAATCATTATGATGAGTGTTAAAGGTTCGTGCCATAGCGCCACCTGCCTGATTTTGTAAAATCGGTGTTTCAATTTCCAAAAAATCTTTCTGATCAAAAAAATCTCTGATATAGCGAATAATTTTTGATCGAGTTTCAAATCTTTTGAAAATATCTGGGTTCACTACTGCGTCTAAATATCGCTTACGCATTTTTTCTTCTTCATCCTCGAGTCCATAATATTCAGATGGAATTGGAAGGAGTGCCTTGGTCGCCATATGCCATGCGGTTACCAAAATGCTCGGTTCACCTTTTTGAGTGATAAATAATGTTCCAGTAACAGAAATAATATCACCAAGATCAACTGTATCAGCGAACAATGCAAAAAGTTTTTCATCAATAGAGTCTTTTTTAAACACTGCTTGAAATTTATCAGTTCCATCAAACAAGGTAACGAACATGATTGCTCCTTGTCCACGAAGCGATAAGATTCTCCCAACCGCAGAAAGAATTGTTCCTTGCTCCATAATATCGGTAAAATCAGCACGAATCTGTGTCAGTGTATGAGTGCGCGGTACCGATGCTGGAAAAGGATCCATGCCATAATTTTGGAGTAATTGTAGTTTTTCCATGCGTACTGCACGGAGTTCTGCGAGTGTTGCCATATATTAGTAATATAACATAGTTATCACTGAAATTCAAAAAAACACCCATACGGGTATTTTTTAGTTTTGTAATCCATCCACACCACAAGAATTATTCAACAATCCTCTCGTAATAGGTCCTACAAATCCATCAGGTTTAGTACCAAGGAATGTTTGCATGCGTTTAATAGCACCATCTGATATCGGACCAAGGATTCCATCTACAGGACCACTGTTAAATCCTAGGCGATTCAAATGAGCTTGCAATATCTTGGCTTCGGTTACGATTGCACGAGTATACGGATGGAATCGTCCATTACGTGCTCCTGATCGAAGATTTTGAGTAAGTAATTGATCGGCAGGACATTGATTGTTATTTGATTGCTGTGTTGCTGATTCATTTTTATCTGCAAGAACAATTCCATGTTTTGCAAGATAAGATGGTGAAGCTATACTTCCAATAACTCGGCGACGAGGTTGTGGTTCTGGGTCTATATCTTCTTCAGGAGCTTGATATCCATCAATTCCATCTTGGTCACCAATATGATCTTTTAACATAGGATATCCATCATTAGAATTTGAATCAATATCCCATACATCATCAAAATCCCATCCGGCACTTGTAAATGTTGCTTCTGTTTTCATTTGAGCAGTTGTCTTTCCAGTTCCACCTCCTGATATAGTAAGTCCAGATACTTGTGTATCCCAGAACGATGTTGTGATATTATCATCAATATCAATATATCCAACTAATCCACCTAATGGATAAGGAATTTCTATTTCTGAAGTTACCTCTCCTGTGGAATAGACATGTATCATTTCAGCACCTTCATCCACTAACATAGTTCCTACAAATCCTCCAATACTTTCAGGTTCTTCATTAATCGCAGTTACAGATCCACGAGCATATGCATTTTCTATTTTCCCAGAAGTATTAATCCCGACAAATCCTCCAACTCGATAATTCCCTTCTACGTTTCCATATGCGTATGATTCACTAATAATTGCTTCAACTACTTTTATAAGAGAAGAAGTTTCTGTTTCTTCATTATAAATTGAATCTGTACGACTATCTATTTCTCCCACAAAACCTCCTACACTATCTGAAAACTCTTGTTCATAAAATTCTTCATCTATATACAGAGATAACACTTCCCCAAACACGTTACCTGTTGCGTATGATCCTGAAATTTCTGTAGCATACACATCTCCAACCAATCCTCCAACAGTCTCAGTTCCGTGAACATTACCCGTTGCATATGAATCACGAATAATAGATGCAATAAATGCAGTTTCTTCCATCTCACTATTGTAATATTCAAATAAACCAGAAGTACCCACAAGTCCTCCAATATCCTCATATCCAATTACATCTCCAGTTGCATATGAATCTTCAATCAAAGTCCCATTAATAGTCCCGACAAGTCCTCCGAATGACTCATAGTATTCATCATCGAGTTGGTAGTAGTCTAGATTTTCAAAATCAAAATCTCTCGCAAATACATCTCCAGTTGCGTATGAGTTTAAGATTTCTATTTGTGTATAAATCCCAGTACTTTCAGGATTAGCAGAGCTTTCTCCAACCAATCCTCCAACCTCACTATTTCCACTTACATCTCCAGTTGCATATGAATCATAAATATTTCCATGGTTGCGTCCAACCAATCCTCCGACCCGTGAATCCCCTACAACAGTTGCTTCTGAATATGAATTTGTAATCGTGTCGAACCCTAAATGCGAACCAATCATACCTCCAACGTCATCATCTCCGAATACACTCCCCGTTGTTGACGAGTCTTCAATAGTTCCATAAGCTATACCAGCCAAAATACCAACATAATCAAGACCTTCAACGTCAGCATTTACAATTTTCAAATTAGAAACTAACCCTTCTGTAGAAATATACCCAAAAAGACCAACTAGATTTTCTTCTGACCTATTAATATATAAGTTTCTTATTTCATATCCATTTCCATTGAGACTTCCACTAAATGACTCTTCCACGCCATTTGCAATAGGGTCAAATCCATATAGATTATTCCAATCTGCACTGTCTAAACATTCAACGTCATCATTTAAAATATAGTGAGGTGAGCAGAAAGATTTTCATCGATTTTTTGCAGCTGTTCACATGTTTCAATCTGATAAGGATCTTCTGATGAACCGTCCCCGCCTGCAAATTCTACTGGTTGTGGAGCCTCAGGAGCTCGCAAAAATGGATATGATCCGTCAATATCCCATACATCATCAAAATCCCATCCGGCATTTGTAAATGTTGAAGTAGTTTGCATTTCTGCAGTTGTTTTTGATGTTCCAAAACCATCACTTATAGCACCAGAAACTGTTATATCGTAAAATGAACTACTTATAGCACCACTATTATAGTTCGCAATACCTGACTGTGTTTCTGGAGTGAATGGCTCAATTGCGGTATGGGTAGCTACTGCATACGTTCGTGCAATACTACTATCTTCACGTACATCCAATGCGATACCTGCACTTTCAAATCTAGATGCCAGTGTCATATTCAAAACATATGAATCATATAACTCAGCACCAATCCTTATTACATTAACCATTCCTGCTGCAGAAGCCGCAGTAACACTTCCACTTACACTCACATAACGCACAATACCACCACTTTTTAAATCATACGCAATACTAGCAGCAGTCCCATCAGGATCTGTAATATCTATATTTATAAAATCAACATATTCAACAACTCCACCCGAACCGATTGAGCCAAAAATGGCAGTATCACCAGCGATCGGATTATTTATCGTAAGACCTGTTACTTCATACCCTTGCCCATTTAATGTTCCTTGAAAAGGATTTCCATTAGTACCAATAGGAACAAAACCTGCTCCTTCATTCCAGTTAACCGTATCAGAACAATCTATATTCTGAGTGAGGATATAGTGAGCAGAAAGAGAGTCTCGAATTTCTTGTAAACCTGCACATGTTGTAATTTGATAAGGATCCCCAGGTGAACCATCACCACCCGCATAATCAGATGGATCTGCAGATACGACATGTATAAATGCAAACACTCCAAAAAATGACACTACGAATAATGGTAATAATGATAATATTTTTTTCTGTTTCATGTTGATAATTATACTATAAAAATAAATAATTCTGCAAACAAAAAAGTCGATTAATCGACTTTTTTGTTTGCATCGCGTATCGATTGTTCCAAATCCACATGTTCCAATATTCCTAACGATGTAATTTTTTGATTGTCTACATACACCCCAGTTGCGAGTGTATCTGCGAATCCTTTATAGATCAACCGTACAGCAATCAATGGAATTTTCCATACCCATCGTTGTCCGACAATGCGCGCAATCGTCTGCATGAATGTTTTTTGACTCACTGATCCTGCTGCAACATTATATACCTCTGACACTGTTGTATGTTCTACTGCATACACATACCAGTTCACCACATCACGCCAATCAATCCATGGCATCCCCTGATTTCCTGAACCAAAATATCCCCCAATCCAAAACCGAAACAGTGGAAATAATACTCCTAATAACCCGCCTTTACCGATCACATGCGCCGTACGCACGATCACTACACGCGTCCGTACCGATTCTGCCCGAAGCGCAGACTGTTCCCAGTCATTACATAATTGCGCTAAAAAATCAGTGCCAGGTTCATCACTTTCTGTTTTCCATACAGGTTCAGTGTGTCCACCATAATACCCAATTGCTGACGCACTTACCAACACGCTGGGATTCACACGGGTAGCACGCATGGCGGTTACAATTTTTTCTGTTGCAGTAACACGAGATTCGATCAATGATGTGCGATAGGCTTCTGTCCATCGTCCAAAAATAGAAACCCCCATGAGATTAATAACTCCATACGCTCCATCAAACCATGCTGGATCGAGTATATCCCGGGTCACATCAATGATCTGATTTTCAACCCGAACATCAGTAATTCGTGATGGTACCTTGTCCAAGTTTCGTACCTGATACCCGCGATCTAATAACGCCCGGATGATACCTGTACCAATAAAACCAGAACCACCGGTAATGACGATTGTTTTCATGGTATCAGTATACCGTAAAATAGTGATCAGTGGTATACTTGATAAAAATGTACCTATGGCACAAAAACATCCGCAGTATGGGTACATGTCCAAACATCACTTGATACCCAAATTTAGAATCCGTGTTTATTACGGTATCACCTTTCGCATGCCCCATAACACTATCCGATTGTGGCGGAAACGTCATGATGCATGGCATACCTTGTTTGGTGATAAAACTATTAATGAAATTATTCGTTATTTAGGTGGACGCGTACACACCATTCAGTATTACCAGCAAGAACCTTGGAAAATTTTGTTTAAAAATAATTCTGCACACAAAGCACAAAAAATTCTTATTCGTGCACGCAGAATGATTCGTAAACAATATGCACATTTAGAATTTGATCCAAATCTACAGTCTAAAGTAAGGCGGATCGAAACCTATATGAACAGTCGTGTATTCGGGAGAATTTATCTCGATCATCGATTTTCACCGAAACACATAAAAGCAAAGCAGAGATGAACTCCCTGCTTTTTATTTCTTGATTCGATATCGTGCAGTTTTTTTGGCAATGCGTTCTGGTTGATCCACCCACTGTTTACCCTGTGCCGTACCCTTATTTTTTGCACGACTGGTTGCAATTTTTTCACCCACCGTCAGATGTTCGCGCGCTTTTTTGGGTAAATATCGACTATGTCCCACTTCGCCTGTATAGCCCCAATCTTACTTGGTCCATCGTACCAAACTATTTGCATCAGATTTTTGACCGACATACCCACCTCCACGCTCTTTATATAATTTTACTGCATACTGCATGGCACGCGCAGAAAATTTACCCATTTTCTCAACGGCTTCCATTTTGCAATATTCCCATAATGGTTCGTTATCTCGAACTGCAGTTTTCCCAACTTGTTTTTTCATAGTTTCAGTATAGCAAAAAACTTAATAATCCAATATAAAATTTATAACTAATAAAAAACCGCACCCTGCATCAGGGGCGGTTATCGAGAAAAATCAGACACTATTTCACATAGCTATTTTCTGGTTTTTTTGTGAGCGATTTTTTCCGAATTTCTTTACGAAAATTTTTTGCTTTTCTCCATAAAGTAAAATATCGGTACATAATCTTTTCCTTTTGATGGATAAGGTTAGATGAATACTCGTCAATACCATCAAAATACACCCTCATGTTATCCAGACTGAACAGATCTTCTTCTGGTCCATGATCACAAAACCAAGAATTTTTCAGAATATCTGTGTATTTTCCTGTTTCTTTGATGAAAATTGCAACCTTGTGTTCCACGAGGTCTTTTGGTTTTTTAGAAACCGGATCTAGTGGTCGATTGAGTACGATGTTTTGCACTAATTGTGCATACGCGACCAATCGGTCAGACATAATTTCTGGCATGTTCCCAGAATTTTCCTTGAACGCCCGTGCAAACAAAGTTTTAGAATCTTCGGTAATCAGTACCCAGGAAAGTCCTGGTTTCATCAATTTACCGTTGATAATGCCGGTGTTTACTACGGCACGATAGCCAAGATGCTCAAAAATATACATATCCTGGTAATGATGGAGCCCTGTTACCCTGTCGGGAAACTCTTTACCCAAACGTTCAAACTCCCGTTTCTTTTCTTCTACAGAAACGAGTCGGAACCCTAATTCCAAAAGTCGTTCACGCAAACTCGTGATGATAGTTGATTCTTTTTTCATATTACAAATTTTTCTTCACACTACCACACAAATACAAAAAAGCAACACCCTAGTGATTACTAATAAGTTATCTGTACTACACCATAATCATTAAAATCGCCATTCCAATCATTACCGCATTTTCTAAAACTGTAACCCATCCCAATGGTAATGCAGTCCATGTTCCTAAACAAACACATTGGACATGTTCACCTTTTTGAATAACCTTGAATACTCCCAGGGTAGTAATTCCTAAAACAATTATTGTCACCCATGATGCAAAAGATACCCACACCCCCGACAAAAATAACCCTGCTAGTCCAAGTTCGATCGCTGGATATATTTGTGCATACAATGGAATTTTTCCTGCAAGTGGATCATATTCGATAAACGAACGAGCAAAATTCCCCCAAGTTATTGATTTAGAAACACCAAACACAAGAAAAAAGTATCCCATCAACCAGCGATGTATATTTTGTGTATCCGATATACCATTTTTAGTAATCAGCACAGTAAAAATTGTTGCTATCACAACAACACCCAATAACACAATTAGTGCTTTATATGTTTTCCAGACTGAATGGTTTGTTGTGCCGATTTTTTGCGCACCCTTTGGCGCATGGTGATCACAATAAAAATGCATCAACCCCCGATCATCAATTATTCGATAAGTCGCATCCATAGAACATAGTTCACATTTCATATACTCGAGTATATCGCAAAACAAACACAAATAAAACACCTCCTAAGGGTGTTTTATTTAACTTATCAATATAATCACTAACGCCAGTGCCAACATCCCCATCGCTGGTAATGCTTTTATGATATTATCGCGGACCTTGACATGCATCGCAATTGCCCCTTTATTGAAATTCTTTTAAATATGTGCTATACTATACACATGAAGATTAATGCAAAATCAATTAATAAACCACTTTCAGCATCTCAAAAAAAGGTGCTTAAATCTCGTGGGTTTGATTCTGCAATTGCATCATTTAAAATTGAAGGTGTGTCTTTTTCAAAAGACAAAATCTCCTCACTCCGTTCACGACTCCATTCTGTTAAATAATTCAATCATTGGATTAACATTTGCAACTGCTGCCTGCTGGACAGCAGTTTTATTATAGTAATAGTATACCAAAAATAACCCGAGATGGTTTATTTTTATACATTGCATTGATATCTTCTAGAAAAAAGTCTTTACATACAGTTGTTCTACTTTGGCGCGTGCCCATGGGGTTTTCCGTAAAAATACCAAACTGGATTTGATACTGGGATCGATCTGGAAACAGTTAATATTCACCCGCATTCCCATTTCACCCCAACCCAAACGATCCACCAATTCCTGGAGGATCATTTCGAGTGTTTTGTTTTGGAAGGGGTTATTGTGAGATATTGACATATATATTTATTTATATTATATTAATACAAACAAAAAATCAAGAAAATGACTCGAGAACAAAAACTAGCTCTTATTTCAATCGGTGCAACCTGGTGGGCAAATTACCTGGAAAAACCAGCCCGAGGAGATTCTGCAAACGGCGGAATCGGAGGATTCGGTTCTGTACTTGCCACCTTCGCAAAAATAACTGTCCAAAAACCTGTTACCAAAGATCAAATTGAACTTTTCAAAAAATCATTGACGGAACAAGTTGGACGAAACATTTATGACACTCATCCAGATCAAACACTCACTATCGGGACTGACTGGGCCCCAGAAATGGAACTCGCAAACGCGTGCCATGAATCTGGAGTCAGTGGTACAGAATTTCCTAGTAAAACCACTATGTGGATTAATTTTGGAAAAGGTACCATTTCGGTTGCTGTTGGTATTACAGACTCAAAGGTTATCTATACTGCAAAATAGATTAGATACACAATGTACAAGGACGAACTTCGGTTCGTCTTTTTTGTTAAGTAATAAGGAAAATAAAATAACCTGAAGTGGGTTATTTTATTTTAAGCCAATTTTTATAAATTATAATATCATTATCTCAATGAAACCTTTTGCAAGTAACTCTGTAGTTCCCTCGCGCAAATCATGCAGGTTTTCCCATAATTGAAAGGTTTGATAACTATCGTCTTCTGATATCATTTCCCATTCATCAGGTTCGACTTCTACATAATCATCATCTTCGGGCGTATATTCCTGACACATTACCAAGAATGGAAAATAAAAATCTGGGTGTTCGTGGCAGTATTTTAATAATTGAATAGCAAGGTCTCGGGTTATGTTCATAGTCAAAAATAGATCATTAGATTAATAATGATCTGATCATTGATCAAAATAAAAATAAGATCAAGTCTTTTTTATGTAACTGTGTATAATCCTTTTCCTATAAATTCAAGGTACCCTTTATCTCGTAAGAATTGTAATTGTTGGCGAATTTTTGCTTGAATATTATTGTTTTCTGGATGAATCTTTTTAAGTTCAGGTTCAAATGCATACATGTCAGTTAGGGTAAATTCTTTTTTATTTAAAGCATCAATACAATTCATAATATCAAGAATCCAACCTTTCGCTTCTACTTTTTTAATTTTTTTCAAAAAAACTGTCTTTTGCCATTTTTCTAAAACGTCTTTTTTAGAAATTTCTTTTCCATTTTCAATATAAAAAATTTGTCCCGCTTTTGGAATTTTAGAAAATAGAATATTTGAACCGACCCAGCCAGCCCGGCGAGCAGTTGGAGACAAAGGCTTCCTTTTTTCAATAATTTCAGATACGAAAAAATGCTTTGGTACCACAAAGAAATCATTCACCAATAATGTTTCTAAATATTCCATGAAAAAGAAATTTGGTTTTTCTGGAGAGTTAATTCTTTTAATCATTTCTGAATATGCTCCCGCAGCAACAGTTTTTCCAATCTTACCTTTTTTAGATTTTAACTCAAAATCCTCGGTACATTTTTTGCAGTAAAAATCAGCTACGGGTTTATTATTTTCATATTCATTTATTAAATTTCCACAACTGGGACAATAAATTTCACGTAAAACCCATCTCTCTGTAAGGATACGAGCTTTTTGACTTGCACTTGTGTAGTTCTCAGCTTCTTTAAGGTTGAATAATAAGTTCATATGATTTAATTAATTATTGAAAATTTTCTGTTTAAATAAAATAGTTTAATATATCTAATACTATATATTTTCGCATAATTACAAACAATATTCAACCCACCATTTTAAAACCAAAAAACCGCCTTTTCAGCAGTTCCTGTTATCTCCTCCTATTCCCACATTAAGCCTACGCCCTTTTATGAATCTCCACCTGTACCATAACCATATCCCCTTCCCAGATATCCTGTGCCGTACGCACTGACTTTTTAATCGCAATCAAAAATGCTTGATCGCGCAAATGAGGCAACAATGACGTCTGCCAAGAGGTAGATCCAATGGTAATGGTCGCACGCAGTAATCCCTTGCCATACTGATCACGAATTGGACCAAATAATTCCCGCGGGACATAGACGAAATACCACGGCGTATTCCCTGGCCATTTCCATACCTTTGCAGAAAAAGAAAATTCAGGTGACATAATGGGTTATTTTTTCTTCACTACCAATAATTGTGTCACCAATGCCGTCATTTGATCTTTTTTCTCGGGCTTACTTTCTGCAATTAATAACGTCAGCGCGGTGAGCGTGCTCGGATTAATATTTCTATACCCCTTTACCTGATATTTACGCAAAAACCAAATAAACGCCCATGCACCACTGCGTTTATTCCCATCAACGAACGGGTGGTTTTTCACCATAAAATATAACAAGTGTGCTGCTTTTTCTTCGGTAGTTGCATAAATTGGTTTTCCGTCGAATGACTGCATCACGTTTCCGATGATCCCCTCTACTGATCCCATTGATCGTTCTTGAGCAAAAATGTCAGTTGCTTCACCTTTTTTGATCAAGTCATTACGGAGCGTCGCAATCGAATCACGTAATTCATCTGCAGATACGGTGATTGATTTTTTGGCGGTTCCTACTGGGGTGAGTAATTCTTTGTCATATGCATCGAGTGATGCCCATGTGGTAGAAAATTCTTTTACTAATTCTAAAATACTTTTTGGATCTAATGTGGCATGTTCAGGGAGGAGGTTTTGGATTGCGGTAACGGTTTTGAGGAATTCCTGATGATTCTTTTGAATTTGCTTACGATTTATCACATAACCTTTGATAAAGTAATCTTTTAAGATCTTACTTACCCATTTACGAAATTCAATTGCTCGACCTGAATTCGTCCGATATCCAACTGCTAAAATAATATCCAAGGAGTAGAAATTAACGGGTTTATCAGAATTTGCAATGTGCATTTTTTGCACATTGCTTTTTTCACCAACTTCTTTTGATTTTAAAATATTATTAATGTGTTTAGTAACTACTGATCGTTCTACTCCAAACACCTCGGCAATTTGTGCCTGAGTCGCCCAAATCGTTTCATGCGAAAAATCCCCACGGAACTGAATTTCTCCGGAAGATGCTTGATATAACACTACAGAATTTTTAACGATTGGTTTTTTCATATACTACAACCATTGAATCATATTTTGTGTTACCTGTATAGATTATGTACCCAAATAACTATCAAAATAAATCGCATGGCAGGTGTAGCCACCAGGGTTTTTTTGGAGATAGTCCTGATGATATTCTTCGGCTTTGTAAAATTTTGTAAACGGTTCCAGTGTTGTCACTACTGGGTGTGACCAGCGTTTTGAATCATTGACGATTTTGATAAAATCTTCTGCTTGTTTTTTCTCGTCATCGTTTTGATAAAAAATGGCACTGCGATACGATGTCCCGATATCGTTCCCCTGTTGATTCAAGGTGGTTGGGTTATGAATCTGGAAGAAAAAATCGAGTAATTTCCAAAATGATGTTTGTGTATCGTCATACGCGATATCGAGCGCCTCCGCGTGTCCAGGGTGGTTTTCATAAGTTGGATTATCATTATCACCACCGGTATACCCTGCAACAATATCCACAACCCCTGGCTGGGTGCGCATGAGCTCTTCCAATCCCCAAAAACATCCCCCTGCAAAATATGCGTGTTTGATCATATTGATCAGTGTAGCACAAACTATTCTGATACAAAAAACCCTATTGTAAATCAATAGGGCAAGTATTTTTTCCGATAATCTGATACCACAAACACCAACTCATTACTGCTTGGAAAAAGCAAAAAAGTGCACCAATAATCAAAACTACTTGTACCCAAGCTACGGTTGCAACAAACAACGCAAGTGCTAATAAAATAACCCCCAGTACTGCGCGCATAATGCGGTCAGCGGTTCCAATGTTTTTCTTCATACCCCTACAGTGTACCCGATTTTGCACAGGATGAATACTTTTTTGAATTATTGACAAAATAGTTAAAAATATATAGAGTAAAGAAAAAAACTATGGATCAAGAAAAGATAGATACACTCGTGTATAATGTTGCTCATTGGTTCTTTCTAAGAATCAAGGAGCAAAACATTGCAAAAACAATTCCTGGAGAAGATCTCGAAAGTTTCGAAAAAACTCTTATGTTGCATTTTCAAAATGAACTGATAAAAAGGAATGGTAGGCTCGCAATTCAAGAAGCTGATCGATTAATACTACAAATAATAATGGGAGCTGCGGAAATACACAATATTCCTAAAAAAATAATTCCCAAAGGTTTTTATTTTCTCATTAGAGTTGAGTATATGGATGTACACAATAAAAATATTTGCATATTAAGACTCTAATCCAAAAAGCTCGTAAGGGCTTTTTTATATACAAAAACACACCTATTCGGTGTGTGTATCTTTTACGATACAAGCAATGTATCCTGTTTTTGGAATATCTTTACTACTCGTATGTAAAAATTTATGAAATGATAGTGTCATATCAGAATATCTACTGAACCCAACAATAGAAGAACTTGCTTCCCTGTTCATAAAATCGTGATTCAAGATAAACACACGTGCAGTAAAAATTTTTTCATGCTGTTTGGTATATTGAATTAATTGACTAGTCTGATTTTCATCAAGATATTCAATAGTTTTCTTTTGGTGTTGTATCCAATTTTGGAATCGTTCAAGAATTTTATGAAATGATAACACTTTTTCATCTCTCTTGATTCGATTGAATTTATAGATATGTATGAGGTTGCCATCTATTTGATAACATTGGGACAGTTCCAAAATATTTTTTTCTATTTCCGTGTTTTGCTGATTTTCTAGTATTGAGTAGTTCGTTTTCATTTTTTTTTGGTTCACTGCTTTATATCACAAAAATATTAAAAAGTAAAACCTACCAGTTCATGATCGTAATTGTCACCTGGAGAACCGTTGCAAACAATACCCAGCCAAGGTACGGAATATTCACGAGTGTCACCCACCGCGCGTGAGGATAAATTGCAATCATTGCCCAAATGAGTGTTCCAAGTACCAAAAATATATCAATCATCGCCAGAACATTATTCTGTAACCCAAACTGGATCGGTGTGAACAGTGCATTAAAAATGATATTAAGGATAAATGGGAGCGCTACGATAAAAGGAATTTGTCGCATAACGAGCAAATATCCTACATATCCAAAAGAAACAGCAATAATTGCATAGAGTACGGACCATACGGGACCAAAAAGCCACCCCGGCGGTGCCCATGTTGGTTTTATTAAGGTTTGATACCACATTGATTGCATAGATGATTATTGAGGGAAAACGTCATCGATTCCCCCACCATTGGTGAGATTCGTAAATCCTGCTTGTGTTAATAATTGTTGTGCTGCCCCGGATCGCGCACCAGAACGGCAATACAGACAGATTGACGCGTCTTTGGGAACATCAGGCAATTGTCCTGCCATGATATTTTCTAGTGGGAAATTTATTGCATCAGGATGATGTCGTTCAGCAAATTCTGCCGGAGTTCGTACGTCGATATAGATCATATACATCAAGTATACCACAAATACATAAAAAGGCCCGAGCATTGCTGCACGGACCATAAACGTAAAGCCGTCCGAAAACACACAAACACTTGGACTACTTCACACACTGTTTATTCTACCATATTGTACATATTTTGCAATATTTTACAGAGGTATTGACTTTTTTAATTAATTTGGTAATATAGATAAAAAAACAAAAGATGATTGTAGTTTTCGCACACATTGGTGTAGGTATAGTAGAGCCACCAAGTGTTCTGATAACACACTTGGCCCAAATTCATGATGATATCCCCGTTATTCTTGTGGGGATAGAGAAACAAGAAATAGCCCAAGAAAAAATAGATTTCATTTTTCAAATTACTCCATTCGTGGAACTATTTGAAAATGAGATAATAATAAGAAAATCTTCGATTCGAACCCGACACCTGGAAATAAAAACCATTTTTTCAGGTTCCCTTGCCGGATACGACTTCCGCAGGTTTTCTAAAATTAAAGCCTCCTTAAGACCACCTTAAGGATTTTTTTTATACAAAAAAACTCCTACATTACTGTAGGAGCATATACAAACAAGAGACGAAAGGAAATTTTCAATAACTATATCAAAATCTCAAAAAAATGCAAGGGGTAACAATTAATGTATTATTCGCAAGAAATTTTAGTATATACCCGATCAGTTTTTGTGCCACTAGTAGCATCAGGAATGAGCAGGTTTCCAATTTCCAATAATGGATATACATGTTTTGTTATGGTTTCTTCAGAAAGATTATAAAGCTCCTGTTCTTTTCCTGGAGCTCCTTCAATGATATACGAGAAAATAACAACAGCTTCAGTTCCTGAAATTGTTCCTGATAATGTTCCTTGGTATCCATTGGTCATATCTGGACCTGATTGAGTTCCTGTTTTTGATCCTTCAAATTCTGTTTCGGTTCGTTTAGTGACCGTAATAGTTTCAGTAACAGCATATGGTTCAGATTCTGTTGGAGTGGCTATATATCGATAACACAACGGGTTAGAAAGTGGTTCAGAAACGAGAGTGGTTAGGTTTGAATCATCGGAATGATCGTATCGATTCAAAACACGCATAATGAGTAATGATGCTAATAAAAGGATGAAAAATGCTATGGGAATAATTATTTTTTTCATAGTCCAAGTATACCATAATCGACACATTGACAAAACATTAAAAATTGTGTATATTTTAAAAAACAATGATCTATGAAAATTCATATGAACAGGATTTGGCTAAAAATTAACATTACCAACTCTTCATTCATTACTGTTCATATATGGGATAGTGAGAATGAACAACAGTTGTGTAGAAGTTTTTCAGACAAACTGGAGGGATTGAAAGCAAGTTTTCAATTATTCTTTTTTGCAGAAACAATTTCCGCAGAAGAATTTTCTTTTCTGATTGAAAAAATACTCTTCCACGCAGAAATTCCTGAAACAACAGCAGGACAACAAGACTTACAAGATTATTTACTAGTTATTAATTGTCTTGCAGAAGGAAAAATAATAAATGCAACACAGAGGGTGAGATTTCGAAATAAAATACGAAATATTCAATTCCAAAATAAAACGCCGTGAAAACGGCATTTTTTATTGAATAGCAATAATGCTGTAGCGAACTTCACCACGGGGTGTGGTCATTAAAAATTCATCTCCTACCTTTTTACCAAACATAGCAGATCCCATAGGTGAACTGGTAGAAATTTTTCCCTGGAGAATATCGGCTTCGGTTTCAGATACAATCATAAATGTTTTTTCAGTATCTTCTCCTTGTTTTTTTACTATGACGGTTGCACCTAATTCGACTATCCCTGAATCAGTTCTCTGAATAATTTCTGCTCGTTTCAAAATATCTTCGATTTCCATAATGCGTGATTCGTTTTTTCCTTGCTCATTGCGTGCTGCATGATATTCTGCATTTTCAGATAAATCTCCGAGAGCTCGTGCAGTAGCTACCCGTTCCCCAATTGCATCCCGTAAAGTTGTTTTACGCTCAAAAAGCTCGGTTTCGAGTTCGGTCTTTTTTTCAAGTGTGATAAATTCTTTTTCCATAGAGATTATTATCCTATCATATTTTGGTAAATAAAAAAAGAAGCACAAAATTTTTTGTCAAGAAAAAGCCCTACCGTAACGGGGGCTTGAATTAAAAAAATAAGGATATTTTTAGGGATTTTTGAAAAAATCAGGATCATTATTCTGTATCCAATCTAATACTGTTCGCATGGTTCGCGACGCCCCTGTTTCGTTCGTTGATGGTGCAGTATCCATCATAACTACAAATGCATAGGTTGGATTTTCTGCTGGAAAAAATCCGGTAGTCCATGAATTCATAAATTGATTCCCTCGCCCAACCTGTGCAGTTCCTGTTTTTGCAGCTACTGACACATACGGAACATTTAATACCTGTGCCGTTCCTCTGGTTACAGTTTCGCGCATAGCGTTTCTGATAATTTGGTAATTTTTTTCATCAATTCCTGTTACATAGCTAATTTGATTTTCTTGAATTCCCTCTTGATCTAATTGTATGTGAGGAGTGATTAATTTCCCGCTCGTTGCAATACCACCCACGGCACGTAATAGTTGAAGCATAGATACCTGAAAACCAAACTGCCCAATTGCCGAGTTATAGGTATCTCCCTGTCGCCAGGCACCATCTTGAAAAGTCTTTAATTTCCATTCTGGCGATGGAATAATTCCCTGTTTATCATTTTCAAGTTCAAACCCGGTCGGCGAACCAAGCCCAAATCGCACCAAATAATCATTAATACGAGAAATACCTAATGCTTGTTGATTCCCCAAACCTCCTCCAATCGCATAAAAAAAGGTGTTTACTGATTCGGCAATAGCCGTGTAGACATTCGTCGGTCCATGCCCTTCGCGTTTCCAGTCTCGGAATACTTGTGGATTTTCTGGATCCCACCGGTTTGGAATTTCTACTCTCCCTGAACTGAAAATAGTCGTTTGCGGGGTGATAACCCCTTCCTGAAGTGCTGCGAGTGCGATGTAAGGTTTTACAGTAGAACCAGGGGTATATAATCCGGAAATAGCTCGATTTAAATATACCTTGCGAGAATCGTTTGCATACCCACGAATCGTTGCTGTATCTTTTCCTTCAGCGAGGACATTAGCATCGAATTCTGGATAACTGGTCATCGCAATTAATTCACCTGTTTGCACATTCATGATTAATCCAGCCCCTCCTTGAAACTTACTGGATTCTGCTAAATCTTTAATGGCGTTATATAACGCTGATTGAATTCCTGAATGAATAGTAGTTGAAAGATTCTTCCCTGGTTCTGAAGGAATCATCATATTTTCTGCAGTAATATTACCGAGCGCATCAACCTCTACTACTTTACTCCCATTATTCCCTGAAAGATATTCTGAAAATACTTTTTCAATACCTACTTTCCCTTCAATATTTTGTCGCCAGAAAAACCCCGCTTTATCACGAGTCGGATATCCCACATACCCTAATAGATGACCATACCCACCGCCTTCTTTGTAAGCACGATGGAGAAATGGTTCCCCGTTTGGCGCAGGAATATTCCAAGCTAATGGGATACCATTACGGTCAAAAACTACCCCACGTTCTGCAAAAATGGGAATTTTTTGTAATCGATTATTTTCTGATAGTGCAAAAAATTTTGCACCCTGAACAATTTGTACCTGATAGAGCCGAGCAATAAAGGTTATAAACACAACAACAACAACACCAATAAAAATTGACACGGCGCGTTTACTAATTGACTGTTCGATTACACCTTCGAATTGTTGAGTATTAAATCCAGGCCTATTTTGTGCATCGAGCAACACTTGATCAGGATCAATAAAAGAGTGGGTAATTTTTTTAGGTCGACGCCCAAAAAGTCTCAATATCATATGTATTACTATATCTTATTTTAACCAATCAGTCGAACGGAAATAAGTATGAAAAACAAAACCACATCCATAAAGTAATATCATTATCATGGTATGAAGTATATGGGTATACCAATGATCTCCAGAAAAACCAAACGCTCCGTCCATAATAATACCCACCGCAATAATTTCAAAAAACCTTGGAAATAAAAGTATCCCAACAACCACAAAAATCCCTACCCCCCACCAAGGAAATAGGAATGGTGTCATGCAAAGCCATGCGCTATATACGAATCGTTTCCATGAATAATCCATATTTGATGTTAAAAATCTGATGTTCTACGATAATCAATAATTTTTTCATAGATCGTTCTCAAAATATTATAAATTAATATTCCAAAAACAAGGTAAAACAACCACGGAGTACTAAAAATATACACAAACACTGAAAGGACAAAAATGTATACTTTTAAAAGAAAAATAGAACCATCAAAATCATCACCCATTCCCTGGATGACTGTCGTCTGTTGTTCTGCGAGTACCTGATCAGAGCGCGATAAAATTTCAGCATCCATTTTTTCTTCACGCAGAGCAACTTCTTTTTCTTTCTGTTCCTGAACATTTTTCCAGATTATTTCCTGCTCACTCCGCCATGTATCAGTAACCGTAATCATACGATTAAAAAACAAAACCACTCCATCCATAGGAGATTTTTTTGTTTCATTTATTAATGGAGCACTACTCGATGCATCCAAGGTAGAGGAAACAGAAATGGTAGATGACTGAGCAAAAGAAATAAACGGAACAATAATAAACCCAAGAACTCCTCCGATAACGAAATTTTTGATGATTTTCATAGTACTTCTATTGTAGTACAGATAATGCTACCCGACAAGGACTCGAACCTCGATTAACAGGACCAAAACCTGCTGTCCTACCATTAGACGATCGGGTAAAAGAATAACCCTTGTAAAAAGGATTATTTCACGTTTGTAGTATTACTTAAAATCTCAATAATTGCAAGTTCAAGAGGGATTTCTGGAAAAGTCGACTGACCTGTTTCTTGGTATACCCCGATCAGTTTCCGTAAAAAATCTGGAGAACCAATAAAGGAAAGTTGGTATTTTTGCATGAGCACTATCTCATCATTTGAAAATTGATTCTTTTCTTTTTCCCATAACACAGGCGCATGCTGCATAAACAACACTAAACGAACTGTATGAATGAGTTTTTCCAAAAAATCACTCATTCCTTTTTCATAACTCTGTGCAACAGATTGCACCAGAGTGAATAATTTTTCTTGATTTTTTTGGTCAAGGAGTTCCAGGAAATCAAAGACCATATGATCAAACGACCTCAAGCCAATTTTTTCAATATCAGATTCGAGAATGGTTGTACCTGATGATTGTTCAAGTATTTGTTCGAGTAGTACCAAAGCATCACGAAAAGAACCCTGTGCACGATTTGCTATAACCATCGCAAGATCATGGGAAAGTTTTTTTCCTTCCTGATCGGCAATGTCAATAATTTGATCTACTAAAATTTCTTTGGTTGGCCTATCTAACTGTATTACCTGACATCGTGATAATACGGTTGGAATAATTTTATGCAATTCGGTAGTGGCCATAAAAAACAATACATGCGCTGGTGGTTCTTCTAAAATTTTAAGAAAGGCATTCCAAGCACTTTTTGAAAGCATGTGCACTTCATCTAAAATATAAATTTTATATTGCGAACTGAGTGGTAAAGTAAGCGAATCTTCTCGGAGCTGTCGAATTTCATCAACTCCATTGTATGATGCAGCATCAATTTCATAAATATCATGTGAGTGTACACCAATTTCTTTTGCAAAAATACGAGCCAAGGTTGTTTTCCCAGTTCCGCGCCCACCAGTAAAAATAAGAGCATGAGGGATTTTTTGTGACACTACTAATGATTGTAAATATTGAACGACTGATTTCTGACCCTTTACCTGATCAAAGGTCTGAGGGCGATATTTTCGATAGAGTGCAATATGTGTCATATCTATGCAGTATACCAAATTTTGGATAATAAAAAACCCCTGAAAATTCAGGTGGTAAATTGAAGTACTTGTCATAATTATACCGGTATGAGTACCTTCTCTTGCAAAGGAAAAGCTTTTTTACTTGCCATACCTCTAAATGTCAATTAAAAACACACCAGTATTACTGATGTGTTTTTAGGAAGCTTGTAACAATATCCCGCACTTCACCTAATGACTGACTGTTCATTAATTGAATACGCAAATCTTTTGCTCCAGAAAACCCGGTTGCATACGCCTTGTAATGTTTTTTCATTACAGCAAAATTTTTATGTTGCCCCAATAATTGCACAAATAATTCAGTATGTTCAATCATTACTGCAAGTTTTTCTGAAAGTGATATATCTGCAATAGTGTACCGTTTATCTCCTAATATTTTTTTGGACCAAGCATTGGGTAATAATCGTAATAGAATATTTTGTTTCCAAGTCCCTCTTTTTTTAATAGCGATTTGTTTATTAAAAATCCAAGGATTACCAAACACTGCGCGCCCAATCATGATACCGTCGCATCCAGTTGCGGTTATTTTTTGCATTCCATCATCACAATCTGCTACATCACCGTTCCCAATAATAATTGTATCTGGTGCAATAATATTCCTGAGTGCAACTATTTGGGTAATATAATCCCAATTTGCAGGAACCTGCGATAAATCTTTACGCGTACGCGCATGAACCGTTAACGCTGGTAATTGTTGTTCTAACAACAACTTGATCCAGGTATCAATTTCTGAACTATAATACCCTACCCGAGTTTTTACCGAAACAGGAATTTTTTTACATCCTGAATTTTGCACTGCGTCATCTACTCCTTGTCGTGCAGCTTGGATAATCGCAATTGCTTTTTCTGGAGTTTTAATCATCGCAGATCCACACCCCTGTTTTTCAATCGTTTTATCAGGACACCCCATATTAATATCAATACCATCAAACCCCAATTCAGTAACTAACGCACATGCTTTGCGCATATTTTCTGGATTACTAGAAAATAATTGGGCAACAATTGGTCGTTCCAATTCAGAATACTCTAAATCTTTCAAGAGTTTTTCTCGTCCCAACGGATGACATAATCCATCAGCAGAAACAAATTCAGTCCAGGTGACATCTGGCTTCCCATATTTTGCAATAATCTGACGAAAAGCAGCATCGGTTACATCTGCCATTGGTGCAAGTGCAAAAAAAGGTTTTGAGAGATTGTTCCAAAAATTCATATCCCTACATTACCTGATATATTATTTTTGTAAACAAAAAACCATACGTGTATGGTTTTTTATTCTTCACTCATTATTTCTGTATGAGTAGCTTGTTCTGATAATTCAGAAACTTTTTCTAAAGATTTTTCCTTTCCACTAAATTTATAAAATATTTTTCCAGGAAATCGTAAGTCAATATATTCTAAAGCTTTTGGTTGTTGTCGGTATTGTTTTTGAAATACCTCGTGCTCAAGACCAGTGGTTACATCCCGTAAAAATATTACATCATCCTGGGATAAAGTTCCTAAAAGCGCAACATTTTTTTGAGGATACAGAGTAAATAATCGATCAATAATAAATGCAACGTCTTCGTATTCCAAAAACTCTACGCGAGAAATAATAATATTTTCACTCTGTAAATTTTTAAACAGTGCATCAAATCGATACATTAATTCTGGTTCAATAATTTTTTTACCAATAAATTCTGAAAATTGTTTTTCTTGTCGTGAAGAAAATATTGTATATACCCCATCCGAAAATCGTGGAGACGCACCATACAAAACCCCTGTTCGATCAATGAACCCGCAGATAGTTTCATTAAAACACCAAACTGCTTCTGGGGACCGTTCTCGAACAGTAATGCCAATTGTATGAGGGTTCACAAAAGAAACATATACTAAATCTACAATCGGAAATCTGGATTGAATATTTTTTTGTAATTGCTTTTTAGAAAAAAATAAAGAACTAGAACGAGGAATAACACCCAGAATAGTTCCTTTTAAATACTCTTCAATAAACGAAACTAATTCTTGTTCAGGAAATGTTTTTACACCAGCTACACGAACTTCATCTATTTGAATAGTATCTTGACGGGCAATCATAATAATAACCACAATGAGTGTTAGAAATACCAATGAGCTCAAAAACAGCCATAGCCCAAAACTTCTCCGTGATGCGCGGAGTGGTGGTTGATGTGTATGCTGTTGTGGAACAGGAGTATCCATAGTTATTCAGAAATTGTTTCTGTTATTGGTTTTCCAATAGTTGTTTTCCCATCCATATATTTTTGTAATACGGTTGGAATTTTGATCGTTCCGTCTGATTGTTGATAGTTTTCCAAAATACATGCCACAATTCGCGGAGTTGCAACAGCGGTATTATTTAATGAATGCACGAATCGTAATTTGCCAGATGCATCACGGTAACGAATGTTTAATCGCCGTGTTTGGAAATCATGGAAATAGGATGCACTATGGGTTTCTCGGTAACAGTTTTGTGACGGCATCCAAACTTCGATATCGTATTTTTTTACTTGCCCTTGTCCCAAATCCCCACCACAGTTTACCACTACATGATATGGAAGTTCTAATGCTTGCAATAACTCCTCGACGTTTTCGGTAATTGCCTCATGATGCTCTACTGATGTTGTGTGTGATGCTTCACAGAGTACTACTTGTTCCAGTTTAAAAAATTCATGCACACGAATCAATCCTTTCGTATCTTTACTATGACTCCCTGCTTCACGTCGGAAACATGGTGAAAACGCAGCTATTTTGACTGGTAATTGTGATGCTTCCAAAATTTCATCACTATAGTATGACATGGTTGCAACTTCCCCAGTTCCTGCGAGATAATCATCATCCTGTGTTTTATATAAATCATCTTCACCCCCTGGTAAATACCCAGTCCCCATGAGTGTTTTTTTATTCACTAATGACGGCACAATCATCGGAGTAAACCCTTTTGCAATTAATTTTTCATTAAATAATTGCCATAATGCCATTTCAATTTGCACAGCTTCATTTTTTAAAAAATACCCTCGGAATCCGGCAACTTTTGCACCTCGTTCAAAATCTGCCAAATCATGCATTTCACATAACTCAATATGATTTTTAGGATTTGGAATCGTTGGTTTTGTCCCCCAATCACGGATTTCTACATTTCCTGTATCATCATCACCTTCAGGAACTGATATGTCGGGAACGTTGGGCACACGTAACATTAATTTTTGCCACTCTGTCATCACCTCTTTTAATTCTTCCTCGTGTTTTTTGAGATCTTCTTTCAGTACTGACATTTGTGCAATGAGTGTCGATTTTTCATCTGGGGTAGCTGACGGAATTTTATCAGAAACAATGTTCTGTTCTGCGCGCAGTGTTTCTACCACTGATAGTTTTTCAATTCTTTTTTGGTCAACAGATACCAATTCATCCACATTAAAATCAATGTGTTTTTTACGAGCTGCTTCCTTGATCAAATCCGGATTTTCCCGGATAAATTTAATATCCAACATATAGCCGTGATTATAGCACTGTCAGGGTAAAAAATAAAGAAAAAAAAACACCTCCCACTTCTTTTTACAGAAATGAGAGGCAATGCTGCTGTTTTTTGATCAATTACTGAATTTCATACTCATACCAAGTAAAGTGATTTTGTATAAATATAGCATAAATAAAAAATAATGCAAGTTTTTTAAAAAAGTAATAAACTATTATTTTACAATATTTTTTGGGCTTTCTGGGGACTTAAGTAAACCATTTTCAAATTGAGAATAATGATACCAAAAACCATTTATCTCTAATAATTCAGCTCCGCAATGGATACATAAGGTAATACCTCTAGAACCTTCTCTCGCCTCACAAGTTGAATCCCAACACTCGGGTTTTTCGTCGTTGAACATATAGGTATATTTTTGTACAGTTTAACAATTATGATAAAATAATCAAACCTATGTTCCCTATCCAACCATTTGAAATCCCAGAACCACTGCGTCATATTCCACAATCACCTAAACAATTATCCATTCGTGGCACATTTCCTGATATGAAAAAATTCACCTTCCTGACTGTGGTCGGACCACGCAATTACACCAGCTATGGTGAGGATGTGTGTCGAACACTCATTGCAGGACTTGCAGGATACCCTATTGTGATTGTGTCAGGACTCGCACATGGAATTGATCGGATTGCGCACGAATCCGCGCTGGATAATAATCTCATCACCGTTGCGTTCCCTGGATCAGGACTTGATGATAATGCTCTCTACCCAAAAACAAATTTTAACCTGGCCATGCGAATACTGGAATCTGGTGGAGCGCTCGTTTCTGAATTCAAAGACAACGAAGGCGGTCTCACCTGGATGTTCCCTACTCGTAATCGACTAATGGCAGGATTATCGGTTGCAACACTCGTAATCGAGGCAGAACATAAATCAGGTACCCGTATCACTGCACGACTGGCAACGGAATATAATCGGGATGTACTGGCAGTACCAGGAAATATTTTTTCCAAAAATTCAGAAGGAACGAATGAATTAATTAGACTCGGCGCAACACCAATCACCTGTGCGAACGATATCCTGGAAGCACTGGGATTCCACATTACCGAAACCGCCCCAATGGATTTATTTTCACAATGTAGCCCAGAAGAACAATCAGTCATTGAATTACTCAATACTCCAAAAATGAAGGGGGATCTGATCCGTGAAATGGGCATCCCTGTCCACAAGGCAAACATTCTGCTGTCACAAATGGAATTGAATGGATTGATTAAAGATGTTGGTGGTGAGATACGGAGAACTTGACAAATATTTTTGTATATGCTAATATATTTTAAATAAAATCAAATACCATGAAATTAAAAGCAAGAGATCCTTTGAAAATCTTATTCATAGGAAGAAGAAATTTTGAATTCCCAAATCAATTCAAGAATGGAGAATCTCATATTGGACCCTTACAAGAAGATTTTACCCATTTTGGAAATTCTATTAAAGTAGGAAATTTTCAAACAGACGCAGTTCTCTATCTCACACCTACAAATGACAGGAGGTTAATAGTAGAGACTGAAACATCTTATTTTTTACTTGAGTCCGTACAGGATTGTGAAAAATAGACACCAAACTACCGCAAGGTAGTTTTATTAAATTTGCCAAACTTGCCTCTTTCGTGGTATGTAGTAAAACATTACTCAATCTAAGGTTGTACTATTCTATGAAACTATTAATTGTCGAATCCCCAAGTAAAGCAAAAACTATTGAAAAATACTTGGACGGAAAATACACCGTCCGTGCATCAATCGGACATGTGCGTGATTTACCAAAAACCAATCGTGATGCAATTGATATCCCTGGTGGATTTATTCCCCGTTATGAAATTTCTGCGGGTAAAGGAAAAGTTATTTCTGAATTACAATCTCTTGCCAAACGCGCTGACGAAGTCATTCTTTCTCCTGATCCCGACCGTGAAGGTGAAGCTATTGCGTGGCATTTACAGGAACTCCTCCATGATGCAAAAATTACCGCACCGATTAAACGGGTTACCTTTAACGAAATCACTAAAGACGCGGTTATCGAGGCACTCAATCACCCTCGCGATGTTGATCGTAAATTAGTAGCAGCACAGGAAGCCCGTCGAGTACTGGATCGATTGGTGGGATATGATTTATCAGGACTCATCTGGAAAAAGGTACGCTATGGGTTATCAGCAGGACGCGTACAATCCCCTGCGCTCCGTATTATTATGGAACGTGAACGGGAAATTCGCGCATTCGTCCCAGAAACATATTGGACAATCCAAGGTAATTTTTCTGCAGGAAAAGAAACATTCCCATTAACTTGTACCGAAGAACCTCGTGATATCAATGAAGTCAAAAGAATACTCGACCTTACCAAAAAACAACCTTGGTCAATTACTGATATCAAAACCAGTGAACAAAAAAGATCTCCTCGCGCACCGTTTACCACATCAACATTACAACAAACCGCTTCCACTCGATTAGGACTTTCTCCTTCACGTACGATGCAATTAGCGCAAAAATTATACGAAGCCGGACACATTACCTATATGCGTACGGATAGTACAAACCTAAGTAAACAAGCCCAAGGGCAGATTCTCCATTTTGTAGAAAAAGAACTCGGGAAAGAATTTGTACAACCACGCACCTATGCAACAAAATCAAAAAACGCACAAGAAGCCCACGAAGCAATTCGTCCATCATCAATAGCTAAAAAAATAGCCGGAGCAAACCCAGCAGAACAATCGCTATATAAAATAATTTGGGAACGTACGGTTGCATCACAAATGGCAGACGCGACACTATTGAAAACAAAACTGGTAGCAAACATTGATACAAAAAACATTCCCGATTTTACTGCAAACGGATCCAGAATTATTTTCCCTGGATGGTTAACGGTTGATACGGGTGCCCGTGGTGAAGACGTAGAGTTGCCAAAATTATCCGTCGGACAAACTATTCAATTAATTGATATTACCGAAACAGAAAAAGCAACCCAACCACCTAATCGATATAGTGAAGCAGGACTCATCAAAGAATTAGAAGAACGAGGTATCGGCCGACCATCTACCTATGCATCTATTATGCGAACGTTGGAAGATCGTGAATATGTACGCAAGGAAGGCAGGACCCTGTTCCCAACCGATACTGGGGATGTTGTTTCTAGTTTCTTGGAACATAATTTCCCAACCTATATTAGTGATACATTCACCGCAGAAATGGAAAATGAACTGGATGATATCGCAAATGGTAAACGAGACTATACCAAAACCCTTGCTGATTTTTATACCCCATTTTCTGCAGAAGTTGCAGAAAAAGATAAACTTGCGAAAGCAACTCACCTGGGTGATGCGGAATCACATCTTATTTGTCCAAAATGTGGTGCATCTATGATGATTAAACTGGGTCGCACCGGTAAATTCCTATCATGTACTCGATACCCACAGTGTGATGGAGCACTGACTATGGACGGTACCGAAATTGGAAAAGAAAAACCATTAGGATATCACCCAAAAACCAACGATCCAATTTATGTATTATCAGGACGATTTGGTGCATATGTACAACAAGGTGACGCACCAGAGGTTCCAAAACTCACTAAATTCCCCAAGGGTCATAAAAAAACTGACGCCGACAAAGAATTAATAAAACAAGAAAAAGAATCCATAGCGCAAGCAAAATTACTCCCGCAACCGCGCCGTGCATCATTACCTGCACGAATGAAACCTGCTGATGTAACACTCGACATTGCACTCAAATTATTGGAACTCCCACGGGAATTAGGAAACGACCCAACGACCGGAGAACCTATCATTGCCAATATTGGGAAATTTGGTCCCTACGTAGGACGAGGACGAGAATTCAGATCACTCAAAAAAGGATTTGATCCGTATACCATAACACTCGACGAAGCAATTACAATTATTAATACTCCAAAACAATTACCTAAAGGAACAGAACTAGTAACGACATTCATTCATCCAAAAAGTAAGAAGGAAATGCAGGTATTAAAATCAAAATCAGGAACATTTATCAAATCAGGATTAAAACGAATCTATCTACCTGATAATTTTGATATCACAAATGCAACTGCAGATGAGTTCGCCGCGTTGTTAAGCACTGAAACAGTAAAGAAAAAAGGTGGAAAATAAAAAAGAGCCCGTGCATAGCACGAGCTTTTTATTTAAAAAATTAATTTATATTTATAAAAGTTCCGGTTCAAGTCGAACAAATGCAGACTCAAGCCCTCCGAAAAGGGCATCAATGTCATGCTTTGAACATGTTGAAACTTTTGTTCCAGCATATTCAAACGACATTTCGCCATTTTCAAATATAACATTTTTGAAACCATATTTCTGCAAAAATTGCAGAATAGTTTCTTTCTTTTGCTCCCATGGAAGATTAAGAAAATCTCGGGAATAGTTTTGAAAATGTTGTATCGAACTATAATACTTCGATAGTTTTTCAAACCATTGTTGACATAGATCGTTAGTTTTAACTGACTTAGTCTCAACCTGATTTACTCTCACAGGTTTTGCACCAATTACTTTTATTCTTCCTCTCATTGTATGAATTTTAAATGTTCTAAATAATTATATCACAATATAAATTATTGTCAACATATCTGTGGATAACTAAAAAACGCCTTGTAATCAAAGCGTTTTTTAGATCTTAAATTCTATAACATCTCCATCTTTTACAATGTATTCCTTCCCTTCTGTTCGCACTAACCCTCTCCCTTTTGCTTCACCAAAAGATCCAGCATCCAATAACTCTTTCCAAAAAATAACTTCAGCACGGATGAATTTGGTTTGGAAATCAGTGTGAATTGCCGCGGCCGCAACAGGAGCCGTTGAACCGTCTTTGATTGTCCATGCGCGGGTTTCTTTTTCACCAGTTGTAAAATACGTCGCAAGTCCGAGGAGTTTATATGATTTTTTAATCAATGTATCTACTCCGTCATCTGCATGTCCAATTTCTGCACGCATCATTTCTTTATCATCACCTTCAAATTCAGATAATTCTTGTTCAATTTTTGCATCTAATACTACCCACTCTGAACCATAACTTTCAATTTCCTGACAAATCTGAGCGAATTTTCCTGGATCAGTTTCATCGAGATTTTTACCTCCTGTTCGTTTATTCAAACCATAAATAAATTTTTTCAAAGTAAGCAAATTCAATTGCTTGGCAACTTTTTGTTCTTCATCATTCAGCACAACACTGTTTGCCATTTTTTCTGCAGAAAGTGCTTCAAAAAATTTTTTTGCAACTGATTCTTCAAACATTGCTACTTTATCGCCTCGTTTTACATCACGCTGTAAATTAGCAATTCTTTTTTCTACAGTTTCCAAATCTGCCAAAATTAATTCCATATTAATCACCTTGATATCTCGCAATGGATCAATTTCACCATACACATGATTAATAGATTCTTTGCCATCTGCTACTGCAAAAATCCGCACCATTTCAAGTATGGCATCTACCTCACGGATATGGGCAAGGAATTTATTTCCCAACCCTTCACCTTTACTGGCACCTGCTACCAATCCTGCAATATCTACGAATTCAATGGCTGCGGGAATTGTTTTTTGAGTATTTGAAAAAGCGGCAAGTGCATATAATCGTTCATCAGGAACAGAAACAATACCGACTGATGGATCGATAGTACAAAATGGATAATTTTCTGCTGGTACACACTTTTTGGTAAGCGCATTAAACAAGGTGGATTTTCCAACATTAGGAAGACCTACAATTCCGATTGAGAGTGACATATGGTTGGTACTGTACGCTATTTTTATCAAAATTTCAAGTAAAAATAACCCTTCCGGGTTATTTTTGTGTCATAATTTTCTGTAATTCTGCCTGATGTTCACGCATAACTGTCATCATCGCTGCCTGTTCACTGATTCCTTGTTTTTTCTTGGCTTCTACTTCGTTTTGAATCTTTTTAAAGAAATCTGGGTTTTTCTGCACTACTTCTAATATCATATCAATTTGTTCATCAGTAACCCCCATTCCTTTTAATTTTGAACCAAGCATTTTTTTAAGAATAAATTTTTGAAACATATATCGATATAGTATCACAAAACCACAAATTCAAAAACTTGACAATATCCTCAATATTTACTAATATTTGAAATAAGACAACATTGTCCCTCATTTTAAAACTTACAACCATGGAACAATTAGTTGAATTTTTGTTTCAAAAAGAAACATTAGAAGCTTTCCTTAAATTCGCTCTCGCATGCGGATCAGCAATGATCCTCGGCGGGAAAATAAAAAACAGAAAACATACAAAGTATGAATCGGAACAATAAAACATCCGCGAGCAATCGCGGTTTTTTTATGTTAGGATAGTACTGATGAAAAAATTTACCACCCTCCATGAACTTCATGCTCATTTTCACACAGTCAATACTTGCAGTTTAAAAGCAGATGCAAATCCTGTGTTTGGTGACGGAAATCCAGAATCAGCTATTGTATTCATCGGTGAAGCCCCTGGGAAAAAGGAGAACGAAACAGGAAAACCATTTATGGGTGCAGCAGGAAAATTTTTAAATGAAATGCTTGCCAGTATTAAACTGAACCGTGATGATATTTATATTACCAATATTGTAAAATATCGCCCACCCAATAATCGTGATCCAAAACCTGATGAAAAAGAATCGTGTGCGGATTGGCTCCGTGCAGAAATTACCTTTATCCAACCAAAACTCATTGTGTTTTTAGGGAGACATTCCATGAACCATTTTTTCCCCGATTTAGTAATATCAGAAACTCACGGGAAACTCATCCATCAAACAATTCCAGACTTTCCTTGTGATTATTTCCTCCCATTCTATCACCCAGCAGCAGCGCTCTATAATGGAGGACTCCGCACGGAACTGATAAAAGATTTTAAAAAAATTCCCAAAATACTACAAAAAATAAAAAACGCATGATGCGTTTTTTATTTAAATGGATTCAATCGAATCACTTTTGATAACGGGAGAATAGAAATAAAATATTTAAGATCGATAATTTTCCGTAACCATGACGATAATTTTCCAGCAATGACTATACCACCTACCGCAGTAATAGACCATCCATGACCAACACCGATATTGTATGCAACAGGTTTGGGTTGATATGATTGGTATGACTTCCCTAATATTTTTTGTGTGATTACATAGGCAACATAATTACCATTATGAATAGCAGTCTGTGCTAATCCTGAATATTCCGTATCAGCAATATCTCCGATAAAAAAACAATTTTCTTGATCTTTTGCTTCGAGGTATTCATTAACTTGAACACGACTTTTCTTTTGCAGAATAATATTTGAAGTTTGATTTACTAATTCATTACTGACTGTTCCTGCTGTCCAGATCAATGTTTTTGCACCTAGTGTCATATCAGCCAACGCCACGGTCCATGAACCCTGCTTTAATAATTGACGATTACATAAAATATTTACCCCTAATTGGCGTAATCGTTTGGTAGCAAGTTGTTGCACTTTTTCTGGCATCATAGGTAATATACGCCCTGCCCCTTCAATAATATCAACCGTTACTAATGATTCATCCAGCTTATGTTCTTTACATAAATGTTTTGCATATACTGCAAGTTCTCCTGCTAAATCTACCCCGTTTGGTCCAGCACCTACAACAACAAAATGAAGCCCTACCACACAATCTGCAACATCTCCATTATCACAATGTTTTGCAAATAAAGTTTGAATGTGAGTTCGTAATCGTTCTGCGTGGGTAGTATTTTGAAATGGAAACGACATATCTGCTAATCCTTGAATTCCAAAAAAGTTTGATTCTGAACCAACTGCCATTATCAAATAATCTGCTTGCATTGTTTCACCAGACGCAAGAGTGATTGTTTTTGTGCTTGTATCGCACCCTATTACTTTTTCTATGACTAACTGCACTTTATGATTTGAAAAAATATCCTCTAAAGGAATACGATGATAAGATACTGGACCTTTGATAGATAAGTACCCATGGAGTGCGGGATAATATTCAAAAGATGACCGGTCTGAAATAAGTATAATTTCAATTCCCAGCTTTTTAGATCGTTTAGATAATTGAAGCGCAGTTTGTATTCCTGCAAATCCTCCACCCACAATAATCACTTTTTTTGTCTGCATATAGAAAAAAGTATACCATACTTTATGTAAAAAATAGGAAGAATATGATAGAATATGATTATCCCTCTACCGAGTAAGATTTTTGATTCTTATTCGTCTTTATCTATGAACCGTTCTTATGATGAAAATGCTTTTATAAAGCTCTATAATGACCATTCTGACGAAATATTTCGTTATTGTTATATTCGTATTAAAGATCGAAATAAAGCACTTGACATAACTCAGGATGTATTTTTTAAACTTTGGAATGAATATCGTAAAAACCCGAAGAGGTTTTTTGAAAAAACGAGCATGAAAGCGTTTATGTTTCGAGTAACTCGCAATACACTGATTGATGCTACGAGAAAAAAACAATCTATTCCGTTTTCCTCATTTATGGATTCTGAATCAGAATCATCTGTAGAACCGGTCATTGTAACCACTCCACAACAACAACCAGAAGCAAAATACGCAGTCCAAGAATTCATTGAATACCTTGAATTACTGGATGCTCATCATAAAGAAATTCTTATATATCGATATATTAATGAATATACTATCCCAGAAATTGCAGATATATTGCAAATTTCAGAAAATGCAACTTCGGTGAGAATCCACCGAGCGGTCGAACATGCCCGTAATAAACTCAAAGAATTTTATGAATAATATTTTTGAAAAACTTTTTTCTCTTGGTAAAAACATTAGGATGACTGAATCAGAAAAAAACAAGATTCGTCATAACCTTGTAGTACATATGAATCATCGTCCTGTACAAACACCAAGTATCTATTTTTTCCGAACTGCAATTATCGGAGCTTTTGCAATGCTTCTTTTTATTAGTTCTGGAACCACTATGGTAGCATCAGCACAAAAATCACTCCCTGGGGAATTTCTCTACCCTCTCAAGCGAGCAAGTGAATCAGTAAAAAAAATCACTCTCAGTAGTGCAATAGAAAAAGCAGATTACGAAATTGAACTCATTGAAAAACGTTTTGCAGAAGCAAATACTCTTCTCCAAGAAAAAAAACTTGATCCAAAAATTGAAACCATGATTAGTAATTCAATTAAAGACCACAGTAAAAACCTTGAGAAAGAAACAATAAAATTAACATCGATTAACCCTGCAGAAGCATTTGCACTCAATACTCGATTACAGGGGCTTCTCGAAACACAAACCAATGAACTATTAGCGGTAGCAACTCTGACAAATAATAGTAGTGATATCATGACATTATCAGATCCAGTAAAACCAACACTACTTGCACTTGCAACCTATGAAGAATCGCAAAAAGTAATTGAAAAACAAAAGAAAATAGAAGAAGTAATTTTAGTCGACGCAACCAGTAGTACTCAGTCATTAGCTGAAGAAAAATATACTGCAATCCTTGCTCGTGTAGATCAGTATCCAGATTTATTCACAATTTCGAATACGTTCAAGTCTAAAATGATAGATACTTCTTCGACAGTATCCCTATTTTCTACAGATCCTGTAATCCTCTCTAAAGAAATACACACCTCAGTTCCATCTATAAATACACTATCTTCTGATATTTCGAGAGAAGTAACAGTAACACTCCCAGATTTATTAGAACAAATAAAACAAGCATATACTGAAAAACAATATGGAAAAATTATCATTCTTGCAAATGATATTGAAAAACAGATCAGTGAAACAGTAAAGAAAATACCGTCCGTAGTAGAGCCAATTTCTGTAATCACCCCCGAAACACCATTATTACCATAGTTAAGAAAAGCTGTTCTCTAACAGCTTTTCTTTTTGATTAAAAAATACTATAGTAATACCACTATGAATCCATTCGTGGAAAAAATTACACAACTCATCCCTGATATTTCCATAGATGATACAAACCGTATTCACCGTGCGGTTGTTTTTGCTGAACAATTTCATAAAGACCAAAAACGTAATAGTGGTGAACCGTACGTAACTCATGCGATTGCTGTTGCGTGTCACTTGGCAGAAATAAAAGCTGATATACCTACTATTATCGCTGGAATCCTCCATGATACACTAGAAGACACATCAGCTACTGAAATTGATATTGAGCGCGAATTTGGTACTGAAATACTTACCTTGGTGCAAGGAGTTACTAAACTTGGTCACCTGAAATACAAAGGAGCTGAACGTCATGCTGAATCACTCAGAAAATTTTTTATTGCAAGCGCTAATGATATCCGTGTGGTTGCAATCAAACTCGCTGATAGGCTCCACAACATTGCTACCCTTTCCCATATTCCAAAAGAAAAACAGCATCGTATCGCACTTGAAACGCTCGAAATTTATGCACGGTTAGCAGATCGATTAGGGATGGGGCGAATGAAAGCACAGCTGGAAGATCTTGCCTTTCCCTTTGCCTACCCCGAAGAACACAATCGAGTAAAAACTATTCTCGAAAACTATCAAACTTTTTCTGAACCTCATTTAGCAAAAGTTGCGGAAACATTAAAAGAAGAATTAGAAATACTCGAAGCAGACATTACTCGACTCGACTATCGAGTAAAGCATGTATATAGTTTATGGAAAAAATTAGTATACAATAATTATGACATCAATCAAATTCATGATATTTTAGCACTCCGTATTTTAGTTCCAACAGTATCAGACTGCTATCAGGCTTTAGGTATTATTCACGGACTCTATAAACCACTTCCAGGCCGTTTCAAGGACTACATCGCACTTCCAAAACCTAACGGATACCAATCGCTCCATACAACCATTTTTGACGGTATGGGGGGTATTGTAGAGATTCAAATACGCACCAATGAAATGCACCAAGAAGCCGAATTTGGTATCTATTCCCATGTACAATACAAAGAAAAACAGCGCGGAATAGCCGGATCAAAAACAGAATGGACTCAACAATTATTGGAAGCTCAAAAAACAATGCAAAAACCTGAAGAATTTATTAATCATTTAAAACTAGATTTTTTCCAGGAACGAGTCTTCATCTATACTCCAAAAGGTGATGTTATTGAACTACCTCGTGGAGCTGTGGTATTAGACTTTGCATATCGTATTCATTCTGATATTGGGAATCATGCCACTGGAGGAAAAATTAATGGAAAAATGTCATCGTTAGATAGCGAGCTCACCCAGGGTGATATTGTAGAAATTATCCATAACGAAAAGCAACGACCCAATCGTAAATGGATTGATATGTGTAAAACTTCACTTGCCCGTGGACATATCAAACGATATCTGAAAGAACATGGTGGCATGATGGATAAATTTTTTGTAAAATAAAAACCTCACGATGGAGGTTTTTTGTTTTTTGTATTCTGTAATTTTCTGAGCTCTGCTTCGAGGCTCGGAATTTCTTCGTATTTTTCATCATCAACGCAAGATTTTATTTTCTGTTCTAACATTCTTATTTCGTCCGATTGTTCTTGGCAATTTTGATCATCATCATTTGAATTCTCTTGAGAAACCATATGATATTCAAACTCTGTAAAGATAATATATGCGTTGGACGAATAGTGAGACTCTTTTCTAAAACAAGAATAATTTTCAAGAAAAGGTAGATCAAAAATTCCTGGATCAATTTTTGAAAAATCAATATCAAAATCGTACTCTGATAAGCCTGAACTTAATCTTTTTACTGGAACAACTATTTCTTGTTCTCCTAAAATATCGTCTAAATCGTACACTTCAGTAAAAATTGAAAGCATTACACACCTATCAGTAAATATAAAATCATAGATGGATAGAAATCTTGTACTCCCAATTTCCATATTTTTGATGCAATGATGATCAAAAGTAACCGGAATTTTTCCTCTAATCATGACACTTGTGTTTTTATGGTGAAGAAATTTATTTACTTTCAAATTAACAAATATTATTAGAATAGTCAATTCCAAGACAAAAGAGGCATTTCTGCCCCTTCAGTCAACTCGAGTGGACTTCGATACGATTCTTGTGAACCGATTGATTGTAGAATTACAGTATTTAAAGGAAGTTTTGTAAGAAAAAATCCGCCCTAAACAAAAAGCGGATCTACTTACTTAAAAAATTATTTAACTTCATGAGTGAGACTTAATACTGTTCTCTCTTTTTATTTTTCTAGCAAGTTGGCAGTTTTTTATCGCTTCATCAAATTGAGACCCTAGCACTTCACGAAACCTCTTCCATTGAGAATCCCAAGAGTCTGAATACCCTGCTATGTAAGCAAAATCTGAACGAACTGATTCACGAGGATCTGGATGATCAGGTTCTTCCCCTTTTCTTATTTCAGTCAGTTCTGAGAAGAATTTTAGAATATCTTCATCTTGTGTCAATAACCCAAAACCTATAAATATAGGATTATTATCTGGATAAAGTTCTTCAATTTGAGGAATAATTGGTTTAGTTTTATCTACTACAAATTTCTCCATTTTTTATGATTTAATTATTTTGCAATACTGCTCTCTAAGAATTAATAAATCACGCCCAGAGAGCAATATACAAAACGAATCAAATACAATATAAAAGAACTGTATTATATCAATATAATATATTTCTTTTATATTTTGTCAAGGTGGACCCTAGCGGATTCGAACCGCTGACCTCCTCAGTGCAAGTGAGGCGCTCTACCAACTAAGCTAAGGGCCCAGGTGCGAACCTTATCAATACCACGGCAACCGTGGTGTTTCTACATCGTAGAAACTTTGGTTCGCTCAGGTTATCTGGCAATAGACGAGCTATTTTCAGGTAACCTGTGATCGTAAGAACAATCTAGAATAATTATAATCAAAGAATGATTTTTTGCAAGTCATTAGACCAAATAAAATATTTTTTATCAAGATGTCATGTATGATAGAATATCCTTACCGGGTCGTCACCGGAATGTATATAGTTTGTCTATTATTTTTATGAACACTTCGAATAGTATTATGATTCTTGTTGGTATTATAGGAGCTTTGGTTATTGGTTTTTTTCTTGGAAAAGGTTCTGGTATGTCAAAAATGCATCAGGAAATGATGTCAGGAGATACATCAATGCATAGCATGATGATGGATATGACTGCATCATTACAAGGAAAAACAGGTGCGGAATTTGATCGAGCATTCCTCGCAGAAATGATTATTCATCATGAAGGAGCAGTGGATATGGCTAAAATGGTATTAGAACAATCAGATCGACCAGAACTCCAACAATTAGCAAATGAAATTATTACCGCACAAGAAAAAGAAATTGACCAAATGAAAAACTGGCAAAAAGAATGGTTCTCAGCTGAATAATAAAAATACACACGATACAGTGTGTATTTTTATTATCGATCAGGAGGAATATTATAATAATTAATGAGAAAATTAGTAATATTTAAAAATGGGTCAACGAGTGTTTCAGAAGAAAACTGAGCTCCTTTTTTAGGATATTCATTCATTAAAAATATAATAAATTTTGGGTCATAAGCCGGAAAATATCCTACAAAGGTATGTAAATTGCGATCTTCATAATAGCCTCCAGATTCACGATTTGCAATTTGTGCAGTTCCTGTTTTTCCCGCAATAGAATAATGTTTTAATTTTTTGGTACCATTAAAATAACTATCGAAAGCATTCACCATCATACGAGTTATTTCTTCTGAACTTTCTGGTTTGATCACTGTTTTTAATATCGTTGGTTCAATAATTTTTTTTGTACCATCAATATATTCAATATATTCAACAACGCGCGGTTGCATTAATTTCCCACCATTAGCAAGTACCGACATAGCTCGTGTCATCCCGATTGGTGTCGCAGCAATTCCTTGTCCGAAAGCAATATTGGCGAATTCTACATCACGATTGGTGCGTAAATTTGAAACGAGACCCTTAATTTCCCCCGGTAAATCAATTCCTGTAGTTTCTCCGAACCCAAATTTTTCAAATTGTTCTCGAAAATTATTTTTATCCATCCGTTGCATTGCAAACACCATTCCGGTATTCAATGATTGATCAAGTACGGTTTGCATTGTAATAGTTCCACGTCCCTTGCGGTCAAAATTTCGAATCGTTCGATCTCCTACTTTGATAAATCCAGCATCATAATAGGTTGTATCAGCAGTAATCGCTCCTTGATCGAGTGCAGTTGCGAGAATAATTGGTTTCATAATTGAACCCATTTCAAAAACACTTTCAACTGCTGGGTTATTTAATAATGCAACTGATGACACGTTTCGATAATTATTAATATCAAATCCAGGAGTTGATGCCATGGCAACAACTGCGCCTGTTTTTGGATCCATGATAATTCCTGTAGTACGATCAGAATCCCATTGTTCGCGAATTAATTCAAGTTCATTTTGAAGCGAAGATTGCACCAACGGTTCTAGAGTAGTCACAATATCACCCTCAGTGGGAATTTCATCCTTTGAAAATTGAGTCAAATGAGTAAATACCTCTGCAAAAAAATTCACATACAATCCAGATGAAACCCTACTTAAAATATCATCATAGAAACGCTCTAATCCATACCGTCCAACCAAATCATTATCTTTATATGCAACCAATCCAATAACATGGGGCGCTAGTAATCCTGAAGGTGAAAATCGAGCATTCATCTGATAGAGCGTTGCCGATTTTATTTGTAACTGTTTGATTTGTTCTGCTTGATCCTGGGTTAATTTCACCGCAAGTTCTTCATAGGTGTCATTTTTTTTGGATACCTGTTTTATAAGTGTTTCCTGATCTAGTTCAGGGATAATATTTTTCAATGATTCGTAAAGTTGTTCTGGATTAAAATTTTCTTGTTGTTGGAGAATACTAGGATTCACCGTAAGCATAAAACCGCGGAGTAAACTTGCCCCTGATACTAATTCACCATTTTTCTTCTTAAAAAAAATACTTCCACGATCAAATTGAGAATGAGCAGTTCGCACATACTGTCGATCAGCTTCTTGAGAATATTTTTCACCATGAACAATTTGAAGCCATGCTAATTTTGCAACAAAAAGAAGCCCTATAAAAATAAAGATGATAGAGATAATACGGATACGATAACCAAACACAGAAGACATAGAAAAATATAAAAAATTATAACAAAATTCCCGCCAAAAGACGAGAATACTAACGAATCAAAGCAACTGCAGGGTATGATTCTTCGGTATAAGCAAACACAGGAGTAACCGTTTCAGAAAACCCTAATTGTTCAATAGTAGTTGGATCAATTGCTTGAGCAAGTTCAAAATAGGTTACTTCTAAATCAGAAATTGCAATTTGTGTTTGACGGATTTCTTCTCGTAATTCTTTTCGTTCATTCGTAAGCGCAACAGACTGAACAGTAAATCCAGCGTATGCGCCAATAATAAGGACGAGAACTCCCGTGAAAAATCGTGACACCAATACACGATTGAGAAATGATTTTTTTTGTTGAGAAGAATAATCCATAAAAATTGCAAATAAATCTGATAATATTATTGTTTTTCAATAATGCGTAATTTTGCACTGCGTGACCGAATATTCGAGATAATTTCGCCCTGTGATGGCGTAAGAGGCTTTTTGTGTACAAGTTGGATAGTTTGCGTATCTGCATATGATTTGAAAATATGCTTTACGATTCTATCTTCCCCACTATGAAAGGTAATAACTGCAAACCTTCCCTGTGGTGCTAAACATTGAATTCCTGCATGGAGCGCATCGGTAATGGCTCCAAATTCATCATTTACTGCAATGCGTAATGCTTGGAATACTTTGGTTGCAGGATGAATTTTAAATTTTAATGATTTTCCACTGGCAATCTTTTTTGGGAAAAGTGCATTGATAACTTCACGAGCAAGTTGATGCGTCGTCATAATTAATGAATCTTTTCGCACTTGGACTAAATGTCGGGCAATAACACGAGCTTTCGGTTCGTCACCGTACCCGTAAAAAATATCAGCGAGTGTTTCCTCTTCCCAGAAATTAATAATTTCATAGGCAGTTAATCGTTCTCCTGATAACCCTTTAGCGAGATTCATATCGAGCGGTCCATCATGCATAAATGATAATCCTCGATCATGATCCTCAATTTGAAAACTACTCCATCCTAAGTCTAATAATATTCCATCAACTTGATCAATAGAAAGTGAATGGAGGATGTCGATAATATTTCGAAAGTTGTTGTGCACAAAATATTTTTTACACGACAGTGGTGCAAGTTTTTCTTGTGCGCGCACAATTGCGTCATAGTCTACGTCGCAACCAATAAATGTTCCGTTCGAAGATAATTGTTCTGCAATACCGAATGCATGTCCAGCACCACCCAATGTTCCGTCAATATATACACCGTCCGGACGGATAGCGAGCGCTTCTAATGATTCGCTATAAAGGA
Source organism: uncultured Candidatus Saccharibacteria bacterium (assembly GCA_964507625.1). Taxonomy (GTDB): domain Bacteria; phylum Patescibacteriota; class Minisyncoccia; order Phycocordibacterales; family UBA1006; genus CALMMZ01. The sequence continues at coordinate 49,458 of CAZDPR010000003.1, forward strand.
CTGGAATATGTAATGATTGCTTGTTCATACTATTTTTCATGAAGTGTTTCTGCAAGGGATTCAATTTCTGATTCAACTTTTTTCAAATACTGTATCCACTGATCTTCATTCCAGAGTTCTAAACGATTACGAGCTCCGATAATGACTACTTTTGTATCAAGTTTTGCTTCTTGTTTCAAAAAATCTGGAATAAGGATTCTTCCTGCAGAATCTACTTCTGTTTCTGTTGCACCTGACAACATAAAACGATTAAACGCACGATTATTTGCCTGATGATCTGAAAAACTTTGAAGGCTTTCCAAATACTTCTTCCCTTCTGAATAGGAATACACAGAAAGACAGCGATCGAGACCTCGCGTAATAATTATTTTTTTACCGAGTAATTTCCGTAATTTTGCCGGAAGCGACATTCGGTTTTTACTGTCGAGTGTGTGTCGATATTCTCCGAGAAACATAGGCATAGAGATGAACTGAAATTATCCCACTTCATCCCACTTCAATAATACGCTATCCCACCATGAAACACAAGTAACTGGGTTTCACAAAACTGTGGATAACAAAAAACACCCTTTTAGAAGGATGTTTTTTATAATTATTCACTATCGAATGACTTCCCAGTAATTTTTTCATACACAAAAATCTTTGCAATCATAGTTACCGGAATAGTGATAAACAATCCAATACCAATTAAAAGTAATCCACCGATATTAATGAGTACTACTAATATTCCAAATCCAAGCAAATCAAAGAAGTGATTTTTTGTTACTCCTGCTGTTTTTTTAAACAACGCAACAATTCCTAATCCAGAATGATCAATTGCAGTAGGATTTAGAAACATAAAACGAATCTGAATATACACAGCTAATGCAACTACCAATCCAACTGCAATGAATAATGGAATTAGACCTTTTATGAGAAATGCAATTACCAATATAACCGCAATAGTAATAATTGTAGGGACAATAAAAAGTAATTGTGTTACAAATACCTTCCCCCAAATTTTTGGCTGTGTTTTAAAATCATGCCAAGTATGTGAATTTCCTCGAATTAAACGTAAAATTACCTGCGCCCAACCAATACTTAATGCAAGACTCACTATGATACTCAAAAGAGTAACCAGTACTGAAAGAATAGTTGTTGATTCAGTTTTTACTGTTAAAAATTGCATTAATATTAAAACGAGCCCAGACACAAACACTGCAGGTAATATAAAAGCGTAGTTTACTTTGAATAATTTCCATGCTTGTGAAAGCATTTGAGAATTAGAAAAACCGTGGTTCATAATTATATTTTTTATTATCTAATAATATATTTTCAGTATACCATATTTTCTCAAACAAAAAACTACCCTTTGGGATAGTTTTTTGTGTGGTGCGTGATCCAGGATTCGAACCTGGGGCCTTTCGAGTATCAGTCGAATGCTCTAGCCAGCTGAGCTAATCACGCGTTTCAATGCTCCACGAAAAACAGTATACTGATTTTTCGATATTTTGCAAACAAAAAAATTATAATTCTGTATTAGTTTTTTATTTAGTAATCAATACTTGACAATATTTCAAAATATGCTATAATTAATAAAATTTGGACATATGAAAAAAAATATTTTTGCCGCAATGATGGGATTGGCAACCCTTTTAATGATTTCCTGTTCCACGAAAGATGTCATAAATGACATTGACCCAATGGAAACAGAGGGTCTCCAAGTACGGACTCAAATCATAGACTCGTTGAGGAATTTGCCTCCTGAAGAGCGCGGAAGATTCATGGAACAAAACGCTCCACAACTGAATTCCATGTTAGCCTCTTACCTGAGACAACGGGGATACAGCTGCGAAATCGAAACTGTCGGATACTCTTTCGGATCTGGTAAGGCCAAAGGTGTGGAGTCAGGAGACAGTACTCGACACAATGGTCACTACAACGATCAGCTCTACGCGATCATCAAAGGTGGTAGCTGCTTCGGAGATTCGTTGATTGTGTTTGTCCAGTGTCTCAATGGCACATTCTCCTTAAAGGGGGACGGACAATCACTTGGTACTTATGTGCCAGAGTTTACGATTGATTCGTTGATGGGGATAAATCGATATGTTGATTATATGATGTCAATTTATTTGGCTGAATATTTTAACATTCCGATTTATAAAGGGAGAAAAATGAACGAAAAGTTCAGAATTACCCCTGCGGAGGCTCGATTATTAGAAGATTCTATTGGAAATACTCAAGTCACCGTAAAGGTGTATCCTGGAGATCACTTCCATCTAGGCAGAATGACCTATACCAGGTCGTTCTAAATTCGCGAAACTCAAATAGCACGTCTTTATGGCGTGCTATTTTTACTTCTTAAATTCTTACAAAAAAGCCACCCATTACAGGTGGCTTTACAGTTTTTGGAAAACTTATTTTAAGACAAGTCTTGGAAGGTCTCGCCTTTTAATATCGTTTCCATCGACTGTATTTGCATTTATGCCCGGCATGCGGACATATTCTGCAAATTGATGAATCGCAGCAGCTGCTAGGATAGGGTCGTCCCTACGCGCAGATGAATATGCTGCAATCCAAACAGGGTATTCAGTAAAATCATCTTTTAGATGATCGCGGTAATACGCGTATCCTGAATAGATGATGGGCTTTACCCCGTACTCTTTTTCAACGGCATCGAGCCATTTTTTAAGCCCCACTTTGAGCTTTGCCATGCTTTGCACACGACTTTTTTGCTCAATATCCAGAATCGGAACAAAGTCCCCTTTCTGGATTTTCCCCCTAATTGCTCGCAGATAATTATCTGCTTGTTTCAGGGAATTTTCGTTGGGATCGTAATAGTGGTACGCACCCACTATGAGACCCTGTTCACGAGCCTCGGACAAATTTTTTTCAAAATTTTTATCTTTACGATCTGCCCCCATTGTAGAGCGCATGATAGCAAACTCTACTGGGGCATGCTGGTCCTGTGTTGCCACAGTTTTCCAGCAGACATCCCCCTGATAATGGGAGATATCGATGCCGAACACGGTTTCATTCTGAACAGTTTCGTATCCAGCCTGTCCGTTATCTAAACAAGCAAAAACAAGTATCGAGAAGAAAAACGAAAGTGCAATTATTTTGATCGCAGAAAAAAAAGAATTTTTCATTTGTTAAGTTTTTTTTATTATAGCATAATTTATAATATTATCAATTTTGTATAGTGATAATAAAAAACCGCGTTCAGCAGTTTTTTTATTTACGCAATTTTGGTAACTTTGAATTTCATGTAAGGTTGTCGGTGTCCTCGTTTTTTGTAGTAACGAGATTTAGCTTTGTATTTTACTACGATAACTTTGTCACCTTTTCCTTCTTCGATAAATTCAGCGGTAACTTTTGCACCTGCAACAGTTGGAGTTCCAATGGTTGTTTTTGATCCATCAGTCGTCATTAGTACTTGATCAAATGCAAGGGATTTTCCAGCTTCGAATTCCCCATCTAATTTTTCAATAGTAATAATATCTCCTTCACGAACGATGTATTGTTTTCCACCTGTAAGGATTACAGAAAAAGCAGGAGAAAGTTCTTTAGTTGTTTTCTTGGTAGTAGCCATAATGTTCTCTAGTATACATGAAATCAGAGTTTTTGCAAGAGGGATAACGATGCGTAATAAAAGCCGAATTTACGTGGTAAATCCGGCTTTTTTCTTTGACTTTTCCGCAATAGTTTTTGCGACCTCCTCAATAAATGAGGCTGTCTTTGCGGTCAAAGAAAAGGTGAGCCACAGGGCTCCGAAAAAAGTTACTCTCATGAATTTCCCAAACAATCCTTCTTTTGCCTGGTTATTATTTCTTACTTGTGACATATACTTTTTTTTGGTTCAAAAATTATAATAGCATATTTATATTTTTTTGTCAATAATTACAATATTTCCATCACCTTTATTATTCCGCTCTTTTCTGCTACTATGACGATATATGTTTGATATTTACTTGACCAACACCCTTTCCAAAAAGAAAGAAGTTTTTTCACCAATCCATACAGGTTCAGTTGGCATGTATCACTGTGGACCAACCGTATATGATTCTATTCATATCGGAAACCTCCGCGCATTCCTCCTTGCTGATATTACCCGACGCGTATTTGAATATAATGGATATGCGGTAAATCAAGTGATGAATATCACCGATATCGGACACCTGGTTTCTGATGGTGATAGCGGTGATGATAAAATGACCAAAGGATTAAAACGAGAAGGATTGGAAATTAATCTCGAAAATATGCTCAAATTGGCTCGTAAGTACGAAGAAGTATTTCTTGCTGATATTGCTGATTTGAACATTCTCCGACCCAAAATTATTGCCCGCGCAAGTGAACATGTCGCCGAGGATATTGCAATGATTGAACAACTCGAAGTAAAAGGATTCACCTACACCACATCTGATGGAATCTATTTTGATACTGAAAAAATGCCGGATTATGGGAAACTGGGCGGACTCGACCATACCCATGAATCACGAATTGGTGAAATTTCTGAGAAAAAAAACCCACGAGATTTTGCGTTGTGGAAATTTGATACTGAAAAAGGTTGGCAGTCACCCTGGGGGCAAGGATTTCCTGGTTGGCATATTGAATGTTCTGGGATGAGTACTAAATACCTAGGAGATCAATTTGATATTCACACGGGAGGTCATGATCTCGCATCAGTACATCATAATAACGAAATCGCACAATCAGAATGTGCGACGGGACATGCCCCGTTTGTACAGTACTGGTTACATAACGAATTCGTAAATATTGGTGAAGAAAAAATGGCAAAATCAGGAAATAATTTTATCACGCTCGCTACGGTTCGTGATAACCGTATTAACCCTCTCGCGCTCCGCTATTTATATCTCCAATCACATTACCGATCTCAAATTTCTTTTTCTTGGGATGCACTCAGCGGGTCAGAAACTGCTCTCAAAAAAATACAAAGTATTATTACAGAATTACCAGATGGCGGGACTATTAATGAATCATATCAAACACTCTTTAGAGAAACTATTAATGATGACCTGAATACTGCAGGAGGAATTGCGGTTATGTGGGAATTGATCAAAAATCCTGATGTAAGTCCTGAGGATAAAAAAGCAACATTACTCGATATGGATCAAGTACTAGGACTACGATTAGCTGATCAACGACCGCTCGATATTGATGAAATTCCTGAACTTATTCAAAAACTATTAAAAGAACGAGCAATAGCACGGGAACATAACGACTGGCACAGTGCCGACTTACTCCGTAATGAAATCAAAGCATTAGGATACGAAATCAAGGATACCGATGACGGACAAAAAATTAGACGCGCATAACATAAAAACCGCAGAGAGCGGTTTTTATTTATTTCCAAACATCTAATTCTTTAGCAATTTCCTCGACATGTTTTTTTGCATCTTTGGAGAGTTTTTTAGGTATTTTGATATGGGTAACAATGAGAAAATCTCCTGCACGCATAAACCCTTGAGAAACTCCTTTCCCTTTTAATTTAATTACATGACCTACTGGCATGCATTCTGGAATTTCTATGGTTTCTTTACCATCTAATGTTTCTATTTCTACCTTTCTCCCCAATAATGCATCACGTAATGACACTGACAAATCCATTACTAAATTATTTCCATCTTTATAAATAGTTCCATGTTTTTGTACACGAACCAAAATAAATAAATTTCCTGGTCGCCCATCGGTAATCGTTTCTCCTGCTCCGTCCATGCGTAATTGCTGACCATCTTCTACACCTGCAGGGATCGTGACGGAAACTTTTTTAGTTCCTTTTTGCACTCCGTCCTGATAATTGGGAACTTCGATTTCTTTGATAAACCCGCGTACTGATTCTTTGAATGTCATGGTGATTTGTACCTCAATATTGCGCCCTTTACGCACGCGTCGTCCACCAAACCCAAACGCTGCTCCAAATAAATCACCGAGATCAAAATCATTCATATCAAAATGAACATTCCCTTGCTGGAACCCTCCCTGCTGTGCCTGTCGCATGATATCTTCCCATGAAAACCCACCGAAACCTTGTCCGAATGGATTTCCTCCCTGTCCGCCACCGAAACCAGCACCCGCAGAGCCGAATTGATCATACTGCGCACGCTTGTTTTTATCTGATAGTGTTTGGTAGGCTTCATTGATTTCCTTAAACTTTTTATCATCACCGCCGTTTTTATCAGGATGATGTTGATGAGCCAATTTCCGAAAAGCAGTTTTAATATCCGCATCAGATGCGGTTTTTTCAACTCCTAAAATTTTATAATAATCTTTTGACATAGAATAGTAGTATATATTATTTTACGAGATTTCTCACCTCTATTTTTATTTCTATTTGATACAAATAAATAAGAGATTTGAAATATTTGACAAAATAATTATTTAAAGTATTATGTATTTATTCTTTTCAAAACTTAATTACTATTTCAATGAAAAACAAGCTTCTCTTAATTTCTGGTTTAAACATTATTTCTGTTTTTGTTGTTGGTATTTTATTTTTATCCGACACACCAATAGAAAACATTGTTTTTTGGGTTTTAGTTTTTTTAATAACCATAAGTGCCATTACAGCAAAATTAACGCTCAGAATATTGAAAGAAAATTTTTGAGAAAATTTATCTATCAACCCTGTACACTCCCCCGAATTTATTTCGGAAGAGAAACAGGGTTGTTTTTTATTCCCCAGTTTTTTCTTGATTTTCATCTGACGAAGTTTCTTCAGAACCTTTTTCAGTAGTTGCATCCGTAGCTGTTTTTTCTTGCTCTCCGCCAGCTGGCGGATTCTGAATCACTTCATAAATCTTCATCATTTCATTCGAAAGATTCATGGTTGCGGTATCAATCGCACTTGCATCGTCTTTATCTTTTACCTCTTTTAATTCTTTAATTTTTGTTTCAATAGATTCTTTTGTTTCTGTAGGGATTTTTTCAGCATATTCGCGTAAAGATTTTTCTGCTGCAAAAATTGCTGTTTCTGCCTCGTTTCGTTTATCCACTAATTCCTTTTTCTTTTTATCTTCATCTGCATATTTTTCTGCATCTTCTTGCATTTTCTTGATATCTGCATCTGATAGACCCCCTCCTGATTGAATAGTGATTGACGCTTCTTTATTACTTGCTTTATCAATTGCTTTTACATTCAAAATTCCATTTGCATCAATATCAAAGGTTACTTCGATTTGTGGAATTCCTCGTGGTGCTGGCGCAATATCACCTAATACGAATCGTCCGAGTGACTTGTTATCAGTCGCCATTGGTCGTTCCCCTTGGGTAATATGAATTTCTACTGATGTTTGATTATCTGCAGCAGTAGAAAAGATTTGAGATTTTGATGTTGGAATGGTGGTATTGCGTTCAATTAATTTTGTTGCAACCCCTCCCATGGTTTCAATCCCCAGTGACAATGGAATTACATCAAGGAGCAATACATCTTTTACATCTCCCTGTAATACCCCAGCTTGTACCGCAGCACCTAATGCCACTACTTCATCTGGATTGATTGATCGATTTGGTTCTTTACCAAACAATTTTTTAACTTCTTCTACAATTTTTGGCATTCGAGTTTGCCCTCCTACCATAATGATTTCATCAATTTCATTCATTTTAAACGGTGAAGCTTCAATAGCTCGTTTGGTAATAGCGATAGATTTATCAATGTATGGTGCAGCGAGTTCTTCCAATTTTGCACGCGTCATTTTCATCATCAAGTGTTGTGGTACTCCATCATTTTGTGCAATGAACGGAATATTGATTTCTGTTTCATTGGTTGTAGAAAGTTCGTGTTTTGCTTTTTCTGCAGCTTCTTTTAATCGCTGTAATGCAAGCACATCTTTGGTAACATCAATTCCTGAATCTTTTTTAAATTCGTCCCCAATCCATTTTACAATTTCACGGTCAATGTCTTCACCTCCCATGTGGGCATCTCCATCGGTTGATTTCACTTCTACCAAATCTGCCCCAACCTCGAGAACAGAAATATCAAATGTTCCACCTCCAAAATCGTACACGGCAATTTTTTGATCTTTTTTAGAATTGAATCCGTACGCCAACGCCGCCGCAGTTGGTTCATTAATTATTCGCTTTACATCCAGTCCCGCAATTTTACCCGCATTTACCGTTGCTTGTCGTTGACTATCGTCAAAATATGCTGGCACCGTGATCACCGCCTCGGTAATTTTTTCACCGATTTTTGCTTCTACATCGGCTTTGATTTTTGCAAGTGTCATCGCAGAAATTTCTTCTGGTCGATAATCTTTATCTCCCAATTTGATCGCAACACCATCATCTGACCCTTTGGTGATTTTGAATGGTGAATGATCAATATCTTTTTTTACTACTTCGTCACTGAATTTGTGACCCATGTAGCGTTTAATTCCAAAAATGGTGTTTTCTGGATTAGTGACCGCTTGGCGTTTTGCCAATTGCCCTACCAATCGTTCACCATTTTTTGCGAGCGCCACGATTGACGGAGTTGTTCGTGCACCTTCTGTGTTTTCAATAATTTTTGGTTGACCACCCTCGATAATTGCTACCGCACTGTTGGTGGTTCCAAGATCAATTCCAATGATTTTTGACATATTTTTGTAAAAATTATTCTTAATTTTTAATAATCTCTTCGTTCTGAATAACAACCATTCCGAAGTTAGCTTAAGTATAAACAAAAAAATATTTTTTGACAAGTTTTTTGCGTTCGCAAAAAACTTGTTTAAATAAAAATATAGTGTTATTATTTATAAGAACCAAGAATACTATGAAAAGTAACGATTATTCCAAAAAAATACTGAAAATCCTTTCTGAAAATCGAGCCTTGTCCTTTTCTGATATTACTTCGGAACTGGTAAAAGACATTGCTGGAAACGCAAAAAACGACCCAAAAAAGGCCGTATATGCAGTAAATCGATCACTGAAAGGGCTCATCGAATCTGGTGTCATAGAGCGCCATTTTTCTGGTCAAAACAATTATGCCCGATTAACGGAATCAGGGCGTAAAAAAGCAACTACGCTTAAATTAGAAAGCGAAACCTCACTCCTCCCTAACTGGGATGGTCAGTGGCGAATAATACTCCTCGACCTCCCCGAATCCCGCAAATCAGAACGCGAGGCGCTCCGGTATTTATTAAAAAAAGCAGGATTCACCTGCCTTAAAAACTCAGCTTGGATTTCCCCCTATCCATTTGAACATCTATTCATGAATATTAAAAAAGATCTGGGACTCACAACCGAAATGATGATCATTACCACCAATAATCTGGACTTAGAAACAGAAATAGAATTGGTAAAAATATTACAAAAATAACACACCTCCGTTAAGAGGTGTGCGCAAATTTAACCTAATATGTTTATTCAGTTTTACCGACAATTATCTGCGTAGCACCGGCTCTAGCAAGAGTAATTTGACGACCAAAGTCTTGCATACCTTTTGATTGGTAAATCCTGTCGGCATTTGCTGCATCGATTGCCTGCTGCGTTAAAGGTTGAAAATCTGGAACCATTTCAAAAGTTGAGATTTGAACACCTCTTGCTTTAAGGTCCTGATTGATAAGTTCCATATAAGTTAACTCCAATGCATTGATATCATGAGCTACCACATCTTCTTTTGGAAACTCATCAGTAGTTACTCTTTTAATACGGGTTTCAATTACTCTGTTTTCGGCTCCTTCAAAGCGCTGGTTATCATCCTGAGCATCATCTGTTTCGGCATTGGTTTTTCCCAGCTTTTTTGCGTGCTTCATAAATAGTAACGGATCTGCGATCAGGTAACTATAGGTCAATCTTATTTTTACCTTTACCTGGTCTTTAAAGAGAACATAATATTCCATGTCACCTTGCATTTCATAGCCTGGCATAGTTTCTTTAATGAAACACATATTTCCTGTTCCTGCTGGAACCCGAGAACCTACCGGAACCTGTTTCCAGTTTACTCCACAATCTTCACTATAAAGTACAATTTGATTTGTTTTAGAGTAAGTGCAACTACTAAGAAAACCACCGGCAAGAATGAGTAAAAAAATTGAAGACAATTGAGAAATACCCTTTGCCGCATAAAAAACCACACGAATCCCAATAATTAGCAATAAGAACAGAAAAGCTGTTTGGTACCAAGGGGCCGTAACCCAATAGTTTCCAGAAACAACAACATTGTACCAAATTGTTCCACCCCATAAAGCAAAGATGGCGAGCAGGCTGTACAAAAATACTTTTTTCATTTTTTGAAAGGTATCGAATTTATTTATACCGGATCGAGACCGGATTTGTTCTAAAGAAGTTTATCATACATATTAATTTTTGTCAAACTAAAAAAACGCATAACGCGTTTTTTAGTTTGCTTTATATACTACCACCCGCGCTGGACGGATCACCTTATCCCCCATCATGTATCCCTTTTGAATAATGGTAGCCACTGTATCATCTTGGGATTGGTCGTTAGTATCCTCTGTTTTCATTGGTTCATGTTTATTCGGATCAAATGCAATACCTACTGCAGAAATTTCTGTCACTCCATAATCATCTAATACTGTTTTCATCTGGTTATAGATATATTCTACCCCCACGCGCCAATTCGCATCTACAGCGTTCCACGCATCGGTATTCCCCATAGCCATATCAAAACTATCGAGTACTGGCAAAAAACTCATAATCATTCGTTCCGTAGTTTTTTGTTTTACTACATCGGCGATTTCATCTTTTTCCTTTTTCAAGTTTACATAATCGGCACGAGATCGTTGAAGTGCAGTAAGGTGTTCCCGAGATTCAGATTGTGATTGTTTTAATTTTTCTCGTAAATCTTTCAGCTTTGCTTTGTCTTTTTTTTCATCTCCCACCCAATCGAGTTCTTCGAATTCCAAATCCTCAACTGATTCTTCGATTGATTCATCGTCAATAATTTCATCTAATTGTTCAAATTCTTTTTCATCAGACATAATCGTTTCAATAAATTAACAGTAATATTCGTTCAGAATGAACATTCTGATTATACATAATTTTAGAAATAAAAAAAGCCATAAATAAAAAACACCCTTTGGTGTTTTTTATCGTTTTGACCATTGTGATGATTTTCGAGCTTTTTTAAGTCCGAATTTACGACGTTCTTTTGATCGAGCATCTCGTTTCAAAAATCCAGCTTTTTTCAAATCATCTTTTGATTGTTCATCTAATTTTACCAATGCTCGAGCAATTCCATGTCGGACTGCTTCTGCTTGGGAATGAATACCTCCTCCAGAAACTTTTACCGTTACGGTGTATTCAGCAACATTTTCAGTTTCATGAATTGCACCCATAGCAGTTTTGAAAAGTTCTGTTGTTGGGAAATACTCTTTGATTGATCGGTCATTTACCGTTACTACTGTTTTATCTGCCGGTGTCAATCGTACACGCGCTGTTGAAGTCTTTCGACGCCCAATGGCAGTAGTGTATTGTGTTGTTGTTGATGGTGACATAGGCATTATTCAGTAACTTTTAGGTTTTTTAAGATTTCTTCTCGTAATTTGTTACGAGGAAGCATTCCTCGAACTGTTCGCAAGAGAACTTCAGAAATTCCTCGACGCTTGAGCAAGTTTCCTCGAGTTTCAATCTTGAGTCCTCCTGGATATCCAGAATACGTTTTATACGTATCATCCATTTTATCAGTAAGATCAAGTTTCCCTGCGTTAATTACTTCTACACTGTTTCCAGACAGTTTATGAGGAGCAAAATCTGGAGAATTTTTCCCACGTAAAATCATTGCAATTTCTGTTGCAAGACGTCCCAATTTTTTATTTGTTGCATCAATAGTATGTTTCATACAGGTTTTTATAAATTAAACAAATTCAATAAGGGCCATAGGAGCTCCATCACTTGCTCGTGCTGGTGCTTTCAGGATACGGGTGTATCCTCCGTTTCGATCCGTAAATTTAGGAGCGATATCGCGAACAATTTTTTGTGCAACATCGATTTGTCCTCCCATATCAGCAGTGAGTGTTCGCAGTGCGATTATTTCATTAACTGATTTTGCACGAGTAATCATTTTTTCTACAAATGGTCGAAGCTCTTTTGCTCGTGCTTCTGTTGTCATTATGCGACCTTCGATCACGAGTGCTCGTGCGAGTGAGCGCATAAATGCAAGACGAATGTTTTTCTTTCGTCCAAATTTTCGGTTGTGATTATGGTGTCGCATAAAGGAAATATCAAATTCTAATAGTAATACTGATTATTATTTTTTTAGTTCAAGTCCAAAATCAGCAAGGACTTCTTTGAGTTCAGAAAGAGCTTTTTCTCCGAAACCATCGAGATTTAAGAGATCTTTTTCTGTTTTTTGAATTAATCCACCTACAGTTCGAATTCCTGCTTCTGAAAGTGCATTAAGAGTTCGAGTAGAAAGTTGAATAGAATCAATTCTGGTTTTCAATACATCAGTGAGATCTACTGATTCATCATCTTCTGTATAATCTGATTCTGCTTTTGTGACAGATTCAGAAACGGTAACTGATGGATCAGGGATTACAAATTCTTTGAGATCTAAAATTGATTTAAACTGTTCGAGCATAATACGAATTGCATCAGAGAGAATTTTACTTGGACTCTGAGAACCATCAGTATCTAATATTACTCGCAATCGATTATAATCTGTTCGATCTCCTACACGCATGTTTTCTACTTCATAGTGAGCACGAACGATTGGAGTAAATACTGCATCGGTAACGATTTCACCAACTTCTGTTTTTTCTTTCACTAAATTTTCTCGAGGTATTAACCCTAAACCTTTTGCTAAAGTAATACTGATTTCCAGTTTTCCTGATTTATCAGTAATTTCAGCAATTGATTGATCTGGGGTTAGAACTTCTGCAAGCCCGTTCGTATCAAATGATCCAGCAGTAACTACTCCTGGTTTTGATACTGATAAATGAATGGTTTGCGGTTCGTCACCTAATAAATGGAAACGAGCTCGTTTTAAATTAAGAATGATATTGAGTGCATCTTCTCGAATTCCTGGAATTGTTGCAAATTCATGCGCAGCTCCGTTAATTTTGAAAGAAATAATACCAGTTCCTGGAATAGATGAAAGGATAATTCTTCTTAAAGAATTTCCAAGTGTATGACCATAACCAGGAGCAAGTCCTTCGATTTCATACACTCCAGAAGTTTTATCTTCTGAGATAATTTTAAATTTTGAAGGGAGAACAATTGAAGTAGAATACATAATGCGTAATGTGTGTTTCGTACGAAACTTATTTTAGCATGCTAATGAAAACTTAATGAAACAAGGTTCTAGAATTTGTTTGATTAAGTGCGTCAATTGATTATCGACTATAAAACTCGATAACTGACTGACAGTTAAGAAACGGATCTGTTTCTTTTGGTAGTTCGATAACCGTCGCTGATGAAAAATCCGGAGACCATTTCAACCAATCAACAGTTTTAAAACTTTTTAGTTTTGTTGCAATATCTGCAAACAAAACTCGATTCTTACTTCCTTCACGAATGGCGATAGAATCACCTTTTTCTACACGGTATGAAGGGACCGTGAGTCGTTTTCCATTAACCGTAATATGTCCATGAGAAACGATCTGTCGAGCGAGTGCTCGTGATGATGCAAGTCCAAGTCGATAAATAACGTTATCGAGTCGTTGTTCAAGGAGTTGTGCGAGTAAATCAGCAGGTTTCATATGTTTTCCTGAACTATGCATTGCAAGATTGATATAATTACTGAATTGTTTTTCTCGAACTCCGTAAGTGAATCGAATTTTTTGTTTTTCGATGAACTGTACACCGTAATCTGAACGTCGAGTCATTTTTTTAGCAGGAGCTTTTTGCCGAGCTAAAAACTTTTGTGTTTGACATTTTTCAAACATTCCAGCACCTAAACGACGACAGATTTTATATTTTTTAGTAGTAGGCATAATATACAAATAAATTAAAAAATATTAAACGCGCCGTGCTTTTTTAGGACGGGGACCATTAAATGGAACAGGAGTTTTATCCTTAATAGAAAGAATGTCAATTCCTCGTGCAATGAATGATCGGATTGCTGATTCACGACCTGAACCAACCCCTTTTACAACAATATCAACTTCTTTGAGTCCGATCATTTGTGCTTTTTCTGCAAGGATTTCACCAATTTTTGCAGCTGCAAATGGTGTACCCTTTTTAGCACCTTTAAACCCGAGCGCTCCAGACGAAGAAGACATAATCACATTACCTTCTTTATCAGTAAGTACTACTTTTGTGTTATTGTAGGTAGCCTGTACATGGAGTACTCCGTGTACAAGTTTTTTTCGAGGAACACGAGCCAATGCTCGATCTTTCAAGCTCTTGTTAACTCGTTGTCCTTCTTGTTTTACGATACGTTTTTTACCCATAGAGATAGATTAATAAGTGTTAAGTAATAAAGTGGAAAAGTAATACAGTGTGAAATTTTCAAGTTGAGAAACAACTTTTACAACTTTACTACTTGAATTACTGATGATTATGTTTTTGACTCTTTACGTCGACCAGATGCCATAGTGGTTCGTTTGTTACCACGAACCGTTCGCGAATTTGTTTTTGTTCGTTGACCACGCGTAGGTAATCCTGCTGCATGCCGAGATCCGCGATACGAACGAATATCTTTCAATCGTTTAATGTTTTGACTCACCTCTCGTTTAAGATTACCTTCGAGTTTGAATCCTTCTGCAATTGTACGAATTGCATTTTCTTCGTCAGTAGTTAAATCTTTGATCTTTTTAAGAGGATCAATGTTTACTTGCTTGAGGATACTTTTTGCTCGAGACAATCCAATACCATAGATTGCAGTGAGACCATATTGTGCCTGTTTATTATCAGGAAGTGTAATACCAAGAATACGCATATGAGAGTGATAAAATAAAATTAATTATTGACGCGCTTTGTGGCGTGGATTTTTTTTGTTAATACGGTACAAACGACCTTTTCGACGCACAATAATATCGTCTGCACTAATTTTTTTAATCGAAGATTGCACCTTCATACAGTTAATTACCAGTTACTAAACAAGTAAACTGAAGATAAAGCTAATAAATAAAAGAAGTAATTCGCAATTAATTTGCCAAATATTATTCTAGCATAACTAAACACGTTTGACAATACGTCCCTTCCCTCCGTAAGGATCGAGGAGTACTTGTACAGTATCTCCGACCAAAACCTTAATTCGATGAAGTTTCATTTTCCCAGAAAGATACGCAATCATGAGCTCATTACCGTCTTTTGGTTGTACACGAAACATTGCATTGGGTAATGCTTCGACAACACTCGCAGTAATAATAGTTTCTTCATTGGTACTCATGAGGATATGACCAGCATAGCAAAATTTTTTAAATTGTCAAGAAAAACAACATTATTTTGCAAAATGACGAACTTCAATAGTAAATCGACTTTGTTTTTCAGGAACAGTGAATAACCATGGTGGTGTCACCTTGGTAGAAATATCAATAATTCCTGGTAATGTTCGTGTTTGTTTTACAATTTCTTTTACTTTTTCACCTGCAAATTGCTGTTGGAGCGAATCCTTTGCGACAGTGTACTGAGTAACTAATTGCCCTTTTATCAGTAAGGAAAAATCAGGTGTGCCAGGAGTACCTGAAAGAGCAAATGTTAGTTTTGTTTTTTCATAATTATTTTCCAGATTTTCTTGATCGCCAATAAAACGATTGGTTAATTGATCGAATATATCTTGTTTTTTGAGCAAAACACCTTGAATAGTTCTTTTTCCAATAAAATGAATTCTTCCTTCTTTTATGTGTTCAGTAATTTCAATAGGTCCCACAGTAATTAAGTCTTCTGGTAAAATAAACTCAGACGGTGTTTGATTGATTAAATATTTTTGTGGATTACTCGCATCAAACTTTGACTGAATAATCGTCCGTGCTAATAATCGTTCTGGCTCAGTAATCACCTGACGAGTTCCAATAAATCCTCCCTGAATTTCTCGAACCGTTCGGGCTGTCAATAATGGATATGCAGGGAAAGTAAAGTCATCAAAACCAATATTTGACTCATCTCCTGGATTTTCTGCAACAATAACAACATCGCTACTGGCAGGTGTTTTAGTTGTTCCTGCGGGTATTCTTTTTTCTTGCTCAATAATAAATCGGGTTCCGTTAGTACTCACTACCACCGTTTGACGCGGTAATAATACCGACTGTGTTCCTGTATTAATAATTTTAATAGTACCGGTAGCTTTTTCAGAAACAGATTCCTGAATTTCTGTAACCGGACTATGTTGGTATTCTTCAATAACCGTTGCGGTGTTATATCCCAATTGACCCCCTAACGGTTCTTCTGCAAGAGGAATTGTTTCTTCAATTTCTTGTGTTGATTCTGATAATGTAATTACCGTATGCACTTTCCCCACCGCACTGGATAGTGTGAAAAATAATACCACTATCAATAATCCGACAACATACCATAAAAACCCTCCTCGAGTAGGTGTTTTTGATATTTCTGAACGATGATAATTCGGCTGGTATTCTAATGTTTGTAAAATATGTTCCTGACGTTTTGTAATAACTGGTGATGAACTTTGTTTAATTGTATCATTTTTTTTAGAAGCAACAGAAATATCCTGTTTTTTTATAACAGGCTGACTTATTTTTTTCTTTACGACAATATCTTGTCCCACTTTACGTTTTCGTTGTTCCATATATGTCAAAATAGATACTCATTATTTTCACTTTCTATCTACTGAAAATTTTTAATAATAATTAAATCTATATCAGTAATTGATTCTCGATAATGATCAAAAATTGGATCAGTTGCTAAAAATTGCTCACTGTGCACGAATATCGTTTTTGGCGAACCAAAAATTAGTGCAAATGATTCCTTGTCCTGCCAGAGAGTATATACCATTTTAAAAAATAAATTACGTTTGTTATCCCCAATCCAGATCGCCTGTTCTGCAGATAACCCTTCCTCTACCCATTGTTTACAAAATTTTTGTAACTGATATTCCCACTCCTGGTACACATCCATAAAAGATTTCTGAATTTTCTTTTCAATCCGATCATCAATGATTTTTTGTTGTACTAATGTAAGTAAACCTTGAATTTCATTTCTTGAAATATTGAGCGTTGTTTTAATCGCGTGTTCTAATTGGTAAAGTCCTATAGGAAATGTACCTACTGCACGAACGCCTTGTACATCAACCCAAAATAATTGAGTAAGTAGTCCCGATGGATACAATACTAAACTTGGGCTCGTAATAATACTAGTTAAATAACGAGCCGTAATTGATTGTATCGTATGATATGAAATATGAAGCATTTTTACTCGTAAATATTCATGAATCATTTTACCAACATAGGCAACAATTGCGGTATCAAAAAAACCGCTCATAATATCTAATCCAACTTCCTTGGTTTTTTTACCTTGCCAGTCAGTAACTGGGTGACCAGACAAAAATACTCCAATTATTTCAGGTGTTACAGTAGGGGTATGTAGTTTAGAATTAAAACCATACTGATCAAGTCGAGTTGTAGTAATATCTTTCTGAAGTAACTCTTTCACCATACTGCGCGTTACGGTAAATGGTGTTTTTCGTTTATGAATAAGTCGTTTTAAAAATGAATGCGCCCATGGTTCTCCAATGATCACCTGCGCAGATTGTGGGTAGAGATTTTTTGTGATCAAAAGATTAATGAGAGATCGTGTAGTTCTGTGGAGTGCATCTACTAATTGTGTTTCCATTGGTCGCTCATCGTAACGAAACAATTCATATACTAATGATTGGTAAAAAATAATTACCCCAAAAGAATTTACGAGAGTTACCGAAGCACCTTCGCTATCAAACCTCCAATAAGAGGAAATTTTTTTATCATTTTTTTCTGTATTCGAAAAAAGAGAGAACATAGTATCTATAGTATACTATATGAAGGTAATTTTATGCAAAAATAAAAAGAGGATAACTTCCTCTTTTTATTTTTATTCAATTACCGCTTTGATACGTCGCACTCCTGCACTACTCGCTTCTTCTTTTTGAATTTTGAAACTTCCAATGAGTCCTGTGTGTTCGATATGAGGACCACCACAGAATTCTTTTGAGATTGCAGAATCCAAATCCTGTCCGATGTAATACACGGAAACCATATCAGGATATTTTACTCCGAATTCCATTTCTGCACCGATTTGTTCTGCTTGTTCTCGTGGCATTTCTACGCGTTGCATTGGTAGATCTTGTGCAATCCATTCGTTTACCAACTTTTCAACTTCAGCTTTTTGTTGATCAGTCATTTTTACATCATGACTAAAATCAATACGGATACGCTCATCGGTAATATTACTCCCCCGCTGGTGCACATGATTACCGAGAACTTGTCGGAGCGCTGCGAGTAATAAATGATGTGCAGTATGAGAACGAATAATTTTGTCAGACGTACCACCTAATCCTCCTTTGAATTTTTGTTCTGCACCTGATCGAGATAATTCCTGATGAACTTTCATTTCTGCATCAAACTTTGCACGATCAATAGTAATCCCCTTTTCAGCTGCGAGTTCCTCGGTTAGCTCGATCGGAAATCCATAGGTTGTTGCGAGAATAAATGGATCGGTTCCCTTTTCAAATTCTTTGAGTCCAGAATCAAGTGTTTTGTAAAATTTTCTTTCTTCTTCAGAAAAAACATTTCCTATTTCAACTAAAACACTTTCACCTTGTAATTCTGTATAAATATTTTTATAAATTTCAACTACCGCTGAAACTATTGGAAATAA
Source organism: uncultured Candidatus Saccharibacteria bacterium (assembly GCA_964507625.1). Lineage (GTDB taxonomy): Bacteria > Patescibacteriota > Minisyncoccia > Phycocordibacterales > UBA1006 > CALMMZ01. Next base: position 68,148 of record CAZDPR010000003.1, read on the forward strand.
ATTGAAAGAACCTTTAGTTAAATTATACCCTCTCAAAATTGCACGACGCATCAACCTTCTCAAAATATATCCTTGGTCTTTATTGTTTGGGCGAACTCCATCTAAAATCATGAATACAGACGTTCGAACATGATCTGCGATAATCCGCCTTGTTTTAATATCAATATTACTTGAAAAATTATCAATTCTTTCATTTATTAGCAAAAAAATATCTGTATCATACGCTGTAACTTTACCTTGCATTACTGCAGTTAATCGTTCTAATCCTGCGCCAGTATCCACATTTTTCTGCGATAATTTGCCAATGACTTTCCCATCTTTTTTCTCGTATTCCATGAATACATCGTTCCAAATTTCAATGAATTTTTCTTGGTTAATAAGATTAAGAAAATTATCATGAGCAATTTGTTGCCCCACGTATTCTCCTCGCATGTCATAAAACATTTCACTACATGGACCACAGGGACCATTATCACCTGGACTCCACCAGTTATCGTCTGCCGGTAGTGCATAGATACGATGTTCTGGAATTCCAAGTTTCATCCAAATGTCTTTTGATTCTTGATCATATGGCGCGTTTTCATCTCCTGCAAAAATAGTCACCGCGAGCCGTGCAGGATCAAGTCCGAGACCTTCATCTTTACTCGTTAGAAATTCATAGCTCCATTTGATTGCATCATCTTTGAAATAGTCACCCAATGACCAATTCCCTAACATTTCAAAAAATGAAAAATGTCGATTGTCACCAATATCATCCAAATCCCCTGTTCGTACACATTTTTGACATGATGCAAGACGTTTTCCCAGTGGGTGCGACTGTCCCATGAGATACGGTACGAGCGGTTGCATTCCCGCCGTATTAAATAATACCGACGGATCATTTTCTGGAACTAGTGACGCAGACGGTAAAATCGCGTGACCGCGTTGTTTAAAGAATTCCAAGAATCGAGATCGAATTTCTGATGATTGCATAATAACCCTACCCTATCATATTTTAAGAAACAAAAAAAGCACCAAAATGCTTTTTATATCAATCCCATTTTCTTGCAATCTTTTTCTAATTGTTTCAATTCCTTTTCCAATGACTGCAATCCTGTTTCCCAGAATTTTGAATCAGTGGTATCAATACCAATTTTTTTGAAAATATTTGCTGGGGTGTCAGATCCACCTGCAGATAAAAATTGATTAATTTTTTCAATAAAACTTTTGTCTTGCTGATATTTTTGGTACATTGCCGTACTAATTAATTGCCCATACGCATAACTGTATACATAGAAAAATCGTCGCATGTGGGAATGCATAATCCAACCCAACCCATCCTGTTCTGTGAGTGTTACCGATTTACCCATATATCGTTTTAAATATTTTACACGGATTTTTGAAATTTCATCAGCTGACAACATTCCATTTGTATACACTCCGTCATACATTTCTTGTTCAAATTGAAAATGGTTAATCTGTCGATGAATGGTCATGAATGCTTCCTGTAGATAATTAAATCGTTCGAACAACTGATCTTTCGCTGTCAACGTTGCGTACAATTCATCACGTACAAAATTTTCAAATAACGTACTCGCTACTTCTGCGGTTGAAATTGGATGATCATGGTAGAGTACCCCTTGGTGTTTATTAGAATATTCTGCATGAATTGCATGCCCCATTTCATGGGCCAGTGTCCGGACTGCATCAAATGTTTCATTCCAATTCAGTAGGATATAGGTCGGTCGCCCGTAATCACCCCAACAATACCCACCACCTCTTTTTCCAGATCGAGAATATACATCAATCTGACCATTAATAAGAAAGGAATCAAAAATTGCACGGTATTCTGGGGAAACTTTTTCAAATGCACTCCGTACGATCTGCACCGCATCATCAAATGAGTATTTTTTATTCGTTGCATGCAAACTGATCGCCATATCATACGAACCTAATGTTTCTACCTGCATGAGTTTCTTTTTTAAGGTAAACAACTGATTAGTTAATGATTCATATTTTTTAACCGCATTCATTAAAGCAGTAAGTTCTGTAGGCGTATTTTGATAATCTAACAGAGTAGCTTCAAAAGGTTTTGTAAATCCTCGTAATGTGTCATCAATTTTTTTATTATTAATAACCGCATTCATTTCTGCTTCTGCAATTAATTGTATTGTTGCTAATTGTTCATATACCAAATCATGTAATTTTTTACGATCTGATTGTTTGTGAAGTGTAGCAATCATTCCAGACGCTTTAGTAATTGGCAATATTTCCCCCTTCCATTGTACGGTTAGTTTCCCAATTGCTTTTTCTGTCATGTCTGTCCAAAATTCATATGCAGGATTCCGCTTTAAGGAAAGTATTTTTTCTTCTGATTCTGATAACTGATGTTTTGCAGCTATAAACAACCGCTCCAACATATATCGATATTTCGCAAAGCGACCATCTTTTACTACTTGCTCTTGAATTTCTTTTGGTAGTTTTCCTATTGCAAGTGAGTAAAAAATTGTTTCATTAAAAGCATGATTCAGTCGTTCCTGAGTTTTAGTAATCAATCCTGCCAGTTTTTGATTTCCACTGTCAACTTCTCGTGCTAATGCATAAAATACAAACGGATGTGCAGTAGAAATAGTTTCTTCAAATTGTTCATACTCACGGAGTGATACAAGTAGTTTTTCACTATTAGTAAAATCGGCACCTTTCCATTTTTTAGCAAATTTTTGACATTCCGATTCTACTAACTGAATATCTTGTTCAATTTTTGGGTCTTTTACATTTTTATACAACAATCCCAAATTCCATTCTGTTTTGTATTCTTTATTTTTTACTGGTTTTTTCATATACTCGATACTCTAGCATAAAAGTCTGTAAATTAAAAAACCAACGACACTGGTTTTTTAATTTCGGTCTTTTAATTCTTTTTCAAAACTTGGATCAGGAAATATTCGTAATCGAATTTTTCTTTCAATAAATGATAGTGCGCCTAAAACAAAGAAAGTAAGGAGCGTTGCGAAAATTGCTTCTTTATATAAACCAAATCCTACCGCCATACCAATCGCTGCGCAGGTCCACAACCCACTGGCAGTGGTCAAATTTTGTACTTTGTCATCTTTAAAGAAAATAAGTCCTGCCCCTAAAAATCCAATCCCTACAACTACCTGAGCCGCAACACGCAACGGATCAGTAATAAATTCACCACTTGCAAGAATATATGTATGGGTAACAATTTCGCTAATTGCAATGAATAAAGCAGAGGTCATGCTCACTAATGCATAGGTACGCATCCCTGCAGTTTTATGAACAAGAATTCTTTCAAATCCAAGAAGTAATCCAAGTGTCATTGCAAGGGTTAATTTTAGAGCAATGGTAATAAATTGGTAATCAAAAATTGTTTCCATAATAAATTCATTATACTATAGCAAAATAAAACAACAAGTATTAATTAATACGGAAAAATATCAATTAATTCACCTGAATAATAAAATTCATGTGCTAAATCACCAAAAGTATATTGTTGTCCATTCACCGTAATTGGAGCACCTCCTGCTTGAGGATTAGGTTTTGGAATAGATCGATTAAATCCAAGATTATAAAGCGTCGCTAATACTCCAGGATTTTTTGTAATATCATACCCAGCACGTTCCCATTGTGCAGCTACTTGTCGCATAAACAGACCAACATATAAATAGGAATAATATGTATTTTTTGTGTCAGTAATTCGATTAAACCGTACATCCTCAGGATTTATTCCTGCAGGATACGATACCAGATTTTCCATAGATTTCCCTAAATAAAAAACTGAGTTTGGATTTTTTAAATTTTCATCAATACGAGCAACGGTTTCTGGTTTTAATCCAGCAATACCAAATGAAAATTTGGATAATGATGCAAGAATTTTCAATGGCTCAAAATATTGTTTAAATGAATCTCGTGCATTAGTAAAAAATCGGAACTGTTCTCCAATAACACCACCTAATAATAATCGTGGTGAAATACCCGCATCACGAGCCGCCTGAATAATGTATTCCTGATCACGAGTAAATGCTGATTTCATAACTTCCCATTCAGCTGAATCTGCCCATGCAAAAGCTGTTTTTGCAATTGGTTTTGTGTTTGGAACAATTGCTGTAGTGCACTGCTCCATTTCTGATATAAATTTTTTGTCACCCAAAAAACGATTGCTAGCAGTACCGATCATTTCCTGAATGAGTGAAACATCTTGAGAAGTTTGCACTACAGAATAAATATTTCTAGCTGTTTCTGGGGCATAATTTGCGATCACATGAATTTTACATAAAATCATTGCACGAGTAATTTTACCATCCTGAGGCAATAATTGTGCAACATTACTCTGCAGTGATCGATTGCGCTCACTGATTGTACCGCGAACATTTAATAATCCAAATTGCATGGCAATAAATACACTAAAAAACAGAAATCCAATTCCTGCAAAAATAATAAGTGTGATTTTTAAAAAGTGCGACATAAAAAATTAACGAACAACACCACCGCCAATACATACATTATTTTCAAAAACAACAATGGATTGTCCAGGTGATACTGATTCTCTGGTTGTAATAGTTATTTGATAATCATTTGATTCTGATTTTTGGAGCATACATGGATATTCATTTCCGTGATATCGAATTTGTGCTGAATATATTTTTGCTAAATCTGGCTCAATACGCCACACACAATCCTGTAATAAAATAACTGATTGATCAGATTTCTGTAGAGGAGTATGTGCAACAGTGAGTATATTTGCGGTGATGTCTTTTTTAATTACATAATACGGTGCGTCATCAGGGGTTTTTTTATGAATCGTAAACCCATGTCGCTCTCCTAATGTATATAACAACACTCCGTTATGTGTTCCAATAATTTCGCCAGATACATTCACTACATCACCCGGTTGTTTTGGTACATAATGATTCAAAAATTCTTTCATATCGACTTCACCAATAAAACAAATACCTTGTGAATCTTTTTTTGCTGCAACAGGTATCATATAAAGCCATGCTAAAAAACGGGTAAATGATTTTTTAAAACCTCCAACAGGAAAGAGTATTTTTGCTAATTGTTCTCGATTGAGGGTCCATAAAAAATATGATTGATCTTTTGATTGATCAATACCTTTATAGAGATCTTTTTGATTCGTTTGTGCATAATGACCCGTAGCAACAAAATCCGCACCGTGTTTTAAAGCATAACGCAAAAAACCGCCGAACTTTACTTCTCGATTACACATAACATCAGGATTAGGAGTTCTTCCTTCTCGATATTCGTGAATCATATAATCAGCAACACCTTGTTTATATTCTTGTTCCAAATCAAGCTCAAGAAAAGGAATTTCTAAATGAGCACACACCCGCATCGCATCTCTTCGTTCATCACGCCAAGTGCATTCTATCCAATCCGGTTGCCATGTCCGAATAAACACACCTGTTACATCGTATCCATATAATTTTAATAGTAGCGCAGATACACTAGAATCCACTCCACCGGAAACACCAACAAAAACCCGTTTTCCATTACCGGGCTTAATAATACACATCCAGAAATGCTTCAAAAAGGAAATCATATTGCTACCATAACAGAAAATAGAAAATAAAAAAAGCGACCTATTCGATCGCCTACTTATGTTCAAAAACTTTTTTCCCAATCCATTCTATTTTTTGGATAAACTTAGAAGGATTAGTTTTGAGTTCTTTTATATAGGTGAGTACTGGGTTTCCATATTTTGAGAATTTATATTCTCTTTTTTTAAGAGCTAACTCAAAATGCTTTTTTGAAGTTTTAATATCAACCCCAAAATTTTCCCCATTTTCCCATTCAATAATCAAATCGGAGTGAAGAAATTTATCTTCATTTTTATTTGATTTTCTGACAGATCTTATCATTGAGCTACCTTTTTGAACTTCACTGTCAACAACATCGAAAGCAAGAGATTCAGTTTCATATCCTCGCATTCGTGCATGTATTTCTTCATTAATTTTTTTATATAAATTATTATAATTAACAAGATCTCCATTAATTATAATATTAAGGTTTTGTGAATTTGTTCTTTCAATAAACATATCACTACTTATCCTTTTTAAAAATGAAAAAGTAAATTCAATTTTTTCTCCGGTTATTAAGTTTATTCTGTAAAACAACTGAATAGAAGAAAGTACTTCAAGTGTTTCTATTTTTCGTAATAAAATGAATTCTTGAAAAATAGAGTTTAAATCTTTTTTAAGAAGAATGTCTCGTTGATTACCCCATTGATTGTAAGGAATCTTTTTTCTCGATTGTTCACCTTTTTCATAAGAAGAAAGATGAACACTTTTTTTCTTGCTCATCTTAACTTGTTTTTTCTAAAATACCACAAAAATAAAAAAATGCAAGTATTCTGCATTTTTTTATATCACCATTAATTTTTTAAATATTTCAAAAGTTGCACGTATGTCTGCCAATGCAGTGTGCGCCTTTTCATTTTTTACCCCCAGTCGTTCACAGAGTTCTCGTAATGTAAAACTGGTCATTGTTGGATCTTTTCGAAACCGCATATACGCAAGTGGAATAGTGTCGAGTTTTGCGTAAAAAAATGGATCTTTAATATTTTTTTTACCAAAAGCAACGGCTAAAAATGAATAGTCAAAGCTTACATTTTGCGCCACCATAACACATCCATCACATTTTTGAGAAAGCACGGTGAGTGCTTCTTCTAATGAATGCGCGAACATCCAATCAGTTTCGTTGTACCCATTAATACGGAGCGCTTCCTGTTCTGCGGTTTCTATATGTTCTGGTTTTATTTTATACTCAAACTCCTCTATCATTACCCATTCGCCTTTTTCATCCTGTTTTGCAATTAAGCAACCTAGTTCAACAATTTCATGTTTATATGGATTAGTCCCTGTTGTTTCAATATCAACAAATGCTAAACGTTTTCCTTTCATAGATATAATTTTATTAACTCATAAATTAACGCAAATATCGTCTTTTATTTGCAACATGCTCATCATGTGTTTTCCCATATCGAATAGCGCCACTATCATCATGAAGATAGTACCAATATTCAGATTTTTGTGGTTCGAGGGCAGCCTGAATCATTGCTTCGCCAGGATTATTAATTGGACCAATCGGTAAACCTTTCCGAGTATAGGTATTATAGGGATTATCAGTACGCAAATCTTTCAAGGTTAAATTACTACTCCCCTTTTGGTGTGTATATAAAAATGTGGCATCTACCTGCATTGGCATACCTGAATCTATTCTTTTCCATAAAATTCCAGCAATAATCTTTGCCTCTTCTGCATTATATGCTTCTTTTTCTAAAATAGATGCCATAGTAATAATTTCTTTCCATGTTCGTTGTTTCCCTCCAAAAGAATCCTTCGTTAGTCCATTTCTGTTAAAAAATGAATTAAATTTATTTTCTATTCGATCAGATTCCTGTTTCAACGAATTAATAACTTGGTCTACCGAAGTTGTCCTAAAGAAAAAATAGGTATTTGGAAATAAAAATCCTTCCTGTTCTTTGGTTTTTAGTAAAAATTCTCCCGTATTAAAATCGGGAATTGATTTTTGTAAAATTTCTGACATCTGCACTATTGTTATTCCTTCTGGGAAAGTAACTCGAATTTGACCATTACCATATATTCCTCGATTTATTCTATATAAAACTGCAAATACGGTTTCTGGTTTTTCAAAAATATAATCACCAACAATAATTGGTTTTTTATTAAATCGTGCAGAGAGGAGAATTCTAAACCAATCAGCAGAACGAATAACATTCGACTCCTTGAGAACCTGCGCCAAATCCCGAGAAAGCATACCGGGATAAATAGTAATAACAGTATCAGGGGTAAAATTTTTTGGTGGACGGGAAAGGATAGTAATAATGAGCAAGATTATAATAATACAAAAAATAATTCCAAAAAAAACATAACGAAAAAAACCAGAAGGTTTTTTCGGGGTAAACTCAAAAGAATATAATGGTTTGCGATTCTTATTAAACATACTACATTAAATAGGAAGATTAGCGGGTGGTTCAGCTTTTTGGGCAGCAATACGCTCAAATGATCCTGTAGTGGAAACACGACCAGGAAAATGGAAAATTGTTGCAAGCTCTTCAGTGTTGAGCGTGAACGGTTTTTTTCCATCTTTTTCAACAGAAAAGAAATAAAATTTATCTTCTGAAGAAGTTGCAGGTGCATAATAATATGCACGCTTTACATATTGTTCAAACATTTTTTTCTGATTTTTTGTAGCACGAACACCTTCGGGATCTTGCCAAGGAAAATCAAATGCATTTGTAAAATTGGTCATTGATAAGCCATTGTAAGGCGCTGTTTTGGGTGCTGCAAACTGACGAAGCGCACTAGTGATTTCTGTCGGACAACGCATACCATTAAATGATTCTTTTTTAGCGTAATAAATGACCCGAATACCAACATCAAAACCGAGTTTAGTAATACTTCGTTCAATCCGATCAACAAGCTCTTTTTTATCTGGGGGAAGATTTTTATATCCACCTACTTTTTTTGCTTTTTCACCTTCACCTGCAGTTGCAGTTGCGTAATCATCGAGAATTTCCTTAACCAATCGTTGACCCTGTGCCTGCCAGTCCTCAATCTTACCATCTTTTTCTAAATGAAGATAGTCTTCCTTTTCACCAAATAAATGTTTAAAAAACCAGTCTTCTTGTTTTGCTTCACTGAGTTTTAAATTTTTACCAGCAGCCCGAACGAAAATCTGAATCCAAACCTGCTCACCTTTTTTCAGTGAGCCAAGCATTTCGATGAGCGGTGTGAGCGGATCAATTTTCTGTTCTTCATCTAATGATAATGATTTATTATCCATTCCAAAATCTAAATAAGTTTTAATAGGAATAGCATCATCCTTGTCAAGCTTCATTTCAAAACCACGTAATTCCCAACCATTTCCTTTTGCGAACTTGGGAACATATCGGGTATAGTCATCAACTTCAGTTACTTCAGCATTAGGATATTGTGAATAAATTTGTGTTTCTACTAAATTTTTAAATCGTGATTCTATGCGAATGAAAAAATAAATATTTCCTTCAATAGAAACAATTTCAAGCGTATGGTACGCCATTACTTTTCCTTTCCAGTTTCGGTCATACCAAGTTCCCACCCCGCCTGCCTGATATAATGCATTCGCTAAAATAATTTCCATAGCTTCTGGAGTTTTATATACATCTTTTGGAATTTTTACTTCAAGGAGCGACCATTTGAGCCCTGATAAAAATTCTAATCGCTTCTTTTTTTTCCACCAATTTTGTGCCAATAAAAAAGAAACTAACGGAACCCAAACGACCGATGTTTTTATTACTATCGGTATAATGAGTTCACTCATGACTGATTCTATAATAATCATAGATGTTCCAAGTATACCACAAACAAAAAACAACGGAAATCCGTTGTTTTTTATTTTACAATTGTATATAAACCGTCTTTTGTTTTTGTAAAATATTTTGGATTTTGCAAATTTACTAAAATAGTATTTTTCTTAAGGTATCGTTCTTTCATTACTTTTTCTACAATATCTTCTTTACTCATTGGTCCTTCTGCTTTCAAAATATCAGCAATAACATCACGTACTACTCCGGTTTTATAACCCCATTCTTTTAGTGCATATACACCACGTCCCACTAATACAAATCGATCATCTTTGATTAATTCATTGTGAGTTGTTGCAATATGTGTTTTTTTACCAAAAGTTTTATTAATTGCTGCTGCTACTTCTCGGAAATGCATTGGTGATCCATGTCGTCGCATAACTAAATATGCATAATCTTTCACCCCACGAGTTTTCACGTTAGGAGAACTCGCTCGACCCCATTCTCCAAGTTTGTTTGAAGAAAGTGTTTTTGAAATTTGCAACCATCGTTTTGCAGTAGTCGCATCAACGTTATGTGAATCAATTTGACACACACCCTCATGGCATAAAATACGATCAATGATTTCGTTTTCAGAAATAAGGTCATGTTCAGCAAGGCTCGCATGTACATCAATGAGCGCTCGGTGTACGGTTTCTGCAACAGGATGATTCGTCACCCAACGTTTTTTATATGAATGATCTTCTTTCATTTCTCGGAATTCATCACCAAGTGTTAAATAGAGAGCAATATGATTTTGAGTAACTCGATCTGGTGCCAACATGGGGAGTAATTCTTCTTCTGCAACAATTCCACCTAAATCCTGAATAATTTTTTTCAATTCAGCAAAAATTTCTTCTGCCTCATGATAACTATCTGATTTTTTGATAGCATTCAATGCAAAATTTTCAATTTGTCGTACTCGTTCACGAGTAATACCATATCGATTACCGATTGATTCTAAGGTCATTCGTTCTCCTGTGTCATCAAGTCCGAAACGGTTAACAACCACTTGCTGTGCTCGATCTTGGAGATGTTTTAACAATTTTTTTGTTGTCTGTTTTGGTTTAAAAGTAATAGTCACCTTTCCCATAAAATTCAGCGTAAGAAAGTTAAATGGATAATAGAACAATTCATTATAGAAAGAACAGTCTTTCAGTTCGATTTCCTTGTTACAAAATTATAGTATCACGACTAAAAGCAAAAGTCAAATTTCTGTCAAGGCTTATTTTCTCAATATATTTACAAGATTGTAAAGGACATAGTATTGATCAATTTGTCCTTTATCGTTTCTTTAAAATCTTTTTCAAATATTTACCCGTATGACTTACTGGATTGTTTGCAACCTCTTCTGGAGTACCTTTTGCGATAATTTTCCCTCCTCCAACACCACCCTCAGGACCGAAATCTAATAGGTAGTCTGCACATTTAATTACATCTAAATTATGTTCAATTAATACTACTGTATTTCCACGATCTACTAATTTTTCGAGCACTTGAATGAGTCGTTTTACATCTTCAAAGTGAAGTCCTACAGTAGGTTCGTCTAGTAAGTAAATCGTTTTTTGCGTCATCGGACGATACAGTTCTGAAGATACTTTGACTCGTTGTGATTCCCCGCCCGACAAAGTATTTGCAGATTGCCCTAATTTAATATAGCCTAGCCCAACATCTAAAAGTGATTTCATACGATCCGCGATCGCTGGAATATCAAAGAAAAATTCATAGGCTTCTTCGATAGTCATTTCTAATACTTCATAAATGTTTTTTGCTTTTTTTGCATTACTTGGTTTATAAGTAACTTTCAATGTTTCTTTGTCGAACCGCTTTCCATTACATACATCACAGGTAACATACACCGTTGGCAAAAAATGCATTTCTACTGCTACTTCACCATTTCCCTGACACGCTTCACATCGTCCACCTTTCACATTGAAACTGAATCGATTTGATTTCCAACCACGCACTCGTGATTCAGCCGTATTTGCAAACAGGTCACGGATAAATGTCCACGCTCCGGTATAGGTTGCAGGATTTGATCGTGGTGTTCGCCCAATAGGAGATTGATCAATCATAATCACTCTTGACAATTCTCCTTTTTTTTCAAAATTTGTAGCATTAAAAATTTTTGCAGTACGATATTTTCGTTCTACCAACCCCTGTAGGTTTTTATAAAGCACTTCATACATAAACGAAGATTTTCCTGAACCAGAAACACCCGTAATCACCGACATTTTTCCAAGTGGGATATCAGCGTTAAGATTTTGAATATTATTAATATTCGCCCCTCGAACAATTAATGATCCACGATCTTTTTCACGACGAGAATCGGGTACTGGGATTGATGTTTTTCCGGTAAGATAATCGATCGTAAGCGATTGTTCTTTATTTTTCCCTGCAAGCAATTCTTTTAAATCACCTTGAACCACCACATTTCCACCATGCACCCCCGCACCTGGACCAATATCAACAATATAATCACTCGCAAAAATCGTATCTTCATCATGCTCTACCACAATAATCGTATTCCCTACATCTCGTAAATTTTTCAGTGTATTAATCAATCGATCATTATCACGCTGATGCAACCCAATCGTAGGTTCATCGAGTACGTACAGCGCTCCCACTAATTGCGATCCCAATTGCGAAGCAAGTCTGATTCGTTGTGCTTCACCTCCTGACAAAGTATTTGCTTTACGATTCAGTGCAAGGTATTGCAATCCGACATTATCCATAAACAATAACCGGTCTTCAATTTCTTTGAGTACTGCTTTTGCAATTTCTCGATCCTTTTTACTTAAATCAAGTTCTGAAAAAAATATAATTGCCTGCTCGATCGACATGTTAGTAATATCAACAATATTCACAAATTCATTGCGATTTTTTTCTGTTACTTGATGCGCATCAATATTTCCATGCAAAAAAACATGGAGCGCTTCGGGTCGTAATCGTGCACCGTGACACACCTTACACACATCATCATGTTCATTTCCGAACAAATGATATGTTCCCAGTCCGTTACATTCAGGACATGCACCGTACGGACTATTGAATGAAAATAATCGTGGTTCTACTTCTGGATAGGAAAATCCATCATGCGGACATGATAGTGTTGCTGACATGAGAAAGTCTCGATCCAGCATCATGTCAGGAGTAATCATTTCACCAGGCACTGAAAATACAATACGCACCATTCCTTCTGATTCAGAAAGTGCGAGCTCTACTGCTTCGGCTAATCGTTCTGCAGAACCTTTCGGATCATCAGAAAATTCATGGAGCATTACTTCGTCCACTAAAAATTCAATATCATGTTTACTGTTTTTATCGAGTACAATTTTTTCTCTCAAGTTTTTCATTTCACCATTAATACGCGCTCGCACATACCCTTTCCCGAGCATGTCATAGAGCATTTGATAATATTCCCCTTTTCGTCCACGCACAACAGGCGCAAAAATTTGCACCTGCGTTTCATTCCACGCAACTCCCATCAACTTTTTATTTCCTTTATTTTCCTTCTCAAACTTTTTAATTTTTTCATGAATAAAATTGAGAATTTCTTCGGTAGAAAGTTTTTCAATCTTCCGTCCACATAAAATACAATAAGGTTTCCCGACACGCGCATACAATACACGGAGGTAGTCATAAATTTCCGTAATCGTTGCAACGGTTGACCGTGGATTGTTCGATCGAGATTTTTGATCAATAGAAATAGCCGGAGAAAGTCCAGAAATTTCATCGACTTCCGGTTTTGCCATTTGTTTTAAAAATTGTCGCGCATAGGCCGATAGTGATTCTACGTAGCGTCGCTGTCCTTCTGCAAAAATCGTATCAAATGCCAGAGATGATTTTCCTGAACCAGAAAGACCCGTGATTGCTGTCATCGTACCCCGGGGAATTTCCACATCAATGTTTTTCAAATTATGTGTTCGTGCCCCTTTGATAATGATTTTTTCATCTTTTGCTCCTGCAGATTTTTTGATTGCCATATGATGCAGTTATACCACATTTTTTCTTTTTCGTGAATTTACTTGACTTTATTAAATAAAAAGTGTATAAATATAAAAAATTCATTATGGAAGCTACAGAAAAATTACCAAAAACTATCAAAAAGTCTCTAGCTGAGATTATCAAAGAGAAGATAAACCAGCCCTGGTCAGATTGTGGGAGAGAAAATTTTGTCCTCGATCTTGACGGTCAGATAGTTTGCCTGGAGTACAAGAAAGATGAAACAGCACTAACCGGTAAGAAAATTACATTTAAACTGGAACCGACTGTTTTCTACAATGGAGAACATCCAGTGTACAGAAATTAAATTTTTTACATAACATAAAAAGCTCCCAACTAGGAGCTTTTTTAATAAATATTTTTTCTTAAAATATTTTAAGAAAACAATGATTTACCCTATGTCAGGTCTTAAAACTTTCTCCGTGGCCTTTTTTTTGCTTTTGCTTCACCATTCTTTTCTTTTAATGCTTGAATTTCATCTCGCAGAATTGCTGCAGTTTCAAAATCAAGTTCTGCAACTGCATCATTCATTTCCTGCTCCTTTAATCGAATTAATTCTTTTGGATTATCTGCAAACAATTGCGCATCGAGTG
>CAZDPR010000004.1:0-46966 GCA_964507625.1 uncultured Candidatus Saccharibacteria bacterium
TCCTTTAATCGAATTAATTCTTTTGGATTATCTGCAAACAATTGCGCATCGAGTGACAGATTTGCTGCCACTGATTTTTCATGACTTGATTCCATTTGTTCAGTAATATCTTGGATTTTTTTCTGAATTGTTTTTGGAGTAATTCCATGTTTTTTATTATACGCAACTTGCTTTTCACGACGACGAGCCGTTTCTGTGATTGCTCGATCCATGGAACCCGTCAAATTATCGGCATATAAAATCACGCGACCGTTTTCGTTTCGTGCTGCACGTCCAATAGTTTGAATAAGCGAAGTTTCCGAACGCAAGAACCCTTCTTTGTCAGCATCTAAAATTCCAATAAATGAAACTTCTGGCATATCAAGCCCTTCTCGTAACAAGTTTACTCCAACCAATACATCGAATTTCCCTTTTCTGAATTCGGTAATAATTTTAATTCGATCAATCGTCTTTACGTCACTATGCAAATATTCAGATTTTATTTTCCTATCTTTCAAATATTCTGACAAATCTTCTGCCATTTTTTTAGTAAGAGTCGTTGCAAGTACTCGCCCACCACGCGCGATTTCTATTTCTGCTTCATTAATAAAATCTTGTACTTGTCCTGGATAAGCCTTTTCAACATCTGCAACCACAGGACGAATTTCCACCACTGGATCAATTAATCCTGTTGGGCGAATAATTTGTTCAACAATTTGTTGAGAAACTTCTCTTTCAATATTTCCAGGGGTAGCAGAAACATAAATAGACTGACCAATTCTTTTTTCAAACTCTTCGTATCGCAATGGTCGATTATCTGCCGCTGATGGCAATCGAAAACCATATTCAATCAAGGTCTTTTTCCGCGAAGCATCTCCTGCATACATTCCATGTAATTGTGGAAGTGTTACGTGTGATTCATCAATAACGGTCAAGAAATCTGGATTTCCTTTTTTGTCTCGTGGAAAATATGACAACAATGTTTCTGGTGGGTCACCAGCCTTTTTCCCTGACAATGGTCGAGAATAGTTTTCAATACCACTGCAGTACCCCACCTCTCGCATCATTGCCAAATCATTCAACGTTCGTCGTTTAATCCGTTCTGCTTCTAACAACTTTCCTTCCTTCTCAAATTTTTTCACTACTGTTTTCATCTCTTGTTCAATTTCTTTAATTGCTCTTTCCTTCTTCTCACCTTCAGTTAAAAAGTGTTTTGCAGGGAATACAAATACTGAAGATGGGGTTTCTAAAATAACCGAAGTCACCGGATCAATCACCTGAATAAACCCGATCATATTTCCAGAAAACAATACGCTCACCATAAATTTTTCTGAAACCGGCATTATGTCCACCCGATTTCCGACCGATCGAAATTGCCCTGGTGATAAATCAGCCGTTGTTCGTTCGTAATGTACACGGACCAATTGTTCCATTAGTTCCCGCTTTGATATCTGTTGATCCAATGCTAATAATACATTCATTGCTGCATATTCCTCGGGACTTCCTAATCCATAAATACATGATACTGATGCAACAATAATCACATCAGATCGTGTGAGCAGTGCCTGGGTTGAAGCGTGTCGCAATCGATCAATTTCCTCATTGATTTGTGCATCCTTTTCAATATAGGTATCCGTGATCGGCATGTATGCCTCTGGTTGATAGTAATCATAATACGACACAAAATAATGCACCGCAGCATCAGGGAAAAATTCTTTGAATTCCTGAGCAAGCTGAGCAGCGAGCGTTTTGTTGTGTGCAATGACCAATGTCGGTTTTTGTATCTGATTGATAACATTGGCAATCGTGAATGTTTTCCCAGTTCCTGTTGCACCCAGCAATGTTTGTTTTTTCATTCCCTTGTTCAATCCTTTTACCAACGCAGAAATAGCCTGTGGTTGATCCCCAGCAGGTTCATACTGACTTTTTAATACAAAAGGATTGTTCGATTTTTGAAACATACCCACAGCCTAGCATTTTTTAAGAAACAAAAAAAGCAGCTTGCTGCTTTTTTTGTTAAAAAACCTTTTACTCTATAATTATCTCAACATCAGAAAAAACTTTTTGAATAGTGTTTTTTACTACCTCTTTATCTGATTTGCCAAAATCTCCAGATTCTCCATATAATACAATTTTACCATTTTCTTGTTTTATCCAACCTCCTGTAATTGAGTGGAAATTTTTATTGTATGTTTTTTCACAAAAATCTACAATATTTTTATGGAATAAAAATTTGCCCTGTGGTAATGCAATAACATAACTTCGCCTATCACTATCTACCATATGGACAAATTTATCTTTACTGGTTGGACTAGTGAGTTTTAGAACCACTTTTGGTATATCTTTATTTCCATTAATTTCAAGGATGTTTTGTATTTTCTGATTTAAATCTTCAACATTTTCTGGTTTCAAATAAAATTGCTGTAATTGTTTAATGGTGTTACTTTTAATATCATTATTATAATTAATATTAGTTCTTAATATTTTATCTAGGATATTAGGATCTATGTTTATATTTTCGTTTTTTAGAAAATCTAAATCTATATATTTACTGAAAGTGGGGAACACTGAAGATAGAAAATCTAAATTTCCAGCCTCAACAAAATGTGGAATAACTTCTGAAAAACTAAACCCTGACTCTAGAAGTTGTTTGCGGTATCTAGATAAAAGATTTACATTGTTGGAATTAATAAGAATATTTACAAATTCCTGAACGTTTAAATTTTTAAATTGTTCAAGATTTTCAAGAATAATTTCATAATCTTTCTGATTCATCGCCTCCTCAAAAACTGAATTTATGAGATCATCTTTATTAATCTTATTATCATTGAGTTTTTCAATTTTTTTAAGTATTTCAGATAAAGAACCAAGTTCACTAATTTTTTTAATAAACTCTTTGTTATACTCAAACCCATCTATTATTTTATCTGGAAAAAGCCAATTAACAATTTCTTTTCTTGTTCTCTGTTCTAAGATTAACCCATCTTTTATTAATAATAAAACTTTATCAAGAAATTTAGGAATGAGTGTTTTATTAAGTGTTAAATACCTATAGTCAACATAGGATTTATCCATTTCAAAGAGAAGTTTTTTAATAAACTCATCTTCTTTACCAATATCAAAAATAAAATTAAGTATTTTACTAAAATCTAATTTAATATATTTAAAAACATAGTCCTCAGCAAACATTTCCCAGAATCCATTTTCGATTATTTTATAAGCAATTTCTTCAGCTTGAACATCAAAAATTTTGGCTCCTTTCAATAGCATCTTAAAATAACTGTCCTTATTTATTTTGTACGGCGATGAACTCCAGTTGTTTTCGTTAGGCGAAGTATAGTAAGTTTCCTCATCTTCTGTATGTAGAACAAACAATATAATCTTATCAAGAAGAGAAGTATCAAGTCGAAAGAATGGTCTTTCCTTGAAAACACTAAGGTTTCTTAATATAGGAAAAACTTCTCCTTCATTGATTGCTTTTTTAGCAATCTTATTAAGCTGCTTTTCTGTAAACCTAGAAACAACTTCATGTGTTAAAAGGGTATTAGTTTCCTTAAGCTCAATTAATTTATTAACGTCTACACCCGATACTAATAACGGTTTTTCTACAAAGAGATTCAAAACATCTTGGGAGAAACCGTTCTCAATGAGAATATTAAAGATTTTTGAAAGATCATTTTTTTTATTTTGACTATACTCATAGAAATGATTTTCTAAGTATTCTATTACTGAATCACCGTCACCATTTTTAATAATATATTCTAATTTTGAATTATCAATTTCTAATCCTTTAAATTTAGAAGTGTTTTGCAATACCGCAGAAAACCATTTCATATCGAAAAGTTTATCTGCAATTGAAGTATCCAATTCTTTAAATGAACGTACCACCTTATCTTGAAAACTATAGGAAAATCCCATTTCTTTATTTTTTAAAAAATCGACCGAGGCTTCCAGAATTTTGATAGCATTTATCTGATCAATATCTTCTAATTCTTGACGATAAATAACTGAATAAAAAAAATTATCGACTTTTCCAGCTTTAAAAAACTTATCAATGATTTCATTTTTTGAAAAACCTTCAAAATTTGAATAGTTTAAAATATCCATTACTGTTTGACTCAAATCAGACTTAATTAAAAGATCAATAATTTTTTCCTGATCGGTTTTTGTAAAAAGATTAAAAGGTGGTAAAGCCCTTGACAATGATATTCTATAATATCGTTGAACGGTTGGAAAATAATCAATTATTCTACTTGCAATAGAGAAATCAAGATCACTGAAACTTTCGAAATTTTGTATTAATACGTCAAATTTATTATTATCTAATAGATAATGAGCAATTTCACTTTTAAGTCCACGAAAATTTTTAATATTTTCTAAAAAAATTTCACGTGCTTGTTCATCACTTGTTAAATAACAAGCAATTGCATTATGACTATCAATTTTAAAACAAGAGATATTTTTTGCAACAAAAGAACCCCTTCCTGAATCAATAATCTTTTTTGCTAAAACATAATCAAGGTTATTCACATTGCCATTTCTAATATCTTGTATAACATCAGAGATGTTATTTTCTTCTAATGAAAGATTGTGATCTCCATCTCTATAAAATTGATCATCTTTGCTCTTCGTTTTTTTATATAGTTCCATACCACAATTTTACCCCCCCCCCGATATCTGTTGTCAAAGCATTTTTTCATATAAAATACTTTTAAAATAATGTCAAATAAAAAACACCCTTTCGGGTATTTTTATTATAACAACGTCAAACTCGCAATATTATCTCCCTCTCGTAATTTCATAATACGCACCCCTTGGGTTGCGCGTCCCAGAACCGGAATACTATCCAGTTCTGTACGAATCACTTGAGATTTTTGCGAAATCGCAATTAATTCCGAATTATCATCAGTCGTAATTTTTGCACCTACAACCGGACCTGTTTTATCGGTTACATTTGCTGTTTTGATTCCAGAACCTCCACGGTTTTGAACTTTATATTCATCAATAGGTGTTCGTTTACCATATCCGTTATTGGTCATCACCATCAGTGTCGGATTTTTCATGGTGTCAGAAATTACCCCAAGTCCTACAATAGTATCAGCAGTATCCAGATTCATTCCTTTTACTCCGGTTGCGGTTCGTCCCATATCACGGGTTTGAGATGCTTCAAATCGGATTGATTGTCCATCTGTAGTTACTAACACCACGGTATCAGATTCAGCTACCAATGTCGCACCGAGAAGCGTATCCCCGTCACGCAAATTAATCGCAATGAGTCCTGATCGGCGCACACTTTCAAAAGCATTAGCTGCAACTTTTTTAATAATCCCTTGTTTTGTTACGAAAAAGAGTGACTTACCAGCAATATCAGAACCTTTTGGAACTGGGAGAATTGAAGTTACTGATTCGTTATCTGCCAATTGTAAAAAGTTTACAATTGCTTTTCCTTTGGTTGCGCGACGACCTTCTGGGAGATCGTACATTTTTAATTGATACACTTTACCAAGATTTGTGAAAAAGAGTACGTCACTGTGTGCTGATGCAGTAATTAAATGGGTTACCACATCTTCTTCTTTGGTGTCCATATCAACCACCCCAACGCCGCCACGTTTTTGTGAACGATATTCTGATGGATCGGTTCGTTTAATATAACCACCCGCAGTGTATACCAATGCTGTTTCTGTATCAGGAATAAGATCTTCTTCTGAAATACTCCCTACTGCACTTGGAATAATTTTGGTTCTTCGTTCATCTGCGTATTTTTCTTTAATTTCTACTAATTCGTCACGAATAACTTTGAGCATTTTTTTCTCACTTGAAAGCAAATCTTTCAAAAATGCAATCAGTTTCAAAACTTCATTTAATTCGTCTTCGATTTTTTTGCGTTCCAATCCTGCCAATTTTTGCAATTTCATATCTAAAATTGCATTGGCTTGAATTTCAGAAAACTTGAATTTTTTCATCAAATTTTCTCGTGCTTCGGTAGTGTCACGTGACGCTTTGATCAATTTAATAATTTCATCAATATGATCGAGTGCTTTTTTCAATCCTTCCAAAATATGTGCACGAGCTTCTGCTTTCGTGAGATCGAACTGTGTTCGACGCTTCACTACTACTTTACGATGATCGATAAAGTTACTAATGAAATCTTTAATGGAAAGTGTTTGTGGTTGTCCATCAACCAACGCCAACATGTTATAGCCAAACTTTGTTTCAAGTTCTGTATATTTGTAAATATGATTGAGTACCTTTTGCGGACTCACTCCTGATTTTAAATCAAGTACGATTCGCATTTCTTTAGTTGATTCATCGCGCAACGCTTTAATTCCTTGTAATTTCTTTTCTTGGGTCAGTGTTGCAATTTTTTCCATCATTGCTGTTTTATTCACACGAAACGGAATCGAAGTAATAACAATTTGAAATGATCCGTTTTTTAATTCTACAATTTCAGCCTCCCCTCGGCATACTACCGAACCTCGTCCTGTTGCATATGCATGCATGAGATCGACTTTATTGTAGACTAATCCTCCAATGGGAAAATCTGGACCTTTAATATGTTCCATAATCCCTTCAACAGTAATATCTTTATTATCAATATATGCAGTACATGCATCAATTACTTCACTTAAATTATGTGGTGGAATATTAGTTGCCATTCCTACCGCAATTCCCAAGCCTCCATTTAACAAAAGTGTTGGTACTGCCGTTGGAAGCACTGACGGTTCTTTTTGAGTTTGATCGTAGTTAGGACGAAAATCAACCGTATCTTTATCAATATCACGCAATAATTCACTGGTTAATTTTGCCATCTTTGCTTCGGTATAACGCATTGCCGCTGCAGAATCACCGTCAATAGAACCGAAGTTCCCTTGCCCCCATACTAATGGGTATCGATAGGTAAAATCTTGTGCCATACCTACCATTGAATCATACACTGCAGTGTCACCGTGTGGATGGTATTTACCGAGCACTTCCCCTACCACGAGCGCTGATTTACGAAATTTTGCAGATGCAGAAAGACCGAGTTCATTCATTGCATACAAAATACGCCGATGAACCGGTTTAAGTCCATCACGAACATCTGGTAATGCACGCGAAGTAATTACCGACATTGAATAGGTAATGAAAGAATCTTTCATTTCTTTTGCAATATTGATCGGTATTACTTTATCATGAGCAGATGTTGATACTGATTGTTCTTCGTTATTTTTTGCCATAAATACTTTTTCTGTAAATTTATTCTGATAATACGGGGGAAGGAATTCCTTCTGAAACTATTCCAGGTTCAGTATTTGTATTTCCTGTAGGAGAAAATAAAACATTTGTTTCTGAAACTGATTCGGTGTCTAATGAATTTTGTATAGTATCATTTTCTACTGTTCCAGAAACTGGATTAATAGTTTCGGGTGATGGTAACGGTGACTGCTGACTTTTTATATCAGAAATTGCTGTTTGAAAAATTTCTGAAAAAATAGAGAAAGGGCTCTGTGTTCGTATGGTGTCATCATTATTTTTTATTGATCGATTCACTCCTATCCAAATTCCCACAATGATTAACGTTGCGATCAATGCAAACAAAATTGCAAAACGAGTTTTTACATGATCTGGTTTTTCACGCAATTGATGAATAATTTTTTTCATATTTTAAACATTTCCAAACGTAACCACTTCGACTTCTTTTCCAGAAAGGTCTTTTGCTTTGAGGGTTAATTTATCAACAGAACCACCTTGCTTTCCTCCAATTTCTTTCAAAAAATTTTGTAATGCATTTTTGTCTTGATCATTCCCGTAATCCATAGGGATAACTAATTTTGCTTCAAAGGTTCGCGCGATTTTTGCAGCAGTTTCTGCATTAATTACTGTTTTTCCTCCAATAGGAACAAATAACACGTCGACAGAATCAATTGCTTCGCGTGCCTCATTAGGAATAGTCCCTTCGTATAATCCTCCTAAAAAGCAAATATTCATTCCGTCAAAAGGGAAATAGTAAAGCGTGTTTATTTTTTCATCATATCCTTTTGATCCGTATCCACGAATCATAATATCTGAAATTTCATATTCTCCAGGACCTTTTACCACCATTGGTACACGGTCCCCATAGGTGACCGTATCGATTCCGTTAAAATCAGGGTCATTGGTAGAAATGAGTGCAATGTCCGCACCAAAGCCACTCGTTTTGAATTTTGATTCTTTTGCAATTGGATTGAGTGCGATTACCCGATCCCCTGTTTGTAATTTAAAAAATTGTTTTCCGTGATGCGTAATAATCATATGCATACAGTATATCATAAAGATCAGTTTTGGGTATTTTTATAATAACTTGACTTTATATATAAATATGATATAATATAATCAAATTTACAACTCATGAAAAATACTTATTTGGTTTTAGGATTTATCCTTGCGTTTGGAATGGCTGGAATTTTTATGTTCAGTTTTGGGGAGGATTTTAATTACCCAGCACTCGTCATTGCTGTAATTTTTGGAATACTCTCCATACTTTGCTTTTATCACTCTTATCCCAAAAAAACGGGGTGGGTATGGGATGGCAGTAAAAAAACTTTTGGTTCCCTGACAGATTCAAACGGAGCAAATAGAGAACTCTATGTGCGAAACGGGGACCCTAAAATGAAATTATACATTGAAGGTAAAAATGGGTCATACCTCTGCCTCACGCCAAGTATAGTGAAGAAGTTAGGAACATATGTCGTTGAAGGATATGAATTGGGAGAAATCCAGGATTCTATAATTTTCAACAAAATTATCCTTGAACTCCAAAGATCCCAATCTCTATGGTTTAAAAACTATACTTACGATGTAGAATCTCATGTAAAATGGCTGAATCAAAAAAAATAATAAAAAACGAGCATGGCGAAAGCCTGCTCTTTTTATTTATAAATCTTTTTCTGCTTCAATAAACTCATCCAATTCACCATCTTCTAACACTTTTTCAACATTCCCTGTTTCGTATCCAGTACGGTGATCTTTGATTAATTTGTACGGATGTAATGTATAACTGCGAATCTGACTCCCCCATTCGTTATCAGTTGTTGCAGAAATAGCCATCCCACGCATATGGGCTTTTTCTTGTTCGTCATAATGCCGCCAAACTTTTGCCTGGAGTAATTTCATGCCGACTTCGCGGTTTGCTTCTTGGGATCGTTCACTGGTCGCATGTACTGACAATCCTGTCGGAATATGGGTAATACGCACTGCGGTTTCTCGTTTATTTACATTTTGTCCTCCTGCCCCACCTGATTTTGCAAAACTCATTTCTAGATCTGATTCAGGAATAATTAATTCCAATGTTTCAAATTTAGGTAATACTTCTACCATACTGAAACTGGTGTTACGTTTTGCTTTGGCATTAAATGGTGACAATCGCACCAGTCGATGTACACCTGATTCATTTTTTAATGTTCCATACGCATTTTTACCCACTATTTCAATCTGAATAGTGCGATATCCACCATGTTCATTTGCATGTTCATGGAGTACGACATACTGCCAACCTTTACTTGTGATATATTTGGTATACATACGGAATAACATTGCAGAAAAATCTTCTGCATCATCACCACCTGCCCCAGTAAAGATAGAAAGAATTGCATTGCCTTTATCATACTTCCCGACACCTTCCAGTTGATTTTTTAATTCATCGATTTCTTTGATTATTGATTGAGCACGATTTTTATCACTCCAAAAATCAGGTAAATACATTTCCTGTTCTAATTCACTTATTCTATCTTGAAGATTATTACTTAACATATGTTTATAATAAAATATTGTATAAATTACTAACTATTGACTTTTTATAAAAAAATGATTAAATATATTTAAACAAAATAAAATGGGAAGACAAATCATAAAACAACCAAATGGTAAATTCTGTATATTTAGTACAGAAACGAATAATATCACTGACTACAACATGAGTTCTGATGAGATTATTGAATCATTCACAAATGAATACAGGGTCAATATTACAAAAGATGTGAACGAGGTTATAGCAAAAATTGAAAGCAATCAGAAACCATACTTTCAATTTACACTTTCTTATCAAGAAATACTAGCTACTATCAAACGTAATCATAGTAAGGTTGAGTTTGCTAAACTTAAATCTGAAATGGAAAATAATATAACAAGTTAATATCTATGGTATTAACTTTTTTATTTATTTTTTCTGCAAATACACAACCCAATAATTCCGTTTGTAGGATTGATTATTCCATTTTTGATATCCAGTTGTTTTTTCATAGAATAGAATTTCAAAATCTTTACTATACAAATCCAAAATATCTTGCCAGGTAAACACCGTCTCTGCAATTCCTGTTCCTGGTAATACATACGATTGATTATTACTCCCCGGAAATTGTTTGATTAAATTTTTTGCATTCTGATCTCCTTCCAGACACAGTGTTCGTAAGAATAAATATCCACCAGGTTTTATTTTTCGAGCAAGTTCAGAAATATAATAAGACCGATCTGATTCAGACAATACATGTGATGCGGTAACATCCAAAGCAAGGTCGATAGAATTACTAGCAGCAGGTAATGGATCGGTAAATGATTGCACATAATATGTAATTGGCAAACCTTGTGATAATTCCCTTGCAGTATTGATCGCAGTTTCTGCAATATCATACCCAATTCCTGAGTTTGCAAATTCCTGTACAATATATTTCAAATTTTTTCCATTCCCACATCCGTTATCGAGTACTAAAAAATCAGTAGTATCGACTTTTTGTTTGCGTCGCAACCACTTCATAAAATGTCGTACGTCAGACAATGGTTCTGTTCCCAGTGTCAGGAATTGTGGATTTTGATATTCTTGTTCCCATTGATTCATAAGATACGTTATACCGTATTCTCACAGTTTTGACAAATTAAAAAAATAATGTATATTAAATAAAAATCAAACCTATGTACAATAAAAAAATAAGTGTGCTCATTCCTGCGTACAATGAGGAAGCAAAAATTGCAGATTGTTTAACTGTATTAATAGAAATAAAGAAAAAATCTATGTACCCCATTGAAATTATTGTTTGCGACAATGGAAGTACCGATAAAACTGCGGAAATTGTTAAACGATTTCCCAATGTTACATTAGTGCATGAAGAGAGGCGCGGTACTAACTTTGCGCGTCAAACTGCTTTTGAGTCTTCAACGGGTGATATTATTGCATGTATTGATGCTGACTGTATCCCCGATCCTGACTGGATCAGGAAAGGTGCTAGTCACTTTACAGATGCAGCAATAATTTCAGTTTCGGGACTTTGTAAGTTTTCAACTGATTATCGCTTTGCGATAGTTATAACACTCATTCAATTTCTGTTCTATCCTATTTTACATAGAATGTCTCTCATAATGAGGAATGGTGGGATGATGCTTGCAGGAAATGTTTTTGTAACAAAATATGCATTAAATCGCATAGGAGGATTTCCTGTAGAAAAAACATTCTGGGGGGACGACGCAATGTTGTCCAAAAATTTACAGAACATTGTTGGTGGAACAATGATCTATGACACATCAGTCAGGGTCACTACATCCTCAAGAAGGTATAAAAATGAAGGTTTTTGGAAAACTCTTTGGGGTTACACTAAAAACTGGATAAATGTCTTTTTTGACAAAGAAACTGACCCAGAATCAAAATCAATTAGATAAAAAATATTCTCGCCCTTCGGGGCGAATTTTTTATATAAAAAAGCCCCGGCACTGCTATCACGCAATACCGAGGTTGTTTGGTCCAGCTTGTTACAGCTTTTGGACCTTAAAATTTTTATTCCCATTCTGATTTTTCACCTGAAGAATATACATCCCAGTAGGTAATTGATCGAGGGAAAGAGAGTTTACGTTTTCGTAATATCCCACCTGCTGACCTACGGTGTTTATAACAACCACCTGATCAACAACTTGAGAAATTCTGAGTAATCCACTTGTTGGATTTGGAAAAACCAATAATTCAGAATCATTAGAACCGTTACCTACAACACGAGCAGATACTACATTAGACAATGTAAACTGTTCATTATAGTCTACCTGTTTCAATTGGTAATAATACTCGGTTCCTACTTCCACATTCTCATCAATAAATTGATAATCACGTGGAGTGTTAGAATTTCCAAATGCATAAATTAATCCGATCTTTTCAAAATTTACTGCGTCCATTGAACGCAAAACTTCAAATCGATCAGCATTTTTTTCGCTGGCAGTTTCCCAATCCAGAATAATTTCTGATTCTCCTGCAGTTGCAGTTAAATCTGTTAGCTCTACTGGGAGGGGGTATAAAGCTCCGGCGGCAATTGCAAGCAATCCGCTACCACGATACACACCTCCAGGAATCGTATCCTTGACCCGAGTCCAATCAGAGTAAATACAGAGATCGTCAGTGACTGGTACGCTTTGAACATCTTCCAGTTTTGCAGTTCTAAACCATGATCCTGGATTTGTAAATGGTGTCCGCAAAACTCGACGAGGACCAACAGCAGAAGGTATGCCATCAAAACAAGCATCTGCAAACGCTTCTACAAAATACTCATAATCACTCGGTATATACAATCCCCAGTAATGATCAGTTAAGCAATCAAACATTACTGATTGTGCATATGTTCCTGGAGTACAAATACCAGGTTGTCCTGGTAAACCATCAAATCCTGTAGAAAAAGTCCTCAAGTAGTTTACTGTATCACTGGATGGTGACCCACTGATTACTTTCATGCCTACAAAACTTGACCCAGTAGCACCAAGAGTCATTGGATGATAATCCATCCTCCGCAACCCAATCACACTGTTCCCAACTGGAAACTGAAGCGTGTCCAATGTGGTAACTGCTCGTTCTAATAATCCTAAATTATTCCCCAAATCAAAATATTTGGTTGAGGAAAAATTTTTGATCGCCGTGTCTGCAGAATTTAAAATGCTGATTATGCGATCAAGGACCGTAGAACGAACAAGACCGTTCGTGCTCCCAAAATCAAAATTCCTCATCGCGAGGTCTGATCCTGCAATAATGTGCGTATTTGCAGATTGACTGCGAACCACATTACCTAGATTCGAAGTCCCATGAACCCCAGTGATTGTTTGGTCGCTGGTTCCATTGAAAACCTCTACCCCGTTAGAACTAATTCGACCGCTGGTGTTAGTAATATTTCCGGAAACAAAGATTGTTCCAGAATTATTTACCAGTCCACTGTCCACAACAGTAACATTCCTGGTACTTACCAAAAATGCGCCTGCAGTTATACGAACTTTCGCACTATCGACGTATACGTCTTGTGCATAAACCGTACCTGTTACCAGGCTCACTACTGATACAATTACCAATAGTGAAATTTTGAAAAATCTGTTCATTGTTCTATATTTAAATTGTGAAAAATCATTGTTTGATACTATAATACAATATTTTTAAAAAAAAGCAATAGTTATCCACAGGTACGTAAAAACCACCTATTATGGTGGTTTTTACGATTTTGAGCTGTTGGCCGGGATTGAACCGGCGACCTCGTCCTTACCATGGACGTGCTCTACCAACTGAGCTACAACAGCAAAAAAATCGGGGTGAGCTGTTACGCACTCTTTACATGAATTACTGCTTCCAAGTAAACATCCCCCGACGGCGTGTAAGCCTAAGTAGATCTCTCTTTCGCTCGTCACTACTCGAGAATATAATTCCACCTTGCACCACCTTACTGCATTTTCCTCTTTTTTTCAAGTTTCTTGATCTGATTATAACGGAAACATTCATGTATGTGATCATTCACTAATCCACACGCCTGCATATGTGCGTACAATGTTGTAGATCCTAAAAACTTAAACCCTCGCTTTTTCATATCTTTTGCAAGGTTATCTGATTCTGATGTTGTAGCTGGAACATCTTTTAACGATACAATGTTATGATCAATTACCTTATTTCCCACAAAGCTCCAAATGTATTTGGTAAAACTGCCGAATTCTTTTTGTATTTCCAAAAAACGCTGTGCATTATTTATTGCAGCAACAATTTTTGCACGGTTTTTAATAATTCCAGAATGCATAAGTAATTGTTCTGCTTTTGTATCGGTAAACTTGGCAACTTTTTTGGGATCAAAATTAGCAAATGCTTTTTGATATGCATTACGACGTTGTAAAATCGTATACCAAGAAAGTCCTGCCTGTGCACTTTCCAGTATAAGAAATTCAAAATGTTTATAATCATCATACACGGGAACACCCCATTCCATGTCATGATACTGTTCATATATTGGTTTACCAACACACCAACTACACCGATGAGATTTTTGAGACATATGCAAAGTATACTGAACTTGAAAAAAAAGTAAAAATGCGGTATAACCTACAGGTATATGTCGGGGTAGCTCAGCTGGTTAGAGCGTAGCACTCATAACGCTAAGGTCGTGGGTTCAAGTCCCACCCTCGACACATTACCTGGGACACCAGGTAAAAAGTACTTGTTTTTTGTAACAAAATAAGTATACTAAATCAGTAATAAGTTTTTAAAATAGTGTATTTGTTATAGATTATTTCTTATAGCTTATTGATTAATTTTTTTGCAGTGGTAGCTCAGCCGAGAAAATTACAAGTGAGCATCCGCCGTAAGGCGGAGTAAGTTGCAAAAAATACAATACTATTTATGATAGTAGCTATGCAGTGGTAGCTCAGCTGGTTAGAGCATCCGCCTGTCACGCGGAAGGTCGAGGGTTCAAGTCCCTTTCACTGCGCCATGAAAATCCCTAATTTATTAGGGATTTTCATATAGAAAAAGTTATCCACTTGCGGAAATAGGTTTTATTTGATATAGTAACAAAGTTCAAAAAACGATAGCGGGATAGAGTAATGGTATCTCGTCAGGCTCATAACCTGAAGACCCCGGTTCGAATCCGGGTCCCGCAACAAGTATAAAAACAGGATTTTGCCAGAGGCAAAATCCTGTTTTTATTAAATCACTCCCGCATCCTTGAAAACAAATTCAAAATGTTTTTTGGTCATTTGTGCTTCTCGTTCTGAAATATGGAAATTGATTCCTTCGTGAGCAATGCGGTTACGCACCTTGTGAGCTTCCCACGCGCTCTGTAATGTCGGCAATATTCGAGGATTAGCATTTTTCAATCGTTCTCCGAGATTGTCCCCTGGAAAATTATACGATTGTAGCAATTCGTCAAGCATGGTGTCGGCCTCAATAATAGCGACACGCCAATCGTTTTGATTCGATGATGCAAATAGTTTTTCAACATGTTCCCATCGAGCATTTTTCATTGACACTCCTTTGGGTTTTGGTTTTATAAAATGATCATCAAACTTTTTTTTGTTTTCTTGATCAATGTCACGAATATCAAGTCTGATATAGATAACCAACATGAACAAACCAATAAACAGAATAATAAGTACTACCCAAATTACCGACAAAGAACCGAAAAAGAAATCTTGTACCCATTCCAAAAAACTACGATTTCCTACTGGACCAAATCCATTTCCTCCAGATCCAGCACCAAAAATCATTCCTAAAAAATCGTAAATTTTAAAAAAGACATATTCAATATTAATAAACGGAATCTGCATACTATTTCCAGTATAGCAAAAAATCACCTATTCGGCGATTTTTTCAAAATCATGTGCAATAGTAAATAATGAATCTTCATTTCCGTGCGGGACGGTGATCTGTAGACCGAAAGGTAATCCGTTTTCATCATTCCCTGATGGAACTGATAGCGCAGGAACATGTGCAAGGTTTGCAGTAACTGTAAAAATATCAGCCATATACATTGATAACGGATCCATTTTTTCTCCAGCAATAAATGCAGTAGTTGGTGTTGTTGGAGTTACTACCGCAGTAATTCCTAAATCGAAAACTTTCTGAAAATCTTGCTTAATGATTTCACGCACTTTTGTTGCTTTTCCATAATACGCATCATAATACCCTGCTGATAATACATAAGTACCCAATAAAATTCTTCGGCGCGTTTCTGGTCCAAATCCGACAGCCTTTGTTTTTTGATACGTATCAAGCAAATCTTTTCCATCTACGCGCAATCCGTATCGAATACCATCAAATCGTGATAAGTTTGAAGAAACCTCAGCTGGCATAATAATATAATATACCGCTAATCCCAAATGAGCATGAGGAAGTTCGATATCTCGTATTTCATATCCTGATTGTTTCAATCGATTGATTGATTGCTCAAAATTATCTCGTACTGATTGATCAATTCCTGGTAGATCAAGTAAGTGTCGTGGTACTCCAATTACCTTTCCAGAATTTTGTTTTCGTAATTTTTCTCGCGTTTCATTCGTGAGTGATTGCGCATCTTTGATGTCATGTCCGTTAATTGCCTCAAAAACAATTTTTGCATCCGTTGTATTTTTGGCAAATGGACCAATCTGATCGAGCGAACTCCCCATCGCAATGGCACCATACCGAGAAACTGATCCATAGGTTGGATATAATCCTACTGTTCCACAAAACGCTGCAGGTTGCCGAATTGATCCCCCAGTGTCTGTTCCGAGTGCAAACAAACACATATTTCCTGCAACTGCTGCAGCAGATCCACCTGATGACCCACCAGGAACTCGACTGATATCAATAGGGTTTTTGGTTGGACCATAGGCACTGTTTTCTGTACTGGATCCCATAGCAAATTCATCCATATTGGTACGTCCAATCGGTATTGCACCAACCGAATTTAATTTTTCAATCACGGTGGCATTGTATGATGCAACATAATGTTCCAACATTTTTGATGAAGCACTTGCAATATGCCCCTGTATTAAAATGTTATCTTTTACTGCGTATGGAATACCGGTTAATATATGTGCAGTACCGTTATCAATCCGCGATTGTGCATCATTTATTTTTGTATCAAGTTCTGGTCCGGTAAAAAATTCTAAAAATGCATGAATCGTTTCATTTTGTTTTTGCGCATTTTCAAGATATGCAAAAACCAAATCACGAACGGTGATTTGTTTATTCATGAGCATATCATGAGCTTTTTTAATCGTTAAGTTTTTAAGATCAATATTCATAAATGTTGTTTTCCTCCCTTGATAAGGGGAGGATTAAGGTGGGGTTGTATTTATAGTAATTTAATAGATTCTATAATATTCATCACTACCCCGTCGAGTGATTGATCTATTTCGTTATTCCAAAAACGGAGAGTTGTTATATTGTGAGATTTTAAAAAATTATCTCGTTCATGATCATACTCCTTATTTAATAAATGTTGTGATCCGTCAATTTCAATAGCTAACTTCTTTTCGTGACAGTAGAAATCAAGAATATACGTTCCAACACTATGTTGTCTACGGAATTTCACGCCTAATTTTTTATTTGATATCACTTCCCATAATTTTAATTCTTGAGGTGTTTGGTTTTTTCTTAGCTCAACCCTTCGTTCGAGAAGTTCTTTTCGATTGAACAATCTATTCCGATTCATATATACTTATTATAATAACATATCTTAAAATACAGCCCCACCCCGACCCTCCCCTTATCAGGGGAGGGAGTTTACTACAAAATCTTTGGTACTTTATAAAATCCGTCTTGACTATCTGGTGACTGGTCAATTGTTGGACCACCAGCAAAATCAACAACCTGATCTGGACGAGTAACGTTTTTTTGTAAAAATTGTGGATGGGTATCAGGAATATCGATCTGATTAATTTGATCAACATAAGCCAGAATTGATTCCATATCTTTCCCAAAATCAGCGACTTCTTGATCAGATATCTCAATCCGTGCTAAATGAGCAAGGTTTTTAA
Source organism: uncultured Candidatus Saccharibacteria bacterium (assembly GCA_964507625.1). GTDB lineage: Bacteria > Patescibacteriota > Minisyncoccia > Phycocordibacterales > UBA1006 > CALMMZ01. Next base: position 17,731 of record CAZDPR010000004.1, read on the forward strand.
TGTCTTGTGGTGTCATATTCCCCATCCTAGCATATTTCCCATTTTTTTGCACAAAAAAACCCTTTTCAGGGCTTTTTATTTATTTAAAAGCATGTAAAATTGCTTTCTCTGAAAAATTTATTTGCCAATCTTTCATTTTTTTCAAATTGTTTCTAGACCATTTTTTTGCATAATCAGTTTGAAAATCAATCTTATCAAAAAATTGTTCAGTAGCGGATTTATAGTTTTTTAATAAATAATCACGGGAAAACTTTCGTGCAAACTCTCTAAACAGACCAATCAAAGCCCTTTCCCTTTTGGATTCTTTTTCAATACCAATAATTCCCAAATGGTCAACATCTCTTGCTACCTTGATAATTTCTTCAAAAAAAACATCCCCTTCAGCGATTTCTAATGCTGTTAGTTTATAAGGAACACAAGTTGATTGAATTAATTTCTTTGCTAGTTCTGTTTCAACAAAAGACAAAGTTGTTGGTACTTGATTAAAAATACTTAAAGAAATATCTACATTTTCTTGATCATCCAATTGAAATCCGCATTTATGCCCCGCGTCATGGCATGACATTCCATGAATAAAAACATCAATTAAATATTTAGGAACATCTGTTTCTTTTAAGATTTTAAAGCCTTTTTCCACAACCCACTCTACATGATCAAAGTTGTGATAGTAAGACTCTTGTCCTTGATAAAAAGGTTCGTAAATTTTTAAAATGGAAGTAGAAGTAGTTTTTTTCATCTTGCTTTTTCAATTTATATAACATTTTTATTTTAAAATGTCAATAAATTTTCCTTCATCTAAAATCTCAATTCCCAACTTTTTTGCATCGTCATATTTAGATCCTGGGTCAGCACCAACCACTACATAATCCGTTTTACTGGAAACAGAACTCGCGACTTTACCACCCAATGCCTTTATTTTTTCTTTTGCTTCGTCTCGTGACATTGTTTCCAGTGTCCCGGTAATAACAAATGTTTTTCCGGTTAATACACCTGATGTTTTTTTATCAGGAAATATAATAGTAACAATATCGAGCAATTGCCGTACAATGTTTTGATGATACTGATTCTGTAAAAATGTAGTGAACGATTCTGCAACTACATTCCCAATTCCATCAATCATTGCGAGCTCATCAACAGAAATAGTTGTTACTACTGATAAAATATCTTTTTGATTCGTAGTTTTTTCTGCAATATATCCTGCAATAATTTCTGCGGTTTCTTCACCAATATGACGAATCCCGAGCGCAAAAATAAATTTTGATAAACTTACCTTTTTTGATTCTGTGATAGCATGTACCAAATTATCTGCCGATTGTTCGCCAAATCGTTCCCATTCTACAAAATCTTGTTTTTGCAATCTGTAGATATCAACCGGGTTCTGTACGAGCCCAACTGCAAAAAATCGTTCGAGTACTTTTTCCCCCAATCCTTTGATGTTCATCCCTTTTTTAGAAACAAAATGCACTAATGATTCAAAATGTTTGCCTCCGCATTCTGGATTGTGACAAAACCATCCTACCGATGTTCCACTCGTATTAGATTCTTGTACTACCTCTGACTGACATTCTGGACAATGTGTTGGGAATATATACGGCACTGTTTTACTGGGACGTAAATCAGTAATCACCGCAAGAATTTCTGGAATAATATCCCCAGCCTTTCGCATAATTACCGTATCACCAATCCGTACATCCAATCGTTTGATTTCATCAGCATTGTGAAGTGTTGCCCGAGATACAATTGATCCAGCAATCGGAACTGGTTTCAGTATTGCCACCGGTGTTAAAACTCCTGTGCGTCCTACCTGAATAACTATATCGTTGACAACCGTAGTTGTTTCTTCGGCTGGGAATTTATACGCAACACCAAATCGAGGAGATTTTGCCGTATACCCCAATCGCACGCATTGCAATTTACTATTTATTTTTAATACTAATCCATCAATAGCATATTCTTGATCATCACGTTTCCCTACCCATTGATCATAGTAACACTGTACTGCATCCAAATTTTTACATACTGCACGATTACGATTCACCTGGAAACCCTGTTGTTCGAGAAATTGTAATTCTTGTTCGTGGGTATCAAACCCGCCCTGATTATCAAGAAATTCCAAATCATACATAAACACTTGCAAATTACGTGATGCAACCACTGATGTGTCTAATTGACGGAGTGTCCCCGCTGCAAGATTCCGTGGATTTGCATAGAGTGGTAAATTTTGTTCTGATCGTTCTTGATTAATAGTTATTAATGCTTGCTTTTCCATCCATACTTCACCAATAATTACTATTGGTCTTTTTTCTGCAATCGTATGTGGAATTGATCGTATTTGTTTTATATTTTCAGTAACATTTTCTCCAATTGTTCCATCACCACGGGTTGCTCCAGTGACTAATATTCCATCACGATAGGTGAGAATAATTTTTAACCCATCAATTTTTAACTCCGCAACATATTCAGGTAACACTGTATCGTCCCAATCTTTTTCTAAAATTTTCCGATTCCGTTCCTGCCAATTTTCCAGCTCAGTAAAATCAAATACGTTATCATAGGACCATTGTGGAACTGGATGGGTCGTTTTTTCAAACCCGTCCAAAATTTTACCTCCGATTTTTTTACTCTCTTGGTCATGATGATGAATACCTAGTTCATGTTCTAATTGTTCTAGTTCCCGTACTAACGCATCGTAGGCTTCATCAGAAATTTCTGGAGCATCTTCCGTATGATATTTTTGACGATGTGTTTCTATAACATGCTTGAGCGCGTTATATTTTTCCTGTATAGATTCGTTCATATCTACCAGTATACAGAAAAAACGCTTTTAATAAAAGCGTTTTTTCATAATTATAACAATGTATTATGCTATAAAGAAATGCGATACACACGTTCAGTAAGTCCCCGAAAATCAGTTATTAACTGAGGATTAGGAGCCCCTCTAGTACAAGCATTAAAACCTTGGGAAAATATAGTAAATTTATCTCCATCTTTTTCAATAGTTACCTGAGCACAGGCATCGTAGCGATATCCTGTTTCTTCGGTATCAAAATACAACCAAAATGATTTACGATCAGAAGTCAATTGTGTAATAGTAATTGATTGATTAAAACAAGTAAGTTGATCACTATCATCATTAAATAGTGGAAAATAAATATTTCTTCCACATTCAATCCCAGCATCAGCTACAAAAATTGATCGCTGTGAATTTTCAGTTAACGCAGACATTGCAAGTTCTTTGGTTGCAATGGAATACACCCCTACCCCGATAAAAAAAATAATACTTGAAACAACAATTGAAAACAAAAGTACGAAACCTGATGAACTTTTTGAAAAGAAAAAATGATATATATTCATAGGTAATTATGGATTAAGGTAAGTAACAAGTGAATAAGTTCGAGGTACCCGACGCTGATTCCATTCGACTACTGCTTTCAATTGCACATACTGGTCAGTATCATCACCTGATGGAGTAATAATAATTTTCTGAGAAAAATTCATTAAATTACCATCAAGTGAACCGCATTGACCTGAAGAAGAAGAACAGGGTTCCAAAGAAACTTGATCAGAACTAATCACACAGCCATTTTCTCCACATTGTTCCCGTAAGAAATTCCAAGTATTCAAAATTTCATTAGGGTCCATCGACTTCCATGAACTATCTCGCATATTACGAGCAACTTCTAAAATTTCTTCTGCTAAATATTGTGCTGTAAGATTTTCTTTTGCATTCATGGTTGCGACAACACCTTTCCCTGCAATCCCCATTAATGATACTAATGCAAAAGAAAAAATAATGAGTGCAAATAACATTTCTAGTAGAGTAAAACCGTGCATTTTTATTTGTATTAATGAAGTTTTCATAATAATTACGGTGCTTGACTTATAGGACTTTCAGTGATTCCGGACCCTGACCCAGTCCCACCTGATGAACCTGTTTGACCTGACCCAGTCCCACTCCCCGGTCCTTCTTCGGTGTTTACGGTTGAGTCACTATATATTATTGCTCGCTGAGAAACTCCTGTTTGCATAGTAATAACAGATTTTTGTCGACCAGCAGTAACTTCTGCTGTTACATCAATAGTAACATAAGGCTGAGGCATGTCATGGATTGTAAACAAAATACTTTCAATAACAACACCTGCAGGGGTTATATCCCGCAGCTGACTTCTTTCCTCTTGATAATAAATTTTTCCTTGCCCAGAATCAAAAGAATAGGTAATTCGATTATCTGAACCGGGACCAACTCCATCTTCTCCTGCTTGTGGAATAAAAGAAATTCCACTACTTGACCTTTTCCAATCAACTCCTGTTCTGATTTGTCGTGTCATGGTGTCCATGAGAAAGGATAATCCATCAATAGCCTGTCGTTCTGCACGGGTTTTTTGGAGTGTTGTATTAATTGTAAGGAGTGAGCCAATCCCAATCGTAATAATAATTGCAAAAATAGAAACAGACACCATTACTTCCATCAAAGTAAACCCATTTTGTGATTTTTGTAGTATTGTTTTCATAATTTAATAAACAGAAATTTGACCTAATGGTGAAATAATAATAGATCGATCACGTATACCATTATCATTACCGACAGTAATCACTAAATGATCATCACTTTCAGATGATGGACTAAAATATGGTGCAGTACTGAATCGACCAAAAGTAACTGATATACTGGTTTGTATAGGAGTCATATTTTCAAAATCAATTTTATTATCACCATCTAATGATGCCCGGCTGATATTTTTAATATAATCACTGGACTGAATCGTAAGCGTATCAATTCTTTCGTCTTCATCATTATAACCACCGTCATTTTTAGTATCAATAAATAAAATCATTTCTTTTAAAAAACCTTGTCCTTCTTTTCCAAAATAAATACCACGCCGTTGTTCTGATGCAGGATCTGTATCCATAGATTGAGACGCTCCACCACCTGCCTGAATATTACGTAGAGTAATTGCAATATCATGTGCTAAATTTTCAGTAATCACATTTGAACGGAATCCAGAAAAATTAAACACTGCAACACCTACCATAATCGCAAAAATACTCATAATAACAATGAATTCTACGAGAGTAAATCCGGCAGATTTTGGATTACATAATTTTTTCATAATTAATACTAGTATATCATGTGATTAAAAAATAAACCAAGAAAAAATATCCACAAAAAATAATTCAGTGAGTATCCAACCAATCAATAAAAATGGACCGAATGGAATTTTGGTCGTTCGTAATACCGAATATGAAATCCCTTGTATTCGTTTTACAAGAACCATACCAATAGCAAACAGTCCACCAATATAAATACCTAAAAAGACACTCGAAACCCCAAGCCAAAATCCAAAAAACAACCCCATCCACGCAATGAGTAAAATATCACCAAACCCCATCCATTTTCCTTTTGAAACAAACCACAGTAATAAAAATGGTACTGCAATTAAAATTCCTACACCGTGAAATAATGTCATTGGAATGATCAACGAACTACTATACCCCTGCTGAATATACCAAGTTATCAAATATCCAAAACTCGAAAAAACAAGTCCAAAAAACCATCTATTAGGGATGAGTTGATATAATACATCATACACACCAATCATCACTATAAAAGAAATCGTTGCAAATAAAAACAATCCTAATAATATACTTGCTATGATAGCGTTTGGCATCCATGCATACATCATTGCTACCGATCCAAAATAAAATAATATTCCAGTAATAATTTCAACAATCGGATATTGCACTGAAATCGATTTATTACAATTTCTACAAATTCCTTTTTGTATGAAATAGCTCACCACAGGAATTAATTCGTACCAGTGCAATGTTTTTTTGCAATGTAAACATGCTGATCTACCGCCGATAGACTGTTTTTCAAATCGTAAAATAACCACATTCAAAAAACTTCCGACAATCAGTCCGAATATTCCGAATAAAAATGGAATCATAGGTAATAAGATCATATTACTATTGTTTTACAATATCGTATAGATTATTTGACGCACCATTAAATCCATCTCCTGATGTATCAGGGATACAAGATGAATAATTAGTAGAACTCGAATCAAAATTAGCATCACCTATGTAAAAATCATCGGGAGCATCGCGTAACATAATCCCAATATGAAATCCGTAACAAAACTGTTCATTTCCAAATGGGTAATAAATAATTTTTGGCTTATTCGTTGCGGAGTTATTAAAATTATAATCATTAATTATTGGAATAAACTGACGGAGCGTAACACTGTTAGAATCATTATCGTCACACTTATAATCAACTCTAATCGCATTAGGGTATTCTCCGCAAGCCTGCTTAAACTCTTCTAATCCTAACGCAATAATTTTTAAGTCCGTTGTTAATTTTTCATTGTAGGACCGTGTTCGTGCTCGTTCTAATGCAGGTAATGCGATTGCAATGAGAATAATAATGATTACCAATACTATGAGAAATTCAAGAACGGTAAATCCGTGAGTGGTTCGTAATTTTTTCATACCTATAGTATACCAAAAAATATCCCTAAATAACAACAAAAAAACCGCATGGCGGTTTTTTATATTAACTAGTTTGGCATTGACCTTGCTCTAATTCACCTGGACCTGCATACCCTGTTGAATCAACACAATAAGTTTCTTCACCGATAGGCGCTTGAGCTCCCCAAAAAGTAGCATCATCATCACAAGTCACGGTAATATTGTTTCCAAGAATACCTTCAACACTTTCAATTAAATCAGCAATACCATTTTCTGATTTACCTGCAGCACAAACTCCATCATAAGAAGGATTTCCTAGAGAATTCCCAGAATAAATTTCTGCTTGGGCTCGCATTTGAGACATTTCAGAAGTTGCCCGAGTGTTTCGTGCTCGTTGTCGAGCAGTTCCGAGTGATGCAAGAATAATTGTTGCAAGAATTGCAATGATAGCAATTACCACGAGTAATTCGATCAAGGTAAATCCTCTTGATGATCGATTGAAAATTGATTTCATAAATAGTTATATAAAAAATTATTATTAATAATAACACCTGCAGTATACCATGATTCATTTTTTTTCTGCAAGAACTATAGATTCCCAGCAATATTATAAATCGGGAGAAGAATTGATGTCAAGAGAAACCCTACCCCTACCGCAAGTCCTACAATCATTACCGGCTCAATGAGACCAATCAGCGTATCTACTGCTCCATCTACTTCACGTTTATAAAAACGTGCCAGTGTTTGTAAAATTGATGCAAGTGAACCTGTTTCTTCACCCACACGAACCATTTGCACCATAATAGGTGGAATTAATTCATGTTTTTCAAATGATGATGAAAGCGAAACTCCACCTTTTACATCTGTTTCTGCTTGTTGCATGATTTCTTTGTACCATTCGTTATCCACTACATCGCCTGTGATCTGAAGTGCACGCACTACCGGAATCCCTGATGAAAGCATAGTGTCGAGATTATCAGCAATACGCGAAAGGTATAATTTTTTATATAATTCACCTACTGCAGGAATACTTAACTTCCAACCATCGATTCGTTTTTTACCAGATTTGGTTCGTTGTGATCGTGCTAAATAAAGCCCTATCCCTATCACGATAAAGAATAATAATATCCCGTAGTTTACAAAAAAGTCAGATATAGCAATTACTATTTTAGTGTAAATTGGTAATTCTTGACCAGTTTCAATTAAAATTCCTGATAACCGAGGAATAATCATCGTAAGCATTAAAATCATCACTATAATAAAAGTAACAATTACGAAAGCTGGGTAAATCAATGCATTTCGTGTTTTAGTACTGAGTTCATGTTGTCGTTCCAAATAATCAGCGAGGTACTTAAATGAATCTGTGAGCTTTCCTGATTCTTCCCCTGAACGAATCATACTGACATAAAATTGACTAAAAATATTTGGGTGACGACTCATTGCAACAGAAATTGCAGATCCTCCCTGAATTTCCTGAGCAATATCCATGAGTCCTAATTTCAGTGTTTTATTTTTAATATTATCAGAAAGGAGGGTAAACGCCTTTACTGCCGATACTTGTGCTTCAAATAACGCAGAAATTTGACGAGACATGATCACAACATCTTTTGCAGCAACTCGATCAAAAAAAGAAATATTTTTTTCAAAAAAGTTTTTTTGAATTTCTGGAGTTACCGAAACAACCACAAAACCTCTCCGTTGGAGAGAGCTGATAGCAGTATCTTTGTTTTGCGCATCAATCTGCCCTTTATTTTGCACACCTTCCGGAGTGAGTACGGTATAATTAAATAACATATAAATTACATAAGGAGTCCCTGTGGATTAGAAGAATACATTCTTGCGTCATCCATAGTAATATCCCCTGATCGAACTAATTCCAATAACGACCTATTGAGTGAAATCATTCCATATTCAGTACCAGTTTCAATCATATTATCAATTTCATGAGTACGATTTTCTCGAATTACATTGGCAACTGCTTTGGTATTGATAAGTAATTCATAGGCAGGAACTAACCCTCCTTTTTGACTTGGAATTAATCGTTGTGAAAATATTCCCAATAAACTCCCTGCTAGTTGTGCACGAATTTGATTTTGCTGATCTCCAGGGAACGAATCGATAATACGATCAATAGTTTGTGCCGCAGAATTTGTATGCACAGTAGAAAATACTAAATGTCCTGTTTCTGCTGCTGTTACTGCAGTGCGCATAGTTTCAGGATTTCTCATTTCTCCTATCAAAATCACATCTACATCCTGACGGAATACTGATGAAAGTGCTGTTGCAAAACTTTTTGTATCGAGCTCTACTTCACGTTGATCGATAATAGATTGTTTTTCAGTATGCACGTATTCAATAGGGTGTTCAATCGTTACGATATGGTCTTTGCGATTCGTATTAATGAGATCAATCATTGCAGCAAGTGTCGTTGACTTTCCTTGACCTACTGGACCTGTTACCAAGAAAAATCCTTGTTTTGGTAAAGTAAATTGTTCAAGTGATTTTGGTAACCGAAGTTCTTCTAATGTTTTTACTTTTTGTACTGCACGAAGCGCACACGATAAAATTCCTGATGCAATAAATGCATTTCCACGAAATCGCACGCGTCCTTGATAATCATATGCAAAATCAATTTCTTCTAAATTATTTAATTTCCGTAATGTTTCAGGACTTGCTACAGCAGTTAAAACACCAATGATATCTTCTTTTTTAAACGGTACCATTTGAGTTATTGGGATGAGGTCGCCATTAACACGAATAAATGGATGACGACCTTCTCGTAAATGTAAATCTGAAGCTCCATTTTGAATTACTATTTCAAGAAGTGATTCTAATTTTTGTTGATTAATTTGTTCCATGTGGATAGTATACCAAATTTTAATAATAAAAGGCAAACAAAAAAATACAGTTTTCCTGTATTTTTTACAACATATTTACTTCGCTCCATGGAATAATTCCTTTGAGACATTTCACAATAGCGTCTTCCCGCATAGTTAACATTCCCTGATTACGCACATATTCATATACTGCATTTTCGGTTGGATTATGAAGGATAATTTCTTGAAGCTGCTTATCTACTGCAAACATTTCAAAAACTGGCATTCGCCCTCGTAATACTACATCACCTTCTGTTTGTGGAATTTCGTATATTTTATCCTGAACTGTAATTTTAGGCTTAAACTGATTTGGAAGATCTTCAAATTGTTTTTGAATCATGGTTGCGATAGATCCATTAATTGGGGATGGTACCCCTTTGCCAGGAATAAAAGTTTGTGATAATCGCTGTGCAATTGATAATACTAATGTCGGCGCAATTAAATACGGATCAACTCCCATATCTACCAATCGAGGAATAACTCCAATAGAATTATTGGTGTGGAGCGTTGCAAGCACTAAATGCCCTGTGAGTGCTGCATTAATTGCAAGTTCTGCAGTTTCTTTATCACGAATTTCCCCTACCATGATTACATCAGGATCCTGACGCAAAATACTGCGTAACCCATTTGCAAATGTGTAACCAATTTCTGGTCGAACTTGTGATTGATTCATGCCAGGAATATTATATTCCACTGGATCTTCGAGCGAAATCACATTTAATCGTTCTCGGTCAACTTCGTTCAACATTGAATAAAGTGTTGTTGTTTTTCCTGAACCTGTTGGACCAGTAATTAATATTAATCCGTACGGGAGACCAAGCGCTCGACGAACCATTTGTAATTGTTTTTCTGACATTCCAATTTCATCTAATTTTTTTACTCCTCGCGCAGAATCTAAAATACGAATTACCGCCTTTTCACCAAAAAAAGTAGGTAATATTGATAAACGAAAATCGATTTTTCGCCCACCCATCATTGCCATAAAACGACCATCTTGTGGTTTTCGTTTTTCGTCGAGTTTCATTGTATTCGTTAGTGTTTTTAATCGCGCAATCAATGAATCGAGCATTTTTTTATTGGCACGTAAACTCACATGTAAAATTCCATCAACACGGTATCGAATTCGAACATCAGACCCAGTAGGTTCAATATGTACATCTGACGCCCCGCCTTCAACAGCATTTTTGAGAACCACAGCAATCATTTTTGTTGCAGGAGCATCTTCGACAATTTTTGTTTTATCAGTTTTGGAAACTTCTGTATCAAATGATTGATGGAAAGAAATCCCCTCTTCATTTTCTATCTCTTTTTCTCCAGCATCTGCTTCGAGATCTGAAACTTGATCAGTGACCACGAAAGAACTATTTTTTTGATCATCAAGTTCAATAGAATCAGTACCGCTATATAAACCAATTGCGCGATTAAAATCTTCATAAGAAATAACATATGCTTCAAAAGGAGTGTTTGTTCGCGCAGCAATAAATTGGAGTGCGTTTTTTGCTTCCAAATTATCAGGATCGAGCATTCCAATTTTCAATACCCCATCTACTTCTTGAATAGGAATTACTTTGTAATTACGAGCAGCATCCAAGGGAATAATTTGTAATAATTCTGGTTGCAATACTTCAGGAAGAGTGATTTCAGGAACACGAAAGAACGCACTTTTTGCAGCACGCACTTCATGAGATGGTATATTGAAAAGTTCGAGAACACGATCAATATCCATTTCTTTTGCTTTCTCAATAATTTCGTTTACTTGATAACGATTAATTAATTTTTTCTCAACTAATTTTTCGAGAAACCCCATATAAAAATAGTATACTACAACAAAACAAAAAAGAATACTTAAAAAGTATTCTTTTTTGTGTATAACTTTGATCGATAATAAAAAATTTATCGCACAAAAGGATTTATCCGACCATCCGTTACGACTGGAGGCAGTATAACCGAACTGTCAATCAATGAAAGAAACACTGGATCGCTAAAAATTGACCCATTTAAATCAATTCGAGAAACACTGCTCAATAGATTTGCAATTTCCGCACCAGACTGTTCATCGATAGGAGAACTATTTGCAGGATTAATTCCTGTTGTACTAGATGTAAGTGCAGAAATTCCAGTAGAAGTATCCCGTCCCCCTATTTCCCCTGTTGCAAATAAATAACCACCAATACCAATGATAACAATAGCAAGTGCTATGAAAAATATTTTTTGTCCATTCATAAAGTAATCATTTATTTAATCCAATACGTTTCGACAGAGGTTTGGAATTGATAATTAGTTCGATCATTTGGTGCAACAAATGAAGTTTTTTGCACATTCATAATACGTAGATTTTTTTCAACCGATTCTAGAAATTGTATGTATCCTGGATAGGTTCCACTTACCGTAAAATTAAGTATAAATTTACCAATTTCCGTATTTACGGTTGCATTTCGGTTATTTCTGTTATTGGTTTCTTCGACTTGTTCAATACGGACATTTTGTAATAATACGTTTTGATTTTTTGCTAATTGATCAAGTTCTAAAATTAATTTTACCGTATCAGGATGTGATGGGAGCAAGCGTTCTAATCGGTTTAATTGATCTGGAGTAAATGATTCTTGTTTCAAAATAAGTTGATCTCTTTTTTGTTCTAAAATTTTTGCATTTTCTACTATTTTTTCATATCCTTCATTTTTCTCCTGAATTTGTTTTGTATCATTAAATGTAGGAACTATGTAAATAATAAATAATCCAACTGATGCTAATAGCATAATAAAAGCAAGTATTGTTCTCATATAATTTTAAAACGATAAACCGTCCATTAATTCTGAATCGACCGCTGAACCTGATGTTGTCATTACATTCTGATTAATTACTTCTGACACATTCATTTCTTGTATATTTTGAGTCGGCATTAGTGAATTTATTTGCCGTGCATATATTGGATAGAGTAAATCAGATTTATTTATTGATAGCGAAACATCAAAAGTAACTTGACCTAATGGAGTAACTACAAAATTTGAAAAAAGAATATTTTTAAATTTTTGATCACTACCCAATGATTGTGATTGTAATGCAATGGATCGATAACTATCAGCTTCACCAGAAAGATTTACTATAATCATTCCTGATTCCGAATTAAGACTAGTATCCATTTTTGTATAACGCACCTGTGGTAATGCAGTTTTTTCAATTGAACGATATATCGGGTACATTACTGCATGCTGACGTAGTAATGTTTCTGCGTTTTTAATGCGCTTATCTAAAAGTGCAAATGTTTGAATAGATTCTGATTCTAATCGTTGTTCAATGATTTGAATTTGCGCGAGAAGATTTTTTGTTTTATCAGTAGCTGTTTTATGGTAAACATAGACACCTCCTCCAAGTATTCCTGAAATAATTAAAATTAATACACTTAATGTAAATAATATCCCTGCTGGTTTTCCAACAGGAACTCGCACAGAAGAAGTCACCGGAGCTTCGGTAACTGGTTTTTTGGGAATAAAGGTTGTTCGAAATTCTTGTTCCATAATTATTTATAGATAGTATATCGCTATACTTTTAAAAAGGCAACAAATGTTTTAATGCAAGTCCAGTTGCTACAGCAAATTGGGGTCCTGATTCAGTTAATAATGGTCGCAGAAACTCGGGAGCTTCTACTTTTGAAAATGGATCAGCTAATAATGTTTCAATTCCTGTTTCGTTTGCGACGGTATCTCGAAATTGAAAAGCTGTTGATCCGCCTCCTGCGAGAATAATTTTGGAAACCGTTCTCCCATTTTCTCGTTCATATTCGAGGAGTCCTCGTTTAATTTCAGAAACTAAATATTGATTACCGGTTGCAATAAATGACTGTACTTCTGGAGTACGTACTGCGTTAAATTTTAATTCTTCTGCTTTTTCAAAAGATACATTCATTCCACGCATAATTGTTTCTGTAACAAATGCTGATCCTCGATTAATTACATGAAACATTCTCATAACACCATATTCTGCAACAAACACACTACTTGAACTCGTACCAACATCAACAATCATTACTGGGGCAACTTCTCTCCGTAGTACTGAACGCATAATTGCAAACACTTCAATTTCAAACGATTGTTGTGGGAGCTGTGCTTGTTTTACAATTTTATTATACGTATCTAATGTTTCGTTTCTAATTGCTACCACCAACACATCAATAGTTTCTTTTGATTGACCTGCTTCTTGACCTATTTGTTTTTCAGGAATAATAAACCAATCTAAAGAAACTTCACTAATAGGAATTGGAATATATTTTCGTGCCTCTGTTGGAATAATTGCATCTAACTTATCAGCAGTTACTTTTGGTAGAGTCACAGTAAAAACCAAAATTGATTGTGATTGAAAAGAAACTACAAAATTTTTTGCAGTAATTCTTGATTCGGTCATTGCCTGATTAATAGCTTTTGCAAGTGTCATTTCATCGACGCGAACAGGCTTGCCGATTGGCTCTCCACCTAACGGACCTAACGGTAATGCGCCGTATGTTTCCAAAATGATTTTCCCATGCTCTTCTTTTACCTGAACTACCTTGATTGACCCACTTCCAATATCAATACCACATACACTTTCTCCTCGCTTATGCGCATGAACAATTTCTTGTCGAGTACTTGAAAATAATTTTTTAATTGCTTCAAACATAAAAACAGTATATCATATTTTTTATAAACAAGTATATATGTTCATTTTTTTAAAACGTATTTTTTCATTCTTTTTTCCACCGAGTTGCATAATCTGTTCAGAAAAAACAAATAATCTGAATCTCTGCGATTATTGCCGTGGACAACTTCCACTTACCAGAGAATTTCCTCGTCCATGGATTTTTTCTTTGTATCAATATAAACATGACTATGTAAATCAGTGCATTAAACACATTAAACAATACCCTGACCACCTACTCATGGAAGCCCTCATTCAAGATAAACAATCTATGATTACCGGATGGCTAACTGGATTAGCTCAATATCATCATGTGAAAGAAATTATTCTTGTTCCTGTACCTATTCATTACAGTAGATTTATTGATCGAGGATTCAATCAAACATTACTCATTGCAGAAAGTATTCAAAAAGTAATTACCTTAAAATATGGCACAATAACAATAATAGATTCGTTAATACAGAAACAACACGCGACTGAAAAACAAGCATTATTTATTCATAAAAAATCTCGATTGGAAAATGAGCTCGAATCGTCATTTAGATTGACTCATACAACTATCCCAACCGATGGAGTGATTGTAATTATTGATGATGTTACTACTACCGGAGCCACGCTTGATGCAATGCGTAACCATCTCATTACCCTGACTCCCCATGTTTATGCATTCACCTTGAGTCACTAAAAAATCACCTTATAGGTGATTTTTTAGTGACTCATTAGATGTCAGTTGGAGTAACTACTTCCTGGTTGGCTGATTCATTAATTTTCTCTGCATTTATATCAAACGAAACGGTAAATATATCATCAATCATCTTTTCTCCTATTTCACTGAAAAATTTTCCTGATCCATACTGAATCCCCCACAATGTTCGATCAACCGGAATAGTTGCAATAATACGAGCACTGGAATCTTTGCTTAATAATTGAGCATTAAATTCAATAGGATGTGTTTCCTCTTTTATGGTCAAAAGACCTGAAACCTGATGAGTAAATTGACTCGTTGCAACTGATCCTGTAATCATTAATCGTGCGGTTGGAAAATTTTCTACATCAAAAAAATCTGACGATTGCAAATGACGTGTTAAACTGTCAGTGCCACCACCTGATCCTGTTTGCACTGCTTGAATAGAGCTCATATCAAAAGTAAATTCTCCTTCTGAAATACTTCCAGAATCAATAGAAAATGTTCCTGAGGTGATCAATAGCGATCCAGAATCTAAATACCCTTGAACTAATGGGCGTTTTCCTTGCCACATAATTGGCGTTCCAGCTACTGCATATGTTCCATCATTAATCGTACTAAACCCTGCAGTATCTACTGATACTGATTCTGTATTTTCTTTTTTATTACTTATCAAGAAAATAACAGCAATGATAACAATACCAACGATTCCAAAAATTATTTTTTTCATACAGATTCTATTATATCACCTTAATCTTTTTCCTCAAGTATTATTCTCCTACCTCAACAAAACTTTTTGCTGTTTCCCACAATCGTACACGACATACCCGAATCCCTGCATTACTGATTCGTCTGAAACATTCCTGTGCAAGTAGTTCTGCAGTCGGAACAAATGGAACAATATCATTCAAATATTGATGGTCCCATTGACTGATAATTTCACGATCTACAATTTCTGATAAATCTTTAAAGTCCATAATCATCCCCTCTTTTGGACCACTGGTTTGAATGTCGCCCGTAACAGAAACCTCTAACACATAGGAATGTCCGTGGAGGTTTTTACATTTCCCATCATGGTTCGGCAACATATGTGCTGATTCAAAATTGAATTTTTTAGTAATAATTGTTTTCATGGCGTTGTATAGTGTAGCGAAAAAACTTTTTTATGCAATTATTTTTTTACCTCCAACAAAAAATCAATTCTTTGTATTAAATCATTAATAATCTGTGTAAATTCATTGATTTTATTATTATTCTGAATAATTGCAATTATGTCTCCTTGAGGGATATTAAAATATTGTTTAATAACCATATGATATTTTTCTATTCCAATAGTTCGTGAATAAAGGTTTTGATTTCCTGCATGTTGAGACACATACCAATGTGCTTCACTAATAAAAGGTTGATTGTAGTAAGAATCAATAATTTTTTGTCGAGCAATTTGTAGTGATTCCAAAATATTTTCTATAGTTAATTCCTTATTATATAGTTCTCCTACCATAAAAGCAGATAATTCGTCGAGTACTCGAAAAGTTAAAAATTCTCTCAAATTTTCCGCAACCTTATGAGGAGTTAAGTTATTTTCTCGATTTCGAATATGATGGGATTCATGTTGATATGTTTTTTCTTGATTACTACGCATTTTTTCAATTTTATCTTGTACAAACGCATGATATTTTGGAGATAGGTTTGATGAAATAGAATAACGCATTATGTCTACTTGATTATTCCAATTTGCATGACCCCCTTTCATTTGCAATCCCCCATTTGGTAATAAATTTTTTTCTATATAATCATCATCGATACTTATATCAATATAATTTATTGGCGGATATTTTGTTTGTTCATGATGTTGTGCTGATTCAGTTTTTAGATTACTATTTTTTATATGTAAACTTTCCATACTTTTATTATACCTTAAATATACTTTTGTTTCATATTATTTTCTTTGCGGAGGATGTGGGATTCGAACCCACGGAGCCGATTAAGGCTCGACAGTTTAGTAAACTGTTGATTTAAACCACTCATCCAATCCTCCCTAATGCGGAGCCGATAGGATTCGAACCTACGAGGGCTTTAACACCCCACCTCTTTAGCAAAGAGGCACATTCGACCACTCTGACACGGCTCCAACTGTGTCGTTACCATATCATAAAAAGACAAATAAAAAAAGGGGTAAACCCCCTTTTATTCTTCGTTTTCTTTTTTTTCAAACCTCTTTTTAAAAAAATCAACTATCGGTTTTGCAAGAATCAAAATAATAATTGAAATACCGATTAGTGGAAATAAAAATAAGTCAAAGAAACGCAATCCGACTCCTCCAAAAAAGGAAAAGATAAATAATGTCATTAATGCAACGACATCAATGAATAAATGCCCCTTCGCTCCGTGGCACATAATAGAACAAGTAAAATCCTTACTCTCATGGAGTATATAGGTTTGTATCCAAATTAATACTAGTGAAATACTAACCACAATTCTGAGAATACCAATATTCACATGTTCAATATCTGCAAGTGGGTTATGAAGAAATTCATAGATCCTCCAGCCGATAAAAAATACGACAAGAATCAAAGAAGTCCAGTAAATTTTTTATCAATGTTTTTTGTCTGTATTTTAATATCACCTCTTTTGATTAAGGTTATTATCAAAAAAGACAAGAAATACCCTGTATGAAAAAGCATATGTCCAATCCCGACCAGTAACGTGTGTGCATGCGAATGAATAAAACCAAAACTCTGCACGAACACTAATAACGAAGAAAGTACCAATAATGCTCCTATCTTGAGATATTCTTTGTTATGTGTAATTTTATAAAGTAGTGTTTTCATAGGAAAATAGTTTTCAATAAACTACCATATAATCAACAAGTGATCAATAGGTACATTATTTGCACATATTGCGATATGCGGTATACTAAAAACATATGGCATACCGACTATTAATTATTGAAGACGATGATTTTTTGCGATCACTCGCAGTTACCAAATTAGAAAAAGAAGGTTATGTAATGGAAACTGCAACGACTGGAGACACAGGGCTTGCACATATAATGAAACTTCCCCCTGATCTAGTTATCCTAGACCTTATGCTCCCTAATATGTCAGGGTTTGAAGTATTGGAAAAGATTCGCTCTCATGAACCGACAAAAGATGTAAAAGTTGTTGTATTTTCAAATCTTGGCGAAGAAGCAGACATTAAACGATGTATGGATCTCGGAGTGAGTGAATATTTAGTAAAAGCAAACTTTACATTAGATGAATTAGCGGAAAAAATTCGTATGATTTTAGCATCATAAAAGCCTCGATTAAGGGCTTTTTATTTTATGATATACTGCTCTATATGAAAACACCGGAAAGTTTAATTACGACATTTGTACGAATAACTCCTGATCAAAAAAAAGCATTGGAACGATTACGCATTAAAACTATTTACGATATCCTCCTCTATCCGCCAGTACGATATAGTAATGTCAGCACGATTACCACATTAGATAACGCTGAACCAAATACAGAAATAACGGTATATGGAATAATAAAAAAACCAACTACCGCAAAAGGATTTCATTCCAAAATCCCAATGGCAAAAGCAACTTTTACTGACATAGAAAATTCTACTATCGGTATCACCTGGATGAATCAACCCTATATGGCAAAAATGTTTATTGATGGTGATCAGGTAAAACTAACTGGAAAAATTACAGTCAATAAATCTGGAGTAAAAACATTTATGAATCCTGAAATTGAAAAAACAGGATTTTTGCCTATTGACATGTCTGATTCATTATTTCAAGGAACCGATGCCGAAAAAAATATCGGATTTCCAGTATATGCAGAAACACGCAATCTTACCAGTAAATGGATCTATTACACGATACGAAAAATTATTCAAGAAAAAATTCACACCCAAATCATCGACCCAATTCCGGAACCTATATTGAAAAAATATAACCTCCCAAACATCCACACCGCAATAGTATGGCTCCATATGCCAGAAAAAAAAGAACATGCCGAAGCAGCTCGTAAACGATTTGCATTTCAAGAAATATTTCTTATACAACTAAAGCGTCATTATGAACGAGCTCAGTACGAAGAATTATTTTCTTATCAATTAAAGGTTGATCAAGAAAAAATATCAGAATTCATAGATCAATTCCCTTTTCCTCCAACAGAATCGCAATCCAATGCGATCGCGAGTATTTTAGCTGATTTTCAAACCGATAAACCAATGTCGCGGTTAATCGAGGGAGATGTGGGATCTGGGAAAACATTCGTCGCCGCAGTTGCAAGTTATGCAACCATCATAAATCGACCCATGGGACAGGACTTCGGAAATTTACAAGTTGCCTATATGGCACCAACCGAAGTGCTCGCAACACAACTATTCGAAAACTTTATTGAATATTTCAAACACACCGGAATTTCTATTGGACTTATCACCGGGAGTGGATGTAGAAAATTCCCTACCAAAGTTGCATCGAGCCAAAAACCTTGGACAGACATTTCGAGAGCACAATTATTAAAATGGGTTAAAAACGGAGAAATCGCAATCACGATTGGAACTCATGCACTGATTTCAAAATCGGTAGAATTCCAAGACTTGGGAACCGTAATTATTGATGAACAACACCGGTTCGGAACCAAACAACGCATGAAGCTCGCAAAAAAAGAAGGTCATGCACCGCACTATTTATCAATGACCGCAACACCAATTCCACGAACACTTGCGCTCACCATTTACGGAGACCTCGACCTAACCGTAATTGATCAAATGCCATCAGGACGAAAACCAGTTATTACTACCATCGTACAACCCGATAAACGTGACGACGCATATGCATCAATCAAAACAGAATTACAATCAGGGAGGCAAGCATATGTGATCTGTCCTCGTATTGATGATCCAGACGAAGAAACTGAGCAAAAATTAAACCTTAAAAGTGTAACTAGTGAAGCCAAACGATTAAAAGAATCAGTATTTCCAGAATTTGAAATCGGTATCATGCATAGTAAAATGACACCCAAGAAAAAGGAAGAAATTATGCAAGCATTTTCTCATCATGAGATTGATATTTTAGTTTCCACGTCAGTTGTCGAAGTAGGAGTAAACGTCCCAAATGCGACCAATATTATTATTGAAGGATCGGAACGATTCGGATTGGCACAATTACACCAGTTACGCGGTCGGGTTATCCGCGGAAACCATCAAGCATACTGTTATCTATTTGCTGATGTGAAAAGTCAAAAAAGTATTGACCGACTTGAAGCATTTGTTCAGGCGAAAAACGGATTTGAACTAGCAGAACTTGATCTCGTACAGCGTGGAACAGGAGACCTGGTTGGCATGAAACAATGGGGTATTTCAGATTTAGGAATGGAAGCTATTAAAAATATTAAAATGGTAGAATTTGCAAGAAATGAAGCACGAGCGATTATTCAGATAGATAAAGCGCTTACCAATTACGCTCAATTAAAAAAGATTGTGGAGAGTAGTCAATATGAAATGCATTTTGAGTAAAAATAAATTTTGTGTTGAAATAATGAGGCTTATTTGATTTTAAGTATTAATTACGGTAGTATCAAACTACCTGGGAATATAGCTCAGTTGGTTAGAGCACAGAGCTTATACCTCTGCGGTCGATGGTTCGAGTCCATCTATTCCCACAGTATGTATTACAAATTTAACTCCTTAAAGAGTTTTGTTATTCATAGTAAAAATTAGGATTCTAATAAAAAATAAAAACCACTTTCATGGTTTTTATTTTTTTGCATCTTTTCGCTTTGGAGTAGCAGATTTTTTAGGGAGAACGTTTTTCTTGGTTCCTTCGATGATTTTTTCAGCAATTAAAAAATTGTAAACAGTATCAGATGGCTGAACTCCTTGTGCGAGCCAGTTTTTTGTTTTATCTGCATCAAATGCAACTGTTCCCAATTTTGGATTGTATGAACCAATTACTTCAACGAACCCTCCAGATTTTGGAGCATTTCGTTTGTCAGTAACCACCACACGGAAATGTGGTTCGTTTCGTCGTCCTGTTCTTTGGAGTCTCATTGTTAACATATAGGAACTATAGTAGCAAAATCTGAAAAAAAGTCAAGAAAAAGCCTCGTAGGGAGGCCTTTTGGTGGTTTTGACTTATCTTATCAAAATAGAAATTTTCGGATTTTCTTGAACCTCTCTGAAATAGAGGTTAAAATCCAAAAAATTGTTCCGCCAATCTTAAAAGTGATAATCATTAATCCCATACATATTTCGTTTTATAAGGTACGAATCTCAATACTACATAGATAACGAGAATAGTCAAATAATCGTCAAATAAATCAGTTTATGGTATAGTCACCTTATGAACAAACCAAACTATCGTAAAAAATCAGACGAATCATCTGATAAACCTCAATCTAAAAAACAAATTATTTTCCAATCACGACGCCGTGACTATACAAAACCAGTTGTTGATAATACAGGCATCACTGGTCTCATACCTGAAACATTTGAAGGTATTTTTAAATTAGGAAAAAACAATATTGGATTCGTCACTCATAAAGATTCTGGTTTTGTAGTAATGATTGAACCACATCATAATACTGCTCATGCTATCCACGGTGATTTAGTAATGGTTTCTAATATATCAAAAAAAGAAAATACCGGAACCGTAGTAAATGTGATTCGTCGTGGGAAAACTGCATATGCTGGAACTATTGAACAAAAAGCGGGTTTTTATTATTTCATTCCTACAGACAAAAAAGAACCAGAAATGCGAATTCTTCCTGTACCCGATTATATTACCGATATTATCCATAAAAAAGTACTGGTAACTCTGGGAACATGGATCGAAGATGTGCCGACCTGTTCTATTAAAGATGTTATTGGTGAACCAGGAAAAAATGATACTGAAATTCAATCAATTGTAATGGAAAAAGGTTTTGACCGCGTATTCCCTGCTGTGGTTGAAGCGGAAGCTGAAGCATTACGAACCAGAGGGCTCCCTGCACAAGAAATCGAACAACGAAAAGATATGCGTGGTACTACAACATTCACAATTGATCCAATTGATGCGAAAGATTTTGATGACGCACTTTCATGGAAACGAATTGATGATGACACGCTCGAAATTGGCGTACATATCGCCGATGTATCATATTATGTGACTCCAGGGAGCAATCTTGATCATGAAGCAAAAGCACGGACAACTTCGGTGTATTTAGTAGACCGAGTAATTCCAATGCTCCCAGAAGCACTCTCAAATGAACTCTGCTCTATCCGCCAAGATGAAGAAAAATTTGCGTTTTCTGCACTATTTACTATTCAAGAATCTACGGGGAAAGTGCTCACAGAATGGTTCGGACGTACTATTATTAAATCTGATAAACGCTTTACCTATGAAGAAGCGCAGGAAATTATTGATAGTGGTTCAGGATTATTTTATAACGAACTCGCATCACTCATGCGTATTTCAAAAATATTTACCGAGGAACGATTCAAAAAAGGCGCATTATCCATGGACGCTGATGAAGTGCGATTTATTTTAGATGAATCAGGAAAACCAATCAAAGTAATGGTAAAAAAACGCATTGATACTATGCGTATGATCGAAGAATGGATGCTCCTCGCAAACCGAGCCGTAGCATTAAAACTTTCAGGAAAAGAATCAGCTGGAGTTGCAGTATATCGAATCCATGATAAACCAGCACCAGATCGGGTAGAAGATTTAAAAAACTTTTTACATTCATTAGGATATGAAGTTTCTGTAAAAAATGGCATCATTCCCCCAAAAGAATTACAAAAAATTCTCGATGAAGCAGATAATGATACCGCGCGAGATACGATCCAATCATCAATTGTGCGTAGTATGGCAAAAGCAATTTACTCAACCACTAACATTGGTCATTATGGACTTGCTTTTGACTATTACACACACTTTACCTCACCTATTCGTCGATATCCGGATGTTATGGTGCATCGATTGCTCCAGATGGTGATTGACGGAGAAAAACTTTCACCCGAAGAATATCAAGAATTTGAACGGATGTGTCAATATTCATCGGATCGAGAGCGTGATGCGCAAGTAGCAGAATGGGAATCAATTAAATACAAACAGGTTGAATATATGTCAGAACGAATCGGAAAAGAATTTGTCGGAATCATTACCGGTATTAGTAAAAACGGTGTATATGTTGCCGAAGAAGAATCAAAATCAGAAGGAATGATTCGGCTTGGGGATTTGGGAAATGACTTTTTTGAATATAAAGAAAAAGAACAGATGATTCGTGGAAAAAATTCAAATACTGAATTCAGAATGGGGCAAATGATTAAAATTAAAGTAAAAGATACAAATCTTGAACGACGTATTATTGATTATATTTTGGTACCATAAAAGACTTCCTCTGGGAAGTTTTTTATTTTTCTCAAATAGAGTACACTCATACTATATGAATCAGACTATGGTAAAAATGATTGGTAGTGGAATTTTTTTAGGAATCCTCGTTATTGGACTCCTACAAATCCCTTTAGTGAAAAATATCTTTACTACCGAAGGATCATCACTCATATCAACTATTTCAAATACTCACAACCAAATAGTGCCAAAACCAGTACAGATGGTTTTTACTGGAGATATTATGATGAATCGAGGAGTAGAAACCTCAGTGCAAAAAAATTACAATGGTGATTTTTCACGACTCTTTGAACAAGTTGTATGGTTTCGTGATGCTGATATTGTGTTTGGAAATTTGGAAGGACCCGTTTCTGATGTT
Organism: uncultured Candidatus Saccharibacteria bacterium; assembly: GCA_964507625.1. Taxonomy (GTDB): domain Bacteria; phylum Patescibacteriota; class Minisyncoccia; order Phycocordibacterales; family UBA1006; genus CALMMZ01. The sequence continues at coordinate 41,184 of CAZDPR010000004.1, forward strand.
GGTAATAATGTTGGGAGTAAGTATTCCTTTCGAATGAACCCTCTAATTATTCCTGTGCTCAAAAATGCCGGATTCACCATTGTGTCATTTGCAAATAACCATGTCGGTGATTGGAATACTGCTGCATTTATTGATACGCTAACACGGTTACGATCTGCAGATATTGGCATTGTTGGTGCTGGAAATACACAATCTCAAGCAGAGCAACCAGTAATTATTGAAAAAAGTGGTATCAAAATTGGTTTTCTTGGATTTTCTGATGTTGGACCAAATTGGATGGAAGCAAAAGAAACTGCTCCTGGAATCCTTATTGCATCTAATCCACGAAGAACTGAAATTATTACCAACGCAAAATCACAAGTAGATTTTTTGATTGTGAGCTACCATTGGGGAGATGAATATGTACCTTTTAATAACCGACAAAAAACACTCGCGGAAAGTTCTATTGATGCTGGTGCAGATATGATTATTGGACACCACCCACATGTTATTCAGGATTATACTACTTACAAAGACAAGCTTGTTTTTTATAGTCTCGGTAACTTTATTTTTGATCAATATTTTTCAGAGGAGACCCTCCGTGGACTTATTGTTTCTGCAACTCTTGATCCAGAAACAAAAAGCTTAAGTAATATTGAACTCATTACTAGCCAACAAGATAAAACGTATCGTATTGTCGAAACACGACCATTTGAACGAGAAAATGATGCGGTGCTTAAAAAAGAAACCACAACACAAAAACCAACATGTCCACAACCACCCAAAGATGTCACTTGGATTGATCGAAAGCTCTACCCTGTTTCAAAAGAATTCGGACTTGGACGATACATTCCAAAAGATCTCACCCTTATCCCTGAAACCATCCCTGTCCGAGGCGCATCATTTCATTGCTTGACCCAAGAAACGATAACTGCGTTAGAAAAAATGATCACTGACGCAAAAGCGCTCCAGTTATCACTCATTGTTTCTTCTGCATATCGTTCTCCCTCAATTCAACAAACACTATTTGATAACAATCAAATAAATAACCCTCATCAAATATTTCCTACCGTTGCAAAACCAGAACATTCAGAACACCAATTAGGTACTGCTGTTGATTTTCGGTCAGGGAGCGGGGTTGAATTTACTTTACAAGGATTCACTTATTCACCTGAATACGCATGGATGAAAGAACATGCTCATCAATATGGATTTGTTCAAAGTTATCCAGAAGGTAAAGAATCTATTACTGGATACGCCGGAGAATCATGGCACTGGCGATATGTTGGCGTAGATCATGCAGTAGCCGTTCGTGATAGTGGGCTCACCTTATATGAATACTTGAAAAATTTGTACGAACAATAAAACCGCGTAATGCGGTTTTATTGTATATTTAGAGTAAATCTAAATTAAGAAGTGTTTCAAAATTACTATCTTTGTGAAATTTAATCATCTCTTGGATTTCAACCTGTTTACCCTTTTTATCATCTTTATCAGAAATATCTTTTATGAATCGCTTAACCGCAATCCAGTATGATGCTTGAATATCTGCATCAGAGATATGATTGCAATTCTGACATATATAAATAGCACTATTTCCTCGTCGAGTTTTCCAATTTCCATCTTTTTCTCCCTTTTTTAATAATTCTGAATTGTTTTTATATTTAGGATATTTTATAAGAAAATCTTCAAGGGATGGTCTTGTTAATTTTTTAATTTCACTTAACCTATCTCGGTCAATATTTCCTTGTTCAAAATCTAAATAAGGAGAATAACAACAATCTGTACAAATATAACTTGTTGCATAAGCACCAATTTGTGAACCAAAGTTTTTTCCGTTTTTACCCCAAACTAAATCAGCTTCTGCTTTTTCTGCGTCGATTCCCCCACGACCGACATCTGCTCGTTTTACAGAATCGTAAATAACCTTCACCTTGTTAGATCCCGTTTCAAAGTTAGAGATTTCAAATTCATATACTGGCTTTGCATTGTACCGCATCGCAATATCATGAACCTGATTTCGTAATCCTGTAATTGCATTTTCACGCAGTCTAGCAAGTTTGGTATCAGGCATTCCAAAAGTCCCTTTTACTTGATTGTCTTTGATCGTAGTTACATATTCACGCACCTTATGAGTAAGTGGTTCGTAAATAAATCCTTGCTTCCAAATTTTATTAATTTTTATGTTTTTCAAATCAGTTTCGATAATAGTATATGCGAGTCCATATTCTCCCACATCGATTCCCATATATCTATTTCTCTTTTCTAGCCCTATCGATGATTGACTAGCCGGTGAAATATTGAAAGGTATCGAAACGAATAAATTTTTATCTTCAGATTGATTACTTTTTTCAATTTCTAATTTTTTATTCTTCAAATCCCATTTTAAATAGACCTTTTGTTCAAAGATAAAAGAATAGGAACTGAGACTAAAATTAATCTTTTTCTTATTCCACCAAAACGTACCATTACCACCTAGTGTTTTATTTAAAAACTGCAAATGATATTTAGAAGAAATCAGACTAAATAAGTATTTTTTATCGATGCGCGTTTTTTTATAACTGTCAGATTTTCCAGTAAAATCTTTACCTATTTTTACCTCGACTTCAGAATCTCCTGATTTGTCGAATTGACTCTTCTCAGTAATGTACCAAGAAATTTTATCCTCATGATTTACCGCAAGGGGAAATTTTTCTTCTGATTTCATTGGTTGGGCAATATATCTTTCAATATATTCAGTACGACTCATTTTATTTACAGCTCCTTTTATTTCCGAGAGAACAAGTGCTTGCAAAAAGCGACCAAGATCACTTCCACTTAATGTTGCTGGATTATTTTGCAAATTTAAGAATGCATGAGCGCTCTCAAAAAGATCTACGCTCAATAGGTTTTTATTTACACCAAACCCGTACTCATTATAAAGAGCGACAACTATTCCTAACCGAATTTTTTCAATTTCAATAGCGTCAATAATTTCTCCAAAATTATTATTTGAAATGATTTCATTCCATTTTAAAGATAGCTTTTTAATAAGACTATTTAAAATCATTAGTACGTTGTTCTCGGTAAAATCAAGTTTAATTTTTATCTTTCTTTGATCTCGAGCTTTTTTATGAGTAAAAAAAGTATAATAATAAGAGTTAATAAATTCACCCTTTTGTTTAATAAAAAGTTTATTTAGTGAAAAAGTATTATCAGTTATTTGTTTTTCAGTTCCCTTTTCTTTTTTTACTAATGATATAACCGAACGTTCTTGAATAATACCAAGAATAATATGCTGTATTCTAGAATTATTTGCAGTGTAATATTTAGAAAGTAATGTTTGAAAGATCTTTTCAGTGAACTCGATTAATTCCTGACTATCTTTGAAGCGATGTGAAATTTCATGAGGTAATTGTCGATCTATTGATTGAATAAAAGTAATGCCTTCATGCAAAATATCTGCTGATCGAATAAATTTAGAATACGTTTTTCGTTTTGTATCACCAAGGAAATTTGGAACTAGTTTAATATCTTTATAAATTTGAGCATATTTTCTATAAGCTCGTTTCGTTTTTTCGTCTTCCTTAATTTCTTTTTCTGTTTTTCCAATTAATTCTGGATATTTTTCTTGATACTCAACATTTAATAGTGTTCGTAATTCTCCAATCAATTGTCGATAAAGCGTGAGTTGATTATCACTTATTCCGTTGCGTAATGAATTAATAACTTCAATACATTGATCCACTAAATCTTTTACCTGATCAGAAATTATTAAATCTATCTTTATTTTTTCTAGAACCTGCAAATCACCTTCTGTGAATTTATCTGAAACATTTCCTCGCTTATCAACACTGGAAAAGCCGAAAAGCTGATCTTTGATTTCTTTTTCTTGTCGTAAATAATTTGAAACCCAAGATTCAAACTTTCCACCAAAACTTGAAATATATTCGTGAGGTAAACCTAATTGAGTTAGTTTAATTTTTTTTGCTTTTTCCGATAAAAAACTAACTCGCAACTTTAATTCTTCTTGGTTTTTATTCCAATAATCAGAAACATTTATGATTTGTTTAATTATATCATCAGGATTTTCTCTAAACATTTTTAATGATGTATTAAAATATTTTGAAAAAGCTCCATGATTATTATCAAAACCCAATATCATTTTTAAATTATTTTCAATAGATCCTCCGTTATAAAGATCTTTATTATTTATCAAAAAATCAACATATTTAGCAATTAATTCTTTTGGTGAAAAAACCTCAGAAAAACTAATTTTGGGATGAATAAAAAACGTGTGGTCATACTGAACATCTGATGAAATATCAAAACCTACTAAATCTATAGCCAGTTGCTTTCTATCTACCAGACTTATCGCTTTATAAAACTTTTTAGTCCAATTATCTACGCTACTATTTTCTACTTTTCTAAAATTCGGAAACAGTGTGTTTCTGACTGCAGAAAATAATTGATCTTCTGTTTTATCACCCGGTCGTCCACCTGATGTCAAGTATAAAAACAATGCATTCACATCTACTAATGCATTTAGTTCTGAATGACTCTCAGAAAGAATTGCTTTAAATTTATCAAATTTTGTTCCTGTGTTATTAATTTTAGTAATCAAGATTTTGATCTCTTCAGATTTTTTTGAAAAAATAACTCCTGCACGCAAACTATCCAACCAAAAATCAGCTAGTGAATATACTTCATCATTTTGGTTCTGATACCAGTCAGAAAGATTTACATTACCAACCTGTGCAATGTAATCACTTTTTACTTTATTAACAAAAGAATTAAAAACCTCCTTATTTTCATTTTTTAAAGGAATTTTAAAACTTCGCATTCCATCTTTTCCTGTATACAAAAGTCGCTCTGTCTGCAGAGCGTAACCTGTTTTTGCATTGCGAGGTTTTTGTTTCATATTCTGTCAGGTAAAATAAAGAGACAAGAAGAACGGTTAGGAAGGCAAAGTCTTGTATTATGAAAAAGAACAAGACGGAAACCGTTTTAAATTGAAAAGAATAGAAAGGATAAGACATTTTTTAAAAATTATTTAAAGAATAAGCCTTGCCTTATCCTCTCTAGATTTTGGAGACAAGAATTTTAGGTTGTGCCTTATCCTCTCTAGATTTTGGAGCGAATCCTTGCGAGGCAAGCCTTATCCTCTCTAGATTTTGGAGTAAAAAACTATTACGATCGCCTTATCCTCTCTAGATTTTGGAGTACAGAAGATAGATACGAGCCTTATCCTCTCTAGATTTTGGAGCTGCACCAGTGACCATTTGCCTTATCCTCTCTAGATTTTGGAGGGAGATGATAAAAGGATTGCCTTATCCTCTCTAGATTTTGGAGTGAGTGTACTTAATTGTTGCCTTATCCTCTCTAGATTTTGGAGTTTCATATCGCTAGAAGGCCTTATCCTCTCTAGATTTTGGAGAGATTATACACTTGGGGTTGCCTTATCCTCTCTAGATTTTGGAGTTTCCTCGTCTATATTCTGCCTTATCCTCTCTAGATTTTGGAGAACACTAGGGTACTATGAGCCTTATCCTCTCTAGATTTTGGAGAGAACCAAACAACGCTTTGCCTTATCCTCTCTAGATTTTTGAGTGAAAACCTCAATAACGAGCCTTATCCTCTCTAGATTTTGGAGTCGAGTTGGGTTGGAAATGCCTTATCCTCTCTAGATTTTGGAGCAAAAGGAATACCCATATGCCTTATCCTCTCTAGATTTTGGAGCAGTTGGAATCGTTGCTTGCCTTATCCTCTCTAGATTTTGGAGATTAAAATAATAATTACTGCCTTATCCTCTCTAGATTTTGGAG
>CAZDPR010000004.1:47066-62673 GCA_964507625.1 uncultured Candidatus Saccharibacteria bacterium
GCCTTATCCTCTCTAGATTTTGGAGAGGTTCTCTCCTTTCTCTTTATATTACTTGACAAAATACAAAAAATAAGATAGTTTTTCTTACTGAAACTAACTTATATTTATAGGAATAATATCAAAAAGCATGATAAAAAGCAATACAAAAATACCCTATTGGCTCCCCTATACATCACAAATACAAACCAAGAAAAATAGCTTTTCATTTGTATATAAAGGGGGTGAATGTTCACCTGAAATTAACAAGGTGCTTTTTGTGATGTTTTATGGTGCAGTATGTGATCTTGATGAAAACTTTTTACAAACATGTGCAAAAAACAATATTCCTATTTGTATTCACAGACGAAACATGACCAAAGCAATCTGGATTACACCGAGTATTAAAACAAGTACTAAAGACGATATTCTTACAAAACAAATTCTGTTCAGAGAAAATGAAAAGAAAAGAATACATATCGCAAAAAAAATTCTCCAAGCCAAATTTAAAAGTATGGAATGGTTGGTTCCTTACCCAATTGCATTCAATCGTAAGAAATATTCTATCAAAGAAATGACTATTCTTGAAGCCCACCATGCAAAAGAATACTGGCAACGATTTTATGAAAAATTAAATTGTCAAGAACATGGACGAAGGAGTAAAAACAACACAATAACAACAACTCTCGATACTGTTTCAAAATTAATTAGTGGAGTTACTTTAAGGTATATTATTTATCACAACATGAGTCCATATCATGGTTTTATTCATATACCCAATGATTACCCTGCTTTAGTATATGATCTTATGGAGCCTTATCGAGGATACATTGAAAAAATTGTTTTTAATACAATTATTGAAGCAAAGCAAGAAGATTGTGATGAAAAAGAATTCCTACCTCGCTGTATTGTTGCGGTAGAAGAGTTTCTTAACTCTCAAGTATATACAACAAGCACTCGTCAAGTTGTTACTTTCCAAGAACTCATTCACGGTTCAGTACTTGCACTCCGTTCATACCTCCAAGGAAACTGTCGTCAAATGGTTGTACCTATTCCAGGAAAACCGAATGGTGGTAGACCGATAAAAACTGGTTATAAACTTTATGGAAGATCGGCTGGTCCGACAAATTTTTGGCAATTAGCAGAGAATGTTTCTACAAACCATGAGCGAATTTTCGCTGAAAATAGTAGGTTAACCACAATACAATAAAACCGCATTCGCCAGCTGGCGAATGCGGTTTTATTGTATAAACTTTTTATATACCGGATCTTCTTCTGGTTTCCAATTCCGTGCTCGCCCCTCACGTCGGCCATATTCCTTGATTGCATAACTGGCTGCGTTCCAATGTTTTTTGGGAATAATCTGGAGTAAGTCCTGTTCAATTTTTGATGCGTCAGTGTGTCGCGACAGCTCAAATCGTTTTACAAAACGGATAATATGCGTATCTACTGCAATACCGACATATTTCTGAAAACCATTCGCAAGCACTGCGACCGCTGTTTTACGCCCTACCCCCGATAATCGCATAAGATTTTCTACTGTATCAGGAACTATTCCATTAAATTCATCTACTAATATCTGCGCTGTTTTTTTCAAATACCGAGATTTTGCATTATAGTAATTTACCTTTTTTACATAGTGTGCAATTTCTGAAACTGGAGCATCCGCCATAGATTGTGGTGTCGGGAACCGTTGGAATAATACATCCGATATTGCATTCACACCCTCGTCAGTCATCTGTGCTGATAAAATCACCGCAACCAATAATTCCCAGGTATTCCTATGGTTTAAAAAAGTTGCCTCCCGTTTATAGTGTTTTATCAGTACGGGCCATATTTTTTTCCAAGTTTGTCGTGGGTCAGACTGCATACATCCACTCTATATAATTTTACCCAAAAAGAAAAGGTGCTTATAGCGCACCTTCTTGTTCTAATAGTTTTCTTTTAGCTGATTCGCCGCCACGGTTATAATTCCCTAATTTCCCATCGGATCTAATCACTCGGTGGCACGGAATATCTGGATCGTAATTATTTCGCATAATAGTTCCTACGGCACGTGCTGCGCCTGGATTACCAGCTAGCTCTGCAACCTGTTGATAGGTCATAACCATACCTTTAGGAATATTTCGGACAATATTTTTTACACGATCAATAAAACTATTGTTATTCATATTTTCCAAGTATATAAAAAATCCCCAAGTATTTCTAGGTACCTGGGAATTAGTATGATACTCATCAAAACCTAACATTTCTTGTAACAAAAGGAGTTGTTCTTGTTGATGTGTTTAAATAAAACCATTTTTATTAATGGTCTTTTTCCAATTCTTTTCATAATACAAATCATAAGAGCAAGTTTTAGTTTATATCATCTTACCAAAAAAATTTTATGTTGTAAACAAAAAAGCCTTTTCGGCTATTTTGCTACTTTTACCGCTTCTTCAAACTTGATGGATAACAATGTCGATGCATCATCAGAACCAAGGGTTACCCCGTACAAAATACTTGCTCGGGACATAGTCTCTCGGTTATGAGTCACCACAATTAATTGAGTTTCCTGTGCCAATCGTTCAATCATATCACCATATTTTTTACTGTTTGCCTCATCCAGTGCGGCATCGGTTTCATCTAATACCAAAAATGGTGGTGGGTTTACCTGTGATAATGCAAACAATAATGCAATAGAGGTAAGTGACCGTTCCCCTCCTGATAACATTTCGAGGTCTTTTACTTTTTTCCGAGGAAGGTTTACGTCAATGTCTACCCCCATTTCTTTTGGAGCATCTTCATCTATGTATTCTTCTAATTCATTTTCAACTGAGTCTGATTTTCTTTTCTTAGGAATAATATCGATGATATGGAGTTTTGCAGATCCACCACCAAACATGGTGATAAAAAAGGTTTCAAATACACTATTTATTTGTTTTACCCCTTTTTGAAATTCTACAGTGAGTGATTGTTTAAGATCTCCAATAATTGTTTCTAAATCTTTGATTGAAGTATCTAAATCCATGAGCTGTTGTTCCAAATAACGATCTCGTTCTACGGTTTCATTATATTCATGCATAATATCACCAGCACCACCTCCACCCATATCTTCAAGTCTAATTTTTAATTTATCAATCATTAATTTTCGAGCATCGTGTTCAGACTGAGTAATTTCAGGATCATATGAACCAGTTCCTTGGAGACCAATAATTTCTTCGCCTAACAATCCTTCAGCGATACGATATTCTGCATCGAGTGCAGTGTATCGATTCGCCATTGATTCATTATCACGAGTCACCAATTGTAATCGATGTTCGATATCGCGTAGTAATGATTCTTGATTAAATCGTTCCTGATCGGATTGTCGTAATAGTGACTGAGCTTCGGAAATTGATTGTTCAATAGCTACTACCTCATGAGAAATAATTCCAATTTCTTTTTGGATTGCTGCTGACTGTACTTCTAATTGTTTTTGTTGTGCTAATAGTTCCTGTTTTTCAGAATCTTGTTCCGATAATGTATGACCAGTATCTGAACCTAAAATTATTTTTTCTAACGCATGTATTTTTTCATCAATCGTACGAATTAATTTTTTGATTTCTCCTAAATCAGTGATTTGATATGCTTTTTGAATAATTTTTTGAGTATCCTGAGTAACTACTAATACAGTCTGAGAATCAACCGTAGTGGTGTGTTGAATCTTTGGAATCACTCGATCTAACGCTTGGAGCGTTCCTTCAATACGACCCAGTGACCGTGTGATTTCTGAATCTTGTAATTCTAACTGTTTTCTTTTTTGATGAAATTCTGCAAGTCGTTGTTGCAAATGGTAAATATGGCGATCATCACCTTTTTCTAAATGCTCTAATGTTTCGAGTACTGCACTTTTTTTCTGCTGAAGTGACTGCATTTCAATATGTAATCGATTCATTTCAGTAGTCACCATACCTTCTTCTGTTACTAAATATACCCGATATAAATCTGCGAGTTCTTTACGCATTGTTACCGCTTGTTCTACTCGTTCTACTTGTTTTTTCAAAAATTTAATATGAGGAGCAAGTTCACGACGGAGCAACTCTACCTCTTTCATATGTTCCCGAGTTTTTTCTAATTTTTTTGTTGTATCAGTAATACGGTAATGATAGAGACGAAGTCCTAATGCTTCTTCTAAAATTTCTCGACGTTCTCCTGGTTTTGCATTCAATAATCGATCTGCCTCTCCTTGAGAAATAATATGATGCCCTGATGATCCGATATGTACGGATGCAATGAGTTCATGAATATCTTTTAAACGAACTGATGAACCATTAATGGTATATTCATTGGTTCCATCTGCAAATACTTCTCGTCCAATACTAATTTCATCAAAATCAAGTGATAGTGCGCCTGATAAAGTTGGTAACTGAAACATTCGTTGAGTATTATCAAACACCATTATTACTGATGCGCGATTCATTTTAGGGACTAATCGAGAACCTTTAAAAATCAAGTCTGCACCTGATTTTGAACGAAGTGATTTTGAAGATTGCTCTCCTAATACAAACCGGATTGCCTCAACCACATTTGATTTCCCAGAACCGTTGGGTCCTACAATAGCTGTTACGGGAGCATTAAATTCCAGAACGGACCTTTTTGCAAACGATTTAAAACCATGCATTTCTATACGCTTGAGCGTGAGTATCATATGATATGAGTATAACAAAAAAAGAGTGTCTGTGCACCCTTTATTATCCGTGACTCATTATTCCTTTTTGAGCAACTCTTCTACTTCTCGAATTTTTTCTTTATTTTTCTGTTTCCAGTGAACAAACACTTCACCTGTCCAAGTTCTCGGAATACAATAAGTTATTTTTCCTGTCTTTATAGACAAAGAAATAGAAACTTGATCAACTTCATAAGACTGTCTTTTTTCCATAACGGCAAGTTTTTTTATATATAATCATAAAACTATAAAAAAGTCAAAAGACGCTTGTTGCGTCTTTTTAATTCCATCCTCGTGCTTTGAGTGCATTGCGTGCTGCGTCGGTTTCGGCCTCTTGTTTCGAAGAACCTTTCCCTTCTGCAATCAATTTTGATCCAAAATAAATCCCAACAGTAAATATTTTATCGTGATCAGGGCCAATTTCATGGAGTACTTTATATGACGGCGTTACTGATTCATGTTCTTGAGATTTTTCTTGCACATAACTTTTTGCATCCCGCCACAACCCTTCCTGGAGAATAATATCGAGTTTAGGGATTAATGTTTTTAATACAAACTGTTTTGCAGTATCATATCCTTGATCCAAATACGCTGCACCAATAAATGCTTCATAGGTATTTGCTAAAATATATGCACGCGCTTTTCCTGTATCACGTGCTTCCCCTTTTGATAACATAAGAAATTCATCAAAACCATTTTCACGTGCAGCATCTGAAATAGAGTTTGTATTTACTAATGATGCTCGATATGCAGTTAATTCACCTTCAGGTTTTGCTGAAAATTTTTCAAACAAATGATCGGTGACAATTAATTCAAGTACCGCATCACCTAAAAATTCAAGTCGTTCGTTATGCGATAAACCACTCCCCGCATGTTCATTGATATACGAACGGTGAATAAATGCCTGTTGCAAAAGACCTTTATCAGTAAAGGTAATGCCGAGGTTTTGTTCAAGTAGTGAAAAATCTTTCATAACATTTATGCAGATACGGTGAGTTTTTCAATCGCTTCTGCCATTAACTGAGTAACATCATTATACATGAGTAATTCTGAAATTTCTGATAATTCAAACCATTTTGCATTATCTAATCCTCCCGAATCGTTTTCTAATACTAATGGTTGATAGGGAGCTTCTGCAAGGAAATAGTGTACGTGTTTTCGAATCTTTCCTTTTTCTGGATGATGCGCAATATATTCATTTTCACCCATCTTTTCAATAATCGTAATAGGGAGTGAAATTTCTTCCATTACTTCGCGAACCGTTCCTTGTTCTGGACTTTCACCCGACTCAATACCTCCTTTTGATAGGGTCCAGTACCCAAACACGTCATGCACCATTGCAAAACGGAGCACTCCTTGATCATCTCGAGAAAAAATTATTGCACCTCCCTTGTCTTCTACTGGAATATCTTTTGGGTCAATAGCGTCATCGAATTTTTTCTTTTTACTGATTTGTTCTTTACCAGGTTCTCCCATTTCTTTATACACAGCACCTAATACCCCATTCACAAATCGCCCTGTGCTGGTACCTCCATAATTTTTACCAAGTTCAATAGCTTCATTAATAGCTACTTTCGGAGGAACTTGTGATTGATCGCCAAACACTAATTCATATAATCCAATTCGTAAAACGTTTCGATCAATAAGCCCTATTTTTTCTAAAGGCCATTCAGGTGCTGCTTTTTGAATAATTTCATCGATAATTATTCGCTTGGAAGCGATACCGTGAATTGTTTCTCGAATAAATGTCGCATCATCAATACCCGCACCAAAATCATTGATGACGTACTGAATAATATCATCAAGCGTATCAACTTGATATCCGTTAAAGTCCCAAGCAAAGAGTGCTTGTAAACAAAGTGATCGGGCTACGTGACGATGTGACATATATGCAAGAAAAGAGCTAAATAATGAATAAAAAATAATAAAAGGATAGGAAAACTATTTCTTTTTTGTTGCTTTTGCAACAATATCAATAACTTTTTTACCTTTATACATACCAGTTTTCATATCGATTCGATGTCGGAGGTGAGTACTTCCTGTTTTTTCATCAGTAACATGCTTTGGAGCTGTTAATGCGTGGTGACTTCGTCGATTTGCAGTATGTGATTTTGTGTGTCGCATTCTGATTACCATATAGATGAAATAATAGCATATTACCCATAAAAATGCAAATAAGAGGGCTATTCAGAGTCCTGTAATAAGTCTTTTAAAAAGCCTTGCAGAAACTTGCCCGGCAAGTTGAGCAGAGAACTTGGTTCGTGTTTTTTAAAAGACTTATTACAGGACTTACTATTCCCCTTTTAAAAAACTCTTCCGATGCATATCAGATAATCTATATTTTTTTAATGCCAGATAATGATTTTTAGTACCATACCCCTTGTTATTACCCCAGTCATATTTACTACCGTATTTTTTATCGAGTATCTCCATGTATCGATCCCGGTGCACTTTTGCCAATACCGATGCAGCAGAAATTACTGGAATTTTTGCATCACCTTTAATCACGGTTTCTTGGTACACATAATGAACTGGTGCTTTTAATCCTCCATCCAAAAAAACAGAAACTTCTGTATAATCTGCACAGTAATAATGCATTACAGAATCAATTGATTTTTGGATCGCTTTAGTAATACCTGCAACAATTCCCTGCTTATCAATCACGGTAACCGATGACATGGCAATATGGAAATACCATAACCCTTTCGCAGTACCGTCACATAATACTTTACTAATATGTTCCCGTTTTTTTGCAGTTAATTTTTTTGAATCTGTAATACCTAATTGATGAACCATTCGTAAAAATTTCGAGTAATTTTTTACTGGTACCATAAAAGCTCCGACCATTACCGGACCAGCAATGGGGCCACGACCAACTTCATCAATACCAATATAATATTGTATTCCTCGTACCTTTTTCATATTATCAGTATATCAAAAATCAATTTTTTAACATAAAAAATTGATTTCATCAAACAGGAACATCTCTGCTATACTCAACCTATATGTGTGCACATCATAACGATTTTACCCATCTCCATGTTCATTCGCATTATTCCCTCCTTGATGGATTATCCAAAGTAGAAGACTTGGTTAAAAAAGCCAAGGAATTTGGTATGACTGCACTGGCCCTCACCGACCACGGGGCAATGTACGGGGCGATTGATTTTTATAAAGCCTGCAAAAAAGCTGATATTAAACCTATTATCGGAGTCGAAGCCTACATGGCAAACCGCACCCGATTTGACCGGGATCCAACCGTAGATAATAAACGGTATCATCTCACCCTCCTTGCTCGTAATGTGCAAGGATATAAAAATTTAATGAAAATGACCTCACGAGCACATATTGAGGGTTTTTATTATAAACCACGCATTGATAAAGCATTGTTACAACAATTCGGTGAAGGCCTTATTATTTTATCAGGCTGTCCAGGAAGCGAATTTATTGCACTCTTACGTGAACGAAAAATTGAACAAGCAAAGGAACTCATTATATATTACACCACCTGTGTTGGTCGTGAACATGTTTTTTTGGAAATCATGAACCATACCGAAGTCACAGATCTCGACTGGTATTTGGAATTATTACCAATCATTAAAGCAATTGGTGAAGAGCTTGAAATCCCGCTCGTTGCGACATGGGACTCTCATTATTTATGTACTGACGATGCACCTGCACACGAAACATTATTGAAAATTAATACCGGTGGAAATACTATGAAAATGGATGGAAATTGGTCATTTATTAACCAGGAAACTGCATGCGAGATTTTCAAAGATTACCCCGAAGCTATTGCAAATACAAAAAAAGTTGCCGATTTGGTAAATATTGAAATTGATACTACTTCATGGTTTTTTCCATCTTTTCCAATTCCTGAAGGAGAAACCTATGATTCTGTTCTTCGAAAAATGGTTTTCGAAGGTATACAAGCACGAGGAGTCGCAGAAACGCCGGAAATGTTTGAGCGTGTAGAATATGAATTAAAAACTATTTCTGATAAAGGGTATTCTAGTTATTTTTTATGTGTGGCAGACTTTATGAAAAACTCTTGGGAAATGGGTATTTTTAATCAAACCCGAGGTTCTGCAGCAGGATCACTGGTTGCCTATCTGACCGGAATTTCTAACATGAACCCATTACAATATGGATTACTTTTCGAACGATTCCTCAACCCTGACCGTCCATCATTACCGGATATCGACATGGATTTTGCTGATAATCGCCGAGATGACATTATTAAATATGCCCGGGAAAAATACGGCGATGAAGCCGTTGCACAAATCGGAACATTCGGAACCATGGCAGCACGAGGAGCAGTACGAGACGTAGCCAGAGCATTAGGATACCCCTATGCATTAGGAGATAAAATTTCAAAAATGATTCCTATGGGATCACAAGGATTTGCAATGACCCTTGATCGAGCGCTCAAAGAAGAAGTGGAACTCAAAGAGCTCTATGATACGGACAATCAAGTGCGAGAAATTATCGACATGGCAAAAAAAATAGAAGGTAATGTACGACACATCTCGGTACATGCCGCAGGGGTAGTGATTTCTCCTACAGGACACGTGGATGATTTTTCACCCATTCAATTAGACCCGAAAGGTGAAGGAAAAGTAATTACCCAATATGATATGTATTCAGGAGATCGAGAAGGAATTATTAACCTTCCAAAATTCGATTTCTTGGGACTGCGAAACTTAACTATTCTCAAAGAAGCGGTAGATCGTGTTGAAAAAATTCGCGGCATTACGATTGATATTGAAAAAATTCCTCTCGATGATGGTCCAACCTATGAACTATTTGGTCGCGGAGAAACTGTTTCCGTGTTCCAATTCGGTTCAACGGGAATGCAGAAATGGCTCAAAGAATTAAAGCCATCAAATCTAGAAGACCTTATTGCAATGGCATCACTCTATCGACCAGGACCAATGGCATTCATTCCTGATTATATCGAACGAAAACATGACGCATCAAAAATTAAATATTTAGATCCGCGAATGGAACCTATTTTGAAAAACACGTATGGAATTATCGTATACCAAGAGGATGTCATGCGTATGGCAACAGATCTGGCAGGATATACCCGTGGTGAATCAGATAAATTTAGAAAAGCGGTAGGTAAAAAAATCCCCGAAGAAATGGCAAAACAAAAAGGTCATTTTATCGAAGGATGTATTGAAAATGGAATGAAAAAAGAAATCGCTACCGAACTATGGGAAATGATTGAAACATTTGCAGCGTATGGTTTCAATAAATCACACAGTGCAGTATATGCACTCCTTGCTTATCGAACTGCATATCTAAAAGCAAACTATCCTGCTGAATATATGACCGCTGTTCTCACAATAGAATCTGATAATCTCGACACAGTAACTGAAATGATAAATGAATCTAAACGAATGGGATTCCAAATTCTTCCTCCTGATATTAATGAATCATTCTCAGACTTTTCAGTGGTAGTAGAAAATGGATTGGTTACGAATAAAATTCGATTTGGATTAGGGAGTATTAAAAATTTTGGAAATGAAATCGGTAAAGCGATCATTCATGAACGCAAAAAAAATGGACCGTATGTACATCTCGAAGACTTTTTGACTCGTGTTCTCCATCGAAACCTCAATAAAAAATCACTTGAAGCACTCATTATGTGTGGAGCACTCGATTCATTTGGTGATCGCGGAATGATGCTTGCAAATATGGACAATCTTCTCAATTTTAATAAAATGCTCCACGCGGAATCATCCACCGGATCAGAGTCACTTTTTGCCGATTTTGACGATGCACCAAAAGCACGATTAGTGCTTCAGGAAGCATCACCAGTTCCGCAAAAACAAATGCTTGCATGGGAAAAAGAACTATTAGGACAATATGTATCTGGGCATCCACTCGATGCCTATAGAGAACTTTTTGAACGAAATAATGCAGATATTAGAAAGGTGAAGCAAGATAAGTTTATTAATGCAACACAAACTGTTGCAGGTATTATCGAAGATGTGAGAGAAATTTATACCAAGAAAAATGAAAAAATGGCATTTATTAAAGTAAAAGATCTCTATGACACCATTGAATGCGTAGCATTCCCCAAAACTTTTATGACTATTAGAAATCTTTGTATTTCTGAAAAATTAGTTGTAATCAAAGGAAAAGTGTCTGATCGAAATGGAGAATTTTCTCTCCTGATTGATGATCTTAAAGAGCTCAAATAAAAAATCCGCTTCTGCGGATTTTTTAAATGTTTTTAAAGTTTTCATTAATCATACCCTGTACTGCACGGATGGTAGTTGATGTAAATATTCTGTCATAATTACCTGTAGTAGGATTTTTCACGTCAATCGTGACGTAATAATCTCCTCGAGCAATCAAAATATAATACTGACCATATTCATTCGTAATACGTTTTGCAATTTCGTTACCTAAATGTGCATTCCATACACGAACTACTGCAAACGGAATTGGATTTCCTTGTTTGTCAGTTACCACCCCTGAATGAACTGGACCAAATCCGATTAATTGCAAAATAGTGAAAATAACATACAAAATAAATACAAACACATTCCAGGTACTCTGATCAATCGTGAGAACAAATGCAGAAAATACAAAACCGAGAATAAATAATACTAATGAAATAGTAGACCAGAACTTTGTATTATTAGTAATCATTCGTAAAATTCCTCGTCTGCGCTTTTCTTCTTGATTCCAATCTTCTGCTAACCGATCCATTGGAATATTAAGCGTAACAACAGTTCCTTGACTGTCATCGGTAATAGAAAATGGTTCACCAAAATATAAATTATCGTACACCCCATCAGAATTTTGTCTTGGTAATTTCTGTGACGGGAACTCATAATGAGTTTTTTGTGCCGTCATGTAATAATTTCCTTTTGGTAACAAAAATCCATATCTTCCATTAATATCGGTAATTCGTGTTTCTACAAGTTCATTGGTATCTGCGTTATATACTGACACATACACCGGATCGAGCGTTTCCTTACTTTCCGAATCATATACCACCCCCCATGGTCGTTTACGACGATAAAATGGAAGAGCGAGAATTAAATTCAAAATACGAATTGCAAACCCAGGAATAGAACCTAGCAACCCTAAAAGTGCAATTGCTTGTGGAATCCATCCCCATCCGCCATTATTAAAAAGTGAACCAACACCAACTGTATCAGGGATACAAGTTCGATTACTCGCGCCGATACCGATATATCCTTCAGGAACTTCATCTAAACCATCAGGATTAAGATTGTAGCAAACTTTTTCTGGTGCAAATTGCGCACATACACCTGTCGTATAATTTACATAATGTAACTCTGGATCTTCGTTATACCATTCTTCAAACGAAACACCAGGGATATTACTACAAAAACTTTCATTATCAGTATTTTTATAACAATAATTATCTGATTCTTGTACTCGATTTAAACTATCCTGGTTTAACCAGCTGGTTAAGGTTACTCCGGGAATATTACTGCAAAATTCATCATCAAAAGAATCTGTTAAACAATTTCCATTATCATCAATATAGTTATTCGATGATTGTGATAACCATGATGATTGCGTAATCATTCGATTACTACATAATTGTGTTCGTTCGCGCGTTAAACAATTTCCATTACCATCAACATAATATTGTGTTTCAGGAGTTGATAATGCACGCCATGCCACCTGACTCGTTTCTGGGAAATTAGTACACATGAGTGGACTTTCTCCTTCATAGGTAATGGTAGTGCTACAATACGCAAAACCTGATCGAAAATTACCTGAAAATGCAGCAGTATAGGTTACATTACCGGTGATTGGACCTACTGTAAACGATTGACTACTGGTATTAGGATTAAAAATATTTCCTTGAAATATTCCTGAAACATATTCGCCGTTAGTGATATTTGTCGCCCAATTAATAGTAGTTGTTTCTCCTGGCCTTAGTACCGTTTTTGTAGGAACTAAAACACAGAGTGCTGGAATACTCCCCGTATCACAATCAGTACATTCATCTTTGATACATTGTCCGCCAATCAATGTATATCCTGATGGAACAGAAGATTGCTCACCTGATAGATTCGGACACACATCGATCGTACAACCTGGCCAGGTTGTCGTCACGCAGGAATCAGGATCAGAACAACTGAACTGTATCCATCCATAATTTTCTGACCATGCATATCCAGTACCACTGGTAGTTCCAGTAAATTTCCCACCATCAGCAACATCAATTTTTACGGTAGGTGCACTACTGCTGGTAAATGGACCAAAATTAATCCAACCTGCATTTTCACCAAACGCATACCCTGATAGTAATCCATTTCCATCTGGGTCACAGGTATTCACTACACCACCAGTACTACTGGTAAATGGACCGAAATTAATCCAACCTACTGATTCACCGAATGCAAATCCGGTAACTGCAGTATCAGAAACTGTAACTACTGCAGTACTACTGGTAAATGGACCGAAATTAATTCGATCGTTCACTGAATTAGCATCCAAATCAACGTCTAAAAATTGTGCATATCCGGAAGTGTTTGCAAACGCAATCCCAACAGAAAAAAATTGGAATGCAATAAAAAAAACAGCAAACAGAGATCGTAAAAAATTCATACTATAATGAGTATACCAAACAATCTTGATAAAAAGCAAACAAAAAACCGTTTTGAAACGGTTTTTTGTGGATAATTATTTTCGTGACTTAATTACTTCATCGGCAACATTTTGTGGAACAATTTCATAACGAGCTGGTTCCATACTGAACGAACCTCGTCCTTCAGTCATTGATCGCAATGTTGACATGTATCCAAACATTTCAGACAATGGAATAATTGCTCGAACTACTTTTGCTAACCCTCGATCATCTACTGATACAATTTGTCCTCGTTTTGATGAAACATTTCCCGTGATATCCCCAAGGAATTTTTCTGGGATAGTAATTTCTACGTTCATCATCGGTTCGAGAAGTACTGGTCGCGCTTTTTGTACCGCTTCAGTAATTGCTTGTGCAGCAGCTACTTTGAAGGCAATTTCAGAAGAATCCACATCGTGGTATGAACCGTCGAACAAGTCAACACAAATATCTACTAATGGATATCCTGCCAATACCCCGCGTGACATTGATTCACGAACCCCTTTTTCAACAGCAGGAATATATTCTTGTGGAATAACCCCTCCTTTGATACTGTTAATGAATTCAAGTCCGTTACTGCGTTTGGTATTTTTTGGTAGTTCTTCATCAGGAACAGAATAATCCAATGGTTTTACACGCATTTTTACGTGTCCATATTGCCCTTTTCCTCCTGATTGTTTTACATATTTGTTTTCAATTTCTGTTTCAGCAGTAATTGTTTCTTTATATGCTACCTGTGGTCGTCCTGTATTTGCTTCTACATTAAATTCTCGTTTCAAACGATCTACAATAATGTCTAAATGCAATTCTCCCATTCCCCAAATCACCGTATCACCTGTTTCTTGGTCAGTAGTTACACGGAATGTTGGGTCTTCACTAGTTAATCGTGATAATGCTAAACCAAGTTTTTCTTGATCAGCTTTAGTTTTTGGTTCAATTTTAAGCGAAATTACTGGTTCAGGAATTTTAATTTCTTCAAGTACAATAGGATGAGCAGCATCACATAATGTATCAGAAGTTTTTACATCCTTAATTCCTACCATTGCTGCAATATCTCCTGCAAACACTTTTTTCACTTCTTCACGATCGTTTGCATGCATTCGTACAATTCGTCCTACTCGTTCTTTTTCGCCCGTTCGAGTATTTAATACATATGAACCAGCTTCCAATGTTCCAGAATACACTCGGAAATATACCAATTGTCCTACGAACGGATCATTTTGTAATTTGAACGCAAGTGCTGCAAATGGTTCTGTGTCAGATGCTTTTCGTACCATATCTGCACCTGTGTCAGGATGAATTCCTTTTGGTGATGGAATATCAGTTGGCGCAGGAAGATAATCTACTACTGCATCGAGCACTAATTGTACCCCCTTGTTTTTGAGTGCAGTTCCTGTAAATACGGGTACTAATTTATTTTCAATACATGCTTTTCGTGCAACTTTTTTCAATGCATCAATAGAAAAATCAAGTTTTCCATCCAAAAATTGCATCATCATTTCTTCGTCATGTTCTACAATTTTTTCAACTAAAATTTCATGATATTTCTGTGCATCAGCTTTTAGTGATTCTGGAATTTCTCGTTCTACTACTTCTTTCCCCATTTCTCCTTCGAAATAGTACGCTTTCATTTTTAATAAATCAACGACTCCTTCTACATTTTCTTCTTCACCAATGGGAATTTGGAATCGTACAGCATGTTTAGTTAATCGATCCAAAATTGATTGGAATGATCGTTCAAAACTTGCACCTGTTCGGTCCAACTTGTTAATGAAACAAATACGAGGAACATTTCCTTCGTCAGCATATCGCCAGTTTGTTTCTGATTGTGGTTCTACCCCAGCTACCCCGTCGAACACCACTACCGCACCGTCGAGTACACGCAATGATCGGCGTACTTCAATAGTGAAATCGATGTGTCCAGGAGTATCGATAACATTGAATTTAAATTTGTTGTTGGGATCGTTTTTTGCGTAGGACGGATTCCAAAAACATGTTACCGCTGCTGATACAATCGTGATTCCTCGTTCTCGTTCTTGTTCCATCCAGTCAGTCGTTGCAGCACCATCATGCACTTCACCTAATTTGTGTGACATTCCTGTGTAGTACAATACGCGTTCTGATGTGGTTGTTTTTCCAGCATCAATATGGGCAATAATCCCAAAGTTTCGCACTTTTTCCAGTGGATAATCTCGTTGCATAGATAAATAAAATATAAGAAATAATGAGTAAATAATAACAATGGAAATATATTACCAAGCAAAATGTGCAAACGCTTTGTTTGCTTCAGCCATTTTATGAGTGTTATCTCGTTT
>CAZDPR010000005.1:0-48869 GCA_964507625.1 uncultured Candidatus Saccharibacteria bacterium
TGTAGAATATAAACGGGAAGCGCTCCGACTATTCCGACAATTAGAACAGAATTGGTCACGAATGATGGCTGATTTATTAAAAAATCTTGATGTAGAAGCTATTCAAAAAGGTCCTCAAATATCAACTATTTCTATTCGCATTCCGACCCATAAAGCAAATGGTGAAAAATATGATCGCAATGATAAAATAATTATCGTAAAAGATGGTGAAGAAAAAGAAATTAAATATAAAAACCTGTCAAAAGAATTAGGAGAAGGGTGGCAAATAAAAACAGAAACGAAACGATCATAAATAAAAAACCGCTTTTGCGGTTTTTTATTTATGTGGAGATGGGGGGAATCGCACCCCCGTCCAATATGATTCATAGAACGTATCTACATATGTAGTTCTTTTCAAAAATGCTTGCTAGGCATTTCCACAAAAACCTCGAGAAAAGAACAAAGAATGAGTTTTTGGTCGCGTGATAAATTAGTTTTCAGTACCTATCACGATTGATATGAAAATCGTCTGAAAAAATATTACACGAATTTGTTCCATTTCAGACTACAGAACAGTTCGCGGCTAACCATTATATGAGGTTAGGCAATTGCGAATGCACCTTGAAAATAAGGTGACGCGATAGATTTTGATTTTGCATTTCAAAAGGGTGTGAGTTTTACCAGGTCACGCTGGATATGCAACGAACGATGAGGATTCATATGTCAAAGCTCGTCATCCCCATTATTTATTTTTTATGAGTCGTGCAATTTCTCGATCTGATTCTCGTTTTTTAATTATTTCTCGTTTGTCGTGTTTACTTTTTCCTCGAGCTAATCCCAGGAGGATTTTTATATGACGGTTGTGTGTAAAAACTTTGAGTGGGATCAAGGTGAGCCCTGATTCTGACTTTTTTTGCACAAAACGCATAATTTCTGGTCGGGTAACGAGTAGTTTACGGTTACGGTAAGGATCATAGGACGGCGAGGTGTTTTTGATTTGGTAGGGTGGAATAAATGCTTTTACTAAAAAAAGTTCATTTTCTTTTAATACCACAAAGGCCTCGTTAATCGATCCTCGACTATTCCTGAGTGATTTTACTTCGGCACCTGACAGGGAAATGCCTGCAATGAATGTGTCGAGAATTTCATAGGAAAGACCTGCTTTTTTGTTTTCGAGAAGACTCATAAACAACGCAATAGTACCATATAAAGACTGAAATGGCAATAAATACTATAAACCTCACCGTGGTGTTAGTAAATACACGATATGGATTTATTGCTTAAAATCTGTATAATGCACTGTATATGAATGAATCAAAGAAAAAAAATACCAAACAAAAAAACACTTTTAAAAAGGGACGTTTTTTTGATCAAGTATTAACAGTGGTTATCGTGTTATTTGTCATCGGCTTAATTTATTCTTCATTTATGAGTAACCGAGTTATTCGTGAAGAGATTTCATTATCACAAGTTGCAGAATTAGTTGCTGGTGGTACCGTAGAACAAATCACGGTAAAAGGTGGGGAACTAACGATTACACTCCCAGAAAATATTGAAAAAATTGCAAAAAAAGAACCAGAAACATCACTTTCCGAAACACTTGCAAATTATGGAGTATCATCAGAAACGCTCCGTGCCACCCCAATTACTATCAAGGGTGATAAAAATACATTCGGAGTAATTTTGAGTGTTGCTTCATTGTTAATACCAATATTAGTAGTTGGATTTTTCTTTTGGTATTTATCACAACAAATGAAAGCTGCAGGAGGCGGAAAGGCATTTTCTTTCGGTCAGTCAAAAGCGCGCATTACTGATCCGAATGATAAAAATAAAAAAATTACTTTTGCAGATGTTGCGGGAAACGAAGAAGCGAAACAGGAATTATTAGATGTAGTAGATTTTTTAAAAAATCCGAAAAAGTATTTTGATGTTGGTGCACGAATTCCAAAAGGGGTGTTATTGACTGGCCATCCTGGAACAGGGAAAACATTATTAGCACGAGCCGTTGCAGGGGAAGCAGGGGTTCCATTTTTCCATTTATCAGGATCAGAATTTGTGGAAATGTTTGTTGGGGTTGGAGCATCGCGTGTGCGTGATTTATTTGCTCAAGCAAAAAAAGTTTCCCCCGCAATTATTTTTATTGATGAAATTGACGCTGTAGGAAGAGCTCGTGGAGTTGGGTTTGGAGGAGGAAATGATGAACGAGAACAAACGCTTAACCAGATTTTGGTAGAAATGGACGGATTTGAACCGACAGAAAAAGTTATTATCATGGCAGCAACAAACCGTTCTGATGTATTAGATCCGGCATTGCTCCGTCCCGGGCGATTTGATCGAACGGTAACATTAGATGTTCCTGATCGAAAAGATCGTTTAGCAATTTTAAAAATTCATGCAGGAGAAAAACCACTCGCAGATGATGTAAAATTAGAAATTGTTGCAGAACAAACTCCTGGATTTTCTGGGGCCGATCTCCAATCACTCATGAATGAGGGTGCAATTTTTGCAGCACGAGCAAACCGAACAAAAATTACTCAGAAAGATTTACTTTCTGCTATTGAAAAAGTAATGATTGGTCCAGAGCGTAAATCACACTTGCATACAGAACAAGAACGAAAAATTGTTGCCTACCATGAAGCAGGACATGCGCTGGTTGCGTCAGTGTTACCAAACGCTGATCCGGTACATAAAGTATCTATTGTGGCACGAGGTCATGCAGGTGGATACACTTTGAAATTGCCTTTGGAAGAACGAAAATTAACGAACAAGGCCCAATTTTATGATGATCTCGCAATGTCGCTCGGTGGATATGTTGCAGAAAAAATTATTTTTGGTGATGTAACGACTGGTCCGTCAAACGACCTGCAAGTATCATCACGCCTTGCACGAAATATGGTAATGAAATGGGGGATGAGTGATATTCTTGGTCCTGTGGCATACTCTGGAAATGCTACCGGATCTGCAATGTGGGGAGAAGGAATTAAAAATCAGGAATACAGTGAAACGACTGCAAAAATGATTGATGATGAGGTTCGATCAATTATGCAATCCGCAGAAAAGCGTGCCCACGAAGTACTCATCAATTATCGTGAAGCGCTCGATGCAATTGTAGAAAAATTGTTTGAAGTAGAAACATTGGAACAAGAAGCTTATAATGAACTTATTAAAAAGTTCGGCATTGAACCAAAAGTTCTTTCAGAAAAAAAATCCGCCTAAGGGCGGGTTTTTGGTATAATTTTAATTTGGCATTCTATGAATTCTTTCGGGCTCATTCTTTCGTTCACGCAAAAATATCGATTATTGGTAATATTCAAAAAATTCTCCCATCCATCGACACCACTTTTTTTGACGAAATGCCCATCTTCTGCAATTTTTTGCAAACTTCGCAAAAACAATTGCTTTGCATAATTACCGAAACCGCGGCGTTCCAGTTGATCTCTGAAATACTCGGTATTAATATTAAAGATGAAATCTTCAGGATCTAAAATTAATTTTGATTCTCTTCCTGCAAACTCGGTGTTTTCAAAATCGTGAATGATTCTGGTTTGAAATTCTACAATGGGTGGTAGTTCGATTTTCATATTTTTTTTCTTTAAAATACTCTATTTTTATTAACTTGTCAAATATGTGAACTGTGGTAGTATGACATTGTGTGCATCGCGCAATTACTCCTAGGGTCTACCCTGGGGGAGGAAAGTCCGAACACATCCTGTTTACAGGAGCAGGGTAGCGGGTAACGCCCGTCGTGGGTAACCATAGAGGTGCGAGCAGTGACGCCAATGCAGAAATGCTAGGATTCCCTTGCGGAATAAGTGTATGGCAACATACAAGTGAAACGGCTAAATCCTTACCTGTGTGCAAGGCCGTGCTATGTTTTTCATAGAGTGTCGCTCGAGGTGATTGGCAACAATCATCCCAGATAAATTATTGCGTTAAAACAGAATTCGGCTTACGAATGCATACCTATCAAAAAACTACCCGAACAGGGTGGTTTTTTGATGAGGTGTAATTAAGAAAAATTTGACAAATAATAAAAAAATGTGATATATAGGTAACAAATTTTTGTAACCTTTTAACTTTATTCAAATGGAAAATTTAATACAAGTTTCTGGTAAATATGTTGTATTAACACCTTTTTTGAAAAGTGAAACACAACAAGTATATCAGTGGAGAAACTCAAAAGACTATATTGAACTATGTACAAATAGGAGACATATTATTACCTATGATCAATTTCTATCCGAATTAGAATATGATTTCAAGTACTCTCGACATGAGCAATATATAATTAAAAGAAAATCCGACCTCACCCCTGTTGGTACGATTTTCTCTTACGGACACAACTATCATGATGGGTTTATTTTCATTACAACCTTTATTGAGGATCAATTTAAAAATTCTTTGTTTGGCGTAGAGGCTCATTTACTAATGGTTTATCAATTATTTTCTCGTCTTGATAATTTATTTAAAGTTTACTGTGATGTTTACTCAAATAATAAAAATTCACTTAATATCATGAAAAAGAGTGGCTATGAGGTTGAGGGTATTTTTAAGAATCAAAAAAAGAATATTGATAATAGTAGAGAAGATGTCATTAGGCTGGCAATAGATTTGAGTAAAAAAGATTATGTTCTTGACTTTATTTCTCGAATAGGTAATACTGTCCCAAAAGTTGAACCTTTCAAAAATCCGTGAAGAACCTCTAGTGTTAATGTTTGATTGAGACATTGGGGATTAAATTACGTTTTTATTTTTTAGTTATGTCAAAATTTACAGAAAAGGATGCTGCAAAAGCAACCAACTCTTCGAATTCTGAAACTGAAAAAGCTTGGCACTCAGCACGTCAGGACGCTGCTCTTGAGCAAATAAGGACTGGTGAAAACTGGAATCTGAAAAATGGTTACGCTATGGATAAGGTTGTAGAACGATCCAAAGAACATGATCAGAGAAATGGAGATTCTGGCAAATAACCATTATTTGCAGCCGTTAGCTAACACAAGTCCATAGGCTTGTGTTTTTTTCTAACTTATATATCCTACTATGTATGGAATCTACATTTTTTAATTATAAAAAATTTTTTGGAACTTTAAATAATTTAAGAGAATTTAAGGTTTCCCAGAGATTATTATTTCTACTCTTTATTTTGAAAATTTGTAAAACTGAACTAGAATCAGTAATTTTCAGCATAAATAATCAAAGGGTAATATTCGGTAGTTTTTTCTTTAATCAAGAAATGATTTCTTTTTATTTTACACATGTTCATGAAAAAATATACGAAGTTATTGACACTATTGAAGATGGAAAATTAAAACAGGTTTTAGAAATTTTTACAGAGACAGTTGATTTTTTCGATCAATTACCATTTGAAAACCTACTTGACGAAACAAAAGGGAGTCGAGATGAATTATTGCAAAAAATTTCAAAAATAGAAATTGATTTACAGGAAGGTTTGGGGAAAATAATTTAATCATAGTATTTTACTTATCCATATTTTTATAGTATAATATTTTCATGCATTTTCACGTCATCACTCTATTTCCAGAAAGTTTCGATTCATACACCCACGAATCGATTATTGGGCGTGCCATAAAAAACAAGAAAATTAAGATTGATTTCTATAATCCGCGTGAATTTGTACGGGGTAAAAAATATCGCAAAGTATGGCCAGATGGGAATGTTTCAAAAATTGTTGATGATCGACCTTTTGGTGGTGGTCCTGGAATGGTGATTCGACCAGAACCAGTTATTTTAGCAATTGAGAAAGTTATCAAAAAAATTGATACCTATAACGCAAAACAATCTGATAAAAAAAAGAAAAAGAAATTGAAAATCGTATTTTTCTCACCTGGGGGGAATTTGTTCACTACGGAATATGCGAAACAAACCGTAGAAAAATTTACTGATGTTATGCTCATCTGCGGACGATACGAGGGGATTGATGCACGGGTCTATCAGGTAATTAAAAATATTGAACACGTGTCGATCGGGAACTATGTACTGACAGGTGGGGAATTGCCTGCTATGGTCGTGATTGATACCATGTCACGACAGGTTCCAGGGGTGTTGGGGAATTTTGATTCCCGTGAAGAATCCCGCACGGCATCCCATGATGTGTATACCCGACCAGAGGTGTTGGAATGGTCATCAGGAAAAGGGAAAAAGCCAAAAAATTACCCTGTTCCATCGGTATTATTATCAGGGGATCATAAAAAAATAGAGGAATGGAAAAAGGGCTTACAATAGGCCTTTTTGTGCATCAAGGACATCTTGACTTTTATCAAAAAAGGTATATATTTACAAGTAATACCAGAGACACGAGTGAGTTACTACAGGTAGATTACTAGGTTCTCAAATTATATAGGCCGTTTTTGACAAAAAATGGTTTTTTGCGTTATATGCCACATTCAAAACCAAAAGAGCATGCCTCTTTGCAACGGGTTGGATATTTACCGAAAAAAACATTCAGTAAATATCGAACTCCATTGGTTACGGTGCCAAACTTGATTGAAAATCAGTTAGCATCATACCGAAAGTTTTTAGAACACGATATTTCAAAAATTATTCAGGAATATACTCCGGTGTCGGACTATTCTGAAAAGAAATTCGAGTTTAGTATTACTGGTTTACGATTAGTGCGACCTGATCATGATGAAAGTTTTGCAAAAGAAAACAAACTCACTTTTGAAGGTCAATTAAAAGCGCAAGTAAAAATTCATAACAAAGTATTAGGTGCGACAAAAGATCAAGAAATTTTGTTGACCGAAATTCCATTAATGACACCAAATGGTACATTCATTATTAACGGGGTAGAACGAGTAATTGTTCCTCAGTTAATGCGAAGTCCCGGGGTTTCTTTTACTGAATCTCTTACGAAAAAGGGGAAATTTTTTGGTGCAAAAATTATTCCTGCACGAGGTGCATGGATTGAAATTGAATCAGATGCAGATCATGCAGTTTTTGTGCGTATTGATAAAAAACGAAAATTCTACATTACAACATTATTGCGAGCATTAGGTCCAGATTCTGATGAAGAAATTCTTGATTTATTTAAAAACGAAACCGCAAAAAATTATATCGCGTATTGTTTATCAAAAGATTCAGTAAAAACAAAAGGTGAAGCATATGTAGATATATACAAAAAATTACGAGACGGGGAAACGGCTCCTGCTGATAGTGCTCGCGAATTTTTCCAATCAATTTTTTCAAAAGAACGATACGATTTATCACCAGTAGGGCGATACTTTTTCAACAAGCGATTTGATAAAGATATTTCAGATACTGGCGTTGCACAACAAGAATTATCTGCGGATGATTTAGTAATTATCGTAGAACATATTGCAACATTGAATACTACTCCTCGTTCTAAAGGGGATGATATCGATCATTTAGGTTCTCGGCGTGTACGATTCGTTGGGGAATTAGTAGAATTAGCGGTGCGTAAAGGAATGGCTCGAATGAAACGAAATATTCAGGATAAAATGTCAACCATTGATACCAATACACTCCTCCCAATTCAGTTTATCAACCAGCGACCATTACAGGCAGCAATTCGAGAATTCTTTACTCAAAACCAGTTGTCACAATTTATCTCTCAGGAAAACCTCTTAACAGAAGTTGACCACTTGCGTCGTGTATCAGCGCTTGGGCCAGGAGGATTGACTCGTGAACGAGCAGGCTTTGAAGTTCGAGACTTGCACCCATCCCACTATGGGCGATTATGTCCTATTCGAACCCCAGAAGGTCCAAATATTGGATTGATTTTACAGTTGGCAATGTATGCACGCATCAATGATTTCGGAATGATTGAAACACCTTACATGAAAGTAAAAGACGGAAAAGCTACAAAAGAAATTGTTTACATGAACGCATTAGAAGAAGAAAAATATGTTATTGCACACGTAGGAATGGCAACAGAAAAAGGGGTAATCGAACGTGAAATTGTAGAAGCTCGTGTTCATAGCGCTCCTGGATATGTTACCAAAGATCAAGTTCAGTTTATTGAAATTGCAATTAATCAGGCGTTTTCTGTTGCAGCATCACTAATTCCATTTTTGGAACACGACGACGCAAAACGAACACTCATGGGGTCAAATATGCAAACTCAGGCGATGCCATGTGTAATTCCTATGGCACCATTAGTGGCAACAGGAATCGAGGATCGTGCAGCGCTCGACGCAGGAAGATTATGTATCGCGGATGAAGATGGGACTGTTATTGTTGCAGATGGACAAAAAATTGAAGTTAAAAATGAAAAAGGAAAAGTACGAACATATACTTTAACGAATTACATTAGAACAAACCAGAGTACCATTTACCACCATCGACCATTGGTTCGTGTAGGAGATCAGGTAACTATGGGGCAAGTATTAGCTGACGGAGCGACAACTGAAAATGGACAATTAGCAATTGGGCAAAATATTCGAGTAGCATTTATGTGTTGGAACGGGGCAAACTTTGAAGATGCTATCATTGTTTCTGAACGATTGGTAAAGAAAAATGTATTTACGAGTATTCATATTGAAGAATATGAATGTGTTGTTCGTGACACTAAATTAGGTGAAGAACAAACAACACATGATATTCCAAATGTCGGTGAAGCGAAACTCAAAGATTTAGATGAAGACGGAATTATTCGTGTAGGGGCAGAAGTCCGTGAACATGATATTTTGGTAGGGAAAATTACTCCTAAAGGTGAAGTAGAATTAACTCCTGAAGAACGATTGTTACGATCGATTTTTGGTGAAAAAGTTCGTGATGTAAAAGATACCTCGCTCCGTATGGGGAAAGGTGAAAAAGGTCGTGTAGTAGGAGTAAAGGTATTTTCACGAGATAATGGTGATGAATTAGAATCAGGGGTACTTAAGAAAATTTATATTCAAATTGCACAGTTACGAAATATCCAAATGGGAGACAAATTGGCAGGGCGACACGGAAACAAAGGGGTGGTGTCAGTAGTGCTTCCAGAAGAAGATATGCCCTATAGTGCTGATGGAGAACCTATTGATATTATTTTAACCCCATTAGGAGTGCCATCGCGTATGAACCTGGGACAAATTTTGGAAATGCATTTAGGAATGGCAGCGCACACATTAGGATATCAAGCTGTGGTACCTCCGTTCGCAGGTGCAACTCCAGAAGAAATTAAGCAAGAGCTTGTAAAAGCAGGAATTCCTGAAAATGGGAAAATGCCGTTATTCGACGGGCGTACAGGGGAACAGTTTGATCAAGATATTTCCGTAGGATATATGTATATGTTGAAACTATCACACATGGTAGAAGATAAAATCCATGCGCGATCTGTTGGTCCATACAGTTTAATTACCCAACAGCCATTGGGAGGAAAAGCACAAGGAGGAGGACAACGATTTGGAGAAATGGAAGTATGGGCATTAGAAGGATACGGAGCTGCGCACACGTTGCGCGAAATGCTTACGGTAAAATCTGACGACATTGTCGGACGAACACAAACATTTGATGCAATTATTAAAGGTGAACCAATTAAAAAACCAAACGTCCCTGCATCATTCCAGGTAATGTTAAGTTATCTCAAAGGGTTATCACTCGATATTTCTATTCGTGAATCACTCACTGGAAAAGAAAAAGCAGGATCTTCTGGTCCAGTAAATAAGGTCGAAATGAATTTTGAACTCGATGACATTATTATCGAGGACGATGAATTGGTTGATTAATAAAAAATTATTTTCTTTTTATGAAAAATATTAAAAATACAGAGAAACATGTAACCTATATTCCGGATACTATTTCTCTTTCATTGGCATCACCAGAAAAAATTCTCGATTGGTCATACGGTGAAATTCAAAAACCAGAAACTATTAACTACCGAACTGGACGATCTGAGCGCGGTGGACTATTCGACGAACGAGTGTTTGGTCCAGAACGAGATTATGAATGTTATTGTGGTAAATATAAACGAATTCGTTACGCAGGAATTGTTTGTGAAAAATGTGGTGTAGAAGTAACAAAATCAATTGTGCGACGAGAACGTATGGGGCACATTGAACTCGCAAGCCCTGTGGTACATATTTGGTTTTTACGAGCAATTCCGTCACGAATTTCTTCACTTTTAGATGTTGGAGTAGCAAACTTAGAAAAAGTTGTTTATTTTGGTGGATACATTATCACTGATGTTCATGAAACAGAACGACAAAAGGTACTCAAAGATTTAGAGCATGAATATAAAGTTAGAATGAAAACTCTCGAAAGTGATGCTGATAAAGAAAAATTACAAGAACTTTTTTCAACAACCAAAAAAGAAATTTCTGAAATTGTTCCCCATCGCGTGTTAACAGAAGTAGAATTTCATAAATTTTCTGTTCGTTATGGAACAGTGTTTGAAGCAGGAATCGGAGCAGAGGCATTATACGATATTTTCAAAAAAATGGATCTGCAAAAACTTGCTGATGAGCTCGAAAAAACAATTGAGAAAAAAGGGGATACGCTCAGTAAAGATAAGTTAGAAAAACGATTACAATTAGTGCGTTCATTTATCGTTTCTGGTCAGCGTCCAGAATGGATGTTTTTAAAGCGGATTCCAGTTATTCCACCCGCACTTCGTCCAATGGTTGCATTGGAAGGTGGGCGGTTTGCAACATCAGATGTAAATGATCTCTATCGAAGAGTAATCAATCGAAACAATCGTTTGAAAAAATTGAAAGAAATCGGTGCTCCTGATGTAATTTTACGAAATGAAAAACGAATTCTCCAAGAAGCTGTTGATTCATTGGTAGATAATACGATTCGTAAAAGTTCAGGTTCTACAGCAATGAATCAGTCGCAAAAACGACAACTCAAATCACTGTCAGATTATCTCAAAGGAAAACAGGGTATTTTCCGACAAAACTTACTCGGAAAACGAGTAGATTATTCTGGGCGTTCGGTGATCGTAGTTGGTCCAAACTTGAAATTGAATCAATGTGGATTACCAAAATATATGGCGCTCGAATTATTCCGACCATTTGTAATTTCTGAAATTATTAAACGAGAACTTGCATTCAATATTCGTGGTGCTGGAAAATTAATTGAAGATGGAGTGCCAGAAGTTTGGGAAATTTTGGAACAAGTAATTCAAGGGAAACATGTTCTTTTAAACCGTGCACCAACACTTCACCGATTATCTATTCAGGCATTTCATCCAGTATTGATCGAAGGAAAGGCAATTCAAGTACACCCATTAGTATGTTCTGCATTTAACGCTGACTTCGATGGAGATCAAATGGCAGTACATATTCCATTATCAGAAGCGGCTCAAATCGAAGCAAAAGAACTTATTGCATCAAATAAAAACTTATTGAAACCACAAACCGGTGATCCGGTAATGGCACCATCACAGGATATTGTACTTGGAGTATATTGGCTTACAAAAATTGTTCCCGGTAAAACTGGAGAAGGGAAATACTTCTCAAGTCCACAAGAAGCGATTCTTGCACATAGTTATGGAATCGTTGATTTACGGGCAAATATTTTTGTTCTCCCTGATACAACGCTTCGGTATGCACACCTAGAAGGAAAAGCATTTGAAACTTCAGTAGGACGAATTATATTTAACAATATTCTTCCTAAAGATTATCCGTTCATCAATGTGATCGTGAACAAGAAAGGATTGTCAGGAGTAGTTGATACAATGATTAATAATTATGGTATTGACGCAACTCCTGCTATTCTCGACGCAATAAAATCTATTGGGTATAAATACGCTACTCATTCAGGGACGAGTATTGGAATTGACGATGCATTGGTTCCTGCTGAAAAAACCGCCATAATTGCAGAAGGTAAAAAATTAGAAGAAACAATTGTTGAACAATACATGGACGGTCTTATTTCTGATGAAGAACGATATACAAAATTAATTGAGTTATGGGAAGGGGTTACTCGAAAAGTAGAAAAAGCAATCGAGGCAAACTTTAATGCCTCTGAATCAATCGGAGACATGGCAGTTTCTGGTGCTCGAGGAAGTATTGGACAGCTCACCCAAATGGCAGGAATGAAAGGGGTAATCGTAAATACGCAAGGACGACCGATTGATTTTCCAGTAATTTCATCATATAAGGAAGGTTTATCACCAATTGAATATTTCATTACGAACCATGGTTCCCGAAAAGGTCTCGCCGATTCCGCATTAAACACTGCAAACGCTGGGTACCTGACACGAAAATTGATTATGGCATCACAGGATGTAGTAGTTACTGAAATTGATTGTGGAGCGAAAAAAGGACTCGTATTACGCGAAGAAACAATTGATGGAATTATCAAACCGATTACTAAACATTTGTTTGGAAGAATTTTAGCAGAACCACTCAAAAATAGTGATGGAGAAGTATTATTCAAAAAAGGTCATTTAATCACGAAAAGTGATATGAAATTGATTGAGAAAAGTAAAATCACTGAAGCAGTTGTTCGGTCACCGCTCACCTGTGAGACAATTTACGGACTTTGTCAGCATTGTTACGGGCTCGACCTTGGGCGTAATCATTTAGTTAAATACGGAGAAGCTGTAGGTATTGTTTCTGCTCAGGCGATCGGTGAACCAGGGACGCAGTTAACACTCCGAACTATTCACTCAGGAGGAACATTAGGACAGGATATTACTGCAGGGCTTCCTCGAGTAACAGAACTTCTCGAATGTCGTGGTGCAAAATTCCCAGCAGTTATCAGTCGAGTAGATGGGGAAGTTGTTGATATTCGTTCTGAAGGTGATACTAAAATTATTCAAATTTTAGCAGATACTGGAAAAACACAAAGTGGTGAAAAGAATCACGAATATATTATCACTATTCCACGAAGTGTTATTGTGAAAAAAGGTTCTCATATTAAAAAGGGTGATTTGATTACTGATGGTTCAGCAGATCCACATGAATTATATAAAATCGCAGGATTTGATCGAGTGCAAGAATATTTGATCGCAGAAATTTCAAAAGTATACGAAATGAACAGTTCTCCTGTTTCTCGTAAACACTTGGAAATTATTGTTCGTCAAATGTTTTCTCGAAGAAAAATCACAACTCCAGGAAGTACGCGGTTTGCTTCTGGTCAAATTGTTGAATATGTAGAATTGTTCCAAGAAAACACACGTGTAGAAAAAGAAGGAGGAATTCCTGCGCAGGCAGAAATTATCCTCATTGGAATTTCAGATATTTCATTAACTTCAAAATCTTGGATGTCTGCTGCTGCGTTTGAACGAACAACAAAAACATTAGTAAACAAAGCTATTGAAGGAGGCGCTGATGAGTTTAGAGGACTGATGGAAAATGTTATGATTGGAAATCTTATTCCAGCAGGAACAGGATTTTCAGAAGACTTTGTTCCAGAAGTTGCTGAATTTAAAAAACGAGAAGACGAATTATTAAAATAATAGCTACAAAGAACGTTTTTCATAAAACGTTCTTTGGTGTTTGTATGGAATCTGCAAAAGAAATAGTACGATCAAAATTACTCATACAAGATGTTATCGGTTCATATGTGGGCCTTATTCCTGTTGGCCATCATTTCAAAGCATGTTGTCCATTTCATCATGAAAAAACACCGAGTTTTAATATTAACACCGAACGTCAAATGTTCTATTGTTTTGGTTGCAAAAAGGGTGGAGATATTTTTACATTTATCCAAGAAATTGAACATGTAGATTTTAAAGAAGCATTAAAAATGTTAGCAGAACGAGCAGGTGTAGACCTCATGCAGTCGAAAGAATTAGTACAAGACGCAAAACAAAAGAAAAAACTTTATGATATTCATGAGTATACAACACGTTATTACCAAGTAATTCTTTCAAAAAATAATGAAATCATTCAGTATTTATTAGATCGTGGTATTACTCGTGAATCAATAAAAAAATGGAGAATCGGATTTGCTCCAGACGGTTTTCAGAATATTGTTCCAACACTTCGCACAAAAAATTTTTCTGATACGGATCTTATTGCGTCAGGAATTGCTATTCGTAATGAAAAAGGGAATGTGTATGAACGATTTCGAGGAAGAATCATGTTTCCTATTACCGATCAATCAGGAAAAGTAATTGGTTTTTCAGGACGAATTGCTCCTCATACAAAAGAATCACAACGGGAAGCTGTCGGTAAGTATATTAATTCACCTGAAACCGATCTCTATCATAAATCAAAGGCACTTTTCGGTTGGTCACATGCAAAATCTGCTACCGCAAAGGAACGAAAAATAATTCTCGTAGAAGGTCAATTTGATGCGGTGCTAGTTCACCAGTCAGGATATGAGTATGTTGTTGCTCTTTCAGGAACAGCGAGCACAGGGTATCATATTGAACAACTCTCTCGATTTGCTGATGAGTTTATTATTGCTACTGATAATGATTATGCAGGTATACAATCTGCTAAAAAAATTGCAGAATCTGCATATGCATTTGAAAAATCAATATCAATTATTATTCTTCCCGAAGGTAAAGACCCTGCTGATGTAATTAAGAATAATAGAGATGATTGGGTAAATCTTTTTGATAATAGGAAAGATTTTATAGAATTTTATATTACTACACAAAAAAATAAGGATATTAAAGAAAAAATACAATCAGTACAAAATTTTCTTTTTCCAATTATTGCATTAATTCAGAATGATATTTATCGAGATGCGCAATTACAAAAAATTGCACATATATTATTAATTTCTTTTGATGGTGTTCGAGCTGAATTTCAAAAATTTTTCAATAATAGAAAAATGGTTAATGAACATGGAGTTGTTTCAGATGGAGTAGTAAATGAAAAATCTATTACTGATTCAGTAACATTACAGCTTAAAGATTTAGTTTTTCTTTATCAATATCAAGAAAATGCAAAAGAGTGGTTTGATCGTAATCAAGAGTCTTTACAGTATATTACGAACCGACTCATGATTCTTACCGAATCAGATATTCCTTATTATCTCGTTCGTTATAAAAACATTGATAAGGAAACGGTAGAAAAAAAACTTGATTCATTATGGAGTCATCTACAAATTGCCTTAATTGACAATCAGATAAAGATGCTTACAATGCAATTAAAAGAAAAAACATCTGTAGAAGATATTTCAATCATGCAAAAAGAAATCATGCAACTTACCCAAGAAAAGGAAAAGATTAGTAGTTTTTTATTAGATTAAATGATACCTATTACTATGGCTCAATCATCAAAAAAAGTAACCAAAAAGGTTATTGCTAAAAAAACTGTGGTTAAAAAAACTACCCCTAAAAAAGTGGTCAAAAAACCGGTAGTTAAAAAAGTTGCTCCTAAAAAAGTAACCAAAAAGGTTATTGCTAAAAAAACTGTGGTTAAAAAAACTACCCCTAAAAAAGTGGTCAAAAAACCGGTAGTTAAAAAAGTTGCTCCTAAAAAAGCACCTGCATTACCGGTAAAAGGAGTTACTCCTGAAGAGGTGCAGGAACGACTAGAATCACTCATTCAAAAAGGAAAAAAACGAAGATTTGTGACTTATGAAGAAATTTTAAAATCTTTCCCAGATGTAGAAGATAATATTTTATTTCTCGATGAACTGTATGTAAAGCTTGCTGATGCTGGGATTGATGTTTTAGAGAGTGGAAATTTGCTCAGTTTTGATGGGTCTACAGATAAGCAGTTGGAAGATCTTCTCGGTAAAAAATATGACCGTGAACGAGCAAGTGGTTATGATTCAATTCAAATGTATCTCAAAGAAATCGGAAAGTATCCATTGATTCGTGCAGCGGAAGAAAAAGAGCTTGCTCGGAGAATTTTGGCAGGTGATGAGGAGGCAAAAAACTTGCTTGCACAAGCCAATTTGCGATTAGTGGTTTCTGTTGCTAAAAAATATTCTACCCGGAGCTCTGATTTAACATTGCTTGATTTAATTCAAGAAGGAAATATTGGACTTTATAAAGCTGTAGAAAAATTTGATTGGACAAAAGGATTTAAATTCAGTACTTATGCAATGTGGTGGATTCGTCAGTCAATTACTCGTGCTATTGCTGATCAATCTCGAACAATTCGAATCCCTGTTCACATGGTAGAAACTATTTCAAAATTTAAACAGGTGACACGCCGAATGGAGCAAGATTTAGGACGTACTCCGCTCCCCGAAGAAATTGCTCTTGAAATGGGACTTGAAGTAGAAAAGATTCATATGATCAATAAAATTAATCAATCGACTATGTCGCTGGAAGAAACAATTGGTTCAGGCGATGACGATAAATCTACGCGAGGCGAATTTATTGCGGATGATAAAATTCTCTCTCCAGATAAAGAGGCATCAAAAAGAATTTTACATGATCAAATTCGAGAAATTTTAGACGATCTTTCTGATAAAGAACGAAAAATTATTGAAATGCGTTACGGGCTAGTAGATGGTATTAATCACACATTAGAAGAAGTAGGGAAAGAGTTCGGAGTAACGCGTGAGCGTATTCGTCAAATTGAAGCAAAGGTGCACGATAAAATGCGAACCAATGAAAAAATACTTAAACTTAAAGATTACTAATAGAATTATAGCTGTAGATACAAAAAAATTCCTTCTTAACAAAAGGGATTTTTTGTGTATACTAGTATTTATATGGAATTTATTAATGAGGGGTTTACCTATGTAGCCCTGTTTCTTTCTCTTTACTTTCAAATATTCTTACTTTTAACCTATTTTGGGTGGTCTCGTAAAGAAATTTATGATGGGTTTTCTGAATCAGAACTCCCAACAGTTTCCATTATGGTTCCATGTTTTAATGAGGAATCAACTGTAGTAAAAACAGTAGAATCACTTTTGGAATTAGATTATCCAAAAGATAAATTATTTGTAGTTGTGATTGATGATGGGTCAACTGATAACACATGGAATGTAGTACAAAAATTTGCTCAGCATCCTCAGGTGCAATTGCATCATAAAGAAAATGAAGGGAGTAAATATGCTGCATTAAATTACGGACTGGATCGTATTCATACAGATATTGTAGGATGTTTAGATGCTGATTCCAGAGTAGATACACAGGCATTACGACATTCTATTCTTCCTTTTTCTGATCCAGAAACAATGTGTGTAGTACCATCGATGATTATTGATCAACCAAAAACAATTTGGCAGTATATTCAAAAGCCAGAATATGAGGTGGGGATTTATCTGCGAAAGGTTCTTAGTCAGTTAAATGCGCTCTATGTTACCCCTGGTCCATTTAGTATTTTCCGTCGTTCGGTTTTTGACACTATTGGATATTATGCAGAAGCTCACCATACTGAAGATTTAGAAATTGCACTCCGTATGCAGGTACACGGGATGAAAATTGTACATGCAGAAAAATCTATCGTATATACCCATGGACCAAAAACATGGAATGCATTGTTGAAACAACGTATTCGTTGGACTTACGGAGGTATGAAAAATATTATTTCTGATTATCGACATGCGTTATTTAGTCGAAAATTAGGAAACCTAGGGACCATTGTACTACCTTTCTCTCTGATTACAATCACAGTAGCAATGATGTCATTTCCTCTGATTATTTGGGGTGTTATGAAAAATGTATATAATAAAATTACAGAACTTTCTGTTACCGGATTATCATTCAGTAATCCAACATTTGATCCATTTTTTGTTTCTGCTCAGGCATATGTACTCCTTGGAATACTTATGCTAACCATTACTGTTTTAATTATGTATATTAGTCGGAGAAGTATTTTACGATCACGATTATTATCATTTGATCTTCTTACATTTTTTATTTATCCTTTTTTCGCATCATGGTGGACAATTCGATCGACCTATAATTTTATTCGGTCAAAAAAATCTGCATGGCGCTAATATTTTTTTATGAAACATCACCAAGATAATTTTGAATGGTTTAAATTTGTGGTAACATTTATTATTACCGCAGGTATTTTTATCACCATTTTCTTTGTTACAAAAATTATTAATGAAAAAAAGCTTTCAGAAATTCGTTCAATTCAGGATAAAATTTCTATCGACCTTCTTTCTTCTGAAACGCAATTTTCTTTATTAAAACGATCGACATGTACCCAGGACGGAAATTCGCTCCTTGCGCCAGAAATTGGAAAACTCGGGGAACGACTATCATTTATGGAAAGTGAATTAGGTGCCAATAATGAAAGTGTATTAGGACTTAAAAAATATTATTCACTTTTACAAATAAAAGATTACCTTCTCGGGCTTGAGCTTTCAGAAAAATGTGATTTCAAACCAATTTACATTTTATATTTCTATAAAAATGACTGTACAGATTGTGAAAAACAGGGTTATGTATTGACTGCTCTCCGAGAAAAATATCCAGAATTACGGGTGTATTCTTTTGATGCAGATCTTGACCTATCTGCAATCGCAACATTAGAAACAATGTATAGTATTTCAAATGAAGGACTTCCTGCATTAGTTATTAATGAAAAGCTTTATAAAGGGTTTCAGTCAATTGAAACGATCGAAAAACTAATTCCAGAATTGAAAAAAATGATTCAAACAGAAGCAAAAGAATCAACCTCTGCAACAAAAGCAAAGAAGCAATAAAAAATCGCCAATGGCGATTTTTTATTGCCCCAATTGAGCTAATTGTTTTTCGAGTGATTTCTGTTTTGCATATTCTTTTACAATTTGATCCATTGCAATTTTAATACCTTCACGAGTTGACCTGTCTTCTGTGGTGCTTTGCCCTACTCGTAAAATGTTATCACCTACCTGTTGGTTTACCCCCTGCATTACTAATGCATATTTAGTTCCGGTATAAGGGTTTTCTAAATCTGCAATATCTTTTAAAATAGCTGCTTGAATTTTCTCGTCACCCAAATCTGCGTTAGGACGAACAGATATGTAATAATCTATAAAAGATTTAATTTGCATAGGGAGGTCTTTAACGGTTTCAAAATTTTTCACATCTTTTCCCTTAATCGTACTTAAGACTTTCTGATATAGTGATCCATATGTTTGTTCTGCAGATGTAAGTGTTCCTTTTGTTTCATTTAATTTTCTTGTAAGATCTTGAATTTGCGCTATTCTTGCCGAATCTAATGCTTCAGTATATGTTGCCGTTGTTTCACCTTGTGTTTCAATAGAATCAGATATTGATGTTTTTATGGTTGTTTGGTTGGTATCTTTAGGGGTTTGTTCTGCTTGCACATTTCCATTCATTACGCCAAACGTTGCAGCTACTCCAATCGCGGTATTTTTTACAACCTTTTTTGCATTTTCAAAATTAAATTTCATATAAGTATAATTATTAATAATAATAGTGGAATTATACCATACTTATAGAAATTTTAAAAAGGGGATTTTTTATTTAAACAATAAAAAACCTTGCAATGCAAGGTTTTTTATACGGAGCCGGCAGAGGGGTTCGAACCCACGACCTACGGTTTACAAAACCGTTGCTCTACCAACTGAGCTATGCCGGCAAACAAGTTTCTTTTGAGAAACTTGTGATTATTGAGTTATCTAAACCTTGTAAGTTATTTTTTATTACGTTTTTCATGATAATGTTCGTGTAATAATTCACGAACTTTTTTCTTTACGGTCGTATGAATATGCATGTCATAGATAATAAAGCGATACCATTGCACAATATGTACTACCATAATGCGTAATATTTTCCTCAGGAATCGTTGGAAAGAAAACTCCCAAGATTCAATCCATGCGTGAGTATCGATAATATGAGGTAAATGTCGAATATCACGAACGCGAGGTTTTGTTAATCGCAAAAGGATAATAATCCCAATGAGACCAACAATACTTGCAAGTAAAAAATACATATGTAAATCAAGTATAACTCAATTTTAGAAAAAATTCAAGTCGATTACAATGCTGAAAGTCGAGAAAATTTACCAACTGAAATTTTTTCTCCCGTTTTTTGTACTAATTGATGAATCATTTGTTCAATAGTAATATCTGGATTTTTTACAAATGATTGATTCATTAATGTTTTTTCAGAGAAAAAGTCATTTAGTTTTCCTTCAAGGATTTTTTCTTTGATATCTGCAGGCTTATCTGATTTATTGATTTCTTCCATAAAGAATTCTTTTGCTTTTGCAATTGATGTTTCGTCAATATCTTCTTTATTGGTAAATTCAGGTGCCATTGCAGTGATATGCATTGCAATATCATTTGCAGCTTGAATGAATTCTGGGTTTTGTGCTACGAAATCAGTTTCGCAGAATAATTCAACCATTGCGCCCATTTTAAGATTGGTATGTACGTATGATCCAATAATACCTGCTCCTAAACTTCGTTCTGATTTTTTTGATGCAGCACTTGCAGAATTTTTTCGTAAAATCATACGAGCTTTTTCCATATCTCCCCCTGCTTCTTCGAGTGCTTTTTTACATTGCATCACAGAAACTCCTGTTTCGTCGCGTAATGCTTTAACATCTTCGGTTGTAATAGCCATAGTGTGTGAGTGAATATATTCACTAAATTAATACGAATAAAAGAACAATTAGTTTTTCATTGCTTCTGCGAGTTGTTTGAGCAAGAAGTCAACACTTTTACGATTATTATCATTTGCAACAATCGGATGAGTGATTTTTCGAATATCGTTGTCAGTATTTACGATTCCAACAATAGGGATATTCATCATAGATGCTTCCATTACTGCGTTTTCTTCTGCGCGCGCATCGATAACAATGAGTGCAGCAGGAGTTCCTTTCAGTGATGAAAGTCCTCCGAACCGTCGATCCAATTTATCAATTTTTCGTTCGATGAGTAATTTTTCTTTTTTGGTTTGGTATGAAAGCGTATTATTTTCTCGTTTTCCACCAAGATCAGCAAGAATGTCTACTCGAGATCGAATTTGTTTCCAGTTGGTGAGAGTTCCTCCGATCCATCGTTCATCAACGTATGGCATCCCGAGTGATTCTGCCGTGGTTTTTACCAAATCACGAATTTCTGGTTTTGTGCCAACGAAAATAACTTGTCGCCCAGAACCAGTGATTGCTTTGAGGAGTTCCTCTGCCTTGAGAAGGTTTGCCTCGGTTTTTTCGAGGTCAATAATATCAGTTCGGTTTTTTGATCCAAAAAGATACGGTTTTGTGGTTGGGTGGCGTCGAGAACGAGTATATCCGTAATGAGCACCAACTCCAAACATGTCTTGAATTCGAGACATAATAAATGAAGTATACACATTATGCACAAGAAACTGGGTTAGTAATAAAAGTTTCTCGTTGCTATCAGTGACTGCTGATAGGGAATGTCTTGAAACGGGGTTCAAGTTGGGAAAAACTCAAGGAATTTCCACATCATTCCAAACACAATGTAACGAACAAAATATAGCATATTTTTCCAGAAAAGCAAGTGTTTTATTTTGCAAAAAAACCGTTTTCAGAGTAGTATAGAAAGTATGAAACAGTCACAATTATTTACCAAAACTCGTAAAGAAGCTCCAGCCGATGAAGTTGCAAAAAATGCACAATTATTAATCCGTGCAGGGTTTATTCACAAGGAGATGGCAGGGGTGTATTCGTTGTTACCGCTCGGGATGCGGGTTTTGGAAAAAATTGTCGCTATTGTAAAAAATGAAATGAATGCAATTGGGGGAATGCAAATGAAAACATCCGTATTGCAAAGTAAAGAAGTCTGGGAAAAAACAAATCGGTGGGATGATCAGGTAGTAGATAACTGGTTTAAAACAGAATTAAAAAATGGAACACAGGTAGGGCTTTCTTTTACAAACGAAGAAGCGTATTCAAATATTGTAAAAAACTTTGTACATTCATATCGTGACCTACCTCTGTATCCTTATGATTTTAAAACAATATTCCGGAATGAGTTACGCAGTAAATCAGGAATTATGCGCGGGAGGGAGTTTTATTGGAAAGCACTCTATTCTTTTTCAAAAGATCAAACAGAACACGATTTGTTTTATGAAAAAGTAAAACAGGCATATAAAAATGTTTTTGATCGGGTAGGGCTAGGGAAAATGACCTATGTAACATTTGCATCAGGTGGAACATTTTCAAAATATTCGCATGAATTTCAAACCATTTCTGATGCAGGAGAAGATATTATTTATATTGATGATACAAAAGGAATTGCAGTGAACAAAGAAGTGTTGAATGACGAAGTGATCGCAGAACTAGGTATTGATCGGAATATATTACGAGAAGAAAAATCAATTGAGGTAGGAAATATTTTTTCACTCGGGTTTAAATTTTCTGAACCATTTGCATTAACCTATAAAAATAGTGATGGTGTTGAAATTCCGGTATTTATGGGTTCATATGGAATTGGTATTACGCGACTCATGGGTACTATTGTAGAGGTATTGTCTGACGAACAGGGAATTGTTTGGCCGGAATCTGTTGCGCCGTTTGCTGTGCATATGATTCAAATTGGGAATATCGATGAACAGGCTAAAAGTTTATATGAAAAATTAACACTACAGGGGATTGAAGTATTGTGGGATGATCGTGATATTTCTGCAGGAGTAAAATTTGCTGATGCGGATTTGATCGGAATTCCACATCGGGTAGTGATTTCTGAAAAATCTCTTGAAAAAGGTGGATTGGAATACAAAAAACGA
Source organism: uncultured Candidatus Saccharibacteria bacterium (assembly GCA_964507625.1). Taxonomy (GTDB): domain Bacteria; phylum Patescibacteriota; class Minisyncoccia; order Phycocordibacterales; family UBA1006; genus CALMMZ01. The sequence continues at coordinate 22,469 of CAZDPR010000005.1, forward strand.
AACGAGTCAGAATCAAAAATAGTTACCGAAAATGAATTGTTTGAGATTTTGAAAAAATAAAAAAAGCGAATGCATTGCAATCGCTTTTTGTTTCGGAATATTTTTTTATTCTGTTTTGGCGACTTGTTTTACCATATGGGTTCCGCCATTACAAAATTTACTCACCCATACTATTTGTCCAACAGGGGTAATTTTTTCTGCTGGGCAAATAGCTGAAACAATTTCACCTGTTTCTGCTAATCTCACCCGGACAACAGTATCTCCAGCAAAGAGCGTTTCTAGCATCTTTTCTTCGTCTGGGTTCATCATTGTTTTTAGTGGGTATTCAACTACCATTCCCACTTTTTTTGATACTTCTGATGTATAAGAAAAAAACAGGAATACTGCAAGACCGATCCATAGAATGGTCATAATTTTTACAAGATTTTTCATTTTGTTTATTTTTATCTATTTACCATTTTTATATTAATTTGTCAACAACTTTCAGAAACAAACGGGTCGTGCTATAGTGCACATAGCTTATGTTTAAAGATTTTTACAACAAATTTTCTAATGATATTGGAATTGACTTGGGAACGGCAAATACGCTGGTATATTTACGCGGAAAAGGAATTATTGTGAACGAACCATCAATTGTAGCATTGAATACCAAAACTGGACGGATTGTGGCAGTGGGTGCAGAAGCAAAACAAATGTTAGGAAGAACCCCGACTCATATCAAGGCAATTCATCCAGTAGTAGACGGAGTAATTGCTGATTTTGAAGTAACCGAAGAAATGTTGGCATACCTCATTGGTAAAGCAGAAAAATTATCTCCTAAAACATTCCGTCCTCGGGTAGTGGTAGGGGTACCATCAGGAATTACTTCGGTAGAACATAAAGCAGTGTATGATGCAGCAATTTCTGCAGGTGCTCGTGAAGTATACATTATCGAAGAACCAATGGCAGGGGCGATCGGTATCGGATTACCTGTATTAGAACCAGCAGGTCATATGGTGGTTGATATTGGGGGAGGTACTACTGATATTGCAGTAATGTCGTTAGGTGGAATTGTGCAATCACGCAGTATTAAATTAGCAGGAGATAAAATGAATCAAGATGTTATTGATTATTTGCGTGATGAATATAAAATTTTAGTCGGAGAAAAAACCGCAGAAGAAATTAAAATTGCAGTTTCATCGGTGAGCCTTCGTTCAGAAGATCTCGAAGTAACAGTGCGTGGACGCGATCTTATTTCAGGATTACCAAGAGAAATTATTGTTACCGATCGTGATATTTATGAAGCAATCCATAGTTCCGTACAGGTGTTATTGGATGGTATTCGTGAAGTACTCGAAACAACCCCACCCGAAGTTGTATCTGATGTAATTAATAATGGGATTTATCTAACAGGGGGTGGTGCGCTCATTCGTGGTATTGATACTATTATTGCAGACATGTTTAAAGTTCGTGTACATATTCCCAGTGAACCACTTTCAGCGGTAGCGCGGGGATGTGGTATTGTTCTTGAAAATCTTGTAAAATATGAACCAGTACTTGTAAAAGAAGATTATGTACCAATACAGCGGACATAGAAAAAAAGCAAATACAACCCAATATGTCATTATTGGTTTTTTGTTGTTATTAGGTGTAGTTATTTTTTTAGTTAATCGTATTTTTTTTATGCGTATTGGGAGTGCGATTATTGAAACTGGGGAAAATATATTATCACTCTCAGTCACCACCGCAACACCAAAAACAGTACTCATTGCTCGACAAAACGCGTTGGTTGAAAAAATTACACAGTTAGAAGAGCGTCTACTCACGGTTCAATTATTAGAAGATGAAAATCAGTCACTTCGTCAATTACTCTCATATACTCAAAATCAGCCAACTATTCAGGTTGTTGCTCGTGTTATTGCAAAGCCTTCCCAAAATCTCTACGATCGTATTATTATTGACCGTGGTGCAAACGATCAAATTCCAGAAGGTGCTATTGTTATTACTGGTGAAAATATTCTTTTAGCACAAATTGATCGTGTTAATCCAAAAAGTTCAGAAGGATTATTGTTTTCAGGAAGCTTTTTTTCTGGAGATGTGATTATTACGCGATTAGGTATTACAGTGCCAGTAAAAGGGAAAGGGAGCGGAAATTTTGAATTATATGTTCCCAGAGAAATCGAAGTACGCGACGGGGATATTCTCACTTTACCTGGATATCCTCAATATATTATCGGGGTAATAAAATCAGTACAGTTCGATGATCGTGATCCATATCAGACGGTATTGGCACGAACTCCGGTAAATGTGCAGGAATTAAAATTTGTAAGAGTGATTAAATAGCCACCTAATAAAAGGGTGGTTTTATGGTATAGTAGATACATGAAAACAAAAATAATAATTGCCCTTGGTATAATAATTATCGGTATTGGTACATGGATTGTTCTATCAAAAAACACATCTGGAACTATTCCAGCAAATCCTGAAGAGTTGGTAATTAGTGATCCGAATGAAACACCGCAACCAATTCCATCAAAACCGGTAGATAATAACCAGTCAATAAAAACACGCGTTCCCAGTAACTATGTGTGTGTTGGTGAATATTGTGATGGGAGTATGGACAGTGATGATTACAAAGAAAAATACACTGTGTTACAAATACCATTAATAACTGATGGTGGAAATTTAGGATGTGGTGCGAAACTCTTTTACGCTCCTCATGCAGTATCAAAAACAACCGCAGTACTGGATGCAACCTATCGGTTGCTGTTTGATCTGAAACCTACTCCAGAAATTCCTGCAGATGGGTTTAGGAATGTTGTGGGTGCATATACGCAACTATTCTATGATCGTGTAATATTACAAAATGGCGTTGCGCAATTATATTTAACCGGAACCATGTATGGTCCAGGACATTGTGCAGAACCAGAATTACGTGCACAAATTGACCAGGCGGCACTCCAATTTCCAACCGTGCAAAAATTAGAAGTATACCTCAACGGAAAAATCTTTGACTGGTGTACCATGGATATGTCAGACGGCGAAGGTCCATGTCCAGAAAAACCACAGTTGTGGATTACTCAGAAACAATAACACACTATAAAACCACCTGACAAAAGGGTGGTTTTGTGGTATCGTAAAATTGTGATTAGTCTTAATGAAATTCGAAATAGAGCACTCGCTTTTTCAAAAGAATGGGAACGAGAAATAAGTGAAGACGCAGAAGCAAAAAGTTTTTGGGATGGGTTTTTTGATGTTTTCGGACTTTCTCGTCGTCGAGTTGCTTCGTTTGAATATCAGGTTAAAAAACAGGACGGCGGTCAAGGTTTTATTGATGTTCTTTGGAAAGGTGTTATGCTTGCTGAACATAAATCAAAAGGAAAAAATCTTGATAAGGCATTTACTCAAGCAAAAGATTATTTTCCAGGCCTTAAAGATTCTGAACTTCCTCGCTATATTGTCGTGTCTGATTTTGAAAAGATTCGTCTCTATGATTTAGAAAAGGAGACAGAACATGAATTTATCTTAAAAGATCTTTCAAAAAATATTCACCTTTTTGATTTTATTTCTGGACATATCTCAGAAATGGACTACGGACAAGAAGAAGAGGTAAGTATCAAAGGTGCAAAATTGATGGCAGATTTCCACAACGAAATAGCCAAGACTGGTTATTCCGGGCACGAACTAGAAGTCTTCCTCATTCGTGTACTTTTTTGTTTGTTTGCAGATGATACAGATATTTTTGAAAAAGGACTTTTTCGAAATTACATGGAAAACAGAATAAACAAAGATGGTTCTGATCTCGGTCTTCATCTTGGGCAGATTTTTTATATTTTAAACACTCCACAAGAAAAAAGACAAACAACCACAGATGAACAACTTATGAAATTCCCATATATAAATGGAGGAATTTTCGCTGAAAATTTATCACCAGTTTCTCTCGATGCTACAGCATACCTTAAACTTATTAAGTGTTGTGAATTTGATTGGTCTGGAATTTCTGCTTCTATTTTTGGTTCGCTTTTTCAGGGCGTAATGGATGAAAAATCTCGACGACAACTTGGAGCTCACTATACTTCCGAATTAAATATTTTAAAAGTAATTCACCCGCTTTTCTTGGATGAATTGTATATTGAATTTGATAAAGCAAAACATGATAAGAAAAAACTTGAGAAATTTCATGAACATTTGACCACGCTTACATTCCTCGACCCAGCTTGTGGGTGTGGGAATTTCCTTGTGACATCATATCGAGAACTTCGTCGACTTGAACTTGAAGTTTTGAAAAAGCTTCGCAAAGACCAGAAAATGGTTCTCTTTGGTGCGGAAGATATTTCAAAAATACAGGTAAACCAATTTTATGGAATAGAAATAGAAGAATTCCCAGCGCTCGTAGCGCGTACCGCGATGTATTTAGTGGATCATCAAATGAATATGGAGCTTTCAGAAACATTCGGGCAGGCGTACGCTCGTATTCCGCTTCGTGAACCTGCAACTATCGTGCACGCAGATGCGCTTGCGATAGATTGGGAAGAAGTAATTCCAAAAGATAAGCTTTCGTATATTCTTGGAAATCCGCCTTTTGTTGGTGCGAGAATAATGAGTAAAGGACAAAAAGAAAGTTTTCTAAAGGTGTTTGAAAATGCAAAAGGGGCAGGGAATCTTGATTTTGTGACTGCGTGGTATGAAAAAGCTGCAAAATATACAAAAGATACAAAAATCAAAACCGCTTTTGTTTCTACAAACAGTATTTGCCAAGGTGAACAAGTGGGAATTCTTTGGAAACGACTCAAAGAAAAATACAGTGTAGTGATTCATTTTACACATCAGACTTTTAAATGGAACAACGATGCACCTGGAGTTGCGGCGGTGTATTGTGTCATTGTAGGATTTGCGACTTTTGATACTCCAAAGAAATATATTTTTGAATACGAAACAATAAAAAGCGAACCAAAGGAAAGAGAGGTAGAAAATATCAATGCATATCTAGTCGCCGGTGAAGATGTTTTTATTGAAAATAAATCTAAACCAATTTGTGATATTCCCTCGATAAATTATGGTAGTTTTGCTTTAGATGACGGTAAATTTACCTTATCGAGAGAAGAAAAATTTGAATTATTAAAAAAATATGAAGGTGTCGAAAAATATATAAGACCTTTTATTGGAGGGCAAGAATTTTTGCATAATCAAGAAAGATATTGTCTGTGGCTAAAAGGTGCAAATCCAGCAGAAATTAAAGAATATCCAGAGATAATAGAAAGAATTGAACATGTTAGAAAATGGAGGTCTCAAAGTTCTCGTAAAAATACGCAAGAGTTAGCAAAAACCCCAGCACTGTTTGCAGAAATTAGACAACCCGAAGAAAGATATATTGCAATACCGACAGTTTCCTCCGAAAGAAGAAATTATATTCCTATTGGTTGGCTTAGACCTGAAGTTATTGCTTCAAATCAATTATATATTGTTCCTAATACAACCCTATATCATTTTGGAGTTTTGCAGTCATTGATGCATACAACCTGGGTTGTTTTTGTTGGTGGTAAATTAGAATCTAGATATAGATATTCAAGTAAATTGATCTATAACAATTTTCCCTGGCCTGAAAATATAAGTGAAGAACATAAGAAAAAAGTGGAAGAAAAAGCCCAAGCTGTCTTTGATGCGAGAATGCTTTACCCACATAACTCACTTGCAGATTTATACGATCCAAACACTATGCCACCAGAGCTCGTAAAAGCACACGATGACCTCGATAGGGCAGTAGATGCTTGTTATGGAAGAAAATTCACTTCAAAAGAAGACCGAATAGAATTTTTATTTGAGTTGTATAAAAAGTATGTAAAATAAAAACCGCATCTGCGGTTTTTATTTTGAGCGAGGAATACCTTTCTTACTTCGTCTCACGATTGTCATTCTGAAGGACTGTATTCTGGTTATCTCTACGGGTCGGAATCTTAATAATCCGGTATAATTTGCTCAAGTGCCTCTATTTTTTATTTATATTATCAACTTTGGAATTATCAGTAGGTGCGATATCACGAAGATATTCCTTACCATTAATTTTAACTATATTAACACCAGGTAATTTACCTTGTTTCTGTAGCCTTACGGCTTCTACTCTCCCAACTTTTCCATAGCCAACAATAAGATAATTATCATTTCTACCATTGAGACCATCTCGTAATCCTTTTACTTTCTTATTCATTTTCGTGATTAATTATTTTTTATAAATTCTCCAATTTAGTGTATCGACCCGGGTTAGGAGATATCCCCACATTAGTATTATATCATGTTGACAATGTAATTACAATGTATATACTATATATTATGACTACTTTAAATGTAAGAATCGATGAAAAATTAAAAAAACAAGCGAGTAAAACCCTGGAAGGGCTTGGTTTTGATATGTCTGGAGCTATTAAAGTTTTCCTGACACAGGTAGTGCAGGATCAGGCATTACCATTTCGTCCCATGAAAGATATAAAAAAAATTCGTGCACAATGGGATCGTGAGGTTAAACAAGCTATTAAGTCTGGAAAATCGTATCTATCGGCAAAAGAAATGCATGATGATATACTTGGATAGATATGTATTTATTGTTTCCATCTACACAATATAAAAAGTCACTTAAAAAATTAGAACGCAGTGGAAAAATTAATCGAAAGAAGCTCGATCAAGTTGTTGACTTACTTCAACAAGGGAAAAGTTTACCAAAAAATTATCGTGATCATGCACTACGGGGTGATTTAAAAGAATACCGCGAATGTCATATTCAAGGAGATTTATTACTTGTTTATAAAATAGAAAATGATCAGTTAATTTTAGTCTTGATTGATATTGGAAGTCACTCACAATTATTTGGGTGATTTTCTTTATTTTACATTTTCCTGTTCTCGTGTAATGTAGATGTATGTCAAAATTTTCATTTATTATTACTAAAAAAATAGAAGGCAACCTTGCGCGTGTTGGGGAAATTCATACACCAAACGGAATTATAAAAACTCCATCATTTGTGACCGTAGGAACCAAGGCTACGGTAAAAGCACTTACTCCAGAAATGATTCATGATCTGGGCGCACAGGTGGTACTCGCTAATACCTATCATCTGTATTTAGAACCAGGGGACGAAATTGTGGCGAAACACGGAGGATTCCCAAACATGATGCATTGGCAAGGGCCAACGATGACCGACAGTGGTGGGTTCCAAGTGTTTTCATTGGGTGCAGCAATGGGGAAAGGGGTAACCAAGGTTGCAACCACTGAACAAATCAATGCTTATAATGACCCCACCCCAACCCTCCCCTTATCAGGGGAGGAAGAAACCACAGAAGGGCTTGGGAAATTGGCTACTATTGACGAAGACGGGGTAACCTTTAAGTCATACAAGGACGGATCATTGCATCGGTTTACTCCAGAACGATCAATGGAAATTCAATGGAATCTGGGTGCGGATATGATTTTTGCATTTGATGAATGTACCAGTCCGATGGATCCGTATGAGTATCAAAAACAAGCTATGGACCGCACGCACCGATGGGCAATGCGGAGTTTGTTGCGACATAACGAATTGGATCAAGAAAAAAAACAGGCATTGTTCGGGGTAGTGCAGGGCGGACGGTTTGAAGATTTACGCACAGAATCTGCACGGGTGCTCGCAGAAATGAAAACAGAACACGGTGATATGTTTGACGGATTTGGTATTGGTGGATCATTTACTAAAAATGATTTAGGTAAGACACTGCAAATCGTGAATAGTATTTTACCGGAAAACAAACCACGGCATTTGTTGGGGATAGGGGAACCAATTGATTTTTTTTATGGGGTAGAAAACGGATGCGACACGTTTGATTGTGTTGCGCCGACTCGTATCGCGCGTAATGGTGCACTCTATACTCATCAAGGAAAAATTAATATTAAAAATGCGGTGCATCGTGAATCATTACTACCTATTGAGCAAGGTTGCACATGTTATACTTGTAAACACTACACCCGATCTTATTTGTCACACTTATTCCGATCAGAAGAAATGTTAGCAGGGACACTCGCATCAATTCACAACCTATATTTTATTAATAAACTGGTTGCTGATATTCGTGAATCACTCATGCATGATACGTATACAGAATTTAAGATAAATTTCCTCCAGTCATATTATAAAAACACCGATTAAGTCGGTGTTTTTTACTTTTTTATAATTCTATGGTATGGTGCAGAAAATTGTAAACATTTAAAACTCAATAATTATGTGTGGAATTGCAGGAATTATCAATTCAGATCGTGCTGTTGATTTTTTATTAACAGCGCTCGATCAACTAGAAACTCGCGGGTATGACGGGTTTGGGGTCACTCTCCAGGGAAGTAGTGTATTGAAGGTTGGATATAAAGAAAAACCACTCCTCGATCAAAAAGTAAAAGAGAGTCAATTAACAGGAAAAACGGGGATTGCTCATAATCGTTGGGCGACCCATGGGGTTGCAGATGAACGCAATGCTCACCCGCATCAATCAGGCTCAATTAAGGTGGTTCATAATGGCGACATTCCTAATTATCAAGAGCTCAAAAATGAACTCCAGGGTTTGGGGTATCACTTCAAGTCAGAGACAGATACAGAGGTTTTTGCTGTGTTAGTGAATCATTATTATGCTAAAGGGTTGAACTTTTTTGATTCGGTAAAACAGTCAATTATGCGACTTGATCCTACATCACGGTTTGCTTTTTTGGTTCTTAATGAAAACGAACCAGATACTATTATTGCTGCGTGTAGGGGGAGTAATCCTATTCTGTGGTCGTATGATCCAGAACGTCAAACCGTATATCTGGCTTCCCAAGCATCGGTATTTTCTGGATATGTACAAACATATCAAGAGGTACCAGTAGGAAACATTTTTATGTTTAACTCTCTTGGATTGATTGAGCGGCATAATTTTTCAGGAGAAATTTCAGAAAAACTGAAAGAGTTTTTGATTACTGATCAGTTCATTTCCGAGAAAACAGGAAAGCATTGGATGTATCAAGAAATGCGATCAGTTTCTGAAACAATCAGAAACGCAATGGGTCGTCGTGCTACGATTGAAAACGGTATAATGTTAGGTGGTATTGAAAAATCTAATATTAAAAAACGACTCCGTTCGATCAATCGGTTTATTATTGCCGGATGTGGAACTTCGTATCATGCTGCGCAAATTATTGCAATGCAGATCGAAGAAATTGCCGGTATTCAATCACAAGCAATCATTGCGTCTGAATACATCTATCGAACCACGGTTTTTGATCCAGAAACAACCGCATTGATCTGTATTTCTCAATCAGGAGAAACTGCTGATGTGATTCGATTAATGCAAGAATGGAAACCGCGAGAAGTGTTGATGTTGGGTATTGTAAATGTTCCTGATACACAAATCCCACGACTCACGGATGCTGGTATTTATTGCAATATTGGCCCAGAAATTGCTGTTGCTTCTACTAAAGCGTTTATCGGTCAGGTAGTATGTGGAACACTGTTTGCGTTATGGATGGGGCAGCAGCGAGGAATTTCTGTTTCTCGAAGAAATGAAATTATCCAAGCTTTGTTGAAACTTCCTAAACAAGCAGAAGAAGTATTTCAACAAGAACCGGCTATTAAAGAAATTGCAAAAACATTTGCAAGTGCAAAAAATTTCTTGTTTATTGGGAGAAAGTATCATGCAGTAATTGCCGCAGAAGGTGCATTAAAATTGAAAGAAATTTCTTACATTCACGCAGAAAGCTATCCCAGTGGGGAAATGAAACATGGGACAATTGCGTTGATTGATGAGTTTTTTCCAACTTTTGTGATTGCTCCGTATGATTCAGTGTATTCAGTCACGATGCATAATGTTTCGGAAATTACTGCCAGAAAAGGGAGAACGGTTATTGTAACGACTTCCGATTCTGGTTTTCAGGAGTATGACGGTGATATTATTTTTGTTCCAAAAACCTTAGAATTACTGAGTCCAATTTTGACTGTTATTCCAACGCAGTTATTTGCCTATTATGTTGCGACAATGTTGGGTTATGATCCAGACCAGCCGCGTAATCTTGCAAAATCTGTTACTGTGGAATAACAGTAAACCGCCCAGATATTCTGAGCGGTTTTTTTATCGGTCGCTTTCTGATCGTTCTGGAGCAGAAAGAATAATTTTCATAATTTCATCTTCATCATCAGTAATCGTGTAGAGTTCTGGATCCTCTGGATCAATGAGTTCCCGATTCACTAATTGTTCACGAATAAAGGTGTCGAGCGGTCCCCAAAATTCTTTTCCAACTAAAATAAATGGTACTGGATCAATTTTATGAGTTTGTTTCAAGGTGAGACTTTCCATGAGTTCGTCGAGTGTTCCATATCCACCAGGGAAAAAGAGAAACACGCGTGCACCATACCGCATAGCTGTTTTACGAGTAAAGAAAAAGTAAAAAGGGATTTCATTGGTTACATATACACTGGTAACTTGTTCCATAGGGAGTTTAATGGTCATTCCTACTGATTCTACATTTGCATTTTTTGCGCCACGATTGGCTGCTTCCATAATTCCTGGTCCACCACCCGTAATCGTAATAAACCCAGCGCGTCCAGCGCGTTCAGATACACGAACGGCTTTTTGGTAATAGGGGTCAGATTCTGGAGTTCGCGCAGAACCAAACACGGTAATTGATTTTGGGAGTGCACGCACTGCATCAATTGCTTGACGGAGTTCTTCGTTGATAACGCAAATTTCTGATTCGGTATTATTTGGACCGTGTAATGAAATACAGCCATTACGTATATCATCGAGGGTCATTTTTTTAGGACGGAAATGACGACCATTTCCGTTAGATTTTTCTAGGTCTTCCATATGGTGTACATTGTAGCATACTTTTATAAAAAAACAGACTTTACATCGCGTGGATGAAAGTCTGCTTGTGAGTGCAGAAGCACCTTACAGCCATTAGTATAAATATAACATAGATATAAAAAACAACCACAGTCTCGATGTGGTTGTTGTATTATTTGGCAACTTTTTTTGCAGCAGTTTTTGGTTTTGGAGTAAGTTCTGACTTAATATCTTTCCAGTGCTTTTTGATGTCTTTTGCAAATTTTTCAATATCTGCCGGATCAATATCTTTTATTTTTGATCCATATTTTGCAGAAATTTCATCAACGACAGCATGAAAAGTTTCTTGACTTACTTCTTTTGCTTTTTCAAGTTTCTCCAAAATATCAGCTTTTGCACGTAATGTCCAAGCTTTAATAGCTTTACGATTTTTCGCACCATTTTTTCCATAAAGAAAATATGCTCCAGCAAGACTTGCAACGGCCAGTCCTGCAAGACCTAAAGCTACTTTTGTTCCGGTGTTACTTGAGGTTGTTTTTTTCTGTACCATACGATAATTATTTATTGCTAATAAAATGTGGCATTCAGGCTACTGATACCAGATATAGTATATCACGAGTAAAAATAAAAACACCAATTATGGTGATTTTATTCGATAATGGTGTGGATTTTTGTGCGGACTTTTTTAAGGATTGATTTTATTTGATCGGTTTCGTCAGAAAAAAATCGGGTCATATGTTCAATTTTTGTAAGAATTGACCATATTTTAATACCAATAAATAAAATTACGGCAATCAGGGCAAATGACACCATTCCGAGAATAACCAAAAGAATAATTGTTGTAGTTTCCATAGTATGAGTATACCTTTATTTTTTTTCCACGTCTATTCATAAATAGTATAATAAACTAGACAAAAACCCTTTTTTCCTGTATTGTGTCTTGGTATTATTTAACTTATTTGATTCTTATGGATATTCGAAACATTGCAATTATTGCGCACGTAGACCACGGAAAAACAACACTTACCGATCAAATGTTGGAACAGTGTGGTATGCGAGAAGAAGGTTTTTCAATGGATAATAACTCTATTGAACAGGAACGAGGAATTACGATTTATGCAAAAAACACTTCTGTTTTTTACACGTCAAAAGTTTCTGGGAAAACTACCAAAATTAATATTATGGATACACCGGGACACGCTGATTTTGGATCTGAAGTAGAACGCGTACTCCGATCAATTGATTCAGTGTTATTGGTAGTAGATGCACAAGAAGGCCCAATGCCACAAACTCGATTTGTTTTAAAAAAATCACTCGAACTTGGACTCAAGCCAATTTTAGTACTTAACAAAATTGATAAACCAGGTGCTGATGTAGTGCGCGCCCATGATGAAGTGTTTGAACTATTCATGGAACTTGGTGCCACTGATGAACAATTAGATTTTACGACCGTATATGCAATCGGTCGTGATGGGGTTGCAAAAACAAATATGGATGACACATTTGTAAATCTTGATCCATTATTTGAAACTATTTTAGAAAAAGTTCCAGCTGCGCCAAACGATATTACAAAGCCATTTCGTATGCAGGTGTTTAACTTGGCGTATGATAATTTTTTGGGTCGTATGGCAGTTGGACGCGTATATGAAGGGGTAGTTAAAAATGGACAGTCCGTAACCGTTAAAAAGCCAGATGGAACAGCTCGACCAGGGAAAATTGTAAAATTATTTTCATTCGAAGGAATTCAGAAAAAAGATGTAGCAGAAGCTATTGCAGGGGACATTGTTATGATTGCAGGTATTGCTGATATTTTCATCGGAGAAACAATTGCAACTGATGCAAACGCAGAACCGCTTCCAGCAATTACGATCGATGAACCAACAATCGTGCTTGATTTTTTGGTAAACAATTCACCATTTGCAGGACGAGAAGGAAAGTTTGTAACCACACGACAGATTCGTGATCGGTTAGAAAAAGAACTCGAAGTCAATGTTGGGTTACGAGTGGATTTTGCTCCAGATTCTGGGCGTGCAATTGAAGGGTTCAAGGTGTATGGACGAGGAGAAATGCATATTGCAGTGTTACTAGAAACCATGCGTCGTGAAGGTTATGAAGTGCAAGTTTCTCAGCCTCAAGTAATTTTTAAAGAAGTAGATGGTGTACAACATGAACCGTTCGAAGAAGTTACTGTGGATATTCCGAGTGAATACCAGGGATTAGTAATTGAAAAATTGGGAATGCGGGGGTTTGTAATGAAAGATATGAAAATGTCTGAAGCAACTGTTCGTATGGTGTTTGAAGGTCCAACACGAGGAATTTTCGGATATCGAGGTCAGTTTATGGTTGATACCAAAGGTCAAGGAATTATGGCTGCACGATTTATTGAATTCCGTCCACATGCTGGATCGATTCAAAAACGATTAGCAGGATCAATGACGAGTATGGAAAACGGAAAAGCGCTTGCCTTTGCATTGGGCAATCTCCAGGAACGAGGCGTGCTTTATATCGGACCACAAACTGAAGTATATGAAGGAATGGTAATTGGAAATACTGCTAAAGGGGATGAAATGGTAGTAAATCCATGTAAAGGAAAACAGTTAACCAATATGCGTGCATCAGGAACTGATGATGCGATCGTACTCATTCCACCATTAGAAATTACGATTGAACGCGGATTAGAACTCATGAACGAGGACGAATATTTGGAAATCACTCCAAAATCTACTCGATTGCGAAAACAAATTTTAAATGAATCTATTCGAGCTCGAGCTCGTAAAGGGTAGAAGAGTCTAAAAAACACCTTGTAAATAGGTGTTTTTTGATATATTGACAATATTTCTATATATGATATAATTATTTAGAACCTTTAAAACTTTTTAGAAATGAAAAACAAAATCCTTCTTGCTCCGTACATGGTAGCATTCACCGGTATTGTCATGGCAGTGCTCCAGTCGATTTTCAGTATTCCTAAAATGGAGTTGCCATCGACGATTATTTTTTGCGTCGGATTTATCTTAATTGGCGCCATGGTTTCCTTGATGGAAACTGGATCACCTTTTTGGAACCCAATCGTTTTTGCCGTTGGAGTTACTACGGCGTGCACTTTTTCTGGTGCGTTCTATGCAGCGGTATTTGCACCAGAATTTCAACCAGTAGAAGGCTGGTCACCTGATGAATTTCTCGGCGCTTACCGATACCATATGGAACAAATCATCTATCAAACAGCAAAAAAAATAATGTTGATCATCCTAACAATTCTTTTCTTACTGAGATTAATTCTCAGTTTAAAGGGGTTGCTATTAAAAGGTTAACTCCCTGAGTAGTATACCTACACCTCGCAATTGTGGGGTGTTTTTTTGTAATAAAAAAGCCTAATCAATAGGCTTTATGTTTTATCATATTTTAATCTGCAAATTTGTGTCATAAGTTCAGCTCCATGATACAGAGGCATTTTTTGTGAGGTATGTTTTAAGATATGATTCATTCTACTAATACCTGTGTACCTTGAATTAAAATATCCACGATACTTTAAAATGTTTTCATGAATGGCATAAATAGTGTAGTAGGTATGACCTCTTTTTTTTGTGAGACATTCATCAAGTACAATCTGGTATTCAATTTCACCTAGTCGATTTAATTTTCCAGCATTAATTGCTTTGACAAAATCTAGTTCGTCCAAGTCCATAAATGGAATATTATTGTTTTGAAAAATTTTAACATACAGATCAGATTTTTGGTCTTCCGAAATTTCAATATCTGATCCAAATTTTTCAAAAATATCAAGTAATAAATCCACAGCTTGGCACTTGCTATAAATTTCACCAAACTTTTGCCATTGTTCTTGGTAGAGAAAATAAAGATTTATCTTCCCATTCCTCTCAGGTTCTATTTTATAGGGAGCAGGTGGTTTTTGAATAATTTTTACTATTTCCATGACGGTATTTTTTATTTTAAAATACCATAAAATTTTTTAAATAGCAAACTATTGATCAATATGAATAACGACTACTTCTGGAATTGATCCAACACGCATAGGAACGAGCGCGGTTCCAATTCCTGACGTTGTAATGTGAACGGTTTTACCGTTATTGTGACGAGTTAATCCGTATGCAAATTCATTATAGAGATAGTGTACTAATATATTTCCAGGCCACATTTGCCCTCGATGAGTATGTCCAGATAATGTGAGGTTTGGCTGTTTTTCAATAAGTAATGGTATGAGTTTTGGGTCGTGCATAACACCAATAATAGGAGTGTTTTCAGGAACAGATGCTGTTGTTTTTTGGATAGATTCAAATGTTTTGATAGGATTTGATTGGTGATAGTCAATGCCAACAATTGCAACACCATTAATCAAGAAAACATTGTCTATAATAAGGTTTATATAATTACCAATTATTGATTCAATAGCAGAATCGCGAGAGTATTTTTCATGATTTCCTGGAACAAAATAATTACCAAAAGATGAGGAAAACTGAGTAAGTGGTTCAAGGTAGGTAATAGGAAACTTTGGTCCATCAATTAAATCCCCTGCAATAATTGTAATTAATGGTTGTTGTTTATTAATAATCGATACCATTTTTCCGAGTATTTTTTGTTTTCTGATTTGCCCTGTATGTGTATCAGAAACGAGTACTATTTTTCCTCCAACCCATTCATCAGGAAATGGGGTTACCAGAGAAGTGTTATTGATGCGATATTCTACAACACGAATAGATTGTGTAGTAATTGTTCCATAAATAATTATTCCGAGAGAAAAAATAATAGGAAGTGTAATGATAATGCGAATACTAGTTCGTGTATGGAGAGAAAAAGGAATAAAAAATCTATTCCAGGTAAAATGTTTTTTACCACTAATGACTCTGATACAATAGAGTGTCCACGCAATACTCCATGTAATGATACTTCCAAGAAGTAAATACCCAAGTGCTCCTAATGACCAGAGCGATAGGGTAGATATGATTGAGGTAATACGTGAATAGTAATTATAAACCAGTATTTGACTTATAATGGCAATGACTGGTATTAAAAAATGAATACCGAAAAAGATCGACTTTATGAGCTTTCTCCTTGGTTGTATGGTTTTGTAGAAATATCGATACGACCATAGTCGAACAATATTCCAAATAACTAATCCGCTAAAGAAAATACTTATGATAGTGATAATAATGAAAAATATAAAGAAATTAGGCATATTCTGAGTATATCATGAGAATGTTTTGTGTAAATTTACTGCTCAGTGTATACTTGAGCTTATATGAAAAAAATAGTTGTTATTATTGGAACGGCTCGATCTGAAAGTGCGACGAGTCAAATTGCGCCTTTTATTATAGAAAAAATAAAAACATATCCTGAAATCGAGATAACTACCATTGATGTACGAGATTACCCACAAACAGCTACTAGCGGATTATCATCTACATTATTTGAACAATATCAAAAAACTATTATTACTACTGATGGTATCATTATTATTACTCCAGAATACAATCATAGTTTTCCAGGAGAGTTAAAAATGCTTCTCGATAACCTTAAACAGGAATATACAAAGAAACCAGTAGGTATTTGTGGTATTTCTTCAGGACCTTTTGGAGGTACGCGAATGATTCAGTCCTTGGAACCAGTGTTGTTACAAATGGGTATGATACCTATACGTAGTCATATGCATATTGGCGAGGTTGATCGTGTAATGAGCGATATTCAATCAGGCGCAGATACTATTGTTTGGGAAAAAAGAATAAATCGTCTTTTAGACGATATAATTGACTGGGTTGCATAAAAATCCCCTTAAGGGGATTTTTATATGGAGCAAAAAAGTTTTTTAAGGTATACTGAGACTATATGCAAAAAATAAAGGATTATAAAAATATTTCTGTCAATTTTTTAAAAAATAGTTGGCAAAATCATCGGAAAAAAACTCTTTTCGGAATATTGTTTATTGGTATTGTCGGTATCAGCGTATCAGGTTCAGGGAATCGGAATATTACAACATATACTACACAACTTCAATCAATTACTGACCAAGTTATTTTATCGGGTCGCACTGAACCAATGAATTTTGTTGATCTCGGTTTTGCAGATTCTGGTCGTGTCCAGAAAGTATATGTCACCGAAGGGCAGCAAGTTCGACAAGGTCAAGTGCTCGCAGAACTTGAAATGGGTGATTTATCAGCACAGTTACTAAATGCTCAAGCGGGATTGAGAATTGCAGAAGCAAATGCACGACAATTAGCGACTAATGTTGAAAAAATTACGAATGAACAAAACGCTCTTGTAGAAACTGCAAAACGAGCGCTTTTTGGTAGTCTAGAAGCATATCCGAAAGATAATTTTTCTGTGTTATTACCGCCCGTAATTACTGGTTCTTATCAAGGAAACACGTCGGGTGAATATATATTAGATCTCTATGCTTCACAATCAGATACCGGGGTATCTGTTCGTTATTCTGGTATTGAATCAGGAGTTGTTCCTGTGACCGTGGGAACTCGGATTCCTCTTGGAACTAAGGGGTTATTTATTCAATTTCCTGATTCTTCTGGATATGCAAATACACAATGGATTATTCCAGTTCCAAACATTCGATCAGCACAGTACCCATTATTATTGAATAACTATCAATCAGCACAAGCAACGAGAGATCGAGTAATTACTGCTGCACAAGCAGATATTATTAATAACAATGATTCGATTGCAAATGCGCGGGTAGATCAAGCGCGTGCAGTGGTGAACCAAATTATTTCTGCAATAGGAAAAAGAAAAATCATTGCACCGTTTTCAGGAACTATTTCAAAAGTAGCACTCAAAGAAGGAGAATCTACTATTGGAATTTCAAAAGATACTTCTCCGGGGGTATCAATGCTTGCAACCGATCAATATAAAGTGGTTATTAAAATACCAGAAATTGATATTGCTCGGATACAATCTCCTGTCCCAGTGGTTATTAATCTTGATGCTTATGGTGATCAAGAATCTTTTCCTGGAACATTAACAACTATTAATCCTGCGGAAACTATTGTTGATGGAGTTCCGGTATACGAAGGAACGGTTTTATTTAACACTCCGGACGATCGTATTCGTTCAGGGATGACTGCTACAGTTACTATTACGTTAGGGCAGAAAGAATCTGTAGTTGCTATTCCAGGTAACTATATTCGCGAGGATAGAGTATTGCGCAAATATTTTGTTTCTATTCTCACGAATGAAGGGAAAATTCAAGAAAAAGAAGTCTTTGTTGGTATTCGCGGATCAAACAGTATGACTGAAATAGTTTCAGGAATTAATAAAGGGGATGTAATAGTATTACCAAATAAATAATTTTTTAATAAGTGATTATGCAGAAATTACTTTTAACGATTCGGGTAGGAACTTTTTTAGGAGTTCGTCAATTGCGTCGTGCCAGTATTTGGACGACGCTTTTGATCGTTTTTATTATGATGCTTACTTTTTTGAATATGGTGGTAGTTTCTGGGGTTTTGGTAGGCCTAATTGATGGTGGAAATATTGCGAATCGTGAGCAGTATACTGGAAATGTAATTATTACAAAACTTTCAGGGAGTCCTTATATCGAAAATACACAAAATATTTTACAAACCTTAACAACTATACCAGGAGTGATAAAGTGGAATGAGCGGTATATCACAGGTGGGCAATTCGAGGCAAATTATCAAACACGAAGAGATTTTAATGCAGAACGAGACACTATTGGGACCAGTTTGGTGGGTATTGATTCTTTTCAGGAAGACACTGTAACACGGCTGTCTAATTATGTCGTGGAGGGTGAGTATTTAAATGAAAAAGAAAGCGGATATATTTTAATTGGTTCAAATATACTGAGAAGGTTTTCAAGTGCATTTGGAGATGGTTTTGGATCATTAGATGGGGTATATCCTGGCGATCGGGTAAAAGTAACAGTTAATGGAAAAACAAAAGAATTTATTGTAAAGGGGATTGTAAAATCAAAAGTAGGAGAAGTTTCATTTCGAGCTTTCATTACTAAAAATGACTTCCTTCAATTTGTAGAACGACCTTCACTTAATGCTGATGAAATCACGATTATGACCGATGGATCAGTATCTGATGATTCCGTTCGAGATGCCTTGTTTACTTATGGTTTTGATCGATTTGCTAAAATTCAAACTGCAACTGAAGCAATTCCTGATTTTTTAAATCAGATTAAAATAGCATTTAGTTTATTAGGTAATATGATTGGATTAATTGGAATTATTGTTGCATCAATTACCATATTTATTGTTATTTTTATCAATGCAGTAACCCGTAGAAAATACATTGGTATTTTAAAAGGAATTGGTGTTACGAGTGGTTCGATAGAATTTGCATATATTCTCCAGTCATTTGTATATGCACTAACAGGTTCACTTATTGCATTCGTAGTAATTTATGGTGCACTTGTTCCGCTCTTCAATGCGTATCCGCTCGATTTTCCATTTTCTGATGGAATATTATCAGCTCCAATCGGAGGAACAATGATTCGTTTTATTCTTTTAATGATTGTTACATTGCTCGCTGGTTATATTCCAGCACGGATGATTGTTAAGAAGAATACATTAGATAGTATTTTGGGAAGATAATATATATGATTACCGTAAAAAATATCACTAAAACATTTAAAAATGGAACCGTGGAAACACAGGTTCTTAAAGGTGTTACTTTAGAAATTACCTCAGGTGAATTTGTGGCAATCATGGGGAAGTCTGGAGCAGGAAAATCAACATTGCTCTATCAGCTCGGTTTATTGGATCATCCTACCAGTGGTGAAATTATTATTGATGATCAAAATGTTACTGAATTATCTCAAGATGATCGAACTCAATTTAGACTTGATAATTTAGGGTATATTTTTCAAGATTACGCTTTAGTTCCCGAATTAACCGCTTTGGAAAATGTAATGACCCCCCTTTTAATGCAAGGGAAAAGTTTTTCAGAAGCAGAATTAATTGCTCGTACTGCACTTCAAAGAATTGGATTAGGTCATCGAGAAAATAATTTACCGAGTCAACTATCAGGAGGAGAACAGCAACGCGTATCTATTGCTCGAGCTGTATCTCATAAACCTAAAATTCTTTTTGCTGATGAACCCACCGCAAATTTAGATACTGTTTCCAGTCAATCGGTAATGGAAATATTTAAAGAACTCCATGATAATGGTCAGACTATTGTTATGGTGACTCATGAACCAGAATATACTGTTTTTTGTAATCGTATTATTACAGTTTCTGATGGGGTTATTATACAAAACACAAAATAAAAAACCATTGAAATGGTTTTTTATTTTGTGTTTTTGATCGGAAGTATAAAAAATATTCCCAAAAAACAGATAATACTTAAGAGTAGAAAAAGGGTTTTCATTGGACTTAATGCAATAATAATTGAGGCAATAATTGGTGCGATAATATAAGCAATAGGATACATACTCCGCAAGATTCCAATAGATTCAGTATCAGAATGTGCAATTTTTTTGAAAAAATAACTTTCCGTAAGTGTTTCAATGCTACTCGCCCCTATACGTGTGATAAATAGTACAAGTGCTAACAAAGGAAGTGTAAAGTGCGGAAGAAAGAATAAAAGTGCTGTTGATCCACCTAATATGATAAATCCAAAAAACAAAAGTGGTTTTTCGCCAAATAGTGTATCAGCTAGTCTTCCAATAGGAAAGGGGATAAGTATAAATGCAATGAGCATGAGTGAAAAAATAGTACCAATAGAATCCCATGGAATATTAAGCACTTCTCGCAAATAGAGTGGGAGATAAATAATCATCCAGCTATAAAAAAATTGCAAGATAAAATTTGCTCCAAGAATATTACGAAGATTTTGGTCCTGGGTAATTTTCTTTAATGATTTTCGAATACTGAGATCATTTAAATAATGTTCAGTATTTTTGATTGAGCGTGTTTTTATGAGAAGTATCATTAATGGAATAATTACAATTCCTGCAAGCCCATATAATGCAGAAAATCCAATTCGTGCAAGAATAAAACCAGCAAGCCCAGGAGCAATAACGTATCCTATATGAAGAGCGCTAATGTAACTACCACGAACAGTTCCTGTAACTGAATCATTATTAACCACCTGATCAATTGCAATATCATTCGCAAGAAAGAACATGATGTTTCCAGAAAAAAATAGAGTAAATCCAACTAGGATAATCCAAGGAATCGTAACCGTGATATTAATTATACAAATAATTAATATCACGAGCGCAAGGAGTATCATCACTGGACGTGTTCCAAACTTTTGGATTGCCTTTGGGATAGTAAGGAGTCCAATGATGGCAACCAGTGAACCTGCTGTATAGAGAAGCCCAATATATGCATTATCTATAAATTGATTCAAGAACGATGAATTGTTATACAATACGAGTGCGGTATGGACTGCAAATAAAAAGCCCACAACATAAAACGGGAGTACATTTCGTAACGATGGCATATGTTTACGAGTATACCATATTTTGAAAAAGAATAATAAAAAACAACCCTTCAGGGTTTGTTTTTTAGAGTGCAATTACTACTGCTGTTACAATAGGTTTTTTACCAGTTCGTTGGAATAAAAACTTTTGAATTTTATCAGAAAGAATATCTTTTAGATTTCCAATATCTAATGGTTTTCCATTTTCAACACTGGTTTCTACAATTTTTTTTGCAAGACCGCGTACTTTATGGAGCAAGTCTTGATTATCGCGGAGATAAATAAATCCTCTCGAACTAATATCAGGAGATTTTTTCAATGCATGAGTTCTCTGATCGAGTGTAATAATCACTGTAAAAATTCCTTCTTCTGAAAGTACTCGTCGGTCACGGAGTACTACTTCGTGTGCGGGTCCAACATAACTTCCGTCAATAATAATTCGTTCGTTTGGAGCTCGTACACCGTCTAACTTTATAATCTTTGTTCCTTGTTCTCGAATTTCAATAATAGAACCATTTTCTGGTACGATGATGTTTTCTTTCGGTACACCGAGAGACACCGCGAGGTCTTGATGCATTTTGAGTCGATAATGACTCCCATGAACCGGCATAAAGAATTTATAATTCAATTGCTTGTGAAGCCATGCGAGTTCTTCTCGTTTACCATGACCTGATGAGTGTACCTGGGTGTCGGCATAGGTAATTACTTTTGGATCAAATCGATATAATCTGTCTTTTAATCGTTCCACGGCACGTTCATTTCCTGGAATAATTGATGATGAAAAAATAATAGTGTCGTGTTCTGTTAATTTGATATATTTATGAGTCCCATCAGCTACCCGATCGAGCAGAGCATATTGTTCACCTTGCGCACCTGTTGCTAAAATGAGCACTTTGTGTGGGGGGAATTTATGCATATCTTCCACAGGAATTACATGTTCAAGATCAGTGAGATTTAAGTGTTTTACAATAGCAACATTAGATTTCATTGATCGTCCTTCGATTACGACATATCGTCCATAACGTTTTGCACTCTGGATAAATTCAATAATTCGTTCTACTTGAGAAGCAAAAGTTCCAATAAATAATCGTCCTTTTGTTTCTCGAATAATTTCATCTACTGTTTTTACTACAATAGATTCAGCGAGTGACCATCCAGGAGCAGGAATTCCAGTAGAGTCCATGGTCATCAAAAGAACATTTCGATCTTTAAAGAATTTGTACTGTTCAACTTCTGAAGAAACAGGAATACCTTCGATATTTTCGACGCGCACATCTCCAGTAGATACAATATCACCATAAGGTGTTTCAATGATAACTCCAGTTGAATCAGGAATACTGTGTGTAAGACCGAAAAAACGAACCTTTAAATCATCAGAAATTTTAATGGCTCCATCTTCTTTTTCTGCAATACGGAGATCTAACGGTGGAAGGTGTGGGAATTCTTCTTGTCGTTTTTTTATAAGCAAAGCACCAAATTCACGGGTGTAGATTGGCGGATTCCCGATTTTATCAATAACATAGGGAATTCCTCCGATATGATCGAGGTGACCATGAGTAATTACAAGTCCTTTAATTAAGTGTTTTCTTTCTTCTAAATATTGAGTATTTGGAATAATGTACTGAATTCCTGGAGTTGACTCGTCTTTAAATTGAATCCCTGCGTCAATCACAACGATTTGATCGTTATATTCTATAACTGTCATGTTTTGTCCAATTTGTTCTACACCACCAATAGGGATAATACGAATATCTCCTTTTGCAAGTGGTGGAATAGGAATATTTTTTTCTTGGGCAGATTGTTGCGATGATTGTTCGGTTCGATTCATTCGACTGTCTCGATGATGAGGTCGCTGAAAGTTTTTTTGAAACGGTTTTTTAATAGAATGTATTCCTGTCGAACGAGCAATCATTTCAAGTGAACTATCAGCAGATTTTCGAAAAAAGTTTCTTTTCTGGTGATTTCCATTCCGATGAACAAAAGGTTTTCGAGGAGGAGTTGTATTGTTTGTTGTGTTCATATAATAATGAGGAGTTATTTGTTAAAAATTTTCCAGATAGTATCTGTGTAAAGATACCACTGATAAATGGTATTAAAACGATCTTTTTTAGTTACTAATGATTCTAGATAAATACCGCGTACATTTTTTCTGGTAGCATAAATGAAACTCGGTTGATAGAGCCAAATAATTGGAGCGTTTGCAGTTTCTTGTTGAATATCAATAAGAAGATCGTTTCTTTTTTCAGGATCAAGGGTTTCAAAAAGTGTTTCAATTTTTGCGTCAAGATTTTTTGATGAAAAACGAGTAATATTTAACCCAGGATCAGTTGTTTGTGTACTGTGCCAAAAAGCATATATATCAGCGTCATTCCGAATAAATTGTCCAAAAAGTAGTGCATCAAAGTTTCGAGGTTTAATAATACTGTTTTCGAGATCATTTAATTGAAAAACTTCAATTTCTACTTTTATGCCAATTGACTGGAGTTGTTGTTGTATTAATTGGGCAGTGTATTTTAATTCTGCAGTGTCAGCTGTAGCAATAGTAAATGAAAGAGGGGTGTTATTTTTCAATCGTATCCCTGTTTCGGGATTGAGTTTCCATCCAAGTGTATCGAGTTTTTGCTTTACTAATTCTGGCGTAAATTGATTTTTATTTTTCTGATGAAGCTCTGGAAAAGGGTGACTAATTTCCTGTGCATATCCTTGAAACACCGAATCAATAATTGATTGACTTGAAATAGTGTTTTTGAGTAAGGTTACTAATTGTTGATCTTTGAAAATTGTTTTTTTCTCTGGATTTAAAAATAATCCAAACATTCGAGGGAGTGGGGTAGTAATGGTATTTTTTTTATCAGCAATATCCAGAGCGTATGGGCGAATTCCTCCCAACAAGGCAATGTCACCTTTTTGATAGGCAGAAAGAAGTAATTCTTCGTTCGGGTAAATATTAATGACTACTTTTTGAATATATGGTTTTTGGAGAGTAAATCGATTAAATGCCTTAAAAACATAGTTTGTTGGTACTCCATTTTTATCACGATTAACTTTCTTTAGTGCGTAAGGTCCAGAACCAACAGGTTGACTATTATAAGTACTGGCTAAAAATTCTTCTGGAGAAAAATTACCCCAAATATGAGCAGGAAGAATTCCAACAGTAGCGTTTTCTAGAAACCCACTGAATGCACGAGGGAGAATAATTGCAATTGTTTTTGCATCAATAATTTCAGTAGTAACACCAAACCAGTTATTAAATTCTGGACTTTGTAATCGGGTATCCTGAATGGTTTGAATCGTAAATGCTACATCATATGCAGTAATTGGTTTTTTATCATGAAAAACAGCCTTTTCTTTTATGGTAAAAGTATATGTTTTACCATCGTCAGAAATAGTGTATGATTCAGCGATATCAGGAATAATCTGTGACTCAAGTGAGCCATCAGAAATTTTCCGTACTAATCCTGAATACACAATTCGGGTAAGGTCTTGATCGATATCAGATACTGCGAGTACCGGATTAATGAATCGAGGATTACCCAATATTCCTTCAGTAACATTACCACCATAAGTAGGAGTAGTTATTGAAAAAGAATTACTAACTGAATTAAAAAAACCAATAATTCCAAAAATAATCAGAAATATACACCCAGCAAAAAGAAAAAATTCTTTTTTATTGAGTGAATAGATTCGTTTCAGTGATTCAGTTTTCAGAGAATGAAAAAAATGAGTGAATGATTTCACAAAAAATATCTCCGTTTGCTGTTGAGAAATAATTACCAACAGTGTCTTTTATTGGTATATAAAAGACAGAGAAAATTAACGAATAAAAGACATTCGTCCTTAATAAAGGTAAGAGTAGTAGATATTTTTCCTAGAAATATGTTTCAGGACAAATGTGATTACGACATGAGAATACCGATAACCGCAGAGGCAACAAAAAGAATCGCAATAATAATACTTGCGAAAAAAAGAAACTGTTCACTCCCACGACGAGTAAAACGAGTCATTTCAGTTGCAGTTCCCCCTAAAGCACCTTCAATCCCAGCGCCTGAGCGTTGAAAAATAATAGTGATAATTAAGAGAACAGAGAGGATGATTTGTGCTATAGGAAGTAATTGAGCTATCGTATTCATACTTGATATAGTAGCATAAAAATTATCTGACCGCAAGAGTTACCCACAGGTTTTCCTTGATGGTATTGCGTTATCAGTAAACCCTGCGATATACTATGACATATATGACAAATATTAAATTTTATTTAGTGACAGGATTATTTATTATTGGTGCAGGAATTTTAGGGTATGCTGCAATTAATTCATTGCGAGATCCCGTTTATTATGCAAATAATCAAGAAGTTATTACTGCTCAATTAGGGGATGAAACCATCGGAGAGCTTACTTCTGCTTCACAAAATAATCTCACAGAAACAGGGGGGCAATTAACTGCATCAACAAGTGGAACGAAACCTACTTCAGGAACAGTTGCAACTTCTTCAGTAGACAGTACTACGTCAAGCACTCAAAGTACAACAACTGCAAGTCGTAATACTGACTTGATTGCTCGTTTGAAAAAAATTCCTTCAGGAACTGTACTAAAAACGGGTTCAAGTGGTGATTCCGTAAAAGCAATACAAGAAGCGCTTAACATTGTTGCAAAAGCAGGGCTTCCTACTACAGGGACTGGGGTAGGGAACTTTGGACCAGCAACAGAAACTGCAGTAAAAAACTTTCAAAAAGCTAATAGTATCCCACAAACAGGGCAAGTAGCATCACAGACACTTGCAAAACTTATTGAAAAACTCCAGTAGTTTTTCCTTAAAAATCTTTATTTTTCAAGACATAATCCGCCGTATTGGCGGGTTGTTTTGTATATAATATCTTCCCTGAAAGTTTTCGAGAAAATTACTTGCATTATTTTTTTATTTGTGTATACTACATTTTTGTTACTGGTTGAGAAATCAGATAACGAAATTCTGTTATTTGTAAATTAAATAACCAAAACATCATTATTGTTTATTTTTGAGTCTTCACAAAATTAAAACAAAAAATTCTTTGATTCTTTTGTTTCGTTTTTTGTGAATTGATAGTTTTCGAGATTTTTTCTCGTTAATTTCTTAGTAGAGTTTGATCCTAGCTCAGGATGAACGCTGGCGGCGTGGATAAGGCATGCAA
>CAZDPR010000006.1:0-46382 GCA_964507625.1 uncultured Candidatus Saccharibacteria bacterium
ACCCATGTGTCCATCGGTTTCGGCTATCGCCATCACCTTAGGCCCGACTAACCCGACCCTGATTAACATTGGATCGGAAACCTTAGTCTTTCGGCGGACAGGGATTTCACCTGTCTTGTGGTTACTTGTGCCAACATTCTTACTTCTTGACGCTCCAGCGTGGGTCACCCCTTCGCCTTCACAGCAGACAAGAACACTCTCCTACCGCTTATGCATTTCATAGAAGAACCAAGCAAATGCTCGGCCGATGGTCGAAAGGGGATTCTCACTTTTTTAAAATATTTCAGGTTGTAAATCTGAATTATCCCAGAAAAGTTTTTAGAGAACCCCTCTCGATATCGATTTTTGAGAAACATAAGTTCCTCTATGAAATGCACAAACCCTCAATTTCGGTACTATACTTGAGCCCCGATTATTTGCGGCGCAGTATCTCTTGATGAGTGAGCTGTTACGCTTTCTTTAAATGATGGCTGCTTCTAAGCCAACATCCTCATTGTCAGAGAAATTCTACCTCCTTAAGCGCACTTAGTATAGATTTAGGGACCTTAATTGGAGATCCAGGGCTGTTTCCCTTTTGACTCGTGGAGCTTCGCCCCCACTGTCTAACTGCTATGTTATTTACCAACTGGTATTCGGAGGTTGATAGGTCTGACGAGCTTTCGCCCTATTCAGACCAGCCAGTGCTCTACCCCCAGTGGGAACACATAACGCTATGCCAAAACATATTTCGGAGAGAACCAGCTATTACCAGATTCGATTAGCTTTTCACTCCTTACCACAGGTCATCCAAAGGAATCGTACGACCAACTGGTTCGGGCCTCCAGCGATATTTCTACCGCCTTCACCCTGCCCATGGTAAGCTCATCTGGCTTCGGGTCGTATGCGTACGACAATAATTGCGCCCTATTCAGACTCGGTTTCCCTTTGGCTCCATGCCTTTATAGCACTTAGCCTGCCGCATGCATACACTCGTTGGCTCATTCTTCAATAGGCACGCCGTGACGGACATAAATGCCCGCTCCGACTCCTTGTAGGCGTATGGTTTCAGATCTATTTCACTCCCCTCGCCGGGGTTCTTTTCACCTTTCCCTCACGGTACTAGTTCACTATCGGTCTCTTGATGTATTTAGCCTTACCAGTTAGTTCTGGCAGATTCCTCCGAGCTATTCGTGTCTCGAAGTACTCAGGAGCATTGAAGAAAGATCTTAATATTTCGGTTACGGGGGTGTCACCCTCTGTGCCACGCCTTTCCAGACGTCTCACCTATACGAAGATTTTGTAACTTTCTGTCTTACGACACTCAATGTCCTACAACCCCCAATTCACCTCGCTATGTTCAATACATTACTGTATTCACCACAGCGAGGTTATTTGGGTTTGGGCTAGATTCCGTTTCGCTCGCCGCTACTCAGGAAATAACATTTGTTTTCTTTTCCTTTGGGTACTGAGATGTTTCACTTCCCCAAGTTTGCTCCGATCATACGATCAGTAACCGTCATTGAATACGGTTGGGTTTCCCCATTCAGAAATCTCCGGGTCACAGGTTATTGCCACCTCACCGAAGCTTATCGCAGGCTGTCGCGTCTTTCATCGCCATCAAGAACCAAGGCATCCACTATACGCCCTTAGACTTCCTATTAGGAAATCTATATATCACTCACAATCACATGAGCCGTGATTGTAGTTTAAAAAATATGTTCGTTAAAATGTTGTTCACAGTAACACAATTACACGAGTATGTTTGTCTCTTGTAAAAATACTACCATTTGTTTTTTCCTCACTCTGATGGGATAACAGGTAGGTGTTTCAAAATTTGAAACCCTACAAATAATTATCAGGTGAGGCATTCAATTTACAATGTACACCACTCACGAAAAAAGAACTTTTTTATAAAGCTCTTTTATTCATAAGTGATAACCTCGAGTATAGTCAAAAGAGAAATAAAGTCAAGCCCTTTCCTGGCATTTTTGTGGATATCCGTAATATGAGACAAGTTATCGAACGAGTCAAAAGAAATAGTAATTAAAAACCACCTTTTCAGGCGGTTTTTTAGATTAATTTTCTCGAGAAATCATTCGTCCAATATCAGACAATACGCGTGATGCGTGATCGCGTCCACCCAATCCGAACGCAAGTCCTCCAGCGAGAGCAAGCATGGCTACAATTCCAATGAAGATAATTTGTACCAATTGAGGAGCAATGCCTAATTGAGATAATACGATTAATAATGCAAATACCCAGATTGCCCATTTTGCAACTGATCCTGCAAAATTTGCTGCATGAATTCCAGCTGCTTTTGCTGATCCAGTCACTATACGAGCAACGAATCGAGCAACCACTGACGCAACAACAATAACAAATGCTGCGATAAGCACATTAGGTAAGAAGATTAAAACAATTTGTTGCAAAAATGCATTAAGTTCTGAAAGTCCCAGAATATCAACAACAGCAACAAGGAACACAATAATCAAAAACCATTTAACTACTGCTCCCACAATACGCCCAGTAGAATAACGAACACCTGCTTTTTGAAAAGTTTCGTTGACACCTGTTTTTGCAATTAATTTATCAACACCAGAAAGATCAATAAGATGTTTTAATGAATTCCCTACAAGATTCGCAAGAATCCATCCAATGATAAAAATAATGAGCGCAAAAAGAATTGCTGGTAAATAACTCACTATACCAAACCAAATTGACTGGAGTGACTGTGCAAGTACAAGACCGCTTGTTTGAAGTAACATACTAATTTATATAAAAGACAATTACGAGTAATCGTCATGCTGCGACCAGCAGTGACATCTATAGTATACCAAAACTTTTTTTCAAAATGCAAGGATCTATGAAAAAAGTTCTGGTGAAAATTGATTAATTAATTTTTTATGAGGAAAATCAAAAACGTCACGCAATAGTTTGTCATACATTTTCACTCGATACATAAAATCATCGACAGAAAATGTGGCATATTTCAATTCTTTCCCAATTTCAGATTCCAGTTGGGTAATTGTTTTTTGTACAAAACTCGTGTCTAATCGATCACCTACAATTAATAAATCCAGTGCTCTATTTTTATCTTTCATAAATAATCCAGAAACAATAAATAGTTTTATTTTACCCGAAGCTTTAAATCGTTGTGACAAATCTTGCAAGGTAATTAATTCTGATTCGAGAAGTAGTCCACGAAATGGTTCGAGGAGAAGAAACTCTTTATTTAGGTAATACACAATAGTTTTTTTCTTTTTTGAACCACCTGATTTTATAGGAAACGAAATAAGTGCTTCTTTTTTTTCAATAAAAGTAGATTTTTCTAATAAAGAAAGTTCTACACGAAAAAGCGTTGGCGCTATTTTTGTTTTCTTTAGCAATTGCTCTTTAGTGAACTGGACTTCTGGGTGAAATAAAAATAATCGCATTAATTTAACTCGTGGCACTGATCCAATAAGTTTTCCTAAAATATCTATCGTTGTGTTCATATATTACAAGTATATCAGAAACAAAATGGTATACAATTGACAAAAACACTTTAAAAAAGTAAAAAAACCCAAAAAACGGGTTTTTTTATATTCTGATGAGAAAATTATTTAAGTTCAACTTTACCACCTGCGTCTTCGATAGCTTTTTTGAGTGCTTCTGCTTCTTCTTTTTTGATTCCTTCTTTAAGGGTTGCTGGAAGGTTATCTACCAAATCTTTCGCTTCTTTTAATCCAAGACCGAGAGATTCTTTTACTACTTTCATGATAGCGATTTTTGCACCACCATCAGAAGCGAGAACTACAGTAAATTCATCTTTTTCCTCAACCGCTGCTCCAGCTGCTGCAGGACCTGCAACGGCTACCGCTGCTGCAGATACTCCGAATTTCTTTTCAAATAATTTTACCAATTCATTAAGATCAAGAACTGACATTGACTCAATTGCTTCTACAATTGATTTAAATTTTGCAGGAACTTCTACTGATTCAGAAGTAGTTTCTACAACTTCATTTTTTACTTCTTCCATATAATTTTTAAAAATTAATTATTAATAAATAAAACAAGAAAGTATTATGCAGCTTTCTTTTCTGCAATTTTACTTAATGCAATTACCAATCCTTGAATTGGAGAGTTAATAACATTAACAAACATACCACGGAGTACTGGTTGTGCTGGAATATCAGCAATTGCCTGTGCTTCTGATGCAGAAATATATTTTCCTTCAAAAACTCCACCGACAACGGTAATGCTGTCTTTGAATTTTTTCTTGAATTCGAATACTTCTCGAGCAGGAGCTGTGAGTTCAGTTGCATACGCAACAGCGAGCTCTCCTCCCGCAAGTTCTGGCATTGTACCTGCAATATCTGTAGATCCTAATGCTTTTTTGAAAAGCGTCTTTTTTGCAACAACATACCCTCCTTGTGCATTTCGTAATTGATTACGCAGATTATTTACATCACTCACCGATACTCCTTTCATATGAAGGAATACCATTGCAGGTGCCTGTACCACGTTCTCAAATTTTTCGAGTGCAGCAACTTTTTGTGACTTTGAAAGAGCCATAGGTTATTTTGCATATTAGCCTAATAAAATATTCAAAAAATTGAATAGTTGTGATAATTATCAATACATGACAATTACTACGCATGAGTCGTTAGTTCGACCTAGGTGGGATATTTCGTTGATACTGCGTAAGTATCAAACCCATCCGTCTCTGGTGCGTACGATGGTCATTCTACCAGAAAAAACAAAAAAGGCAAGTATTTCACCTTCCTTTTTATGATTCTTTTTCTTCTTTTTTCCCGAATGAAAATAGTGAAAAAATACCTTGAATAAGTTCACTGATAAGGTCCACTATCCCCATGATTATTTCTTTTGCAAGATGGAACACGTCGGTTGCAATAACTTTTATAAAATCAATAATCATGTCAAAAACATCAATTACTATTTCTTTACCGAAAGTATATAAACCTTTTATAATATCTTGTGTCGTTGACCAGATGAATAAAATAAACCAACTAATGAGACTGTATCCTGTATCCCATAACCACCGGAGTAATAATTTACCTTGAGTGACAATTGTATTATATAACCAAATAATAGCTTGCTTAATCCAGTTATATAAAATAATAATTGTTTCCTGAATAATTGGTGTAACCCATTTTTTTTGAAAAACAAGCTCATAAAAAATAATAGCCAAAAAACCTAAAAATATAAGCGATGGAATATTTCTCCATAATGTGAATAAAAATAATGCACACACGACAAGTCCATACACTACCCCTCGTTTTATTTTTGGAAAAGGACCTTCTTTCCAACTATCAATTTTTCTATCAACCCAATAATCATCATATTTTTCCTTATAATATCCAAACAAAAAACCAAAGCCTTTTTTGACTTCTCCCCATAAAAACTTGATATCGTCTTCGATTCTTGGCTTTGCCATAATAAAAATATATTATAATAAAAATATATTTTGTCAAGTAATAAAATATGCTATACTCTTGTGTATATGTCATTCGAAAATTTTTCTAACAAAACAGGCCAAGATATGCCTGAAAGTCAAATAAGTATGCAAAATGAGATTTTTAATAAACATACTCAAGGAATTGGGGAGCATCCTGACGATCAAATATTTTTTACTGAACATCAGATTACTATTTATGAAAAAGAAAAAGAACTTTTACAAGAAGCAAAAAATGATCTTTTTCAAGAAATTAAAAACGCCCCATCAATTTCAAAAATTATTCAGAACCCAGAAAATTTTATTGATGACAATAGTCAAAATTCTGTAGAAGATATTCAAAAATGGATTAAGGAGCTCGATCGAGATATATATAACATTGATAAGAAAATTAAAAAATTAGAAGAAATTATTGAAAAATTAAAAATACTTAACACATCAAATGCAGGGCTCAATTAAAAAAACACCTTATTGGTGCTTTTTTATTTTCTCCGTAATACATCTTGTACTGCAACCACAATTGCATCACGATCCACTTTATAAAACTTCAATAATTCATCCGGTGTTCCAGATTGTCCAAACTGATCACGCACCCCAACAAATTCCATGGGTATTGGAAATTCTTCCACCACCACTTCGGCAACTGCACTACCCATTCCTCCCATAATTTGATGTTCCTCTGCAGTTACGATTGCACCTGTTTTTTTTGCAGCCGCAATAATTGCAGTACGGTCAATTGGTTTTATAGTATGTAAATTAATTACGTCTGCATGAATTCCTTGATCTTCTAAAATTTTTACAGCTTGGAGTGCTTCATAGACAAGTGATCCACACGCAATGATTGTTACATCTGCAGATTCTGTTGCATACACTACTTGAGCTTTCCCAATTTCAAATGGAGTTTCTGGTGTTGTAAACGCAGGAACTCCTGATCGTCCCAATCGTAAATATGCAGGCTTTCCTCCGTCAACTGACGGATCTGCAATCGCACGCGTTGCAACGTTTGCCTGATGCATATCCGCTGGTACAATTACCTGCATGTTTGGCAGTGCACGCATAATGGCAATATCTTCTAATGCCTGATGTGTTGCCCCGTCCGGACCAACAGTCAGTCCTGCATGGTTCCCAATAATTTTTACTGGTACATCATTAATACATACCGTCGTTCGGATTTGCTCCCAATTCCGCCCAGGGGAAAAGGTTGCGTAACTCGTGATAAATGGAATTTTTCCAACATTTGCCATACCAGATGCAACCGTTACCAAGTTTTGTTCTGCGACACCTACCTCAATAAATCGATCAGGGAATTCCTGTGCAAACCATTCCACGCGCGTTGATTCTGCAAGGTCGGCAGTTAGTGCAACAATGTTTGGATTTGCTTTTCCAGCCTCTACTAACCCACGACCAAAACCATCCCGAGTAGGCTTACTCTCGAGCTTTGATTGATCGAATAGATCAGGATTCAGTTTTAGGTTTAGATTGATCATAACTTTTATTTTTTATATTATGCATGATATATTTATAATATATGAAACTATCAGACTTTTCAGTTATTAAACGAGCAAAGAGTATGACCCATGCTGTTCGTGGTTTGTGGATTTTTGTAAAAACAACACCAAACTTTTGGATACATCTATTAACTGCAACCGTACTAGTAATACTAGGTTTTATATTTAATATTAGCACTACTGAATGGATGTTATTAATTTTAGCAAATGGACTAGTTATTGTTGCTGAAGCTTTCAATACTGCAATTGAAGTAGATATCGATTTAACATCTCCAGAATATCATCCGTATGCACGAGATACAAAAGATATTGCTGCAGGGGCTGTACTTGCTGCAGGTATTGTTGCTTATATAATCGATATTATAATTTTTGGTGAAAAAATCTTAAATTTAATTTTAAATTAATTACTTATTCTTCTCCTTAAATAAAATAACTCTTGTACGATTGAATGGTTCATTTTTGATTACTGCTAAAGTAAAATCATACAGATGTTTTCCTGTTTCGATTTCATCTATTACATATTTCACATGATCGTCTGTATCGCGAAAACTTAATCCTACTTTCCAACCTTCATCAATTAATTTATTTGAAAGTGTAATTTTCCCACCTTCTTCAATAACACCTTCAGTTATAAGTCCGTATGTGTTATACAAATCAACCATTGATATTTTTAATTTTTCACTATTTTTAAAAATATTTTCCATATGTTAAAAATGTTAAATAGTAATTTTAATCAAAGAAATAACCCCGATTAAAATCCAAATAATATTGAGTACCATTGGTTGATAATTTTTTCTCAAATAAGAAACAAGAACAATTCCAGATGACCCAACAATATTAAGTAATTGATAAATTAAATTATCGACCGAAATCACATGAAAACTTACTAAAAAATATCCAACCAAAATCATCCCCATACCAATCCATCCAATTGTTTCAAATAATTTTTGCATATTTAAATTATAATTGAGAAACATCGAAGTCTTCATATTTTTTAGGAAGTTTTCCTACACTTTTTAAAAAAGGAATATCAACTTTTATGGCATCAACAAGAATTTTATAATAACCATTTTTTACCAACTGGGGATCTTTTTTTACAATTTCTACATTATCTAAAATTGCTTTAATTTCTTCTTCACTCATCAGTTCATATTGTGCCTTTCCTGGATATTTAATAAGTATTGAATCGGGAGTACTCCCCATATCTTCATGATCTTGAGCTGTAAAAGAAAAAAACCCTGTTGTTCTCATTTTTTTAACAGCATTTTTATATGGATTTTCTTGATTCAAATCTTTATACTTTTCATAAAAATCCATTAGTTCGAGATTTTTCAAATCCTTCAAAACTTGTCCTTGAGTAGTTTCTCTATTTGCAATTGCATTTTTAATTCCATTCAAAAATTCTGTTTTGCCAATTTCGGTGAGAAATTGATTTTTTTCTGGACGAAACATACCGAGCTTATGTTCAAATTCTGCATCTGAAATTGGAGTGATAACTTCTTCTTGAATTGATTTGTTTTGAATAATTTTTGGTTTTTGAACTTGTTTTTGTTTTTTAAACGGATTCAATTTGTTAAATAGGTTGTTCATATAATTTAAGAAGTATGCCCTCCTTCAATTTTACCTTGTAATGTACGCAATTCTGCCAACCATCGTTTTTCTTGTTCCGTGTTGGGTGGTGTACCATGCCATTTATAATCAAATTCAATTTCTGCAATTCCCTTTCCAGGAATCGTTCTAGCAATAATTACGGTTGGTTTTTCTACAATTGTTTTTGCCATTTCGCATGCATCAATAATTTCTTGAAAATTATGCCCGTTAATTTCAATAACATGCCAATTAAACGCACGCCATTTATCTGCGAGCGGCTCCAGTGGCATAACATGTTCGGTCATTCCATCGATCTGAATATTATTCCGGTCAATAATTGCAGTCACATTGTTCAATTTTTTGTTCCCTGCAAACATAATTGCCTCCCAAGTGTTTCCTTCCTGTAATTCTCCGTCAGACATCAGGCAATATATTCTATTTTTTTTATTGTCCATTTGAAACGCCAGTGCCATTCCTGATGCCTGTGACAACCCTGAACCCAGTGGTCCTGAAGTATTTTCCATTCCTGGCATCATGTGTCGTTCTGGGTGACCTTGTAATCGACTGCCGAATTTACGCAACGTTTTTAATTCATCAAGTGGAAAATATCCAGCGTGTGCCATAGTAGCATACCGCACCGGTACAATGTGCCCGTTCGATAAAATAATGCGATCACGATCAATCCATTCAGGATTTTTTGGATCGTGTTTTGCAATATAAAAATACAGCGCTGTAAAAATATCTGCCATACCCAGCGGTCCTGCAGTGTGTCCAGATCCGGCATCCTCCAGCATGTCAATAATCGACATGCGAATATTGTTTGCGGTGAGCTCTAAATTTTTAATTTGTTCATCAGTGAGTGCCATATAGTATTAGTATACCATAGGAAAATAATTATTAAACAAAAAAACCGGTACGTATACTGGCTTTTATTTCTAATTTTTTTATTGTACTTTTTTAAGTATAAAAAAGATTTATTTTATTTATCAATAATTCCCTGTAAACAAAAACAGTATATGAATACTGTTTTTGTTTACAGTCCAGTAATACCACGCACTAAAAGTACTACTAATGGACTCACTAATTGCCATAATACAAATGCAGCAATAAAAATGAATATAAAACTGTACTGATATAACGAAAGATATTTTTGTCGTAATGAATATGGGAGAACTGAAGCTAAGATATGGTGCCCATCTAATGGTGGTACTGGGATCAGGTTAAATATAGCTAACGCACTATTTACCATTACGATCACCAAAAAAAACTGAGTGAGTGCTGTATCAAAACTTCCGAACCGAATACAGAGACCAAAAATAATCGCAAGGAATATATTTACCGCGGGACCAGCTGCAGCCACTAATGCTCCTCCGTACCGTTCTTTCCATTTTGATCCAGTAATATTATTTGGATTGAATGGTACCGGTTTTGCCCAACCAAATACCACCGGAGACCCAGAAAGTACAAATAGTGCTGGTAATAACACTGAACCTAAAGGATCAATATGTACCAGAGGGTTTATGGTAAGACGACCAGCAATTCTGGCTGTAGGATCACCCAATGCTTCTGCGGCGTATCCATGAGCCATTTCATGAATAATAACGGATATAATTAAAACGATCACTGATATAAAAGCAATTTCCATATAAGGATAGTATACCGATAAAATAAGAACCCGTAAATCCTTGCATTTTTTATGGAATATGCTATTATCTGACTTGTTATTGATTAGTAATTATTTATCTTTATTTGTATGGCTCGAACATGTGATATAACAGGAAAAAGTTCAATCGTAGGGGGCGGATACTCTAACCGTGTTCGTGCTACAAAATTCAACCCTACTGGAAAACGACGACGATATGCAAACTTGCAAAAGAAAACATACATCGTACCAGAATTGGATAACCAAAAAGTAACCCTTACCGTTTCTGTAAAAGGAATGCGTACGATTGCTAAAAAAGGAATCATGAAAGCTCTCAAAGACGCTGCATTGATCTCATAAAATACCCTCACGGGTATTTTTATTATTCACCAGTACACACAATGCGGACAGTGTTAGATCGACAGGTAATCGATCCGTGTTGTGCTGTTTCCAAAATTTGAGCATTGATGTTTTCTGCTCGTTCAATAACTTCTGGGTGCGGATGCCCGTACCGATTCCCTACCCCTGCAGAAACAATCACTGTTTCTGGTTGTACTGTTGTAATAAACAAATCACTGGTAGAAGTTTTGGATCCATGATGTCCTAATTTTAATATAGTAGACTTGAGTTGTGATCCATACGTTTGCACCAAAAAATCTTCTACTTCTGACGGTGCATCCCCAGTAAGCAAAAAAGAATTTGATCCATGGGTTACTTTTACTATTAGTGACGCTTCATTAGTTTCCCATCCTGATGTTTTTTGATCCGGGAACAATACATCGATTACTACACCATTATCTGGATCAAGAACAATACGTTCTCCTGACCGTGCAGTTACGATTCCTGCATTTTCTTGAGCAATCGCATCGGTAACCGTTTTATCAATTATCGTTGGTGAACTGATTTCTGATTCGATTACATGTCCAATTTTGTATCGCGTAAATATTTCTGGAAAACCACCAATGTGATCTTTATCAGAATGAGTAATCATAACAAAATCAATCGTCTTATCAAAAAAGCTTTTTACTTTAGATAGTTCAGCAACCACATTATCATTAGGACCAGAATCAATTAACACATCTCGCCCGTTTGGCGCCTGAATCCATATTGCATCACCTTGTCCAACATTTAAAAACACAACTTGTAATTCTGGAGGTGTAAGTAATGGGACAATTTGCGAAAGAACAAATAATACACAGATTAAAAAAATACCCATAGTATATATGGTATTTTTTTTGATAAAGGAAATAGCTTGCTGTAATATATGCATACAATAACTATTCAATGATCTGAGACTGGTGAGATAAATATTCTTTTTCTCGGTCATAAATAATTTCTAATACTAATACGGCAAATGGAATAGCAATAATTGCCCCAATCCAACCGATTAAATGAATCCATGCGACAACAGAAATAATTACTAACAACATCGGTATCCCGACCGTTTTATGTACCACTAATGGCTGGAGAATGTTTGACTCAACAAAATTGAGCACCATCATAAATATTGCAATAGTAACCCCAAGTGGTACTCCACCAGATACAAATGCAATGGGAACAATTGCCAGTGTACCTACCGTCATTCCAAAAGGAATAAATTCTAATATTATAATTAATAATGACAAGAGTAATGCATACGGCATGCCAATAATAGAAAAACCAACAAACGAAACAATACCTGCAACAATTGAAATAATCAATTGCCCGCCGAACCAGTATCCGATTTTTTGCTCCACCCGATCCCATAAACTTATGACATATGATTCATATTGCACTGGAGTAATTGCTCGTAAAAAACCATGAAGACTACTTTCCTGAATAGAGAGAAAAAACGACATGATAAATACCAAAACAGTATTCGTAATACCGGTAACAATAGTGTTAATTCCAGATAGTACTGAATCCGTAAGGTAAATTTTCCAAAAATTCTGTATTCCTTGGAAAAAGTTGGAAGTCCCCACTAGACTATTAAATGTTGCTTCTGTTAATCCACTATCAGCAACACGTCCCAATAATTTTGCCCATGGAGTGTTCTGCGTTGTCCGTGGAAGTAAATCAATCAATCCTCCCAGTTCTTTTAATACCAAAGGAATAAATACTAATGCAATTAATATTACTAATCCCAAGAAAAACAAATACATAATCGTCACTCCTGCTAATCGTGGGATGTGTATTTTTTTTAAGGTACGCACTCCCGCATTTACAAATGATGCAATAATGACTGCCAACACTACTAATAAAATAAAATCTTTAATCAACCATAAACAAACAATGGCAAGCGTACCAATCGCAAGCACAGCAAAACTCCGTGGGGTAATATCGATAGAGTAACGATGCGTTGATGACATATACTAGTAGTATATACGAGAAAAATAAAAAAGCACGCTGTGCTTTTTTATTGCAAAATAGATTGTAATTCAGTAACAAATGTATCAACCGTAATTCGTCGTTGTGTACCGGTATCACGGTCACGTACGGTTATCATATCTTTCCATTCTGGATTAATATTTTCTCCCATTCCAATCGTATCAAAATCTACCACAATACAAAACGGTGTTCCAATTTCATCTTGTCGTCGATATCGTTTTCCTACATTTCCGTTGTCATCATAGACTACCCGACCGAATTTTTTCTTGAGCATCATGAATACTTCTCGCGCTTTTTCTTGTAATTCTGGACGGTTCTTTAACAATGGTGATACGGCACAAATATACGGTGCAACTTTTGGATCAAGTTGTAATACAACACGAGTTTCTCCATCCATTTCATCCTCATGATACGCATCAGATAATGTTGCAAGGAGTAATCGCCCTAATCCAAATGTTGGTTCGATACAATGCGGAACGAATCGTTCTTTGGTTGACTCATCAAAATAGGTAAGATCCGCACCTGATGCACGCATGTGTGCCTGTAAATCATAATCAGTACGATACGCAAGTCCCAATAGTTCTTTTTGTCCAAAAGGAAAATCAAATTCGGTATCAACACTGCGGGCAGAATAATGTGCTCGATCATTGGCATCAATATCAATTTTATAAATCTTTGATTCACTAAGTCCAAGATCATCTTTCAAAAACTTTATCTGATCCTCAAACAATGCATCAAAAATTGCATTTACTTGCTGTGGATCACGAGGATCGACAAAATATTCAATTTCCATTTGTTCTAATTCTCGTACACGGAAAATAAAATCTCGTGGGGCAATTTCATTCCGGAATGCTTTTCCGATCTGTGCCATACCAAAAGGTAATTTAGGATGGAATGAATCCATTACATTTTTAAAGTTCACAAACATTCCCTGTGCGGTTTCTGGACGGAGATACGAAATAGATGATTCATCCTGAGTTGCACCAACATAGGTTTGGAACATCATATTGAATTGTCGAACGTCACCCAGTTTATTCCCATCAGGACTCATAATCCCCTTTTCTTTTATGATTGCATCCATATCAGCCAATGTCATCCCGCGTGGGTCGATATTGTTCGCTTCTAACAAATGGTCAGCACGGTAGCGTTTTTTGGTTTCTAGATCTTCTACTAATGGATCAGAAAATCCACCCACGTGCCCTGACGCTTTCCAGACTTCTTGATTCATTAAAATTGCTGCATCCATTCCGTACATGTCTTCACGATCTAATACGAATCGTTTCCACCATAGGTTTTCTATGTTTTTTTTGAGTGCAATCCCGAGTGGTCCATAATCCCATGTTCCAGCAAGTCCTCCATAAATTTCTGACCCTTGATAAATAAACCCGCGCCGTTTACAGAGTGATACAATTTTTTCCATCAGATCCATATGTTCCATAATTCCCTGATGATACCATAGAATTATTATTTTTTCCAGAAAACCTTTAATTATAAAACCCTAAAAAGTTATCCCCAGGTTTAGTAGAATAAATACTTGACATATTTCTTTAATATGATATTATTAAAAATAGGAACGCAAGTTAGCCGCAGCGCACAACCCGTTCCCGGCCCGCTGCCGTGCAAAATGCACATTAGGGCCATATAAAACACGCCGAGGAGGTACCCCTCAGGCGTCTGCAAACCGGGATAATATTGGTGACCCGGCACCATAACCGTTCGGCCACGCCCAGGACAGGCAATCGCCCTGGTCCACTGGTGCCCGAACAACTGGCATACCCGCTCGCGGTATGCCTTTTTTCTTTTCTTTTTTACTTTACATTCCCGACCTCATTTTGCTATACTATTACTACCTCTGCCGGATGCCCTCCGGAGAGGTCCTCCCCACATTTTTTGTGAGGAGTTTTTTTATTTACCAAAAATAAAAACCGTGATTACGGTTTTTATTATATCTACTATTGCACGACAATTCCATTGGCGCCGGTCATTATCGTATCAACATTGGTTCTCGTGGTTACTGGTCGTTTCGTTTGGTTTACGGTAGTACGAGTAACACTATCAAACGCGGTGAGCTGTATATCACTGGTTAAATTTACAACGCTTCCAATATTTGTCATTACCGGAGTAACTCCCACCTTAAACGCAACCGTTCGTATATCTTGTCCTACAGGGAGGTCACCAATATTCCAAACAATTTCTCGAGTAACAGAATTATATTGCAATCTTCCTGATTCAGCTGAAGGTACTACAACATTTTCCCAGGAAAGCCCTGTTGGAAGTGTGGTTTTTACTTGAGCAGTATTTAAAATATTTGCACTATTTGATAATTTCCAGGAAACAGTGTAGGTAGTTTTTTGTCCCACTTTTGGTGGCATTGCCCCAGAATTTTGAATAGGACCAGAATAATGGAGTGATTCAGTTACGAATTGTACTTCTGTACTCACAGGAATACTTGCGACAATAACATTATTTACTGACTCTTGTTGTCCTCCTCTGATAAATCCTTCGATTGAAATACTCGTATTTATTTTCGCTGTTGCACCAAGTCCTGAAAGTACTCCTACCCGCACAATAAGTTCCCCTTCCTGACCAGGTTGTACTGATCTGAATTGGGTCACCTCATTACCAGTCCAAAGAATTATCCGGTTATTGCTATCGTAAAATCCATTATTCGCCTGGAGTCGATTCAGATTAACAGCATTACCGTCGATACTCATACGAACAACCGCATTATTAATCGGTTCTGATAATGTGTTTTTCCACCGAATAGTGAATGTCACATCAGATCCCGGTTGCACTGCGGTCGTTTCAGAAAAACGAACACCGTTTACAAATAGTTCTGTAGCGAGAAATGTTTCGTTAATCGCTACCGCAGAAAGAACGGTAGTGTAAACACTTTCCATTAATCGTTCATTTTGTGGATCCTGACTCCCTAAACTAAATCGCACCGCTTTTTCAGTGTTCACTAATCCTGAACAAAAAAGATTTACTGTGAACTCCTGCTGTGTTCCTGGTTGCAAATCTCCCAGTACCCAAATATTTCCATCATAGGTAGGCTGTCGATCTGCATTTTGATAGGTACACCCATCAGGATATTCTGCAATGATAATAGTATTTTTAACAACACTAGAACTATTTCCAGATGCAGTAATACGAAATGGTA
This sequence comes from uncultured Candidatus Saccharibacteria bacterium, assembly GCA_964507625.1. GTDB lineage: Bacteria > Patescibacteriota > Minisyncoccia > Phycocordibacterales > UBA1006 > CALMMZ01. The sequence goes on from CAZDPR010000006.1 coordinate 15,702, forward strand.
CGACCTGACCTGAAAGTGTACCTGGTGGGGCTTGTACTACCAACGATGCAATAGCTGATCGTAATTCTACTGGAGCCTGAGTTGTTTTTTCAAAAATAGCGGTTGAACCTGTAATTCGATATTCTACTAATGCAGTAATATTTTTTACCGTCCCTTGTTCTCCGTATAAATTAATGGTAAATAATTCATCACGAACCTCACCCGGATTTAATATTCCTAAATCACGATTAATGTCACGAGTGGCGTCTGGATTACGAGCATTTCCTGTTGGATATTTTAAAATCAATCGTGCATTTTCTACAGGAACTGGATTTTGATTAATCATTCGTACCTGTACTGATAATTCTTCTCCACTATCTGCAAACGGTTTTACTGAAACATCTACCTGAATATGATCACCTGATAATCGAGCTTTCCCATTAAATAATGAATAAACAAATACTCCGCCGGCAACCATGACAAACAAAACAGAAAAGATAAAGAGTTTTTTAAAAAAAGATTGTTGTTGTTTTCGTTTTTTCATAATTTTTTCATATGGATCTTCTTCGGGTGGTAACGGTTCTGGGTTCCAATGATCAGCAACTGGTTTCATTTTTGGTGCATGAATAATACCACGCACATCATCAGGTCGAACACGACCTGATGATAAATCAGTATCTAAATTTTTTAAAAAACTTTCATCAGACATATAAATTTATTATATCACAAATATTTTGTGTCAAACAAAAAACCACCCGTCTCGAGGGTGATTTTTGTAATTCATTATTGCGGATTGCGTTTTGTCTTGCGACGAGTAACAATTGCATAGTTTGAATATTTTTTTGGAGTACGAGTTCGTACACCGTATGCTTGTTTTCCGTAACGAGTTTTTGGTCCTCGACGAAGTCCAATTCCTTGACGTCCTTCCCCTCCTCCGTGTGGGTGATCCACTGGGTTCATTGCAGAACCTCGAACCGTAGGTCGGATACCTTTCCATCGTGACCGTCCCGCTTTCCCAAGGTTTACCAATTGGTAATCAGGGTTAGAAACTGATCCAATAGATGCAAAACATTTATCAGAAACAGTTCGGATTTCTCCTGAAGGCATTTTTAATTGCGTTCGTCCATTGTTATGCGCAGTAACCTGTGCATATGAACCAGCAGATCGAATCATTTTTGCCCCATTTCCAGGTTTAATTTCTACATTGTAAACAAAAGTACCTACAGAAATATTTACCAATGGTAAACGATTTCCTGGGGTCAGTGGTGCTTCTGCAGAGGTAATAATTTTATCACCCACAGAAACACCTTGAGGAATTACAATATATCGTCGTTCCCCATCTGCATAACATACTAAACTAATGAATGCTGATCGGTTTGGATCATATTCAACAGTTTCAATTTTTGCAGGAATATTGATTTTGTCTAATTTAAAATCAATGTCTCGATACAATCGTTTGTGCCCACCTCCTTTGTGAGGAGCGGTAATTCGCCCATTATTGTTTCGTCCCACATGTCGTTTGCGACCTTTTGTGAGCGCTTTATGTGGTTCGTTCGTGGTAATAACTTCTCGGTAATTAATACCAGTCATCGCACGTCGGGATTTGGTTGTTGGTTTATATTTTTTAATAGCCATAAAAGTTTAGTGATGTATCAATAAGGCTTTCTGATACAAGATTACAAACAAAATTCTTGCCTAAGGAATATAAAATATGAGTTTTCTTTTTTAAAACCCTTACGGAGACTTACAAAATAAGTCGAGCAGAGAACTTGATTCGTGGTTTTTAAAAAGTAAAACGAATATTTTTTAATTAACTATGCGAGTTCGATTTTCTGACCTTTAGGAAGAAAAACGATTGCCTTTTTTTCGAGCTTTGTTTTACCGAGAGCTCCTCGAAATGTTTTTACTTGAGGTTTTCGCGCAGAAACATTCACCTTAATTGGATCAACTTTGTATAATGTTTTGATGGCTCGTGCAATTTGAATTTTATTTGCCCAAGTTGCAACATTGAATACATAAGCATTTTTTTCTGCAGAATACGCTGCTTTTTCAGTAATCCGAGGGTCGATAATAACTCCAATAAGTTCTGGATCCATTTTTACAGAATCAGATTTTGGAACAAGTGATTTTTTTGCCATACATTATGCAGTTTTTTTCACCGCACCTCTTTTTGTTAAAAAGATTGCTTGTGTATCAACAGGATTACTCATAATGAGGTAACGATATTTCATTACTTCGACCGGGTTTAAGTTTCGAGATTCTACCAAAGTTACATGAGGTAAGTTTCGGAATGAATTTCGAACTATATCTGAAACAACAGGTAATACTAGTAAAACATTATTTTTCTTTGAAGTGTTTAATGTTTCAAAACCTGAAATAGTTGCTAATTGATGCATAATTTTTTCTGCATCTTTTGTTTTTGGAGAATCTAAATTAATTGATTCTGTAAAAAGAATTTTTTCAGCTTTTAATTTTTTAGAAAGCGTTACAAACAGTGCTGCAGTTTTTTCTTTTTTATTAATTTTCACTGAATAATTTTTTTCACTCGTTGGACCATGGGTCACCCCTCCTCCAATCCAAATTGGAGAACGATTAGATCCATGTCGTGCACGTCCTGTTCCTTTTTGTCGCCAAGGCTTTTTCCCTCCCCCAGAAACTTCACCACGACCTTTCGTGTGTGCGAGCCCTGTTCGAGTATTTGCCTGCATCCCGGTTACCACATGGTGTACCAAGTCGGCATTCCAAGGTCGATTGAAAACAATTCCTGACAGTTCTACAGTTCCTGATGATTTTCCAGTCACTGCAAATAATGGAGCAGAAACATTTTCTTGAGTTTTCTTCGTCATTTTTTTCATAAGCATTAGGCAGTAATTTCAAGAAGAGTTCCTCGTTTTCCTGGGAGCGCACCTTTGATTACCATAATTTGAGATTGAGGGTCGACCGCAAGAACGGTAAGGTTTGTAATCGTAATTCGATCACTCCCCATCCGTCCTGCCATACGCATTCCTTTGATAACACGCTGTATTCCACCAGCTCCAATAGACCCTGGTTCTCGCTCACTATGTTTTTGTCCATGTGAACGTCGTCCTCCGTGGAATCCATGTCGCTTCACAACTCCTTGGAAACCTTTACCTTTTGAAACTCCAGAAACACGAATAGTGTCACCTGGTTGGAATTGATCGAGTGTAACCAAAGTTCCTCGTGAATAATTATTTAACATATCTGCATCCACTAAAAACTCTTTGGTATATCGGAAATTTCCTAAATCACCGAAATGCCCTCTTTGTGGTTTTGCAATATTTTTTTCTTTTCGATTTCCACTCGAAATTTGCACTGCTTCGTATCCATCAGTTTCAAGTGTTTTTACTTGAGTAACCGTAGCTGGTTGTACCGATACTAATGTAGCAGCATGCGCAATTCCTTGTTCATCGAAAAATTGAGTCATTTGGATTTTTTCACCCAAAATAAATTTTTTCATACTTCAATTTTTACTCATGTTAGGTTCAGCGGTTTGCCAAATGCCTTCACTTGGGAAACATGATTTCGATTCGGCGGTTTATCATAAACACGAATCATAATAATAAAAGTTCAAGCGTCACAAGAGAAATCAGAATGAATAATAGGTAAAAACAAGGTCTCGACTTGTTTTCCAATTTCATTCTGATCTCCGGGCGACGCCTGAGCGTCAAAAACTTACATCATTTTCACATCGATTTCTACTCCTGATGGAAGTGAAAGTGATGTGAGTGCTTCAATAAGTTTTGGTGTTGGATTGATAATATCAACCAATCGTTTATGTACACGGATTTCGAACTGCTCTCGTGCATCTTTATGCACGAAGGTAGATCGGTTTACTGTATACTTTTTAATTTCATTAGGGAGCGGTACTGGACCTCGGAGTACGGCTTCATGACGATGAGCTGTTTCAATGATTTGTTTCACCGAAGCATCTAATACTTTGTTTTCATAAGCACGCACCCGAATTCGCAAGATTGACTCCCCTGATTTTTTTTCAGTAGCCATAGTCAGAGGAACAAGTGGATTATTCTTTTACTGATCGTGTAAAAGAATGAATATCACCTGCAAAATTACGCGATAATTTTTGTTACCACTCCTGCCCCGACTGTTTTTCCACCTTCACGAATAGCAAATCGTGTATTGTCTTCAAGAGCAACTGGGGCCAGCAATTTCACTTTGAAAGTCACGGTATCTCCTGGCATTACCATTTGAACTCCTTCTGCAAGTGTTACTTCTCCGGTTACATCAGTAGTTCGGATGTAAAACTGAGGTTTGTATCCCTGCATAAATGGAGTATGTCGTCCTCCTTCTTCTTTAGAAAGGATATATACTTCACATTCAAATTCTGCATGAGGTTTAATAGAACCTGTTTTTGCAAGCACTTGCCCTCGAGTAATATCATCTTTTTTCACCCCTCGGAGCAAGATCCCAGCGTTATCTCCTGCAAGACCTTCTTGAAGTTGTTTGTTAAACATTTCAACTCCAGTAACAGTAGTTTTTACAGTATCTTTCAATCCTACAATTTCTACTTCTTCTCCTACCTTAACTTTACCTTGTTCAATTTTTCCTGTTACTACAGTTCCTCGTCCTTCGATAGAAAAGATATCTTCGATAGGCATAAGGAAAGGTTTGTCGAGATCTCGAACTGGTTCTGGAATAAAGGTGTCGAGCGCGTTTGCAAGTTCAAGAACTTTTTGTGCCCATGGATCATCGTTTGAAGTTGATTCAAGTGCTTTCAATCCTGACCCTCGGATAATTGGAGTATTATCTCCATCAAATCCTTGTTTAGTCAAAAGTTCTCGCATTTCCATTTCTACAAGATCAAGCATTTCTTCATCACCTACCATGTCACACTTGTTGAGGAATACAATAATTCGAGGTACCCCTACTTGTTTTGCAAGGAGGATGTGTTCTCGAGTTTGAGGCATTGCACCATCGGTCGCTGCTACTACGATTACCGCACCATCCATTTGTGCTGCACCAGTAATCATGTTTTTAATATAGTCGGCGTGACCTGGAGCATCGATGTGTGCATAGTGTCGTGCTGGAGTCCAGTATTCATTGTGAGAAAGCGCAATGGTAATTCCTCGTGCTTTTTCTTCTGGAGCTTTATCGATTCCATCGATTCCTTTAAGTACTGCACCGTACCCATTCCCTTGTCGAGCGAGTACTGCTAAAATTGCCGCAGTAAGTGTAGTTTTACCATGGTCTACGTGACCAATAGTTCCTACGTTTACGTGTGGCTTTGAGCGATCAAATTCTGCCATAACATTATATGATTCGAAAATACGATACTCAGAGCTACGGAGCGAAAAACGCATGTTGCATACCTCTGTCTATATAGTATTTTCAGGACGCAGTAACCTGCGCCCCATTACCTGATAAACATATACGATATTACTGAAAAATCCTTTATTGTCAATATATATCACTGTTTTTCATGGTATAAATACCCCTATTTTCTACAGTGAGAAAATAGGGGTATTTAGGAATATATAAACCATGATTATAAATGTCCTTTATAAAAATCATTTATTTATAAACACTTTTAAGCAATGTCTTTATAAAGGACATTGCTTAAAAATAACTAACCAGACTTAATATATCCTATGCTATACTGAATATATACCGAACGAACCTCATGGTTGCATGATAGTAATTACTCCTCGAAAAGAGGTATCGAGGTTTTAGTACATGTTATGAATATTACCTTGCTAGGAACTCATCTCGAAATTACCGAATCATTACGAGAAAAAGTATACACAGAATTTAAACGATTCGAAAAAATACTCGAACCAAACACACATATTGCAGTTGAGATTGGAAAAACAACTCATCACCATAAACATGGAGACGTGTATAAAGCAGAAGCAAAAATTGTAGAACCGAAAGCAGAATATTATGCAGAATTTATTACTGAAAACCTCTACGAATCTATTAATACACTTGCCGATGAACTGTTTCAAAAGGTAACGAGTTCAAAATCAAAGCATCGATCACTCTTTCGTCGGGGTGGTGCAAAAATTAAAAAACTTTTAAAACTTTCTTAAGTATATGGAGTCAGTAAAAACAATTTCTGCAATTATTATTACCACGGTTATTATTATTGCGGTAATTATTGGATTACAAATAAAAAACAACTCAAAAAAACAACCATTATCAATACCTAATCTTTCTGAAACATCAGAATATACTTCTATGACAAAAGCAATTATAGAAACAAATCAAGGAACTATTACTTTAGAGCTCGACAACGAAAATACTCCTAATACTGCTGAAAATTTTAAAAAGCTTGCAGCGTCTGGATTTTACAATGGAACACGGTTCCACCGAGTTATCGAAGGGTTCATGATCCAGGGTGGTGATCCGCAATCTGCAGACATAACCAAAAAAGACCTCTGGGGTACTGGAGGCCCAGGATATCAATTCGCTGATGAAATAAAACCAACGAACAATAATGCATCAGGAACCATTTCCATGGCGAATGCCGGACCTAATACTAACGGATCACAATTTTTTATTAACACTGCCGACAATAACTTTCTTGACCCGAAACATACCGTATTTGGAAAAGTTATTTCTGGTATGGATGTAGTAGAAAAAATTTCACAAATACCAACAGATGAACGAGATCGACCCGTTGTCGATGTTATTATCACCAGTATTACACTTGAATAACAAAACAACCCCTTGAAAGGGGTTGTTTTGTTATGAAACAAAGGTAAATGCTTTACCAAGTTTTCCTGCTCGTCCTGTTCGTCCGATTCGATGAATGTAATCATCATGGGTTTGAGGAACGGTATAGTTAATTACTTGATATACATCTTTTACATCAATTCCTCGTGCAGCAACATCTGTTGCAACGAGAATATCAATTTTACCAGTTTTAAAATCTTGTAATACTCGTTCTCGTTCACGTTGTCGTCGATCTCCGTGAATTAACCCTGCTTTGAATCCTCCTTTGCGTAACTGCGCAGTCAGATCATCAACACCTGATTTTGTTTCTACGAAAATAATACTTTTTTCTTTATTTGCTGCGGTAATTAATTCAGAAAGTTTTTGGAACTTTTCTTCACTATTTCGTGACGTTCGAACAATATCCTGGGTAACATTTTTAGTAGAAATCCCTACTCCAGTATCGACAATTTTTGGTTCTCGTACATGAGCATGAATTAGATTTTTAATGCGATCAGGCATTGTTGCTGAGAAGAAAAATGATTGTCGTTCTAACGGAAGTGCATTTAAAATTGCGGTAATATCATCTACAAATCCCATATCAAGCATTCGATCAACCTCATCCAATACTACCGCACTAAATGAAGAATAATTAATAACTCCACGATCAGCGAGATCTTTAATTCGCCCAGGAGTTCCAATGATAAAATGATTTTCCCGTTTGAGAGAACTTATCTGTCGGAAAATAGGCATCCCCCCTACACACACTGTAGAAAATAATTTCATTCCGTAACTCGCTGCCATGAATTCAGTATTAATCTGTTGTGCTAGTTCTCGGGTTGGTGCTAAAATGAGTACTTTTTGATCTCGATTTTTATCAATACGATAAATGAGTGGTAATAAAAATGCAAGCGTTTTACCAGAACCCGTTGACGCAAGACCAATAAGATCATCTCCGTGCATTCCATGAGGAATAATTTTATCCTGAATTTCTGTTGGAAACTGTATCCCTTTTCGTGCGAGTCCAGTTACAATATTTTTTGGAAGCCCAAAATCAGCAAAAGTATTTTCTGGAGTATATTTTTTTGCTTGTATCGCTTCTGTTGGTTTATAAATAAATAATGAATGATCAATTCGTTCTGATCGTCCACGTCGTCGTGGAGCACCGAAACTTCTTCGTGCACCTCCTATAGAAAAAGAACTTTTTCCTCGTGCAGAAAATGATGAACGACTTGATCCAGGTCTCCCGCTCCGGGAACCTGATGATTGGTGGGACGGAGAACTTCTGCGTGGTCGCGAAAAAGAACGCTCATTCCCTTTTTGGTATGTAGCCATGTATAAAAAATAAAAATTAAAAAATGATACACAAAATATAACGAAATATCTATCAGTATCGTAATAATACAACAAATGCTGGATAGATACTTCGAGATAACGAAAAATTCAAGAAAAACCTATAAGACGATTTGTTATATACAGCATAGCACATTTTTAATAAAAAGTAAAGCATTTATCCCCTTTCCATTAAAATCTCTTTTCTTCTTATTTTGACAAATATTATAATATATGTTATCTTAAAAAGAAAAAATGGGAACACACAACAAAAAAGATCAACAAAATTATTCATTTGTTGATATACATGAAATGAAAACATCACTGATGTTAGACGGTTTCAGTGAAGAATATACTACTGCTCTGATAAATAGAATACAGAAAAAGAAAAAGCTACTTAGCAAGTAGCTTTTTTATTTGCGGAGGATGAGGGATTCGAACCCTCGAGAGCTGTAACACCCTGCCACCTTTCCAAGATGGTGCACTCGACCACTATGCGAATCCTCCGTATAACCTGATTAGAATATCATAAAAATAAAAAGCCGTAAAAAACGGCTCGAAAATTCTCTTCATGAATAAATATTTATCGGTATCGTCTTTTATGTTTGAGGTATTGAAGAAAAATTCCAATACCACCCAACAAACTAATACCAAGGATGATAATCATAAATTCAAGAAGTTCGGAATTTGTTATTTTTTTTATTAACTCCTGATAATAATCAATGAAGTAAAGCACGCTCTGTTTCATAGGTAGTGTATTTAAAAAAATCATACATTTTTTAAAAGAAAAAGCAACTCTGTTGCTTTATTTCTGAAATACTTTTTCAAATCGTTCCATGGCATGTTCCCAACTCACCTGATCAAGGAAATCAATCACGTATTGTTTACGTCCCGATGGGTGATAATCTGCAACATAGGAATGTTCCCACATGTCGATTCCTATAATATAGATACCTGAATTTAACTGTCCCAAATGTTGTTCATCCACCCATCCGTTTTGCAATATCCCGGTTTCTGGATCGTATGATAAAATTGCCCAACCAATACCACGAGTCATAGCAATTTTTTCAAATTCTGCACGCCACCCATCATAACTCCCCCATGTTTCGTTCATTTTTTGACCAAGTGGTGATGTAGGATCGATTGGTATATAATTACTCAATAAGTCAGTGAAATAATATTCATGGTTTTTAATTCCATTGTATTCAAACGAACGACGACGATTTAATTCCGTAATAATATACTGTGCATCTGGTTCATTAACATATTTCCCCATCAAGTCTATTGCCAAGTTGTAGTGTTTTACATATCCATTATATAAACCAAGATGTTCCTGGATACTTTTTTCTGATATTCCATGTAACGATCGCAATGCAAATGTTTTCGGTGTGTAGCTCATAAAAATAAATTATTTTTTAATTGGATGTAAATGTGCACTAATTCCCATTGCAACTGCAATAACCACCAAGTTTTTAATAATATACTGACCCACTAATGTTGGAACCATAAATCCCGACCAAGATTCCGCTGGTAATAGTACCAATGGTCCAAAGGTGGTAATCATATGAATAAAAAGGAGTGGTATCACCACACGAGTCATACGTGGAAATAAAAAGAGAATTCCAATAACCACTTCAAACCATGCAAAAAAGATATAAAAACTGCCAAAAGAAATAAAATGAATAGACGATTTAAATAGCGCCTCCACTAATCCTCCTGCAGGCGAAAAACCGAGAACTTTCAACATCCCAAACCAAATAAACACAATTGCGAGTGAAATCCGGGCAAATTCAATCCAATATTTTTGAAAAAAATGGATAATACGAAGATCAATAGTACGTATGTTCATATATTTGAGTATATCACATAAATTAAGAGAGGGAAAATATAAAAATACCCTTTCAGGTATTTTTATACATCTCGTTTTATTTTTTCTAAGTCTTCAATTACGAATTCTTCCATTTTTTTAATATTTTTTTGAATTGATTTTAATACCACCTGCTCTTCTTCCGTTAATGTTCTGTGTTTACGAGTTATTTCTAATAACATAATCTGTTCTTTCATAGTATCCTGAAGTATTCCAAATGCCTCATGAACTTCGGATTCTGCTTCGATAACATGCCGAGATATTTTCCTGCGCATACGTACCAAGGTATGCCATGCTTGTACGAACAGTACCGCAATAATAAACATCAGCGCCCCAAGCCCGAACACAATACTTAACATACTAATAACATGTTCTCCAAACGTAACCATTTGTGCTGATTGAACAACAAACGTTCCTGGTTGAGAACTACTCCCTTCATTCCCTTGGCCATCAACGGCTTGTAGTGAAAATTGATAGACCCCTTTTGATAGTGATTCGGTAATAGCAAGTATGAATATACCTTTATCATCAGTCGTTACGTTGTATGCTTTTTGTTCGCCGTTTTCTTGATGAGTGATCATCACCCGAACAGTGCTCTGTGGGTAATCAGTAGTACCTGTGAACACGATCGGTTCTCCTTTACGAATAAGTGATGGGTACTGATTCAATTTTGGCGGATTTACTATTACCGCAGGTGCGATATTCACTAATGGTAACTCTATTTGTGTGGCTGATGTTGCTGGAATTGTTCCAGAAACAATCTGTGCAGCGGGTACAACAGGAACAACAGGAGCAGGTTTTGGTTCTACTACTGGTGGAATAAGTGCGCTCGGAGTAATCGTGAGCGCCCCTGTTCCTAATTCTTTTAAAATATTAGTACCATTACCATCATTGGCGAGTACTGACCCGTTAGAAAATGCAAATTTTGCATTACCAGCATTTTTAGCTCGAAATGTTACGGTTAAAATCTTACCCGTACCATTGAATCCAGGATTTAACACAATACCTTCAAAACTCACAATCCCCATAGAATTAGAATATTGCGGTTCTTGTACCCACAGATTCACAATTGATCCTGTTTTAGATAACGACACAACCTCTATTACATCTTTGGAAAACGAAAGTGTTCCTGATGCAGCATTCATTACTTTTCCACCTGATCCGACATTAATCGCAATCGTAAATGTATTCCCTACAACATACGAACCTGTTGCGGGACTTACTGAAAAACTCGCAGCGAATGTTTGCAGTGGTATACTGATCACAAAAAATAAAACTCCAAGAAATTTTGCAAGCTTACGGATGATATTTATTTTCAAGAAGTTTTTTATGTTCATATTTTTTTGTGTACTCTATAAATAATTAATATGAGTATACTACCAATAATTATTTTTACCAATAAACTATCGTACCAAAACGGTTTGTTTTGTGGTGGAACAATTACAGTACGAATATTTCCCGATTTATCAATGGCCTGTATCGCAATAGTACTTTTTAATGATTGGTCATGAAGTTTTTCATATGGCCCCATTGTTGATCTCCATCTTGAAAAAAATCGTTCATAATGAAATCGATATTCTTTAATACGATATTTTTTGATTCCGGAATTTTTATCTTGAGCAATAAAGGTGACAATATAATCACCCTTGAATACATCATCACTCTGAGCTACTAATGGATAAAAAATTTCTGGGGGAACACGATCTGTAACACTTTCAAGTGTTCGATTAAAATTTTGTAACGTGTTCGCATTAATAGCTAATTTTGGCAATTCAAGCGATAGAGCTGTACCCATCCCGTCATTTTTTAATACTACCAATGATTCCGTAATAACGGTTCCATTAGTAACCGTATCTGGCAGAACGAAAGAAAATAATGACCCAGAACCAGTAAAACCTCCCGGAACAATACCAGAAAAATCAATACGATTCTCGTTGACGGTTGGTTGTTGTACCCAAAAATTAATGATTGATTTACCATCTTGGATATTGTTTGATGTTACATCTGAAAATCCGTCGAGGAATAACGTTCCTTCTACTGCATTAACTGATTCATTTGCTGTAAGGAGTACATCTACAACAACGTTTCCACCTTGCTTCCTCCCTATTAATTCTACTGATTCAGCAAATACATATCCTGGCATACCAAGAAAACCAGTCATTAGACTGATTACGATAGTTATTACTATTTTATGTAAAAAATTATTCATAGGGATTATCCAGTCCAGTAATATGCTAAAATACTAAAATCAACAAGATTAATGACACCGTCAGCATTTAATACTTCTCGTTCTTTGGTTACAAATTCTGAACTCAGTGTTCTCCGATACCAAAATGCAGTAATTGAAAAATCGATCAAGTTTACTCGGTTATCACCGTTTACGTCACCACGTAATTTCCGTTGAGTAGCAGGATCAATAAATACGTTCTTATTCCCAACCAAAAATCCTGCTGCGGGACTGAACGAACTTACCTCATTATCTTTAGCTATTTTTGCTTTGGTAGAATGTGACCCTTCATACAATGGCGATGTATCAAAAGTATACAAGTATGCACCGTTGGCATCCGCTTTGGTATTCAAAAATATTTGATTCTCTGAATTTACCTCAATAGTTACATTTCCATTTGGTGCACCTTGCCCAAAAATAATCAAATTATCTCCCCTTCGAACTTCACTTTTATCTGTTGCAATTGTAGGGGTAATAAATATACCCGATACATTTGTGGTAGCACCCCGTGTTACAAACACAGGAAACGTAAATAGTGATGAACGTCTGTTTTGATTATCTTCTCCAAAAACAGAAAACGTATAACTCCCCTGCGATAACCCTGATAATGTCATGCTAAATTTTGCATCAGGACCTGCAATAGTAGTGAGAGCTAATTGTCCATCCTTTAATAAACCAACACGGCTGAGCGGATACGCACGACCAGTAAATGTTACTTGAGTATCGGCGGTATCATTACTTTCCTGGTTCCCGCCTCCACCTCCGCCACCGCCGCCTCCACCACCTCCTCCTGAAGAAGTAGTACATTGAGCAGTATTGAACGTACAGTTGTTATTACAGGTAAGCGTTCCGCCAGTAAAACCTCTGGTTGAGCAGGTTGATATTCCAATATTGTATGCATCACACTGTTCACCTGATTCAATAATTCCATTACCGCAAACAGCAACAATTTCAATTTTAAAATTGGTGGCAGTATTAGCAAAAGCAGGTTCTACAAAAAAACAACTCAATAATAATATCAAGAATATTCCATAATGATAGTTTATGTGAGTTGTTAATTTCATAATTACTAATAAGCAACAATAGTTGCTGTCATTGATAAATTATACGTACCTTGCGCCTGTCCTGCTGGAATGGTTTGCTCTATACTAATATCGGTAATATCCCAATAACAATTCGTTTCTGCTGAACCACTCGCACTTACCAGAGTTATTGAATCAGTTGATGATTCTGCAAACGCAGACCCCGAAGCCAAACTAACCCCAGTATTGGTACACCCAGATTTTGGGGTAATGATTGCTGTAGTTGGATCAATCGTCATCCTTCCTCCTACACTGTCAGTATCCCCACCATCTACCGCATCTGGTGTTGCGTCATTAAAATCATATTGATGTGTTCCAGAATCCCATACTGCTGTAGAACCACTGGTAGCAGCAATTGATACAGTCCATGGGGCAACGCTCGTACTATTATTCACACGCATTTTTTCTGAGCTTGTTCCCAATGTCCCTGATGAAGTTTGGAACATTCCCATGTAGTCAATAGATGACATTGCAAGTGATGGACTTATTACTGGCGTACCACCCGCATCAACAAAATCTAAATCAAGCGATCCTGCTACAGGGGTTTTCCATGCCACATAATAATAAGAACCCGTGTTTGCATTTACCTCAGTTGCGGTTCCTAATTGGAATCCATTACTTAATAATGATTGAATTCGATCAGCAACATTAGCTGTGTTACCAAAATATTGAGTAAGATCTCCGATTAAATTTGCAGATCGTTGAACTCCTGCAATATTCGTTGTTCTTTTTATCCAAACCAAATCTGGTTGAAATCCAATACTGGTAATATCTCGGTTATCTGCACCGTTTCCCGTATAGGTCCCTATACTCATATTGGGATTATCTTTAAATGCAAAAAAATAATAAATACTCCCTGCAGTGTTAGCAGACCCTCCAGTCCCAACTGTAAAACCGTTTGGGTTTAATTCTTTAATAATTTCTGTGGCACCATCAGCAGTAGCACTGAGATAACTGGTTACCTGTCCTGTATGCGCAGAGGTTTTAAAAGCTGCTACTGCCCCAGATCGTTTGGTAAACACAAACGCAGGTTGAAATGGTAATGAATTAATATACGCATCAGTAACCCCCGTACCAACATAGGTTCCAATTACAAAATCTCCTCCGCCCGATCTCGTTTCTAAATTGTATGCATTACCAAATGCCTGCCATTCATAATCAACCCCTGTATTATTTACAACCGTTGACGTTCCTAATGAGAACCCATCAGTGTCAAGTGAAGTAATTACACCTGTTGCAAGATTACCTGTTACTACTGCAATGTATCCAGTAGTTTCACCTTTCATGTCCGGTGTTTTAAAAACAGCAGAAGCACCATTAGTATATGTTTTAATAATCACTAAATCAGGCTTGAACCCAAGTCCGGTAATTGATCGTGCAGTAACGTTCCCTGTATATGAACCAGATGCAAATTGAAATGTTCCCGTTCCTGGAGGATTAGGGTCTACACCTCCAAATACCAGGTAGTGATGATTAACCCCTGATTGATTTGCAGATGGTGCAGCCCCACTCCCGACCTGAAACCCTCCTGTGGACAAAAGCTTTTGTATTACATCAGGAGAACTCGCAGCGTCTGTTGCAGGAAATGATCGATCTCCATAGTTTTCCGTAATATTAACATATGGAGCCGTTGCACTCGTTGCTTTAACCATTACAAAATTAGGCTGAAAAGTAAGCCCTGCATTATTAGCAGACGTGATTTCCCTATTATCCACTGCATCCCCAGTGTAGGTTCCTGATTCAATTTTGCCAGCTGTTTTTTTAAACGCTATATACCAATAAGTGTTGGTATCTGTATTTACCGTTGCATTATTCCCAACCGTAAAACCGATTGCATCTAATGATTGAACTATTTGCCCTACAGTATCGTCTATTGCAGAATTTAATCTTCCAGTAGTATTGGGTGCCATATCAGATGTTTTAAAAACCCCAGGCGATGCACCTGACCGTTTTATCATAACAATATCAGGTTGAAACCCAACTGATGTAATTGATTGGGATGTACCATTCCCCGTATAACTCCCTACACAAAAAATACCTGTAGCACTACAATCCGACCCGCCAAATGCAACATAGTAATAAGCAATATTTAATGTGTTCACATCAGCATTGGTACCTATTTGGAACCCATCAGATTCTAATGCTTGGATTGCATTGGTGGTAAGATCTGCTTCTTGTTCAAATTTTGCAGTTTGTTCTGCGGTCATTACCGATGTGCGGAATAAAATTCCATCAGCCCCAGTAACTCCTTCATCTTTAATAAACACAAAATCAGGGGCAAAGCCTAGGCCAGTGATAGACCGATCATCCAATCCATCACCAATGTACATTCCGGTCTTTATCTGAAAACTTCCTGATGCAGAGGCTTTTTGTGATTCTAATGTTTGATCAACAACCATTTGAGATATTGAAAAAGGGGCTAGTATCAACAAAAAAGCAACCGTAACAATGAGTACGTGCTTGAGTGTAGTAATACCCTGATTATACCAACCTTTTTTTGCGAACCACTTTTTTCTTGGCAGGAGATTCTTCTGTTGAAGAAACTGGTAGATTTTGGATGATTGATCCAGGAGGGATTTTAATTGTTTGACCAGGCGTGAGAACATAGGGTGGAGAAATACGATTAATGTTTGCAAATTTTTTCCAAGGAACATTACATCGATTAGCAAGATTCATAAGATCATCACCCTGCATAATGATATAATCTTCCCAGGTGGTGTAGATTTTTTTCATAGTTCTTTTTTTCATCACCACATACGTAAGAGAACTTATTATCATTAATAGTAATCCAACATACATCATGAACGCTGATGACGATGGTGGGATGAAAAATGTCTGTGGTTCACTGGTGATTGTTTGCGGATTATTTTCTGCGTCTTGGTATGTAGTAATGAGTTGTGATCGATACCATCCTCCCCAGAATGATGGTTGTAATTCAAAATTCCATGTTGATGTTTGACCTCGTAAAATTGGGTAGAGCCCACCATGTTCCTGGAAGAGTGTACCGAATATATTTTTAGTGACCACCTTTACCGTCGCATCTACTGACGCATTCCCTGTGTTGGTGATCTGTGGGATAATCACCCATTTCCCTGATTCATTACTGTTCACTGTAAACGATGCGATGGAGAGATTTTTAATAATTTGACCAGGTACGGTTATTGCTACCCGTAACCCAGTACGGACCGATAATGTTGCCCCTGCTTGACCAGCAATTTTTTCTTTCATCTCTTGAATTAAAATACATCCATTATGTTCGCCAACACTTGCGTTTTCTGGAAGTATCACAGTAAATGGAACAATAAGTGAAGAAGTTGGTTCCAAAGTAATTTCTTCTTGAGAGAGTGTTATCCATGCACCTACATCTGTTTTTTCTTCACTTTTTTGTTTACATGCAAAAGCTCCATCAGTAGATGGCGTAGAGTCAGTTGCATAAATAGCAAGTTTTTTAGATTCTCGTGTATTATTAATGACTAAAATTCCATCTTCACGAGTAACTGATGGTTCTAATGTGTACACAAAAATGGACTGTGTTCGTGGATTAGCAGGATCAGGGTTTGCTGGACGTCCCCCAATCCCACCATATTCAATTGCAGAAACAGTAAAAAGAGGCATCATGAGTATACCTCCTAATACAATACTTCTTAATAATGTTCCTCTTTTTTTCATAAGAATATATTAACTCGCAACAATAGAAAGCGTGAGGTCAATATTGTAATCACTCGCTGCTGGTTGTTGTGCTGGGATTTTTTGACTCACCGCTACGCCTTGTAATGTCCAATCTCCAATATCATCTGATCCAGCAGAGGCAGTCAAAATAGTAATACTGTCAGTAGTTCCCTGATTAAATGCAGACGAAGAACCCTTTGTAATACCCGTGGTCGTACATGTTCCGCATGCACCAATAGCAAGAGTCCCTCCTGATGGATCTAGACTCATTTGACCAGGACGTGTATCACCATCACCACCATCTGCACATCCTGATGTAGTAGGGTCATTAAAATCAAATGAAGCCGAAGCTGATGTACTATTCCATAAATCCGTAGGGTTAGAAGCCGCGAGACTTACCACCCATCCATTATCTGCAGAATCTGGGTTAGAAACATAAATTTGCTGCGTAGAAGTACCAAAAGTTCCTGTTGAAGTTTCACAATTGAAACTTACCGTCGTTGCACTCATGGCTACTGATGGGCTTGGTACAGTGGCATATGAACCGTCAACAATTCCCACAGAAAGTGTTCCTGAATTGATGGTTTGGGTAAAATTAGTAATCGCAGCACCAAACACAACTGTTCCGGTGAGGAGTATTATTCCAGCAATAATACTAACAAATTTTTTAGTGTGAAAATGTTTTTTGAAATTGATCATAATGTAAATTATATAAATAATGAATAGATATATTATACAATAGATAATTATATCCGTATCTGTGGATAACTTTTATTGGTACTTTTTTTAAAATATGTCAACTATGGCTTAAGCCGTAATGGGTTAATAACTGGTTCACTATTCCCTACACCAATCACCTGTTGGGTATCATTACGCCCATCTATAAAATCTGTTTGATCAGCAACAACCAGGCCGAGTATCCCCAGTCCAATAATTCCTAAAAAGATAGCAATGTTTCGTAGTGTAAATATCATATAATTATTTTATGGTGCCCAATAAACATAAGTTGACCTCCTTTTAAAATAACTTTCAATCCGTTTTACATTTCCAATCAATAATCCTTTCCCAGGATTACGACCGTTCAAATCTGAACTCTGATCCGCAAACACCCCGTCGCCAACATAAAGAAACACATGATGGTTTGGCGCACCTAATAAATCACCTGATTTTAATTCCCGGTTGTTTACATATACTTTTTTACCTTCATAGCGTAACGATGTTACTTTTGGTGCACCAGAAAAAATTGCTGATGTTCCTCCACCAGGAGATGTTAATCCCGCACAACGGTACACATGATTCACAAACCCAGAACAATCTAAACAAATTGTTCCTGCGGGACAACTTTTCCCTGTATCTTTACCAGAAAAAGCCGGTGGTCCACCCTTTCCTCCATAACGATATGTTGTTTTGTTTTGAAAACTTTTTACAATCGCGGGTATTAGATTTTTATTGGGAGTTGTTGGAATTGGACAATATATACCAAAACCATCGGGTAAGGTAAACGCTGACGTACCTTGCCCACCAGAAGATCCATATGGTAGCGAACCCAATGAAGGATCTCCTTCTAAACTATTTATATCAAGAGTTAATGTCCCAATCTCCGGATCCACAATCAACAAATCAGGATTAATAGTTCTCAGGATAATAAAGGTACCTAATAACAACAATAATCCAAGAATAACATTGGTAATCTTACCCTTTAATACTTCAAATGTAGCTATGTTTTTATCATTGGCTGCATATTGGAATCCATAGATAACGAGCATAACTACTCCCATTACCCCTGCTACTCCAATACCTATTTCAAACATAAAGTTAATGAATCCTCCTATTCCTTGATCTTCTCCTGCATCTGCTGATATATCTACTGATTCTAAGTTACCAATGGGTTCTAAGAGTACGTAACAGTCTTTTTGGGTGTCAGGGCAGTTGATGCGGGTGGGGGCGTCTGACACGGAAGGTGTTACGATTGTTTGGTTCGCATGTGTATATCCTCCTACCAAAAAACCAACTCCTGTTAAAATAATGGCAATATATGCTTTCATAAGCTGCATAAAGTATACCATAGAAAAACCAGTTGTTATACTGGAATTAAGAATCAAAATGGTTACAATATAGGTTATATGCATAACACGAGAAATTTTGCTTTGTTTATAGGTGATAGTATCAGTTTTGGTATCGGTTTTTTACTCTTTACTATTACTGCCTTTCCTTCATCTCAAATACACAATCAAATCGCCCTCCATGCTCCGAGTTTTACTATCTTGGTTGGATTATGGATTATTGTTTTGTTTGTATTCAATTTTTACGATATTCAGAAATCTCGACCTAACGTTATATTTTTACGGAATTTTAGTTTTGCAGGGATCGTAATGTTGGCAGTTGGTTTTGTTTTCTTCTATTTAAACCCAATTACCGCAATTGCACCTAAAACTAATTTATTACTATTCATTGGTTTTTCGCTCCTCATAATACTTGGCTGGCGGAGATTATTTTATGGAATTACCAAGTCATCTATTCATACCCGTTGTGCAATTATCTGTGAACACCCCTTAGGTAAAAATCTGTCTAATACTCTTACTACTAACCCAGAACTCGGCATTGCTTGTATTGGCATTTACAACAGTCTTTCACATTTTAGTCATAGTAATCCAGAAGTCGATTTAATCATTATTGATACGCGAGATCGTTATCAAGCACAGGAACTTTCAGAGCTCCTAGCAACTCATATAGAAATTATTGATATTACCGAAGCTTATGAACGCATCCTCTATAAAATTCCTGTTGATCTCGTGACCCACGATTGGATTATTCATTCTATTAAAAAAAGAACAGATCAAATCTATGAGATTATTAGTCGTGCACTTGGAATCATTGTTGCTACAGTAATTATTATAGTTACCCTTCCAGTGACTTTTATTACTGCGCTATTGATTAAACTAACCGATAAAGGACCTGTTTTTTATCACCAAACACGAACAGGTTTACATAACCAATCGTTTGAAGTCTATAAATTTAGATCAATGATTATTGATTCAGAAAAAAATGGAGCAGTTTGGGCAGGAACACATGATAACCGAATTACTCCTATTGGGAAAATAATTCGTAAATTACACATCGATGAAATCCCTCAGATGTGGAACATTATCCGTGGTGATATTGGGTTAGTTGGCCCACGTGCAGAACGACCAGAATTTGTAACAGAACTAGAACAACAAATTCCCTACTACAGTATGCGTCATACCATTCGTCCTGGGTTTACCGGATGGGCACAAATTAAATTCCGTTATGCCAGATCTATTGCAGATTCTCAAGAAAAATTTGAATACGATTTGTACTACATAAAAAACAGAAACATTTTTATGGACCTCGGAATTATTATCAAAACAGTGCAAATTATTTTTACTCATGAATAACATGTTTTCTGCAATTAAAAAAACACTTTTTCAAAACAGGAGCGAGAAACAAACCGTTGTAAAAAACACTTTTTGGCTCACCGGGAGTGAAATCACTGTTCGACTTATTCGTTTTGGACTCATTGTATGGGTAGCAAGAATCTTGGGAGCTGAAGGTTGGGGATTGTTTTCTTATACCCTTTCCTTTGTTGGTATAATTATGACTTTTTCTGACCTTGGAATGACCACGCTCATCACTCGAGAATTCTCTGCACAAAAAAAAGACTGGATAAAAACAATCCTCATCTTAAAAATTATTTTTGTTGTATTAAGTATTATTGCTTCTATTGTTATTGGATTCAGCACTCAATCACCTGAAATTACTAAACTTATTCCTTTGGTAACCATTATTCTTGCATCAGATTCATTACGAGGAATAATGTCGTCATTTATTCGTGCAAAAGAAAAAATGGAACAAGAGGCAATTATTCAAATAATTACAAATATAAGCATTGTTGGTTTTTCAGTAATATTTTTATTGCACACCACAGCAACTTATTCTCTGGCGCTTGGTTATGCACTGGGAAGCATTATTGGATTATTACTTGCAACCTTTATTACTGAAAAAACAATCTATCAAGAAATCACCTCGGATAGACCACTTACTATTATCCCTGTTGTAAAAAGTGCTTGGCCTATTGCCGTTCTTATTTTAACCGCTGGAGTAATTGGAAATATTGACTCTGTAATGATCGGTTGGTGGCTTTCTATTGCCGATGTAGGATATTACGCAACTGCAGGACGTATTATCCAGTTTGGAATTATTATTCCGTCACTATTTGTAAGTGCACTTTTTCCAACACTTAATAAAATTTATCAAGAAGATAAGGAGCGATTTATCCAAATTGCACAAAAATCATTTTCAGCACTACTTCTCCTTGCATTACCTATTGTTATAGGAGGAATTATTATCGCAAAACCACTCATTGTATTCTTATTTGGGAACGAATATATTCCTGCAGTCCCAGCATTCCAGATATTACTTTTAGGAACCCTTGCCCTTTTTCCAACTGCTCTCTATAGCATTCTTGCAATTATTACCGATAGACAAATTATCATTGCAAAAAATACTATTGGTGCCATTATTGTTTCAATACTATTAAACATTATCCTCATTCCAAAATTTGGTATCATAGGTGCTGCAATTGGAACCATCATTACTCATTGGGTAATCTTGATGGCAAATATATTATTTATTAATATCCCTATATGGATCAATAAAAAAACAATCTTTTGTGGAATTAGCGGAACACTTGTTCTGGGACTCATTGCCTTTATAGGAGTTAAAATGAATGTTCATCCAATCATAATTATTGTATGTACAAGTATATTTTATGGAGGTTTCTTAGTTACTATTAAAGAACCTGTGGTACAATCTTTTACAGAAATGTTTATCAATAAAAAAACACTGTAACAGTGTTTTTTTATTGAAATATTTTTTTGATCATCTCTTTTATATACATCCATATCCTATACCATAATTTTGCATTTCTCCATTTTCCATTGCGAAGCTGTTTTTCAGAAAAACCAGATTCAAGAGAGAGATGGAAATGTTTTTGATATAAATCCAGAAAATCAAGTGCCTGTTTTTCTAAAGAAAGATTTTCTTGAACAAATTTCCTTGGAGCAAAGTCTTGATAAGAATTATTCATTTTAAAAATAGCGTCTTTCAATTGGTTTTTATTATCTATAACCATACCACAAGAATCATCAAAAAAAGGAGCAGAGGTACAATTTTCATACTCTTTTTCAATTTCAAGATAAAAATTATTTTCTTGTGACCACTGGGAATGTCCGAAATTTTTTACATCCCAAACAAGTACTGGAGTATCTGTGGAAAGCGCTTCTTGTAAAGCAATTCCTTGACTTTCTTGTCTTCCAATCCAGATTACATAATGACTCTTTTTCAACTCTCCTTTAAATTGATCTTCAGTATATTCTCCATATTTAATTATGGAATAAGAAATATTTTTTTCATTTAAAATATCTTCACAGAAAGACAATTCTTCTGAAAATCGATCTTTAAAATAAATAAGTACTTGGGTTCTATTCCTTTTTTCTGGAAAATAAAATTCTTCTGTATCAATGCCTACCGGCCAAGAATCTAAACGAGTCTTTGTGTAACCAAAATATTTCCACGCTTCCACAGTCCACCTACTTGGATGTATATACACTTCTCTAGAAAGAACAATTTTTTTTGAAATATTTCTTGGAAAAATATATAAATTTGGACCAACTACCACCTTTATATTTTCTGGGAGCTTGTTCAATTTTTTAAGAGCATTTATATCATCGTGTATCCATAATCGAGCACATGAATCAAGTCTTTGGTTTATCACATACGGATACCCAATCTTATCAAGCCCTTTAATAAGATTACTTACAACTTTTTGAGGTCCCGTTACTTGACTTGAAGTAATTGATTGAGAAACAATATTTAACATAATTATTCAGAAATAAATTCACCAGTAGGGGCAATATAACCAGAAACCCCTAATGTATCAACAAGGTGAATTTTTGTGTTAGGAAATAATAGTAGCAGACAAAACTCAATACTTTTACCAAGAATTAAAAATGGAATGGTTAAAAAAATTGTTCTCATATAAAGATTTAGAAATGTTTTAGGAAACCAATACAATCGAGTAGATACACTTTTCTTATCCAAGCTTCTCAAAAAATAAAACTTCTCATGATAATAATTAAGAGAAAAATTTTCATTCAGAAAATATCTACCGCTTATTTTAAATAAATAATCATAGTCTAACTTCTGCAAAAGTTTATTTAATGAAAGAAGTATTACTGCTTCCCCTAATCCTTTAAATTTACTTTTGACCGCAGAACGGACTAAAAATTTACTACCTAAAAATTTGTAAATGTCGACATGTTTTTCAAATAATGGAACATCAACATCCCCTGCTTCTATTAATATAATTTGAGCATTTGGAACATATTTTTTAATAGAGTGAATGGTTTTTAACGTTTGTTCAATTCTTTGTTCAGAAGTAAAAACACTTCTAACATTTGAATAAGAAAGCGGTTTATTCGTAAAGTGAATAACTGAGGTAATAATAAATAAAGGTTTCATTTTTTTATTTAAATATATTCTTACAAACCAAAATAATATATTTTGCAGAGTTACTATCTTTTATTTTTTCAACAGTAAAATAATTATCTTTTTCCATAACTTCAATAGTGTTATATTTATTTGTTTTTTGATCAAAATAATATTTTATAGAATGAGGTATAAATTGCTTCATTTTTTTCCAAACATGACTCTGAATAATAATATCAAGAAATCCTCTTACTGTTCTCATAAAAACATTTTTTCTTTCTAATATATTTTGACCATATATTTCTTTGACCGAAAAATATTTGCTCAGTAGTGAAATAAATTCTTTTTTTGATAATTCATGTTCGTGAAAATGATTATCCCCTGAGCCATAAATATCTTTGTCGGGTGTTGAAATAATAAAAAGTCCGTTTTTCTTGAGTGTTTTTTGTACATTATTTAAGAATTTTTCTTGACCTTTTTTAGTTAAATGTTCAAGAGTTTCGAAAGAAATAACCGCTTCAAATTCATCATCCGAGAATAAGGAATCTTCTGCGTTTCCTTGTAAGAAAGAGACAACATTATTCCCGTATTTTTTATTAGAAAAACTAACTGCTTGCTCATCGATATCCACTCCGATGACCTTTTTTGCAACTTCACCCAATAAAGCAGTTCCGTACCCTTCTCCTGATGAAATATCTAAAACCAAATCTTTTTTTTCTGAGTTTAATAATTGCTGAGCAAATAAATAACGATTCACATGCGCGCGATATATCTCATCCTTTTCAGTAAATAACTCTGGAATAAATCGTTCCCCAGTAAATACTTCTTTATTATTTAAATTTTTTTCCATAATATTTATTAAAATAATTCTTTATAAATCGCTGTTAATTTACTCCGTACCTTTATTGATCCTGCAAACATCCAACCGATAGTAATATATCCGATGTATAAGAAGGTTATCTTGATAACGTTCTTTAAAAAATTTGGATATTTTTTCCTATATGTAATACATAATTGTACTCGCCTTTTTAATTGCACTGATTTATTTTTCCCAGAAAGTCCTTGTTCGTTAACTTGATATAAAATAGCATATTCTGGTATATTCCCCATCTTTCCAATCGTTCCCATTCGCAACCACAATTCATGATCTTCTACATGCTTATGATTCATATCTTCTGAATAACCACCTATTTTTTTTACTATATCATTACGGAACAATACAGTAGGGTGCGCAAAACAATTTTGACCAAGTATTTTTTTTCTTATCTCGTCATCAGATGCTGAAAAAAGATATTGATCGATTTGTTTTCCATTTTTATCAACCAAAATAATTCCTGTTCCAACCAAAACATAATCTGGATTCTGTTCCAAGAAATCAATTTGTTTTTGTAATTTTCGCACATCAACCCACACATCGTCATCATCAATACGTGCAATATATTCTCCTGTTGCTTTTTTTAATCCGTCATTTAATGTTTTTTGAATACCTTGATTTTGCTCATTATTAATAATAACAATTCTACTATCTTGTTTTGCAATACGTGATACTCGTTCAAATGTTGCATCAGTTGAACCATCAATAACAATAATAAGTTCCCAGTCCTGAAAAGATTGATCTTGCACACTTTTAATTGATTTCCCAATGCGATCACCCCCATTATAAGTTGGGAGAATGATACTTACTTTTTTTTGCATATACTATATTTTGATTATTTTCTTGATAATTTTTTTTATTTTAGAAAACAAAGATTCTTTTTTATTTCTCAAAAAATCATGCCCGCCGTATTTTGTTTTATCACGAATTAATATCTTTTTATCAAATGGAATATTCCAGCCTTCTGGATAAAGGTATGATGCATCTAAAATTTTTACATCAGATCGACCAATAACATATCGATTCCAGTGTGACTCATCATGCCACAATGCAATGATATTATTTTTAAAATCTTCATCAATATTTTTCTTCATCTCCTGCATTGCCTCTAAAAAAGTTTGCGTTTCTCCTCCATTCAGACCACCTGCAACATAATACCGTCCATCGTGATCCAAAATACCTGCAGTGGATTTCATATTCGTTTCATAAGTAAACTTACTCCGTTGTTTATTAAAAAAACCTGGATGTTGTACTGCAATTAATTTCTTATCTTCTTGAGGTAAAAAATCTTGTGCATGAATAATTTCTTGAACCAATAAATTTGCATTACAAAAGAATAAGTAGTCAGTATTTTTTATTTCATCTTTTCTTTCTAAAAAAATATGAAATCGTTTTAATGTATTATCTGGCCAACCAAGATCTTCTTGATAAAATCGATGAATGTTTTTATTTTCTGTTGCAAAATCAATTTCAGAGCTATCAGTAAAAACAAAATATTTCTTTTCATAATCAGGTAAGAAATATTTTTCCATACTCAAATAAAAATCACGCCAAAACATCACATATTTCCCTGTGCAGATATACAGTATTCCTATTGTTTTTTTGTTTTGCATATATCAAAAATTGAAAATCGCACATATTGCAAACCATTATGAATAATTTTTATGAAACAAATATCCCAATAGTTTCGATATTTCCATTGAAATAAAAACCAAGTATACACATTAATAAGTCGTTGGTATGATTTTTTATTCCCCTTTGAAATTTGACCATCATGAACTCTATACCTCACCAGTGGCTCAGGAGCATAATCAAAATCATACTCTGTAACAATCCGAAGCCAATACTGATAATCCTCGACTGCAAAGAACTTTTTTGATTCATGTAATAATCCTACCCTATCAACAACCGATCGATGAATAATTACTGACGAATTAGGGATAGTATTATTTTTAAAAATCTGTCTGGGTGAATTTTTGCCATGAGGCAAAAATTCACCTTCTTTGAATCCAAAGAATTCTATTCCAGAATACACTAATTGCACATCCTTACTCTCAAAAACTTGCATTTGCTTTTCTATTTTATTACGAACCCATAGGTCGTCTGCATCACAAAAGGCAATATATTCCCCTGTTGCATTTTTTATTCCATTATTTCGAGCTGCTGCAGGTCCAGAATTTTCTTGATTTAAAAGAATAATCTGCGAGAAATCATTTTTAATACTTTCTACCACCTGTCGAGTTGTGTCAGTCGAACCATCATTCACTACAATAATCTCGTACACTGGATATGTCTGATTTAAAATAGAATGAATTGTTTCCAGAACATACTGACCACTATTGTATACAGGAATAATTACTGATATTTTTTTCATACATTATTTTTTCTTAAACCAAAAACATCCACATGCATACTGTTCATTCATAACCAATCTAGGATCTGCATTTACAATTATTCCACCTGCTTTTTCCGGGATTAACGAAAATTCAACTAATTCACATTCATGAAAATATTCCATAATTTGTTCATAAGAATAAATGCGGTGTGCATTAAATTCAATTTTTGGAATACCGACAGGAGTTACAAATAAAATACTCCCATCTTTTTTAGTAACCCTTTGAAGTTCATTAATAGCTTTTATATCACCAATTGAATCAATAGGATCTCCATAACGACCTAATCCGATATGCTCGATGGTATGCATACATGAAATTGACTGGACACTCTCTGTTGGGAATGAAAGCCGTAATAAATCTGCATGATTACTTGATAATTGCGAAAGTTCAATTTCTGCGGGACGATAATCATAAAATTCTACCGGAATAAAAGCAGAAACAATTGCAGGAAAATATAATGACGAGGCAATATCGATATGTTTTTCTGGATTAATTTCCTTTACCTTGCGAGCTGCCCAAGCTGTATGATATACATAATGCCGATCAAAACCAGTTGTTCGTGTCTTATCAAGAACCTGAGGATACCAATCTCTTATCTTTAAAGAAAATCTTTTATCGCTCTGCTTTAAAAAGCGAACATAATCAGGAATAATAAACAAACTTTGTACGACTTGTTTTGGAAAGAAAACTATTTTTTTAATTATTGCTCGAGTATTCATATTTACAATTTTATCCAATCTGAAGGATATATATCATTATAATTAATTGTTTCATCTGCGAACCATTTTTTAGGCACAATTACTTTTTTATCTACATAATCTGCAAGCCATGCCGCCCACCAAGAAAAACTGGAGTTAGGAATAATAAAATATTTACATTGTTGCATTAACCAAAAATGCCCGATTCCTCGCTCTCCAGAAAATTCATTCCCTACAAAAAAAGTATCTGTCGGGAATTGCATATTTCCCCTACACCAATCTATATCATCAGAAAAAATATATACCGTATCAACAGTAGCTTGCTCGGTTATTTTTTGAAATGCTTTTTGGTAATATTCACTATTTACTACATCATGATATGTATTATTTACAAAATCACCTCTCCGTACATGTACACACAATGCGTTTTCTTTTTGAATTTTTTCTCCTAATTTTTTTATATTTTCTGGAAGATTGACTGAAATTTGAAAATCTTTTTTAATGATATCTTCAAATCCTTGAAAATATTTATAACTCTGCCAAAACCCTTCTAAATAAATTGAATCTTTTGCAGATAGAACTGTTTCGTTAAAATGAAAATAGGTTTCTTTGGTTGGGTTTTTAAATAACTTTCTTGTTATCACATACGTTGCGTCTTTGAAGAAAGTAGTTCCCCAGACACGATATTTCCATGGAATATCTGATTGCTGTGCAATTCCTGCCTGGATTGATAATAAATCCAGATCATAATTCCTATTCACATGTTTTGGATATAAAGGACGCTTCCCATGATCAGTAAGGTGCCGAATATCTAATTTAAATTCTGTGTTATTTTTAATAGACAAAACCCGCCCCAGTGCATACTGAAACATTTGATTCCCCATTCCGCCAAAAAGTCGTACAATAATCATACCTCTACTATACCACAACCACAAAAAAACGCCCTGAAGGCGTTTTTTACACTCAGACTATCTATTTTATTGTATCGGATTATTTTGCTGTTTCAAATCCATTATTCGCTTGAAAAACTCTGGTCGAGATGAGGCCTGATTAAGCTGTTCTGCCAACTGGTATCCTATCAGCCTTTCTGGAGCGAGAGTAATTATTTTTTCAATGATAATTTGCGCTTCATCAAATCGTTCCTGCAAAAAAAGTAACTGTACTTTATCGAAATAAATAAATGCATTATTAGGGCTCAAGGCAATCGCACGATCAATATTTTGTTCTGCTTGAAATACTATTTCTGGATACAACTGTCTTTGCACAACCATCATGGTCAGTAAAAGCCGCCCTAACGTCCATCGTCCACGCACATTATCCGGATCTTGCGAAAGCTCTCGTTCTAAATTCATTCGCAAATTATTCATAATTTGTAACAATGTTGCCTGTTCTTCACTTCCTGGTTCTCCAATATCTACTCGTGCAATGTCAATAAAACGACCTGCGATGTATGCTGTATCAGAAACATATCCTAATCGTGAAATAGGTTGTGGATTTACTGTTTGCGTTAAAATATTTTGTATCGCCGTATATCGCACCCATGCCTTTGATTCTTTCCACGGTTTAAACACAATCATCGGAAGTAAACAAATCAAAACTATTGCGAGAATTTTCATTATCGCTCCCAGAGCATACCGATGTTGTTCTGGTAATATTATTGTTTTCCAGTTTTCACTAAACCCAATAATACAACCAATAACCAGCCAAAATATAAAAATAGTTCCTGGAGTATCAAAAATAAATAAATTCTGAATAAAATATCCGATTAGCGAACCTACCAATGGTAATAGAATAAATGCTTTTTTTCTATCCCGTATTGACGCTCGAACAGCATAAATACATGCTCCGAAAAATATAGCCATATAGAGTGTTAATCCTATTAATCCGTGATTCACACCAATTTCCAATACCATATTATGTGGATTATTCGTCCATAGTTCAGGTACATTTTTTTTCAAGAAAAATTCAGTGCTAAATTTTTCTTGAAACACATATGCATAATTATTCATTCCCCATCCAAACAGTGGCCGTTCAGCAATTCCCTGCTTTGCAATATCCCAAAAAACTAATCGATTATTCGATTTTCGTTCAACAAAAAATTCATTGATCGGATTTCCTGGTGTCTGAAAAAGTGTCCAAAACCCAATAATTCCGATCGTAGTAATACCAATAATTATCATCCCTATTATTTTTTTCCATTTCACTTGACCTGTTACTGTAAGTAATAGACCAAGCGTAACAGGAATCATAACCGCGAGTGCAATCGTTGCACCATTGGAAACCCCAGCAAAGAGTAGTGGATTTTTAAATGCTTCACTCCATGCAACCTGTCCAATTAGTAAATTTCGATTAAAAAAAGTTGGCGCAATAACGAGGAGTAACCCCATTGACCCAGCTATTATTTTTTTCCACCGTTCTGCCTGACTTAATAACAAACTGGTCGCAAAACCGATATTAATCAAAAAGTATGCAGCCATGTATGAAGTGTTTCCAAAAGTAGAACCACCAGAGGTCGTTGGAAATACATTTGGAGAAAACGCACCAAAAAAAACAACCATACTGGTAATAATTGATGTCCAAAAATAAGCAACCAACCGTTCTGGTTTTTGTTGAACTAATACCGAAACAACTCCAGCAATTACTAGTGCACTCAAAATCACATTGAGCCCTGTCGCATCAATCAAAGATCCGAAAAAAGAAAATTGCGGATTAACCCCAATAATCGCACTGATTATGAGAGAAATTCCAAATAATTTTATGAGTACATGTAATGGATGCCACGACCAGTGCAAGGGTGAATGTTCTGATTTCCCCCATAAATAAAGTGCTCCAATAATCACGGCAAATAAGGTAACGAGTAGTGATTTTGCAACAGTAAACGGGAATAAATGCCCAGCCCCATACCATATCGGTACCAGAACAATCGCAATACCGATTAAGTATTCAATAACCATTATTTGCCAAATCGATTTTGTAGTTACTTTTTTCATATATTTACAGTATAACAAAACTGCCCGCGATTAGCCATATTATATATCCTACAAACTAAAAAACACCTCTTAGGGTTGTTTTTTAGTAGTGAGTGTAGTAACTAATTCCCACCCTTCAACTAATTCTTTATCTAGATTTTTATACTTTACTTCTTTTTGTATACCATCCTTGGTAATAGTAACTCGATTATTCCAATCATATTTTGTTCCATCACTACGGTGAGTTGGTATAATAATTGATGTTTTTAGTATTTGTGGATTCAATACTGCGTCAACGTCCAAGTTTTTTAAGAGTTCAGACATCTGCATTTTCCAATTCTGTTCTAATTGTCGGAATAGTCGGAGCGCTTCCCGTTTATATTCTACA
>CAZDPR010000007.1:0-38846 GCA_964507625.1 uncultured Candidatus Saccharibacteria bacterium
CCCGGGATCGCCCTGTCGACCTGATCGTCCTCGTAACTGATTATCAATTCGACGCACGAACCGCAGTTTCAACATGATGTACTAATTGCATATTTTCTGCAGTGTATAAATTGTCAATATGGAGCAATTGTTCAATACGAGTAATTCCGTGATCAGTGATTTGAATTGCTTTTAATTTTTCATCAACGGTATAATCAGTTTCTTTGTGAAGCTGAGTAGCAATTTTTGCACACATTTTATACAAATCATCTGCTCGGTCAGCGGCAGCCGACAAAATCATTGGAACACGAGCTTCATCAATTAACACACTATCTACCTCATCAACAATTGCAAAGTAATGATCTCGTTTACCACCAGAATACAGACTAACAATATATAATACATTCACCGTCCTTCTATATTACCAAATACCAGCAGTGCTGTAATTACCATCACAATACCGTGAACAACTACCAAGAGATGGGCAGGTAACCATACCATCCAACCAGGAATCATGCCTGCAAACATACTGGGATTGATAATCCCAGTAATACCAAAGTAAACAATCACGCCGAACAATAATCCTTTCCCTACCCAATACATAATGGTATTTGTTGTGTAGTTCATACGTGTGTAATTAATTTAATACTCCAACTTCAAAACCTGCTAAAATTCGTTCTGGTTTTGCATCACCACCGTGCTGGCCATTGAACGCACTACTCCCATCCTTTCCACAAATACGGAGTATTTCTCGACTCCCTCCTGGATGTTTATTGATCCACGCCGTCAAATCATACACCACCTCATTAATCGCAGAATAACAATTAGATTCGGTATTACGGGTTGCAACCTCAGCCAATGTAAACGTTCCTGGTTTTGGTGTGGGTACTGGTGGAGGTGTAGGGGTTTTTGAAGGATTCGTTGTAACGGTTACCTCTGTTGATGGAGACACATCCGATCCAGTATTTCCCTGATTCATATCGGTTCCTGATGTTGTCTCACTTGAAACCACTGGATCACCTGCAACCTCATTCGTTGTCATGTTTCCTTTTCCCGTAACTAATACGAGGATAATAATAATCGCAATCGCTCCCAAGGCAATGATGCCTGCATATTTTTTCATAGATACATAAAGTAAATTAAAATTAATAAGTTAAAAATAACCAACATGATTACGGTAAAACAATATTATTTTCTTTCATTTTCGAATTAAGAAATTCCTCAAATTCTTTATTTGGAGATAGTCTGAGTAAAGTTTCAGCAGCGTCGTACATTTTAGTGTATTCAGGATTAATCTCAAATGCTGTCTTTAAATTTTTATAAGCCTCGTCAAAATCTCGTTCATAAATATTTACCCGAATAAGCCCAAGAAAAGTTTCTTGGTTCTTTGGATTCAGCTCCATTGCTTTTTCTAAATCCTTTTTTGCTTCTGTTAAAAGTTCTGTATTCCATTTTTTATCAACAGAAAAAGAAAAGGATGCAATAGTGCTTTCGATTAACCCCTTAGCGAGGTAAATCTTGTAGTTATTTGGACTCCTTGTTATCTCATTTGCAAGACTATCTTTTAGTATATTTAAAATCTCAATTGCTTTTTGTTTTTTTTCTGGAGTATCAGATCTTTCTCTTATTGCAACTAAGATCTTACTCGCAATAAATACAGTATCCCCTTCACTGCCAACAAAAGAAACATGTTGTGGATTTGTTATTGAAGGATCAAGAAAATACCTACTCCAAATTAATGATTCTTTCCATGGTAATATAGTCAAAAAAATAATCATTAGCATTGAGAACAATACGACTAAAGAAAGAGTAATTTTTTTCCAAATAGTATCTTTTATATTCCAATCCCAAATAGGTTTAGAGTAGCTTATAGCAAATCCAACAATAGAGAAAAATAATATAAAAGAAGTGATCGTATCAAAAACAAACAGGTTTTGTACTACATACCCGAACAAAATTCCAATGGAAACTATCCCGAAAATTCTTTTTTCTCTATTTCCTTCTCTTAAGTTTTTATAGAAAATTATACAAACTAAGCCAATTAAAGAGAAGTATGCAATCACTCCTAATATTCCAGTTGTCGAAGCTAAGCTCCAAAAAATATTATGCGGATCCCGAATAGATCCTTCAGGAGGATATCCTGGAGAAAAAATAATTGGATTAAAATGATTTTGAAAAACCATGTCATAGTTCCCCCACCCATAACCTAGAACTGGTCTATCTTTTAACCCCTTTTTTGCAATATCCCAATAAACAAAACGTGAGGCGGAATGCCCTGAAATAAATTCTTGATTTATCTTTGTTCCATCTTTTACCAGCTGAGAGCCAACAAAAAATATAGACAGCAATGTCATAACTATCAACATCCATCCTAAATATTTTTTCCATTTTTTAATGTCTTGAGTAAAAAATAAAGCCACTATTATAATAATCGATATTCCCAAGCCGACAGTAGCTCCTTTTGCTTCCCCTAAAATATTTGTTGGATTTTGAAAAACAGACCCTAAGCCTTTTAAATTTATAAAGACGGGAGATATAAAAACAAAAAATGTACTAATCCAAAACAAAACCTTTTGCCATGTTTCTTTTACATATAAAGATACCCCAATCCCTATACAACTAATAAATAAAAGATATGCACCCGTGAAAGATGTATTCCCTAACGTAGAATTATGATCTCCTCCATAAGACTTAAAAGCAACAATAAGCCCCCCCAGAAAACATGCTATTAAAAATTTGATTAAAAATTTTTCGTTATTTTTAATAAGAAAACTAACTATCAATGAAAAAAACAAACAGGTATATATATAAATAAGACCAACCCCATCCATAAAATTACCGAAAAATGATGTATTTGGATCTACACCCAAAAATCCACTCACAGAAGTAACTAAAACAAAAGCCAGGAGAGTAATATGAACCCAACCTATCTGAATAGGTATGTTTTTTACTTTCCATAAACCCCAAGATAAAAAAATAATCATTAAAGCTATTAATCCAGTAAATATAAAAGATTTGAAGCTTGTAAAACCAAAAAGCAGCTCTTTTGAAACAACCAGAGGGATCATAAATATTACTAAATAAGCCAACCATTCTACAAATTGAAACTGCCAGATTTTTAAGTTTTTCATATATTTATTCTATCAAATTTACCAACAAAAAAAACACCCTTTTGGGTGTTTTTTTTTAATAACTTTAATCTTTCGATTAAACAATATCCCTAAACTAAAATTTATTCTGTATAAAAAATTTCTAAAATCCACCTTTGGTCCATTCATTTTCCATTTTAGCAACATATTCCAAAAATTGATCATCTGGCCCTAATTTATTTATATCTCGTGCAATAGCATATCCTGGAAAATAGTTTGGTGCAGTAACAATACCTGCGCGAATCATTGCACGCGCCTGTTTAAAATCTCTAATTAATACTTGTAAATGACCTTGTAACAAATATCCATCGGGGTGTTGTGGGTTCAGTGTCTTAATTTGTAGGGCATGATAATATGCTCGATCCCATAGATCACGATCTATGGTTCCCATAAGAGTCATACGCATAATCATAACCCGAACCAATGTTACCCGTGCCCGAAAATTTAAAGGTTGTTTTTCTAATTCTTGTTCTAACAACTTTTCTGCAGTAATAAAAATAGAAAAATCTTTAGTAGTCGTGACGGTTTGTATGATTTCTTTTTGATATTTTGCAAACGTTTTATCGACCAGAAACGCACTATCAGCTACCCCTCCTAATAGAGAAATCTTTTGAATATTTAGTACTTCTTCAAATCCAGACTTTGAAACTTTTTGACTGGACATTTGATACCATTTTTTTGATTCTCTCCATGGTAAAATAGTAAAAATAATGATACATCCCAGACTTACCACTAATAACACACCTCCAATAATTTTTTTATAAAACTTTGTCCTTTGAAAAATAATAACTCTTTGCTGTTCAGTTACACCAGTTGAAATTCCTATAATTAAAAATAATATAAAATAGGTCACTGGCACGTCAAATACGAACATATTTTGTATGAAATACCCGATCAAACTAGCAGCTATAACCATCCTTAAAATATAATCATCTTCATTATCTTTATTTCTAATATATAATCCCACAAATACCACCACTAACAATGTAAAAAAGCTTACCGTTCCTAAAATGCCCGTATTAGACATGTATTCCCAAAACATATTATGTGGCTGATTAGTCCACAGTTCTAAAGAAAACCCTGGTTTAAAAAAATCATTCGTAAAATTATTTTGAAATGTATAAACATAATTATTGAAACCATTACCTATCAACGGATTTTCTACAAAACCACTGTTTGCAATATCCCAGAATAAAAAACGATTACCGTTCTTTTCTTCAATAAACATCTGATTAATTCTCGATCCCGGATTTATAAGCATGTTCCCAGCGTAAAAAATACCACCCAAAATAATCATAAAAAAAGCAAATCCAATGATCTGTATCTGTCTTTTATGAGATCGCATAGTCAGCATAGTGATAATAACTAATATCGATACAACAACCCCGACAACCGCACCGTTTGCTTCCCCCATAAGTAGTAACGGGTTCTGAATTGTATCTTCCAGAGAAATTATTCCTTGAAAAATCTGTTTATTGAAAAATATAGGAGAAAATAAAATAATCAATAACCCAATGCCTACTATTATTTTTTGCCAATTTTTTTTGTACGAAAACAACAACCCAATCCCAAAACAAACATTAAACAAAAGATATGCTCCTGCAAATGACGAATTCCCCATGGTTAATCCATCCTTGGAAAGCGGTACCCAGTCTGCTCCACTATAGGAAATAAGCACTGACATGATTCCTGCTAAAAAAGAGATGGTCAGTATTTTCCTGACTACAGACCTATCCTCACGAATCAGAAATCCTATCAAGCATGCAAAAATACTTAGTGCGTATAATAAACTTAAACTAATTGATTGGCTCCATACGCCGAAAAATGAATTGTGTGGATCAACTCCAAACATTGCTCCTATGGTCAAAATAATGAGGAATAAGATCAAAACAACATGTACCCATGCGATACTAATCGATATATCTTGATTTACTTTTTGATCTATTAAACCCCAGCTGAATAATCCCAACATTACGGATGCGAAAAAATATATCAAAATTGCCTTTGGTGTACTAAATGGAAACCAGTGGTTTATATTTACATACAAAGGGATAATAAAAACACCTAAATAGGTCAGATATTCCATTACCTTGAATTGCCAAATCTGTTTCACTGGTCCAGTATACAATAAATTAACATAAACAAAAACACCCAAAAGGGTGTTTTTGTTTATGTATAATATTTTTTTATACATCAATCACTACATTTAACTAGATTATTCTAGGAAAAGTGTAGGTGAAAGTTCTTTATCATCAGGAACTGAATTTCCTGCAGCTTCAGTAACAGTTACTTCAGCAGAACCAGCAGAACCAGTTACTGCATAACGTACTCGGAATCGAGCTGTTTGACCTTCTTCTACAGTATAGTCGTCTGTTGTACCAGTTGCAGTACCAGAAACCTTAGTAACCACTGCAGCAGCAATAGAAGCTGATCCAGTTGTAGTAAGAGTATCTACAGCATCAAATGCGTCATCGGTAATATCAACATCTCCGTTTTCTGCTTCTACTGTAAAGAAGAAGTCAAGAGAACCAGCTGCTGCTCCACCTCCGTTTGCTACCCAACTAATACTTGTTACTTTTGCTCCAGTTGTAGATAATGTATGTTCTTCACCAGCAAATGATGATGAAACAGTAACATCGTCTTCACCTTCAGCAGAAATAGCAGAACCGGTTACAGAGGCGATAACTGTTGCTCCTGAACCATAGTTAGAATCTTGTTCTTTGAAGGTTACGTAAATTCCAACAACTGGTGCATCACCTGCGTCAATTGTGAATTCATCTTCAACAAGATAAGCTGCTGTTCCAACCCCATCAGTTATTGATTCTGAATCGAAATCAGCATCGTACCAATCACTTCCAACTTTAACTCGAACATTATCAACGATATCTTCAGAACTATCAGCATATCCATCATCAGTTGTATTTCCTGATGCTGCAAATGTAAGCACTATTGGTAATTCAGAAATTGTAATATCTGATGAATCTTCATCTACATCCAATTTGAATGCCCCAATTAAATATTCATCTGAATTATCATTTTCTTCTACAAGAAGTGTTGCAGCATCTGGATCAGTTGATGATGATTTAATTGAAATATCATCATCTACACCAGCGTCGTCAAATGTAAAGGCATCGTTATCTCCGTACTCAAGATCTGTAACATCTCCGGTCAAGATAGCACCTGTTGCATCATTGAATCGAATCGTATCAACTTGAATATCCCAATCTGCATTAGTAATATCATCAGAATCAATAGTTGAAACTGCTGATACTGCTACGTAGAATTTAACTTTTTCATCTTCTTCAACAACTGCATTTTTAAGTGAAATTGTTTTTGAAAATTCATCTGGAGTTCCTGAGTCTTTAGAAAAGTCAGAAACATCTGATGATCCTACTTCATCACCTCCCATCATAATAGACACTGAGTCTAAGTAATCAGAAAGTTTTTCAGATGATGAAGCATATGAAGTATTCTTTAGAGAAACTTTCACACTTGTAATTGCAACATCAGACCCGTCAGCTTCAACTTGGAAACCAAGAATATTAACATCATCTTCACCTTCTTTTACTGAGTTTTCTACATCAGTAGAAGTTGAAGTAACTGTAATATCACCTGCTCCACCATTCAATGTTGTTGTTGAAGGTGTTGAAGGTGTTGATCCTGAACATGCAGCCAATTGATCAGCAGTTACAGGTCCGATAACACCGTCAACTTTCACACCTTTTGAAGCTTGGAAAGCCATGAATGAACCTTTTGTTAAAGGACCAAATTTTCCGTCTAATGCAAGATTAGCACCAGTACAAGCGTTAAGTGCTTTTTGAGCAGCGATAACGTTTGGCATTTGTCGTGCCATTGTCCCCATTCCAGATCCTACTCGGAGGAATCCTGAAGCTGGAGTATAGATTTCTGAAGCAGAAACTGCAGCAGATGCAACAAATGCAAATGCGAACGCAGCTACCGCAACAGAAGAAATAACGAATTTTTTCATACGTTTATTTTATCAGTTTAAATTAACTAAAATTATAATTTTAATTTATCCCACTTTCATTATGTAATGAGTGGGACTATCTCATTCCTTACGATATAAGTCACAAGATAACTTTTCAAATTGTATACTGCGCAATGATCAGTTGCGCAATTAGTAATTCAGCATGCCTGATTCATTACTCAGAGACATACATTATCAGTATGTGGTGATGAAAAAATAATCGAGACTTATTCATTCATCGGTACATACTTTTGAAAATAATATATGTATCGAGAGCAATGAAGTAAAAGCAGATACATGAATTACTAACAAACGGTATACTCGTCCTCGCGGTAATTATCCTGTTTATTGAGAGATAATTACCGCGTGAACTTCCCCCATCTCACACTGATTAAAAATCAATGCAAGCTGACGAGACTTCAGTTGGGTTATGGAGAATATACCATTTTTGCATACCTTTTGCAAAAGTTTTGCAAGCATATCGTTTTGATTCATACCTTCGACAGGAATATGAATCTGTAAAGGACACACTGATGTGCTCCTACTGATACGACGAATCAGGATGGAAAATCTTACAGTACCATCATGGATATATTGTTCTGTGTAAGGGTAGAATCTAAAAATCGTTCTGTAGTTCTAACTAATAATTAGCACTCAATACTATAACTGGTAAAACCAAGATGAAATTCTTATGGCAATCAAGAATTGTTTTCCTGTATAGGTTTATGCGTGGCTCATGGCCAATTTATATACCGCCCAGCGTTTTTCCCCTTCCCTGATTAATACACCGTGCTGAATGAGTTCCTGTAAATCACGCTGTATAGTTTTTTCTGAAACCCCAGTAACATGTTCCGATATGTCTTTTATGGTTACCTGTCCTTTAGAACGAATCGTTCGCATAATTGCGTCACGACGCTCTTTTTTATCTTCACCTGACTGAGGAATAATCGGAACTGTTTTGAGTGGTAATGTTTCGGTAATTTTTGGGGTAACTTTTTCTGGTTCTCGTTTTTGAATGAACGATTCTATTTTAGGTGTTCGTGAGATGTCTGAAACAGATTTATTTGGTTCTGATTTCTGCACTGATTCAACTGGCTGATGTCGTTGAGACGATTCTCCAACCGGTGTTGGTACTGATTTTTTTGGAACATCCCCTGGTGCAAAAAACTGATCCAGTGAAAATTGTTCCGGCTGATATCCACCTTTCACATGATCTGGAATCCGAAATGGATACGTTACCTGTCCGATACAATAGGTCATCAGTTTTTCCTGGATATATTGCTGGAGACTCTGCAGTTCACGCATAATCACCTGATAATTCATATCGGAAACCAATCCTGCAGTATGACAGAGTGTCCATTGTTGTCCCATTTGTCGAATACCTATAGTAATTCGAGAGACATCTTCGCGAGTTGCCATATGAGGGAGTGATTCTATGTTATAGACATGCGACAAAAGCGTTACTGCATAATCGACATTTCGAGAAAACAAACCATAGGTATCTGGTGCAACGGTTGCTACCATTACCAATGCTTGAGTAATTTTCCCCATACGATCAGCTACTGCTGATAGCGCTTCTTGAGCAACAGGAATTACCTGTGATTCCGCAGAAACAGCCATGGGTAGGTCGAGAGATTTCATACGGTTCATTATACTGACATTTAAAAAAAAATCAAGGACATGGGAAAAAATTTTTTCATTGACAGAACAGTGTTATTTTCCGTTTATAAAAAAATATCCGCCATTCCATCTCGTCTTCGTAATTCAAAAAAACTATCTTGGAGCCTAATAGTAAACCACAAAAGACAATAGGTCTTGATCATCTCTGAATAGAAAACTCGTGGTATAATCACTCTATATCTATGGCAAAAAAAACTCATCGAACAAAAAGAAAAGAAGACGAACTTTTTGAACCAGAACCATCAGGGGTGAACTGGAAAAAAATAATCTTTTCGACATTTCTATTTTTAACAGGAATACTTATGCTGCTGGGACTTATTGGATCAGGAGCTGTTATCGGACAATTCCTTTATAACGACATTGCTCAAAAACTCTTTGGATACATTGGAATATTACTTCCTTTTATTATCATATATTTCTCATCGCTCTTTTATATTCCTGATCGATTTATTCCTGAAAAAGCTGATTTTCTCATGTCAGCTATTATTATCATTGGTTATACAGGGTTATTCGAACTCATTATTCCATCGCTTGATATTGGTGGAATAATTGGTAGCAATATTGGAAACGGTCTCATTGGACTTGTTTCTCGAATTGGTGGAATTATTGTTCTTTTGGTGATTATCATGATCGCTACGCTCGTGCTATTTCGTAATTCGTTTAATATCATTGATTGGATCAAAAATGTCCTTGATAAAAGACAGTCAGAAAAAGATATTTTTGACGCATTGGAGGAAGAGTTTGCGCAGGAAACAAAACCTGAAAAAGTATCTGATACGGTATTTACTGATAATGAATATGTCTCTGAAGAAGATACTTCTACTGCCCATGAAATTCTGACACCTGAATCCAGAGAACCTGTTTCAGAACATCGTGTCCCTGAAAAAACAATTCCACTGATGAACTATGATGATTATGAATTACCTCCTCTCTCCCTCCTTTCCAAAAACGCAGGAAAACCTTCAGTCGGAGATATTCGGGCACGAGGAAACATTATTAAACAGACCCTCGCCAATTTCGGTATTACCGTTGAAATGGATGAAGTATCTGTCGGTCCGACGGTTACCCGATATGCAATGAAACCTGCACAAGGTATTAAACTCACAAAAATTGTCGGTTTGAAACAAGATTTATCACTCGCACTGGCAGCACACCCTATCCGTATCGAAGCACCAATTCCTGGTAAATCATTAGTAGGAATCGAAATACCAAACGTTTCAAAATCATCAATCGGACTTGGGAGTTTATTAGAAGACAAGGAGTATCAAGAATCTCCTCATCGATTACTCACTGCTCTCGGGAAAGGAGTAACTGGTAAAGCGTATTTTGCAAACATTGCAAAAATGCCCCATCTTTTGATCGCAGGGACAACTGGTTCTGGAAAATCAGTAACCGTGCATAATCTCATTATGTCGCTCCTTTATCGAAATACTCCTGATGAATTACGATTTATCATGGTAGATCCAAAACGTGTTGAACTCACGTTATATGACGGAATTCCTCATCTACTATCGCCCGTAATCAAAGATCCAAAAAAAGCAGTGCTCGCGCTCAAATGGGCAGCCAAAGAAATGGAACGACGTTACGATTTATTGGAACAACATAAATGTCGTGATATAAAATCCTATCATGAAAATGTAATGATTCCAGCACATGCAGAATCAGATGGTACTGATACAGAATCACTTCCTGAAAAAATGCCATACATCGTATGTATTATCGATGAATTAGCCGATATTATGCAGGCATACCCACGGGAATTAGAATCTGCAATCGTTCGGTTAGCGCAAATGTCCCGAGCGACAGGAATTCATTTAATTCTCTCGACTCAACGACCTTCAGTCAACGTTATTACAGGACTCATCAAAGCAAATATTCCTTCACGACTCGCACTTCAAGTGGCATCGCAGATTGATTCGCGAACCATTTTAGATACTCCTGGAGCAGAATCATTATTAGGTGCAGGAGATATGCTCTATCAAGGGGGCGATATGGCAAAACCAGAGCGTATGCAGGCAGCGTGGCTCCCCGAAGAAGAAATTAAACGCGTCGTTCAGTTTATTAAAAAGAAAAATCCAAGTCTTCCTGATCATATCATTATGAGTGAAACATTGGATGATGAAAAAACAATTGTTGGAGTAAATTTTGATGACGACTCAGAAAGTGATGATCCATTATATGAAGACGCAAAACGTGCTGTTATGGAAGCAGGTAAAGCCAGTACCAGTTATCTCCAGCGAAAACTAAAGGTTGGTTATTCTCGTGCAGCACGGTTAATTGATCTTCTCGAAGAAAACGGAGTTGTCGGTCCTGCTGACGGCTCAAAACCTCGAGAAGTATTAACAACTGGAAAACCTGTACATAATTATCCACAAGAACATCAGCAAAACGAGGTTGAAGAATCTGACGAACAAGACTATAATGAAGAATAGTATTGTAATTCATCAATGATGGGTAGAAAATTATTAGTAGCAATAGTATTATCGTCTATGACACCAACATCAAAAAAGAAAATACCCTTTTCAGGAAAATTAATCATTGGCTTTTGCACATTTGTTTTCCTATTTGCCATCAGTCGTATTACGCCAGTGCTCCGTAATGCAGAAGTATCACTTGACTCACTTTCTGAAAACCAAGAATACACAGAACCAGTAATTACTCTTTCTGGTAAAGCGGTACATGCGAAAGAAGTGTCGCTCAATGGCACACCAATTACCACAGCACCAGATGGTAGTTTTGCTCATACTCTCCTCCTTTCTCCTGGGTATAATTCTCTTACTTTTGATGTTATTGGTCCGTTGGGTAAAAATAATAAACAAACCCACGCATTCGTTCTCAAGGAACTTGCAACAGGGTCATTCGCTGTTTCGTCACTGCCTATACAGAATTAAAAAATCGCACAATAGTATTGTGCGATTTTTTGTAGAACCATAATTTCAAAATATTCTGATATTCTGAATACCGAGAAAAGATTCTACTTTTGCAATTTCTTCAGGAGTCGGATTCTCTAGAAGCTTCCTAAAATGGGGGTAGTAATAGTTGGCTCTCTCCTCTATTTTTTGAAATGCAGAAACAATTTGTTCTAAACTTAACGGTTTTGATGGATCAATTCTCAGTAGAACACTCTGAGTAATACGTCCTGTTTGAGGATTTCTTTTTACCAGATCAAAAACTTCTGGTGCAAATAGATCATTGCTATGATTTTCCATAATGTACGATTTTAAAAACTATACATTACTATTATAAAAAAACAAGAGACAGGTTATTCGTTTATGATATACTAATAAGGTATGCCAAAAAAAGTAACCAAATCAGATTCTTCTGGAAATCTTGAAAACACATTAAAAATGATTCAGACCAAGTTCGGTGAAGGTGCAATTATGAAATTAGGAGATGCTCCAAAAGTAGACATTGGTGTTGTGCCAACAGGATCTATTGGACTGGATGCAGCGCTCGGTATTGGAGGGTTACCTCGGGGGCGTGTGGTTGAAATTTTTGGACCAGAATCATCTGGTAAAACAACACTTACATTACATGTGATTGCAGAAGCACAAAAAGCAGGCGGAGTCTGCGCATTCGTTGATGCAGAACATGCGCTCGATCCAGATTATGCAAATAAACTTGGTGTAAATATTAAAGAATTACTGGTTTCGCAACCAGACACTGGAGAACAAGCGCTCGAAATTACCGAAGCATTGGTACGATCAGGTAAAATTGATGTGGTGGTAGTCGATTCTGTTGCCGCACTCACACCGAAAGATGAAATTGAAGGAGACATGGGGGCTCACCATGTAGGCAAGCAAGCACGATTAATGTCGCAAGCACTTCGTAAGTTAACAGCAATTGCAAACAAGTCAAAAACGGTAATTATTTTTATCAACCAAATCCGCATGCAGATCGGGGTAATGTTTGGAAACCCTGAAACGACCCCAGGAGGAAAAGCATTAAAATTCTATTCATCAGTACGTATTGATATCCGAAGAACTGCACAAATCAAAAAAGGTGAAGAAGTAGTCGGTGCACGAACAAAAGTAAAAGTAGTC
Organism: uncultured Candidatus Saccharibacteria bacterium; assembly: GCA_964507625.1. Classification (GTDB taxonomy): domain Bacteria; phylum Patescibacteriota; class Minisyncoccia; order Phycocordibacterales; family UBA1006; genus CALMMZ01. The sequence continues at coordinate 12,840 of CAZDPR010000007.1, forward strand.
AAAAACAAAGTAGCTGCTCCATTTAAAACTGCTGAATTTGATATTATTTATAACGAAGGTATTTCATTAGAAGGAGAAATGCTTGCATTAGGTGAAAAGTTCAAAATTATTGGAAAAGCTGGAGCAAGTTTCAGTTATCTGAAAAAAGACAAAGACGGTAAAGAAGAAAAAATTGCACTGGGTCGTGGATATGATGCAACACGCCAATTTTTGAGATCAAAAGAAGGTGAGCCTCTGAAAAAAGAAATTCTCAAAGAAATTACGAAGCGTATCGCCGATGGAGGACTTTCATTTACTGCAACAGCAGAAGAATCTGATGAAGGGTCTGATACGACAGAAGAATAAAAAACCGCGCACGCGGTTTTTTAATTCTTTTCTGCTCGTTCTACATAATCACCTGTTTCGGTGTTAATACGTACCACATCACCTTCATTAATAAATAAAGGCACGTTGATTTCTGTTCCATTTTCAAGAATAACAGTTTTTGTAGCACCTTGAGCTGTATTCCCTTTTACTGCTGGAGCTGCTTCTTTTACTTTCAAATCCATTTTAATAGGAATAGAAAGACCAATAATGCGTTCTTCGTCATCATCATTCGTAAATACTACTGCATCATACACATCGTTTGATCGAATCCATTTTTTTGCATCACCAATAGTATCAGCGGAAAGTGTAAATCGATCTCCTGGTTTACCATCTGGATGAAACCAGTATTCCCCTTTTTGTTCGTAAATAAATTTTACGGGAGACTTTTTCATGTCAGCTTCATCAACCTTATCAGTTGCCTGAAATGATACTTCTACTACCCGTCCTGATAACAGATTGCGTAGTTTAGTTGCGTTTACTGGTTTGCGTTGTTGTTTACGGAACACATGTGAAGTAAGTACTTCATACGGCTCATCATCATGGATAATAAATTTTCGTGGGACAATTTCGTTATAATCGAGCATACTATTAATTGGAAGAAAGAATCATTGTAAGAATTTTTTCCTGAAATCGAGCACGCACAGCGTACGAAACCGAGGATGTTCCGAGAGAATTATTAAAGGAAACAATTCTTATAATGATTCTTGGCTTTTTATATTAAAACTAATAATACTTTTATCCTACCTATTTTTATATTTTTATCAAGTACAAAAAAACCCGTACCTCTTCGAAAAAAGATACGAGCTGACACACCCACACACCGGGTCATTTTATTTTTTACCTTACAAAAATTCGTTTTTCAACATAATTTTCATTTGGAACAAGAATTAAATAGAACCCTTGTAGTAATAGTGGATTTTTCTGGTCAGAAATTTCGGACCAGGTCGTTGACCCGATCTGTCGTCCTCCAGTGTCGATTACAACTACAAATGCATTCGGTGGAATTTTTCTCACCTCTTGCGTTTGTATACTGGTAGCGGTATCGGAAACAATAAAGTTTCCAGACCGTACCTGTTCCCCGTAACGATTTTTTATTACCGCCCGCCAGGAATAGTTACCAGGATTCAGAAAAAAATCAACCGTACCAACGTATTGATCGGATCCCACAAACACAGCAGTGTCTATTGCTGTTGACCCACTTACCGAAATGGTCAGCATACTTCCCGAACAACCTGCCCAGCCAGCAAAATTAAATTCTACCAATCGTACTACCACTTTTGGAGTAATAGCAATGGTCGGAGATTCACCTGCGGGCATTGCGAGCGTAGTTTTTATTTCTTTCATCACGCCATCTTTCGATGTTCCAACAATTTTCAGATAGTATTTCGTACCACCTTCCAATCCTGGAAATTTTGTGACAATCGTAATCGGCCAATATAAGCCTTTTGCCGAATCAATCAGAAAATAGTTTACCTGATCAGAACTGATCAGTACTGATACCATCGCCGTATCACCGACAACAGGACGAATCCTGGTGATAACTTCGATTGTCCCACAATCTGCTGACTGCGATTCAATTGATAGTTCAGGTGCTGGTCGCGGATCAGGGGTCGTGACGATAATTTCATCGCATATTACCGTATCCTGATCTGCCGAAACAGAATCAGAATACTGAAAAATGATACAATACGGATATTTTCTGACCGTCGGTGTTACCAACGGTACCACTATTGTATCCAATCCACTATTGTGGAGGTAGGTTTCAGTCTCAGTGTCACCATCATAAAGCCCCCATACCCGAACAGGATAGGAAGAATTGATGATAATCAATAGATCTGAAATACCGATGAATGGTTCTTCGGTAATTTTTATAATTGGTTTGGGCGGTAACTGATCTGTTTTGAAAGACCCTGTAAATACTGTCTGAAAGGTATCTTTCGTAAACACGTGTTTATAACCGTATTCAGTGCCTGGCTTCAAACCAGTGACTGAATTTGTTTTCAGGCCGGTACCAGAAAATGTTTTCACCTCCCCAGAAATACCAACCGTATCACCTATCGGCGTTACGGCAACCTGAGACTGATAGTCTCCAGATCCAGAATTTGTTACGAAAACAGGAAAGCTGGCACTATGCCAGTTTTTTGTAACCGGCAATTGAACTGCCGATACTTGCGCATTAGCCTGTATTCCTATTCCAAAAAAATAACAGGCGAGAAAAAAGATATGCTTCATTGTTTAAAAAATTTAAAGGTTCAAAATTTGTTTAATTAGATATTATCATATATTTTTGAAAAGTCAAGTAATTCTCTATTTCCTAATATCTTATGATTTTGCTATACTACACACATATGAAATTACCATTTCTTTCAACGGTATATATGACCCTCGTCATCGGAGTAATTACTATTGTCGCACTCATTGTCGGAAAGCAATTGTTTATTCCATTAACGCTTGGTTTATTTTTAGCACTTACTCTGGCACCATCTGTAGCGTGGCTCAACAAACACAAATTCCCATTACCCTTAGCTATCGCTACCACTTTTTTAGGAACATGTATTGCGATTGGTGTTATTGGTTCAGTAGTTGGTATTGCAGTAAAAGATTTTGCTGATAAAATTCCTGAATATATTACTGATATCAATACAAATATTCAGGAATTACGTGTACTGGTAAGTAATAAACTCCCTATTGATGAAACGGTATTATTTGATCAATTGAATCCAGAAAATCTTTCTATTATTGGACTGAAAACAGTAGGAGATATTTTTACTACTACCGGAACCATTGCTGCGGGTATCGGATTTACCGTAGTAACCACCTTTTTATTACTCCTCTATCGTGATCGTATTAAAAAATTCTTTGAAATGGTTGCCAACGAAAACCAGCAAGCAGGTATCCACACGATTGCACAAAAATCATTTTCTGTTTTACCAAAATATATGACCGGAATGATTTTTGTAATTGGTATTTTAGCGGTAATTAATAGTTTTGCATTTTGGTTGATCGGAATACCCAGTTATCTTTTTTGGGGTATTATGGTTGCACTCTTGAATGTTATTCCCTATGTTGGACCTTTTATCGGATTTGGTGCCGTAACATTATTTGCACTCGCTGTATCCGGACCAAGTATGGCACTTCTCACTCTTGTTGCATTTTTAATCGCTCAATTTATTGATAATAATTTTTTGACTCCAATTATTGCTGCTGGGCAAATTGCTATTAATCCGCTCGCTGCTATTATTTCTATTGTTATCGGCGGAATGATCTGGGGAGTCATTGGTATGGTACTTGCCTTACCAACGCTTGGATTATTAAAAATAATTTTTGATACCATTCCTCATTTACAACCAATTGGATATCTCATCGGAGATAAACAATAATACATTTATAACCTTTTTAATTATATTTACTTTTTATGCATACCTCATTAGAAAAATTTGCTACACCTATCGCTATTATTGTCGCAGGAATTTTTATCGGCGCGGGAATATTTCTCAGCAACATGACACCAAAAACAAATACTGAAACTGCCCCTACAGGACTAGATACTCCTGAATCACTTACTCGATTAAATTCGGTTAAAAAATTAGGAATTAAACCAAAAGAACTACTTACCTGTATTACTGAAAAAACAACTGAATCAAAAGTGCGTAACGATCTCCAGCTGGCAAGTAGTGCTGGTCTCCAAGGAACACCTCATATGATCGTTATTATGAAAAACGGTGATCAGTTTCCTCTTATGGGGGCACTTCCAAAAGAGTTGATTGAAAAAGCAATCAGTGAAGGAAAACCACTCATGGAGCAAGCTGATATTCTCCCTACAAATATTGCACCACAATCAATTTCCCCAGAAGATCATATGATCGGGAACCCAGAAACCGCACTTGCAACCATTATTGAATATTCAGATTATAATTGTCGATTCTGTAAACAACTCCATCCAACATTGCAATTATTAGTAGATGAAGAAAAAATTGCATGGGTGTATCGTCATGCACCTGTATTAGGGGAAAGTTCTGTTCAAAAAGCAATTGCAGCTGAATGTGTCGCTACACTCAGTGATAGTAATGGATTTAAGCTCTATTCTGCAGAATTAATGAAACAATAAATTAAAAAATCCCGCAAGGGATTTTTTAATTATTCTGTGCTAGACTAATATGGTATGACAAAAGAAACAAAAGTATTCCTCGGAATTGTTGGAGGTTTTATTATTATCATTGCTGGACTATTTGTAGTAAACGCAAAAACACCTGGTAAATATGATGGGTTCGCAACCTGTATCGCAGATTCTGGAGCAACTTTTTATGGAACATTTTGGTGTCCATTTTGTAACAAACAAAAACAATCATTTGGTAAATCTGCTAAATATTTACCATATGTAGAATGTTCAAATCCAGACCAAACACAAACTGAAATTTGTGTAGAAAAAGAAATTACCGGATATCCTACCTGGGAGTTCGCAGATGGAACACGTCTTTCTGGATTACAAGATTTCAGCACACTCGCAGAAAAAACGAGTTGTCCGATTCCTGAAAATGCACCGATTACCAATGAAATTGGAGAAACTTCAGACATAGGAACTATTCCTGAAGCACCTAGCATTACTATTACCCCTGAACCAGTAATTGAATAAATATGAATGTAGAAACTTTTGGTATTATTTTAGGAATAGGAACTATTATCCTTTTTGTGCTCACTATAAGTATCGCGCTCATGCGAATATTGTTTGGTAAAGAAAGTAATATTATTACAATCATCGGTAGTTATGCATTTCCTATTGGATTTCTTTTAGGATTTGCATCAATAACCGGTTCGTTAATCTATTCTGAAATTTATAACCTTCCTCCTTGTTTGCTCTGTTGGTGGCAAAGAATATTTATCTATCCACAAGTGCTCTTTTTTGCTCTTGCTTGGTATCGTACTGAAAAAGGGTGTAACGAAAGTAATATTTTCTTCTACACTTTACCATTAGCTATTATTGGAACAATTACATCACTCTATCATGTTATTTTACAACGAGGCGTTATTAGTTCCACAGGTGCATGTGTATTGAGCGAAGTTTCTTGTACTACAATCGACGTGCAAGTATTTGGATTCATTACTATACCTGTTATGGCATTTGTAATTGGATTAGCGCTCACTTTACTCGGATATATTGCAATCCAAAACAAAAAAACTGCTTAAGCAGTTTTTTTGTTTAACAATATTCATAAGAAATAAATCGCCCAGATTCACCAGTATCAGTAATCATAACGCGATGCATACTGTGTGGCAATAATTCTCCAATAAATTCTGACCATTCAATAATAATAATTTTTTTAGGGTCTTGAAAATCTTCTGAAAATCCAAACAGAGAAATATTTTTTTCACCTTCTAGACGATATGCATCAATATGTACTAATTCAGTATAATTTCGATACTGAATTGGATATTGTTTTTTAATCACAAATGTTGGACTTTGTACTGTTTCAGCAACACCAATATTTTCTGCAATAATTTGTGTCATTGTTGTTTTTCCTGCACCTAAATCTCCTGACAGTGTAATCACTACTGCCTGATGTGTCGCCTGATGATCCATAATATGACTAAATAATTCTTTGGTTGCCGTGGTAAATTCTGATACATTATGCGTATACCATTTCATATAAACGTACTCTATCAGAAAAAGGAGGGAAAGTAAAAACACGCAGATTGCGTGTTTTTACAAGAGGAGAAATAATTCACGAAATCATTTCGTCGCACCTACTCTTTTGGAGTAGGGCGATAAGGAATATAGTCTTCGTTATTATTTTCAGTTGTTGGTTCTTTTTTCACTTCTGGATAATAATGATGATGCTCTTCGCGACGAACCGCATATCGGAGCAAAATAATTACAATAATCAAAAGGAGAATCAAAAGTAACCATCCAGCTAAAGTTGCTGGTAAAAATGTCCCACCAAAGATTCCTGATGCAACTATTTTTTGAACAAAATAGGTATCAGAATCATAGGCAATTGCATTTTCTTGAGCTTGATTTACTTCTGGATTTTCAAAAGCTAAAATTGCTCGTGCAGTAATTGCGTCGCCGTCGATTAACCGAGTAGTTCCTACTACTTTTGCACGAATGGTCATATCATCTTTTTCAAATCCTTCAAGTTTTTTAATATTAACATATACCTTGTTTGCAGAACGGTCTAACTGACCTTGATCAGTACTCACTACCTGCAACCCTTCTGGTAATGCAACTTCTAAAACTAAGTTATTGATAGTATGTTTAGTAATATTTTCCCAATATACATCATAGATAACATCGTCACCTTTCATTATAGAATCGCGACCATTATCAATCATGAGTCTAACATAATTCGCACCAGCACCAATATTTTTGATAACAGTTTTTGTTCCCCCATTATTTTTTGGTGGTACTACTGTACCTCTACTGGTAACAAATGAAAGCGTAGAACCGTAAGTTGTTCCATTACAATTTTCTCCTACTGCTCGGTAGTAATAGGTAACCCCCGGAGAAAGTTCACTAATTGATTGAGCCATTGAACCAGAACTGTTTGATCCTCGAGAAACTTTTGGAGTTCGAGAGCCGAATGATTGTGTTCGACCATATTCAAACCAGGTAGATCCAGAACATCCATTCATACTGTAATATCCATCAATAGCTACTGCATTAGAAAAGATTTGAATTGGAGCAAGTGTTGTAACTGATGGTGAGCGATCATTATCATTATCACCTGAACGACTAATTGAAAATTCTCGCCATGACCCACAATCACTACTACTATTATTTGATGCACATGCACGATATTCATAGGTACCAGTAGAAAGTCCGGTTACAATACCTGAAAATGAACGACTGGTATTACTATAACTGGTACTCCCGATAGTTCGCGTTGAACCACCGTTAATGTTGCGATATTCAATATATACATTCGCTCGACCGTCATTGTTATCAGAATAACTTCCTCGTAGTTCAACGTTACCACTTTGTGCACTAATGATTTGATATGATCCAGTTACTGCAGAAATACCGTCAGTTACCGGTCGATCATCACCATTAATACTAAATGATTTCCATGTTCCACAATCTTGTGCAGTACTCGTTTTTGCACATGCTTGAAATTCATAATTACCTCGAGATAATCCGTTCACATCTGCAGTAAATGATCCTGCTGATCCTGTACGAGTTTGTCGAATTGTTGAAATTGAATTTCCTCCAATTTTTCGGTAATTAAAATGTACTTCTGCAGATGATTGATTCGTAGCATACGATCCAGTGAATCGAACATCACCATTAATATCATCAAGAATCTGTACTCGATCAGTTGAAACTGAAAGTGAATCATTCGTTCCGCCGTTCACTGCTACTGCTTTAAATTTTGCTTTTGCTGTTACCCAAACGCCGAGATCTGCAGGCATTGAACTGTATACCGTAACTCCAGACCCGTATACCGCAGTATCCAAAGCCTGTTTCCCAGTTGAAGTTCCATTACTGTATTTTTCAAGTTCCGAAGCAACTAATTCAATACGCATATCTCCTGAACCAACAAAAGAAATAGAAACATTGTCAACAATTTGACTTGATCCATTTGCAAGAATTCGTCCTGAAAATGTTTTTGTTTCACCTCCTCGAACTACCGCATTACGCACATCAGTCATACTGAGTGCAACATTAGGAGCCACAGTGGTTCCTGTGTTTCGTGCGTATACTTTAATAGTAAATTCTTCTCCAGCTCGAACACTGATTGATCGCCCACTCCAACATGGTTGAGCAAATCCTTGACCAGTCGTATCGTTAATTACCGAAGTAGTATTACAGTCTTCTGAGCGAGCATTGAAAAGAAATGCTGCATGTGCAGGAGTTGATTGAAATGCAAGTCCGAAAACGAGCATCACTGTTCCAACCTGTGATAGAATTTTAATAATTTTTTTCATATAATTAAGCGTTTATTTCGTGAATTAATAATTAATAATAAACATTAAAAGTATATCATATTGTATTTTTTTGTCAAGTATTACAATATAATAAGTTTTTTGTAAAGGCTTTTATTTATAGTATACAAAAAAGCCCCTCTATAAAAGAGAGGCTTTGCAGGTTTTTAATTAACGACTATGGAACATACCATCCGCCGTTGTGGTTTATAAACCTACCACCTATCATTCCCCCGTCTCCAGGGTTGTAGGTATAGCCACCGTTTCCGGTACCATTGCCAGTGCCAGTGTTTCCCCAATTTGGAACATACGTTCCATTACCGGTACCAGTTCCACCACCAATGGGAAAACCGTCGGTTGGAACATATGTTCCATTATTTCCAGTACCTGTAAAGGTATTTACCTGGAAATTCGAACGGTACATCCCTTGGCGAACCATCCAATTGTTCCAACCCTGCATGCCTATGTTTGCAGCACCGAAGATACTGGATAGAATAAGACCTGCGCGACCCTGACGAATCTGGGCTCTGGCTTGTTCTTCCATCAACTGGATTTGATACAGGGTTAGTTGGTCTTGCTGAGCTCCTCCCCCACCACTGCGATTAATTTCTGCAATGGTTTTTCTTTGCTCCTCCAGGAATCTGTAGAAAATCTCTGGATCAACACATTGTGAACAGTTTTGTTGTGGTTGCAGGATTGGTGTCGGTGGAGCTGGTGACGGTGTAGGACAGTTTTTGGAACAGGTTAAATAATAACTGTTCCCGTTCTGGTACACATGGTAGGTCGTACCTGGATTTAGTGGCTGGGCAGTGTTCCCATTATGGAACTGTCCCGTTGGGTCTGGGGCCACAAACTCCCTTACGAAAGTTTGAGCGTTCAATTTCAAAGCCCCTAACCCTAAAAATAAAAAGATTGCGACAAATATTAAATTTTTCATAATTAGTTTTTTCATATCCTATCATATTTAATTTTTTTTGTCAAGTAAAAAACCCTATCGATATACATCAATAGGGTTTTTGGACTTTTAATCCAATATCACCTTCATGGCACTAACACTTTACCTGAAGAGGTGGTGTGTTGTGGCTGTACACTGGTTTGAATTTTTCCAGTTTCTACATGACCACCACCAGGTTTGACGGTCGTCTGAATAATCCCACCAGAATTACCTGTACCTGTACCTGTATTTGTTGGGTCACAAAATACAGGAAATTTCTGTGTTTCATTACAAAACACAGGAACCTTTGTAGGCTCTTCAGGCTTTGGTTCTGGCTTTATCACCACTGGAGGCTGAGCTTTCGGCTCAAATTCAAAAGAATTTCCACACACCAGTGACAACTTGAAAACTCCACCAGTTCCTTCGAAACGAACCATTTCTTCCCCACGACCATCGCTAGTCCTATAAGGGTTTCTGGTGATGGTCCAGCCAACGCCCACCACAGCACCGGTTTTCGGGTTTACCTTAATACCGGTTGATCGGACTGGTCCTACAACCCTTACTGGATCGAGTGCCCGAAAAATACGCTCGGCCTCAGCCTCAGAAAGACTTACGCCTTTTGCAGCTGAAAGCCCGAAAATAATCTGCTGCTTCAATTTTGCAGCATAATCGGCCCAGTTACTCCCTTTAGCGCCGTGCCAAGACTGGTTGCTTGGATTTATTTTGGGACGAACACCACTGAAGGCATAGTCTGCGATTTCACTCACAGACAAATTTCTTCTAAGGTATTCTTTACCGGAATGTTTCCCTTCGAACTGAGGGACGAATCCGGTAAGTTCTGATTGCTGAGCCATAACCTGCACCCCCATCATCATGATGAGTAGTGCGAAAATTATTTGTTTCATATATTTGAATTTATTTGGTTCATAAAAACTTCTTGAATATGGATCAAAAAACCTTTATGAACCAAATAAACCCACTGTTTTGCAAGGTTCAATTTGATTATATGTTAGCATATTTATGTATTTTTGTCAATATAACAAAAAACCCATTTTATTTTTGGTGTATTTATAATTAGTTGACAATTATTTGAATATATGATAATATTTTAAAAAATTAAAGTCATGAAAAAAATTATTTTTGCCCTGTCGATTCTTTTGCTTGTTGGAAACTTTACCTTTGCACAAGAAAAAAGCCAGAAACTTCCAAAAAAACCCAAGAAAATCCGGGTGAGTGACATTGTCACCTACGGACTTCCGCCGGACCTAGATCTGGCACCGTCACGCCCCCTGCCCTCAGATTTTTCCCCTTGTCCGCCGGTAATAATTCCATCAGCGCCTGAGGTGCTGGAGGAAAGATTAATCATTCTGATCTATGGAAAACTGCAAGTTTTCCAAATAACATCAGGACCTGATGGGACAGTCTTAAGGACAACATTTGAAATGTCTAATGGTATGATTGTGAAGGAAACTTTTAACTTGGGTTTCCAGTCACATGTTATAGGGTTGGAACAGTCAGAGAAAGAATATGGTCTGATCCATTTCTCGTACCAGCATAACGGCGTAGTACGATTTATCGATTTCTACATACCATAGGGATGACTATAAATTATAAAGCGTTTGCATTTTGCAAGCGCTTTTTTATATATTTTTTTAATACAAAAGATGAATACCTATGGTATTCATCTTTTGTATTTTATACTATATATATTATTGAAATTATCCGTAAACAAAAAAGACTGCAGAGTCTACCACGTGCAGACACCAGTCGGCTACCAGCAGGGACAACCATGCGGGATCGGATAATCTCGCGATCTTTTATAGAATATCATATAGGTCTTTTTTGTCACTCTTTCGCAATCAAATTTTGTATGGTATTTCGTATTTTTTGTAATTCTTCTGCAACACCGATATTAGGTTTTTTTGATTGGTGTTTTTCCAACGCATCAAGCTGTTGAATAATAACCGAAACCTCACGATGTACTGCTTTCGCCGGATCAATTACCATCCATTCCCGAGGATTGTTGTTTTTCAAAAGCTCAATAATAAGATCTTTTGCGTCAGCTAATTTTTGTCGAATACCTTCTTCGGGATTTTCTCTTTGATGGTCTTCGAGCATGGCAACATAATCCATCAATACAGACAATTCTTTGGTAGGAAACGGAATTTTTTCTGAAACTTTTTGAATAATAGGAATGACTGTTTCCGATTTTGAATCTGGTTCCCTGGCAGTTGGTTTTTCTGATGCTTGTTTGTTTTGGAGTGATTGAATATATTCTAATACCAGTGAATCGTTCGACATTTTTTCAGGTTCTTTTATTTGTTCTGATTCTGGGTATGGCATAAGATATAATTCATTATCTTCACTATTTTGTGAATCATTCACCATTACTGGCGCTACATCAAGTTTTGGTGAAACTGGTTTTTGATCTTGAGGAAGAGTAATAACCTGATCAGCAAAACCTTCAGGAAGATCTTCAAATAAATCAACAACACCTTGTAATTCCTCTAAACTCGTTACGCCAGTTAATACCTTAATCATACCATCTTCTGCCAGCGTAAAAATTCCCTGATGCAGTGCACTATTTTTAATTTCTCGTTCTGATGGATTTTGTTCAATTGTGCGTGCGATCGTATCGTCAACAATAATTGCCTCGTAGAGTCCGACCCGCCCTTTATATCCAATGTTGTCACATTCCGCACATCCAGTTGGTACATACATTTGTATTGGACCATTACTTGAAATACCAAATTCCCCAAAATTTTTACCGGTACGCTCTCCTGCCTGTACTACTGCACGAATAATTTTTTCTTCTCGACCTGTTGGTGTATGTATTTTTTTACAATATGGACATAACCGACGCAATAATCGTTGTGCCATGGCAACCGTCAATGCATCTGGTAAAATTTTCGGACTTACCCCTAATTCAATGAGTCGAGGAATTGCACCTGCAGCATTATTAGTGTGGAGTGTCGACAAAACCAAGTGGCCCGTAAGCGATGCGTTTACTGCTGTCGCTGCGGTTTCTTTATCACGAATTTCTCCTACCATAATTACATCAGGATCCTGACGGAGTGCCGCACGCAACCCTGAATTAAAATCATACCCTGCGTCATGATCTACTTGTGTTTGAGTAATTCCTGATAGATGGTATTCAATAGGATCTTCGATGGTGAGAATTTTAATTTCTGGTGTATACACTCGTTTTAAAAATGAATAGAGTGTAGTTGTTTTCCCTGAACCAGTAGGACCAGTGGTGAGAATCATTCCGTTTGGTTTTCTGATCTGTTGCTCTAAAATATCGAACAATCTTTTTTGAATACCTAATTGCGCCAATTCTACAGTCAATCCTTCTGGGTTTAAAATACGGAGCACGATCGATTCTCCATAAGGCCCCGGAATGAGTGACGTACGAACCTCAATAGCACTTCCACGAAACTCAATCGTAAAGCGACCATCCTGAGCCAACATAGTATCGGTGAGTTTTAACTCTGATAGTAATTTAATACGCGAATTAAGACTTTTATAAATATCAAGTGGAAAAGTAACAATGTCCTGCAATACTCCGTCCTGACGGAATCGTAACCGCGCATGATCTTCACCTGCTTCGATATGTACGTCAGATGATTGAGTTGCGATAGCAGATCCGAAAATAATTTCCATTAACCGAGAAATTTTTTTTGTTTCTTTTGATTCAACCATTTGAGTAAAAAGTTCTTGGATATCTTGATTAGAGTGTACCGAATCTACTAATTGCTGTAATGATGCTTCTGATATATCCAGCAATCCCCCCTGGGTACGCAACACACCACTCACATCAGCATATCGAGCCCATGCTTTATCTAAACTTTTACGAGAAACCATAAATACTGCAACCTCAAAACCTTTCCTTTCTAATACATCAATTTGTTCTACTGTTTTTAAGTCAGCAGGAGTTTGTACGGCGACGCTAATTTTTTTTCCCACCATGGCAAAACACGCAATCCGCGCATCGCGTGCAACTGGTTCTGGAATCAATAAGAGTGCGTCAGCATTAATGCCAACCCCTGACAAATCAATATATCCCACTCCAAAATCAGCAGCGAGAAGTTTAATCGCATTTTCTTCTTGTATACTATGTATCTCTGCGAGTTTTTTATTTTGTTCTTCATCACGAAATATTGCCATCATAGTTTCAGTATATCATTATCGCATATGAAATAAAAATGATTATACACACATATATATAATAAAAACACTTTCATCATGAAAGTGTTTTTTAGTATTTCAATACAGAAAACTCAAAGAAATCTTTTTTACCCACAAGGGAGTAAAAATTGAAGAAGGAAGCAAGGATAACCCCAGACATCATCTGTACTCAGCAGAAGCACCAGAATGTCCTACTTACCGACCCCAGGAAGATCGCGAGATCCCGATCCCTTTGAGTTTTCTATATTCAAATATAAAAGAAGTATATCATATTTAAAAAATATGTCAAGCACTCCTTTTTGTTTTCATCACAACAGAGATCACTATAACTAAATTCAGAAAATAATGCAAGTTAAAAAAAGCGATTTTTTACCCTCTTTATCCACAGGTTTTTCCACTATTTTTCATAAAAAATAGTCATTTTATATTACTTTTTACTTTGTGCTATACTAAGCCTATATGAATCAACCTGATAAAACAGAACGAATACTCGATGCAAATCTCCGACCAAATACCTGGGATGAATATATTGGCCAAACTTCTATCAAACAAAACCTCCATATTTTAATTAATGCTGCAAAAAACCGTGGACATGTAGCAGAACACATATTGTTTTATGGTTCACCAGGATTGGGTAAAACCACTCTGGCCCACTTGATCGCAAAAGAAACGGGTCGTGCAATGAAAATTACCAGTGGTCCCGCAATTGAAAAGGTGGGCGACCTGGCAAGTATTCTCACCAATATTCAACCAGGAGATATTGTATTCATCGATGAAATTCATCGATTAAATAAAATGATTGAAGAAGTCCTCTACCCTGCTATGGAATCTGGAGTACTTGATATTATTATCGGAAAAGGACCAAGTGCACGAACATTACAATTAGAACTCCCTGCGTTTACCTTGATCGCTGCAACCACCAGACCATCATTGATTTCATCACCGCTACGGTCACGATTTTCTGGAGGAAGTTTTAAACTCGAGTTTTATAATGATGACGAAATGACTGAAATTGTTCGCAGGTCAGCAGAAAGGCTTACTATGAACATTAACGATGAAGCGCTTCGTATGATTGCCACGCGCAGTCGCAAAACTCCACGAACAGCAAATTACCTGTTAAAACGAGTACGTGATTACGCAGATGTCCATGAAATCTCTGTTATTGATGCAGAAACCGTACACAAATCACTGGAGCTCATTGGAACCGACACACTGGGACTTTCACCTTCTGATCGATTATTACTCACTACCCTCATTGAAAAATTCAATGGTGGACCAACTGGGGTAAAAACGCTCGCAGCAGCAACCGGAGAAGAGGAAGACACTATTGAAGAGGTTATCGAACCATACCTCATCCAAACCGGACTCCTCGAAAAAACCCCTCGTGGACGTATCGCAACAGAAAAAGCGTACAACCATTTAGGGTTTGCGTATGTGAAAGAATAGGTAAGTTATAAAATATAATCAATAAAAAAAACCAGCCTTACGGGGCTGGTTTTTGAATTAACTCACTTGGAAAGCTCTTCCCTTACTAATGGGTAATCCTGCATGAGGCGGACTAAGGTTGCTGAATCCATAGACGAACTCCTTTCTCTTATACTAATTGTTAAAGAATCAATAGTTTTTCGATTACGTTTTTGAATGCGGTTAAGTTCAGTACCAATAGACTCAAGCCCCTGACGTGCAATATCAATAAGCTCTTGCTGGAGCAGCCATTGTTCATCAAATTTTACTTGATTTGCTTGAAGCGCTACTTGAAGTGAATCTACTACTGCTTGAGTCGAATCTAATTTTACTTGAAGTAAATATTCTGTTGACATCTTGATTGAATCATCTTTTTTTGAGCATGACTGAGAAATGCAAGTTATTATTGCAATAAAAGTACTTAAACAAAGAAGTGAGAGAAGTTTCATAATTGTTGAATTTATTTGGTTCAAAAAATACTCAATGTATTCAATACTTTTTGAACCAAACAAATCTTTTTTCAACGTACATTCTTGTATATATATTAGCATATTTATGTATTTTTGTCAATATGTATTACATATTTGTAAAATAAAGGTGAAATAACAAAAAACCACCTTTTCAAGTGGCCTATATACTGAAACTCAATTACTTATTGTTTTCAGATTCTAAGTTTTTATATGCATGTTGACGCATGTTAATAAATTCAAAGATAATGTCACGTTTCTGCTTCAATTCTTTCATTGTACTCGCATTATCAGAGCCAATCATTTTAAACATATACAAATCCAAAGGAGAAAATTCTGTTAGTAGATTTCTTTTTTGCAAATGAGATCTCACACAATCGTAATATTCGTGCTTTATTTCATTTTGCTGGATTTCTCTCAAGAAAATTTCTGGGAACAATTCGTAAATACGAACATGTTCCCTGACCTGAAACCGGTACTCTGATTGCCAATGTTTTCGAGAATACGCAAACCCGCGAAGAAAAATATCACCGAGAACCTCTTCAAAGACAACTTGTTCATAAAAATTGAGCAAACAAACACGCTGTCCAATATCCAAGTGATAGTCGATAAACCAAGCATCTGTCGCAGATTTTGGAAATCCCATTAAAACACCGTACAGTCTTGATTCTTCTGGATGATCTTGTGCGCTACTCGCTTTTTTGTATGCACGAAAAAAATGCAGACTTCTTTTTTTGACTAAATAAAAAGAATTACCGTTTTGCTCAAAGTAATAATCTTTTTGATTATGAAAATTTTCTCTGAGCCAGGTAACAACCTTTTTCTGAACAGATTTTTTTTCAAAACAAAAACGATCATCGTCAAACATTTTTTTTGTACCAAAGAGAAGTAATGCAAACTCAAAAGTTGCATGAAGAATGTCTCTTTCTTCACTAATTAATGTTTCCAATAATTGATGGAAACTTTTTACCAATTGTTGCTTTTCTATCATGTTCATTTTTAAGTGGTTTGTATTTAAATTAACATAATATAATAAAATTGTCAACATTTAACAAAAAACCACCATATTAGTGGTTTTTTGTTATTTCTTCCCTCCTTTTCGTTTAACGCGCGCTTTTCGTTTTTCGTCTTCTTTTTTAAGTGGGAATCCAAGGTATTCAAAGAATGCAATACCTTCTGGTCGTGTTTTTGCTGTCGTCACAATAGTGATTGACATACCAAACACATTTACAATTTCTTCATCACCTGTTTCTGGAAAAATGGTGTGTTCCTTGATTCCAATAGACATATTTCCAAGTGCGTTTGCAGACGAACGAGGAATTCCTCGAAAATCTTTTGTTCGTGGAAGTGCAATATGAACCAATTTATCAAGAAATTCATACATACGAGCTCCTCGTAATGTTACCATTACTCCAATCGGATCTCCTTTACGAATTTTAAATGACGCAATTGATTGTTTTGCCCCTCGTACTGCTGGTTTTTGTCCGGTAATTTTAGAAAGACGATCAGAAACAAATTCGTTCTTTTTACGATCTTTTTTCATACCAGAACCAGTTCCTACAGAAACAATAACTTTTTGGAGTTTTGGAGCAGACATCTTGTTTTTATAACCAAATTGATCTTTCAAAACTTCAAAAACTTTTGCCTGTTTTTGTTGCATGGTTTCCATACATCGCAATCTATTTTTCTTAATGAAAAATAGTTATAGGGTTATGCAATATCTTTTCCACTCTTTCGTGCAATACGAACCTTTTTTGCACCATCAAGACGAACCCCGATGCGTGTTGCTTTTCCTGACACAGAGTCAATGAGTGCAACATTTGAAAGATGAATAGGATATGCTTTTTCGACCACAGAATGTTTTTCGCCTTGTTTTTTAGCGCGAATAATTTTCTTTTTTATGTTTACACCAGAAACAATAACTTGTCCTTCTGATTTTAACATTTTTTCAACGGTACCTTTTGTACCTTTGTGAGCTCCCGAAAGAACGATCACAGTATCTCCTTTTTTAATCATAGAATGAATTAGAGAACTTCAGGAGCAAGGGATGCAATTTTTTGAAACCCTTTTTCTTGTAATTCTCTTGGAATAGGACCAAAGATACGACCTCCTTTTGGTTCTTTTGTTTTCTTGTCGAGAATAACGACTGCGTTATCATCGAATCGAATATAAGAACCGTCTTTTCGACGAAACACTGATCGTTGTCGTACAACAACCGCTCGGTGAACGTCTTTCTTTTTAACTTGTTTGCGTGGTTCTGCAGCTTTTACTGACAAAACAACAATATCACCAAGTGAAGCATAGCGTCGTTTTGAACCTCCAAGAACTTTGAAGATACGAGCTTTTTTTGCACCAGTGTTATCGGCGATAGTTACATTTGTTCCAACTTGAATCATACAATGTTAGGCGTTAGTCACAACAATTTCAAAATGTTTATCTTTTGAAATTGGGCGACATTCGCGAATAGTTACTTGATCACCGACCTTTGTTGTATTTTGTTCGTCATGAGCCTTGTATCGTTTAGATATCTTTTGATATTTATGATATTTAGGATGTTTTACATAACGGTTTACTAAAACTACAACAGTTTTGTCCATTTTGTCAGAAACGACAACACCACGTAATGTTTTTCGATTTACAGTTTGCATATACAATGATGAAAATTACATGTCGTCTCGACTAATTGTTCGAGTAGTTACTGGAAGTTTTGCAGATGCTTTTCGTAACGCTTCGCGCGCTACTGCTTCTGGAACTCCATCAACTTCAAACATGATTCGACCTGGTTCTACTTCAAAACAGTATGCTTTGAGATCTCCTTTTCCTTTCCCCATACCTACTTCTGCTGGTTTTGCAGTAATTGGTCGGTCTGGAAAAACTCGAATCCAATAGCGTCCTGTTTTTCCGATAGTTCTGGAAACCACCTTTCGGGCAGCTTCAATTTGGTTAGAAAATACGCGTGATCCAGATAATGCACGCAGACCGCAAGAACCGAACTGCAACTTGTTTCCACGGGTTGCAATTTTTGTGTTGAGATCTTTTCGGTCAGTCTGCCATTTTCGATGTTTTACTTTTTTTGGAAATAACATACCTGATTACAGAATATCTCTGCGTGATTATTTTTTGTTGGGAGTATTTTCAAGAGCGTCTCCACGATAGATCCACACTTTAATACCAATACCACCGTAGGCCATTCGCGCTGTGTCGCGTGCAAAATCGATGTCTCCTCGCATAAATTGCAATGGAATTCCACCAAGTTTGATTTCTTCACGACGCGCCATATCGGCACCACCAAGTCGACCTGATAATACAATTTTTCCTCCTTTTACTCCTCGAGCAGCCATAATTCGTTCAATCGTTTGTTTCATTACACGACGAAAAGGAAGTCGTCGTTCTAAAGCTTCTGCAATAGAATAAGCAATGATTCGAGCATCTGCATCTGGGTTTTTTACTTCAACAATATCGATTTGGAGAGATTCTCCTAATTCGATTTTGTTTCGTTTCATAAACTTTTGAAGATCTTTTTTAAGATTTTCAATTCCTTCCCCTGATCGTCCGATAATCATACCTGGTCGAGCAGTTGAAATAGCAATACGAACTGTTTTTGAGTTTCGTTCAAATTCAATATGAGAAAGATAGCTCGTTCGTAATTTTTTTTCTAAATATTCTCGGATAAGCGTATCAGCTTTCAATGTGTCTCGATATGATTTTCCAGATCGAAACCATCGTGATTGCCACCCACGGATGAGTGGTAATCGATGTGCATACGGATGTACAACTTTAGACATAGACTATTTTTTTACAGGACGAACTTTTTTTGTTTTCTTTACGGGTACAAAAGTTCCCAAACTTAAAGTAACAATACTGGTTCGTTTGTTAATACGGTGTGCTCGACCGCGTGATACAGGACGAAATCGTTTCAAAGTAGGACCTTTGGTAACGGATACTGCAGTAACTTTCAAAGTATCTGGAGAAACCTTAAAATTGTTTTCTGCATTCGCAACTGCTGACGCTAATAATTTTTGAAACATTCCTGCCGCTCGCTTTGGCAAGAATTCAAGCGCATGTGACGCTTCCGTAACAGATTTTCCACGAACTAAATCCGCAACAATACGAACTTTTCGAGGAGACTGTCGGTAATTTTTTAAATATGCTTTCATACAAATGACAAAAGATTATTTTTTCTTTGCCGCAGCTGATGCGCTGGCAGCTTTTGCAGCAGCGATTTCTGCTTGCTTTTTCTTTTGGTCGAGTTCTTTTTGCATCTTTCCTCCGTGTCGGTGGAATGTTTTTGTTGGAGAAAATTCTCCAAGTCGATGCCCTACCATGTCTTCGGTAACAAGAACTTCGATGTGTTTTTTACCATTATGAACACCGAAGGTAAACCCAATCATTTCTGGAGAAATCATTGAAGCGCGAGCCCAGGTTTTAATCACCCCTGTTTCTAGAGGTTTTTTACCTTCGATTTTCTTAAGTAATTTTACATCGACATATGGACCTTTATAAAGTGATCGTGACATATGATAATGTTACTTTTTCTAGTAATAATAGTTCCTCGACGGAACAAAAAGCCTTACACATAATTGTGTAACTCCTTTGAAATGTCCAAAGGGCGTGAAGAATACAAAACCAAGCCATATCATTTCTGCGACACAGAAAAGATATGGTTCAAGTGTGAGATACGCTTTCTTGATAATGATTCTTGCGGGCTGATAATAACGTTATTATCTGCCTCAAGGGGATTGAGGAGATACTCCCCACATTAACAAAAAACCTTGATTTGTCAAGGAAAAGAAAGAATTATTGCAACTTAAAAATTATCAAGTTATACTTAAGATATCTATAAATGAAAATAATTTTTTGAAAAGAATAACAGAAAAAGCAAAAAATGTTATTTTACCAATTGCCGCAGCAACCACCCTAACTGTCGGAGTAAATAATGTCGAAGCAAAAACTGAACAGTCTTATCATGAGACAGAATTAGAACAAAAAAATCAAAATAAGATACATTATTCGATAGGGTTTTATTGTTCCAATACATTGATTTGAGTTTCATAAAGGATTTTTCGCACTAATTTTTGCACCGCAGAAACATTTTCTGTGACGTATGCAAACGTTTTTCCCTGTACATCCAGCACTGTATCTGTCCAATCTGAATTCCAGTATCCCAATATCCCAAGTATTCGTAGTTGCGCAACGAGAAATAATCGCTCCATTTCTTCTGAAGAAATTTTAGTACAAACCACTTGTTCATAAAAAATTTCAAATGTATTGAAAATTTCTGAAATCGAAATACCTATCGGGGTTAAGCGCTGAACCATTCCGAATAGCTTTTTAAGGAGAAGTATTCGTTTTTGATCTGTGTGAACTATGAATTGATAGTTTGTGTTTCGTTCCATAATTCCAGTACAACGAAATAATTGTTTTCCCGCAACCGCATTGATACTTATACGGTTATACAAAAAAACATGCATACGGTGTTTATTGTTTGTTTTTTTTGCACCCTGAATATGGAGATATATTCTCCCTAATTCATCGGTTAAACATTCTGCAATTAATGAATCTTCTCCATCAGGAATAAGGTTCATAATGATTGCGTTGGCAGTGTGTATCTGATGAGACATTACTTACCAGTATACCGATAAAGGATTTTTTTGGGAAATAAAAAACCCTTTTGGGGTTTTTTATTTTTTTGCAGTTTTCTTTGGTTTTTTCACCTCTTTTTTACGAGATTCATTTCCCTTTGCCATATAGAATTTAATTAGCGGATAATAGTACTATTATATCTTTTCTAATTTTTCTTGACTAGATCCCCAAAGAATTTCTTTCGCACCAACAGTTTCTAATAACTCAATTCCAAGCTCTCCATCGAACCAATTTGGCTTTTCTTGGGTAAGTGAAACAATTACTCGATCACTTGGAACCAGGTCTGCAGATTTACGCATATCCTGAACCTTGCGGACTAGGTCACGCATATCACCTTCATCACGGAGTGTTTCAGTAATTTCTGTATCAAGTTCAACAACCCCTTTTTCTAATTCCTGATTCACAATTACCTGTTTTACGTTTAATTCATCTTGTAAAATTTCTAAATATTCATTTGGTAATGATCCTGAAATAGTAATTGATGCAAGTGGCTGGCGAACTTTAATGTTTACCTTTTGGCGAGCTTCCAGCCCAAGCGTTACTAGACTACGCACTTGTTCCATATGTTCAAGAATTGAAGTATTGTATTCACGAACTTTTGGATATTCTTCTAAATGAACTGATTCAGAATTTCCAAATTTCTGCCAAATATCTTCTGCGATAAATGGAGCAAATGGAGCCATTGCTTTTGCAATCTCTCGAATAATATATCGTGTAGTTGCCAATGCAAAAAGAACATCTTGACTATCTGACGATTTAAAGCGATCACGAGATCGACGAATGTACCATTGAGATAATTCAGTAATAAATTCCTTGATTGCACGAGCAGAATCAATCAATTGATAATTTTCAAGTCCGTGGATTACCATACTTAATGTTTTATTCCATAACGTAAGCACCCATTGATCTAACACATTAGTACTGATATATGGATCAATATCACTAAAATCTTTTGCATACATTTCATAAAACGAAACAATATTCATCAATGGATTAAATACTTTTTTACGCACTTCATCAATTGATTGTTCATCAAAGTTTTTAAAATCTCCTGGTTGGTTTACCGAATAAAACCAGAACCGAATTACGTCAGCTCCATATTTTTCAAACATATCCCATGGACTCACTACATTCCCTTTTGATTTAGACATTTTTTGCCCATTCGCATCGAGTACGAGACCTAAACAAACTACGTTTTTGTATGCTTGTGTTGGTGTATCGTGGAGCAAGTTTGAAATTGCATGCATGGTATAAAACCATCCTCGAGTCTGATCAACCCCTTCAGAAATATAGTCCGCAGGGAGTGGATGAATAGTTAATTCTTGCCCTAATTGATGATGTTGTGCAATTGGCATCGCACCACTGTCGAACCATACATCCATAACTTCTGGTGTACGCACTAACAGCTCACCATCTAATTCGAGTAATACTTGATCAATATATGGTTTATGCAAATCTAATTCGTAATGATCATTATGTGGGAGAGGAGTAAAATCAAGGGTACGAATTTCAGCATTTCCAAACCGATATTCTGTCGGATTGTTTTTTAATAAATCTGCATACGTGAATCCTTCCCCTGCCAAAAACAATCCTTTTGCAGATGAATTATGACACACAATCACGATATTTTTACCTTGATATGTTTGTTCTAATTCATAGAGAAACTCTCCGCAGCGATCTACTACATCTTGGAATGATTCTCCGTCAGATAATTTAAAGGTGTAGCGATTTTCTGACGCATTTCGAATATCCAAAAATGATTGGAGATCTTTTCCTTGGAATTCAGAACCTACTTGCCATTCTATAACCCGTTTATCGGTGATAATTTTTTCTGGATCATACCCAATTTGTTCTGCGATAATTTTTGCAGTTTCTTGAACACGGAGAATTGGTGATGCAATAATTACATCGACTGTTTGACCCTGCAACTGTTGCCCAGCCTGCATTGCTTGATCTTTTCCAATGTCAGTAAGGTGATTATTAGGGTCACCCATGAAATCCCAAGTGTTTTTTGCATTACTTTCTGCCTGTGCATGACGCACAACCGTATAGGTATTTCCTGATTTTTTTACATGTTTTTTAATATCAGACAATCCACCAATGACCAATCGTTTCCCTGATTCTGTTTGCCATATTGGCAATGGCGTTCCCCAGTATCGGTCCCGAGAAATTGCCCAGTCTTTAATTCCATCTAACCATTCACCGAACCGACCATCTCGAACATGATCTGGTTCCCAGTTAATTGTTTTATTAGCTTCCAATAATTGATCACGGAGTGCAGACATTTTGAAATACCACGATGTTCGCGCGTAATACAACAGCGGTGTATCACATCGCCAACAATGCGGATAACTGTGAGTATAGTTTTCTTTTTTCAACAACAATCCACGTGCGGTGAGATCATCAATAATATCTACTGCAAGGGTTGGTTTACCGTTTTCATCTTTTTCTTTTACATATCGTCCTGATAATTGTAATGATTCTGTATCACATCCTGTAATATATTTCCCTTCTTCATTCACTACATGAAATTTGGGTAAATTGTTTTTTGTTGCAAATTCAAAGTCATCTGCCCCATACATTGGTGCGATATGTACAATTCCAGTTCCGTCAGTATCAGTAACAAAATCTGCTGGATATACTTTAAATGCATTTTCTATTCGCCAGCTGGCGAATTGCTTTTGATCATCACCCATCAATGTTTCCATGAATGGATACAAAGGTTCGTATTCAAAACCTGCAAGTTCTGAACCATTTATTTCTTTTATTATTTCTTTTTCTCCTTCAATTTTTTCAACAAAATTTTTTGCAATGATAAGAATTTCTCCATCTGTTTTTACATATACATAGTCAATCTTTGAACCAATAGCAAGTGCAATATTCCCTGGCAATGTCCACGGAGTTGTTGTCCATGCAAGTATATAAGTGTTTTCTTGATTTTTCACTTTAAATTTCACATACGCAGTTAGGTCTTTTACATCTTTGTATGCACCTGGTTGATTGAGTTCGTGCGACGACAGCCCTGTCCCACATCGACTACACCATGGACCCACACGGAAATCTTTATATAAAAATCCTCGTTCATCAATTTTTTTTACGGTTCCCCATAATGCTTCGATATAACTATTATGATATGTCACGTACGGATGTTCCATGTCAATCCAATACCCCATCCGCTGTGTTAACTGTTCCCATTCGTCTTTATACTCCCACACTGATTCACGGCACCGCTGATTGAATACTGCGAGTCCGAATTGTTCGATTTCTTTTTTTGATTTCAATCCTAATTGTTTTTCTACCTGTAATTCCACTGGCAACCCATGAGTATCCCAACCTGCTTTACGCTGTACCCGGAAACCACGCATGGTTTTATATCGGGGAATAATATCTTTGAATGATCGTGCGAGTACATGATGAATTCCTGGACGACCATTAGCAGTAGGTGGACCTTCAAAAAAATTGTAGTCACCCATTGGCGCATCTTTTTCCAAAGTTTTCTGAAAAATATTTTGCTCACGCCAAAAGTCGAGAATTTTTTCCTCGTTTTGTGCGATGGGTGATTTTTCAACATCTGGAGATGAGAATTTTTTAGGATTTGGGTTCATATTGACATAATTAAAATTAAATGATAATTTGAAAAAAACAAGTTTATGGAAATTACAAAAGAATTACTTTTTTTAATCCTCTTACTAATAGGGATTATTAACTATTTAGGAGTTGGAATCATTTTTTGTTTTCTGGTTGAACTAAGAAATGACAAGTCCCCTTTTGAAACTCCATTTCTAAGACTTTTTGGAGTTCTTGTTTGGCTTCCAGCTTTATTCTTCTGGATCTATAAAGGAACCGAGCCTCCGGAAATCTAAAAAATTGGAAATTAGAAACCAAAAACCTCATCCTCGCTCACGACAAAAAGTCATGATGCAAGGACGAGGTTTTTTAATCTCGTGGTACCACCTTGGTTTTCCCTCGACAAGCTCGGGACTCGTTACAGCTATGACAGGCTTACCTGCTGGATTCTACTGGGCAGGGAAATTGCTACGCAATTTCCCTGCTTTTCTTTCCAAAACTCCCCGCTGATGACGGATCATGGTTATGTATACTCAGATTAGCATAAAAATGTATTTTAGCAATTTTTTTTGGTATACTTATTCTATGTCAATCAAATGGATTATTTTTATTGCAACTATTGTTCTTGTCGTAATTATTACCTGGATGCTCATGTGGCATTGGAAAACCTACATGCCAGAATCAGGGAAAGGTCTCACTATTTTTACGATTTATATTATTGGTGTTGCCGTATGTATTATTGGTTTATTTGGAGCAATTACGCTTGCATAATTATGAAACAATTTAATCTTGGACAAAACGAACATGTTGTTGCAATATTTAGGAAACACCCACTCAGTCTCTGGATTTCTGGTATTATGCATATTATTCTAGGAATAGTTCCTATTATCGTTATTCCTTCAGTTCCTATCATACTCATTCCAGTATCATTTATCGCTATTACTTTTTGGATCTACCTTTTAATGCTTTGGATTAGTTTTTTTGTTCGATGGACCGATTTTATGCTAGATACCTGGATTCTCACTAATGAACGATTGGTAGATATTGATCAGCAGGGGTTATTTACTCGACGCATTTCAACACTTTCGCTCGATCGAATACAGGATGTTACCACATTTGAGTCTGGACTTGTTGACACCTTTTTCAAAATCGGAACCGTAGTAATACAAACTGCTGGAGAAGAACGAGAATTTATTATTCCAAGCGCCAGAAATCCTCAAAGAATAAAAGAATTAATTATGCAATCCTATCAAGAAGATAAAGATAAGGTAATTCAAAAAATTGCTGATTTACGATAATATTTGCATAAATAGATAAAGTGTGCGATACTGTGTGTATGTATTTAAGGCTCGATCGTGTAAACGTTAGTGCGGAAAATACGGTCGAGTTTTTATAAGGAATTTTCTCCTTACTATGTCAAACAATTTGTATGTAAGTTCGCTCGCATGGGCAACTACA
>CAZDPR010000008.1:0-24709 GCA_964507625.1 uncultured Candidatus Saccharibacteria bacterium
AAATACAATACCGGTGAAGATGCCGGTTACCTGCAGTTAGACGAAAAGACCCCGGGAGCTTTACTACAGCTTCACATTGGGCATATTGATATTGTGCGTAGCATAGGTGGGAGAGGTTGAAGCGATAATTTCGGTTATCGTGGACTCGTCAGTGAAATACCACTCTCAATTTTGGTATGTCCTAACCTGTTAGAAAAAACTAACAGAGACAGTGTGTGGTGGGTAGTTTGTTTGGGGCGAATCCCTCCTAAATTGTAACGGAGGGGCCTACAAAGGTCATCTAGGCGTGAATGGAAACCATGCCGATAGTGTAATGGCATAAGATGGCTTGACTGCAAGACGTACATGTCGAGCAGGCGCGAAAGCGGAGCATAGTGAACCGACCATACGCTTTAGACGCGGTGGAAGATCAACGGATAAAAGCTACCCCGGGGATAACAGGCTAGTATCGCCCGAGAGTTCATATCGACGGCGGTGTTCGGCACCTCGATGTCGGCTCATCTTATCCTGGGGCTGGAGAAGGTCCCAAGGGTTCGGCTGTTCGCCGATTAAAAAGATACGCGAGCTGGGTTCAGACCGTCCTGAAGTTGATTTCGATCGACTGAAGGACCGTCTGAATCAAGTTCTGAAATACGACACAATCAGGAATTTTCGTTCTAATAACCCGCCAGCTGGCGGGATAAAAATCCAAGTTATATGTATCTTGGTCTCAATTTTATATTGAGAAGATAGACCCAATCATTGCGGCGGTCGCATGTAGTAATACATAATGACAAATTCAACTGATATCGGAAAAATCCTTATCGCTTTGCGACGGACAATTCCGAGGGAAATATTTATAAAATTTATATATAAATGTGCCCGTAGAGACTGAATGTTGAACATCTCGAAAGAGATGAAGTTACAGTCCGATCCCTCTAGTAATAGAGGTTCTAAGAAATGTCTCATCACATAGCTTGGATGTAAAACTAAAATGCGCAAGACAGGTTGGTCTCCTATCTACTGCAGGCGTTGATTATTGAGAAGACTTGCTCCTAGTACGAGAGGACCGGAGTGAACTGACCGCTGGTCTACCAGCTGTACCGCCAGGTGCACCGCTGGGTAGCTATGTCGGGCAAGGATAACCTCTGAAAGCATCTAAGAGGGAAGCCCACTTCAAGATCAGTAATCACAGGATCCTGAGAGATGATCAGGTTGATAGGCTTTAAGTGGAAGCACAGTAATGTGTGGAGCTGAGAAGTACTAATGATCCGTATTCCTATTAGGAAATGTGTATATCACAAAATTTGTTTATTGTTGTTCATCGTAACCAATATGCATGAGTATGTTACTCATACTACCATTTGTTTTTCATTCAATGTATTTTGTAATAAAGAATTCACTTCTTTGTTCTGGTGATTTAGTACGGTGGTCACACCTCTTCTCATTCCGAACAGAGTCGTTAAGCACCGCTACACTGATGGTACTGCTTTTGCGGGAGAGTAAGTGTCGCCAGAACAAAGAAGTGAAACAACAAAAAAACACCTTGTACAAGGTGTTTTTTTGTTCTTATTTTTGAGAATTTTATGATATACTTATTACTATTATGGATTGGGCAATAAAAAGAAAATTAATGTACCTAGGAACCTTTTTGAGTATTATAGCAATTATTATTGGTTTTTTTGTATATAAATTATTTTTCACAATAGAGCCAACATGTTTTGATAATAAAAAAAATCAAGATGAACGAGGAGTTGATTGTGGTGGTGTTTGCGAATTAGTCTGTCTAACTGATACTCGGCCAG
This sequence comes from uncultured Candidatus Saccharibacteria bacterium, assembly GCA_964507625.1. Classification (GTDB taxonomy): domain Bacteria; phylum Patescibacteriota; class Minisyncoccia; order Phycocordibacterales; family UBA1006; genus CALMMZ01. Next base: position 1,785 of record CAZDPR010000008.1, read on the forward strand.
TTGTTCCATTGTGGACGCGCCCCTTTAAAATTACTGGTAATGTTTATTCCGTACTTTCTTTTATTGAAAATCAAAATATCGGAAGTGGTATTAAAAGTATTACATATCAAATTCAGTTATTAGATGAACAAAATATTCCTATTAATGAACCCATACAAGGCTCTACATTTATTGGACCGAACGAACGAACAGCGATTTTTGAAACAGCAATAAATACAGGGGATAAGGTTCCAATCAGTGCCTTTATTACATTACAAGAAAATCCAATTCATTACAAAACAGACCCTGTATTTAATACGCAAAGTATTCGTGTTTCCAATGAAATACTTTCTGATCTTGATACGGTTCCAAAATTAAGAGTTGATATTACTAATATTACAGAAAAAACATTTATCAATTTTCCAGTAATCGTTATTCTTTATGACGAAGAGGGTAACGCGCTCGCAGTGAGTCAAACCATTGTCGATCGTTTAGGTTTAGAAGAAACGAAAAAATTATTTTTCTCTTGGCCAGAACCTTTTTCAGGAACACCAACACGTCGAGAGATTATTCCGCGACTTAATCCATTTCAATAGTATATGCAACGTGTAATGTCTTCATTAAAAATAGATTGGTGGATTGTCGGATCTGTTGTTTTTTTGATGACAGTGAGTGTTCTCACCATGGCCTCTTTTGAAAATATTTCAGGAAATTCTTATTTCGTGCGACAGGCACTATGGGCGGTGATTTCTATTATTGTTTTGTTTTTTACCGCGAGTCTCGACGTTTCTTTTTTAAAAAAATCACGTAATTTATTTATTTTATTTGGAGGAGCAAACTTATTACTACTGCTTGTTATTTTTTTAGGAAAAACGACTAAAGGGGCGACGAGTTGGTTTAGTTTTGGGAGTGTTTCGTTTCAGCCCTCTGATCTAGTAAAAATTACCCTGATTTTAATTATTGCAAAATATCTTTCTCGCCGACATACTGAAATTGCAAATATTAAACATTTAATTATTACGGGTATTTATTGTTTGATCCCTTTTATACTCGTTTTTCTTCAGCCTGATTTTGGTTCTGCAATTATTTTTTTAGCAATTTGGTTTGGAATGGTATTAATTTCTGGTTTATCAAAAAAACATCTCTTTATTTTGTTTGGTGGAGGATTGATTGCTTTTGGGGTATTATGGGGCGCAGTATTTCAACCGTACCAAAAAGCTCGAATTATGACTTTTTTAAATCCTCTCGCAGATATTCGTGGGACAGGATATAATGCATATCAATCAATGATCGCAGTAGGTTCAGGTCAGTTAATAGGGAAAGGGGTAGGTTTTGGTACCCAGTCTCGGTTGAGTTTTCTTCCTGAATATCAGACAGATTTTATTTTTGCTGCATTTGCAGAAGAATGGGGATTTGTAGGTTCAGTATTGGTAATTATTGCCTATATCATTATATTTATTCGTATCGCAAAACTTGCAAACACTGGTGCTACTAATTTTGAAACACTGTTTGCAATCGGTATTGGTATTTATTTTTTTACCCATACTATTATTAATATAGGAATGAATATTGGTTTATTACCAGTTACTGGACTCACACTTCCTTTTATGAGTGGTGGAGGTTCTCATTTATTAGCAGAATGTTTTGCGCTTGGTATTTTATTTGCCCTGTTTCGTCATAGAAAAATAATTCATCAAGCAGATATGCATTATGAGTTTTTAGGAAAATGAATATGCTGATTCCCTCACAAAAATTAATCATTACTTTTTTTCAGGAAGTAAGTTTTTTTATCCCAGCAAATGTATGGATTTTTTCTGCTCGATATATTCCATGGCTCTTTTTGTTAATTATTGTTATTTTTATAATGTATCGTACTGTTACAGGAATAATAGAGAGGAAAGATCATTTGATAAGAAGGATTATTTTTACTGTCTCAACAGCAGGAGTTATTGCATTTATTTTACAACTATTTTTAAAACTCATTATTACTCATGAACGACCATTTCTCCAAGGGATATATTCTTTTTATGAATATGGTTCTTTCGAGAGTTTTCCATCAGGGCATGCATTAGTGTTTATGGCGCTTGCAGTAGCTATGTTTTATATTCACCGGAATATTGGTTTTATATTAATTGCCCTCGCTTTTATTATTGGATTCGCTCGAATGATTGTAGGTATTCATTGGCCAGTTGATATTATTTCTGGATGGTTACTCGGGTATGGTACCGGTCGATTAGCATATATATTTTTTAAGAAAAAACGATAATCATGAATATTATTCAAAATATACTTATTAGTATCGTTGAAGGGGTTACTGAATTTTTACCAGTTTCTTCAACTTTTCATATTGATCTTGCAGGGAAAGTGCTTGGAGTTCCTCATACTGATTTTTTTACCAGTTTTACGATTGCTATTCAGTTGGGTGCAATTATTGCAGTAATGATTTTGTTTCGTCACCGATTATTACAATCTCCGCGAATGATATTTCAATTAGGTATTTCTTTTATTCCAGTCGGAATCGTAGGATTACTCATCTATCCAATCGTTAAAAATGTTTTTTTAGGTAATCAAGTACTTGAAATATCAGCACTTTTTATTGGAGGATTGGTAATGATTTATTTTGCTCGTCAGTATCACACAGAATATAGTGACATATCAGAAAAAACAGATATATCAATCTCTTTTAAAGATTTGTTTTATTTGAGTTTATGGCAAATAGTAGCATTTATTCCAGGAGTATCCCGTTCTGGTGCAATTATCATTGGAGGGCTTGTAAAAAAAATTCCCCTACATCAAGTTATACCTGCCTCTTTTTTACTTGCTATTCCAACAATGATTACAGCAACTGGCTATGATCTCTGGAAAACAGGTGCTCAGTTTACCCCTGATCAATGGAAATCATTAGTGTTAGGTATGATTTTTTCAGGTATTGTGGCATTTTTTGTTGCAAAATGGTTGTTACGATTTTTACAAAAACCAAATGCATTACAAATATTTGGATGGTACCGTGTTATTTTAGCTGTTATATTAGGGGTAATATTATTCATATAGCATATCTTTCACTCTGTATTTCTCTATGGTATAATGTATGTATTAGTATTAATATAATTATTTTGTATGAATATAGTATTATTTATTGGTATTATCGTTGCAGTTATTATTTTTTGGGTAGTTATTGCATATAATCGTTTTGTAGCAATGAAAAACAGAACAAAAGAAGCATGGGCAGATATTGAGGTGCAATTAAAACGTCGGTATGACCTAATTCCAAATTTAGTAAACACGGTAAAAGGATATGCAACACACGAATCAGCTGCTTTTGAAAAAGTATCTGAAGCACGAGCAAAGGCAATGTCGTCAGGTGGGGCAAATCCTGCACATGCAGAAGCAGAAAACATGTTAACCGGGGCACTCAAATCAGTATTTGCTATTGCAGAAGCATATCCGGATTTAAAAGCGAATACGAATTTCTTGGAATTGCAACGAGAATTATCTGACACCGAAAATAAAATTCAATCAGCGCGACGATTTTATAACGGTAATGTTCGAGATTTCACTACAGCACTGGAAACATTCCCATCAAACATTATCGGAAAAATGTTTGGATTCGTATCGCCTGAATACTTTGATATACCAGATGATGGGGTAGAAAGTAAGCCAGTAGAGGTAATGTTTTAAATTAAAAAAACCACCTGGATTTCTGGGTGGTTTTTTTGTATAATTAAAGTATGGATATAAATAAACCAATTATTACTCAGTATGAACCGCCAAAAAATATTTCTGCAATGGTATCATCAGTAATTCATAGTCGATCTCTCTTTTCACCAGTTACCATCTATTCTGGGTTAATCTCACTCGCAATAAAAGGATATATAAAAATTAACCCAGAATTTTCAGGTGATAAAACAATTCAGCCAAAATGTTTTTTGGAGAAAACTATAGAAAATAATAATACTCTTTTTAATGATGAAAAAGAGCTTCTTAATTTTTTATTTCAGAATGATAATAAAAAACAATTTTTATTATCTTCAAAAGATTTGTTATTGTTTTCTAAAATTTTAGAAAACAATTCTTTATCACAAGGGATAATAATAAAAAATTCAAAAAAATATATAATTCAATGTATTGGTTTGTTTTTCTTGGTTTTTTCTCTTGTTCTACTATTTAATGATAGTAAAATAATCGGTACATCGGGTATTATTGGTTCTGTTATATTTCTTATCATTGTCTCTCAAGAAAAACTAGGTGTTCAAGGACGAGAGATGCAAGAATATATTAAAGGTTTTAAAACATATTTAGAAACTGTTGAAAAGGAACGTATTGCTTCAGTGATTGATATTAAAAATTTTCGCGGAACTTTTCCAGAAAATTTTGATTATGTAACCGCGTTACAAGTAAATCAAGAATGGATAGATTTTTTTGAAGAAGTACACGGGAATCCAAAAGGTGAATTAAAAAATAATAGTAATACTGGGTACTCATTGGAAACTGGTCATTTAGAAGGTTCGCATGATCGATATTACAAGTTTTATTAAACCACCTGGATTTCTGGGTGGTTTTTTGATATACTCAATGTATCTATGGCGACATTGTATACACAACAAGATAATAATATTTGGAAAACATGGCTACTCATGACCATATTTTTTGTTGTAGTTATTGGTATTGGTTTTGTGTTTTCTCAAATATACCAAAACCCGTTCATTTTGTATGGTTTTGTAGCTTTTTCAATTATTATGAATATCGTTTCGTATTGGTATTCTGATAAAATTGCACTTAAATCTACTGGAGCAGTTCCTGCAGATTCTCGGCAATATGCAGAACTCCATCGTATTGTTGAAAATCTATCAATCACTGCAGGGATTCCAAAACCGCGCGTGTATATTATTCCAGACCGATCACCCAACGCTTTTGCGACAGGACGGAATAAGGACCATGCAGCAGTTGCGTTTACGACCGGATTATTAGAATTATTAGACCGATCAGAATTAGAAGGTGTTGTTGCACATGAACTTGCCCATATCGGTAATCGCGATATTTTACTTTCAACGGTCGTGGTAGTATTAGTTGGATTTATTTCTATTGTTGCAGATTTTTTCATGCATTCGATGTGGTTTGGTTCTCGAGATCGGGAAAACAATGGTGGTGGAATTTTTATCCTTATTGGTATTATTCTTTCGATATTAGCACCGATTGCAGCAGTACTCATTCAATTAGCAATTTCTCGCAAACGAGAATTCCTTGCAGATGCAACCGGAGCGCTCATGACCCGATACCCAGAAGGGCTAGCAAATGCCTTGAAAAAAATTCATGCATATAGTCGACCAATGCAAAAGGCGAGTGATGCAACAGCACATTTATTTATTGCAAATCCATTTGCAGGAGTAAAGGGAATCCATAAATTATTTATGACTCATCCACCAGTAGAAGAACGAGTGCAAGCGTTGTTGAAAAATTAAAAAAAGTGCCTTTCGGCACTTTTTATTTTCCAATAGTGTTAAAAATTTTTGCAAGGTAAAAACCATCTTTGAAATTAGAAAAACAAACGCCTTCTTCCCATTCATCATCATAAAAGTGTGACCCGTATTCTGCGAAGAGTTTTACTAATTCTTCACTAGTTGGAATTTGTAATTTTTCTTTATTAATCTGAATTTCGTTTTCTTGCTCAATTTTTTTGATGAGGTCTTCTAAATCTTTATCCATGGTCATAATTTTTTATATATTATCATAATAATTTATTTTGTCAAATATAAAAACACCATAAAGGTGTTTTTATATTTTCTGTGGTTTGTAGTGTTCTGGTGCGTTTGCGAGATATTCTTCTAATTTTTCCTTGGTTAATAATCCTGCTTGTGCTCCGATATGTTGGACTACATTCATAGAATTAATTGGTCCCCATGATAATGCTTCTGCGACTGATTTACCTTGCGCAATCGCAACCGTAAATGTTGATGAGAATGAATCCCCAGCACCGGTGCGTTCTACGGGCGGTTTTGGATCTGGATAAATCGGATGGAACCAGTATTCATCGTTATATGCATCATATGCATAGGCACCGGCTGGTCCATCAGTAATGGATACGATTTTTGGTCCAAGGCCGTGCATTTTTTTCATGAGTTCTTTTACGTCACGAGAATCAGTCCCCAAGATTTTTTGTGCCTCTTCAACATTACAGAAAAAGATTTCAGATGATGCATAGATATCTTTTAATTTTTCTGCGCCGAGCGATATTTGGAATGTTCCTGGCTGAAAGGCGAGTTTGATATTGTTTTCTTTTACCCAACTTGCAATGTCGTGATGATATTGCATTGAATTTTCTCCTACGGAACTAAAATATACCCATTTTGGAATGGTGTCTCCAATTTGTTTTTTGAGGTTATAGGTGAACGTTTCGTGTTTGATAAGAATCGTTCGTTCTGCATTGAACGATAGTACATAATGGTAGTTCGTTTTCTTACCTTCTTCTGTGGTTACAAAATCAGTAATCACGCCACGGTCTTGTAATCCTTGGAGACATTCTTTTCCAAAATCATCATTTCCTACATGGGTCATCACCGCAGATCGGAGTCCTAGTCGTGCAGCAGATACGGATGCGTTCGGACTATTCCCAACAGCGGTAACTACGGTTACGTCTCGGTAGGGAATTTTATCTCCGAATTTCATACTAATCATACAATTTTCATTATCAATATTGCAGTGTACTTGTGCATCAATGAGTTCAATAAATGCATCGGTTACAATATCTCCAATAGCTAAAAAATCAATTTCTTTCATAGAATATTAGGGGTCTGCAAATATTCCTCCGTATTATTTTTTATAATTCCCTCAGCTAACACTTCGGTTTCGCACAGAGTGCTCGATAAAAAATAATACAGAGGAACATTTTTCGACTTAGGTTATTTATATAATCATCTATTCCGTAAACAGTTGATAATAATGGTAAAAATTCTGGGCAATTTTTTCAATTGCTTGTGATTCAGAAATAGTTCCTGACTGATGATCGTCGAGCACTGCATCAAAAACGGTTCGCCCAACTGCAAAACCAATTACTGACGGAACTGGTTTTCCTGCAGTAATCCATTTTGCAACAAATTCTGGTGTTTCATTGCGTCCGAGGATGACAATGCGCGCATCAGGGTCAAAGGTGTGTAAATGGTCTGCAACTGATTGATAATTTTCTGATTGTGAAAATCCTTCAATTTTCCAAATATCAGGACGGATATTTTCTGCATATAATATATCCATTAATTGCTGTACCAATACGGGACGAACCTCTTCATCAAACAATCGTTTATCATCTCCGAATTTTGCAACGTCGTCTGCATTGGGGAAAAATAATGGTTCAATGAGAAATCCAATATTATTTTTCTTACAAATGTCGTTGAGTTTTTTCAGGTTGGTAATTGATGTTTGTTCGGTTACTGTATTGTTTCGTGGATCCAATCGCACGAGCGCTTTGGCATAGTGGGGCATAATTGCTACCAAGAAATTTTCTGCATCATCACCATGCTCAAAAGCAAAGTAATCCAGTCCACTGATTTCGGTGGTTTGGATAGTGGTGTATCCATGTTGTTTTGCGTCAATGAGAATCTCTTTTCCGTAAATATCGTCAACGAGGATTGCAGCGGATTCTTGGGGAATACCTAATTCCAAAGATTTTTGGAATGCTCGATAGATCAGTTTTTTGTTATTGCGTACGAGATCTTTTTCTGATTCGGTTGGTTCACGATCAATTACACCTGATTTTTTTAAAAAATATGACCGATGGTCAAAGGGTAAAATAAAGAGTTTTTCTGGGTTTTTCATACCTTTCTATTATATCACAGAAATGGGGAAGAGTACTTGACAATTTAATAAATATTTGTATAATTATATACAAAATTGAAAATTATGAAAAAAGTAATATTTTTTGCAGTATTAGGAACAATTCTATTATTTTCCAGCTGCAGCAAGAAACTCATTCCTTATACTGTGGGGATTGAGAAAAAAATCTCGAGTCAAGAAATGCAGGTGCAATATTATGCTTCTGCAGATATGTCGTTTACTCTTTCTGAATACCAGGACACCCTCTTGGTGAATCAGAAAGGGGAAATCGAAAGGCAGAAGTCTGCTGACGCAAAGAACTTCTTTGTGAAAGCAGGAACTCGTGGGGTCCTGGAAAAAAAAGAAGGCCAGATCTACTGGATCAGATTTGATCCAAAAGACGACCGACTTGTACCGTTTATTCCAAATGGTCAGAATGCTTTTGTCCTGGCGAAGACATTAAGTGGAACCGTTCCCTTGAGTGATGACAAAGACTACCTGTTTCGTGGCAGTACGAGTCAGCTCAAGGTGTCCGAAAAAACAATTTCCAAAATGACCCAGGAAGCCAAAAAGGCCAAAGGGGTTAAAATTGGAAAGTAGATCTCTAAAAATTTTTAAAGCCGCGCGTATGCGCGGCTTTTTTGTTTTCTCTCTAACTTTTGTTATACTACAAATATATGAAATTTACAGAATCAATGATTCGTTCGTTACAAAAAGTTTTTACTGGAGATATTGAACACACTGATCAAGTATTACAAAAATATTCTCGTGATGCGAGTATGTTTCAGATAGCTCCAGAACTAGTCGTGTTTCCAAAAAACACAAAAGATATTTGCGCGTTGGTTACCTGGATGCAACAGCAAAACCAAGATCGACCATTTGATGATCAAATTTCACTTACGATGCGTGCAGCGGGAACCTGTATGTCAGGTGGGCCAATCAATGAATCGATTATTGTGGATACGACACGGTACATGAACCAGGTAATCGCGGTAACACCAGAATATGCAATCGTACAACCTGGGTGTTACTATCGTGACTTTGAACCAAAAACACTTGAAAAAAATGTTATTTTTCCATCATTTACCGCATCGCGTGAATTGTGTGCATTGGGTGGTATGTACGGGAACGATTGTGCAGGCGAAAAAACCCTCCGCTATGGGAAATTTCATAACTATATTTTGTCATCTAAAGTTGTTTTGTTGGATGGAAATGAATATATTGTAGAACCGCTCAATCGCACTAAATTAGAAGAAAAAATGAAACAAGATACCTACGAAGGAAAAGTCTATCGTGAATTATGGCAACTCATCCAGGAAAATGGTGGTGAAATTGTGAACAATAAACCGATTGTTTCAAAAAATTCTGCAGGATATGCACTGTGGAATGTGTGGAATCCAAAAACGCAAATATTTGACCTGAATCAATTATTGGTAGGATCACAAGGAACTTTGGGAATTGTAACTGAAATGAAAATTAGGCTGGTTCCTGTGGAACCAGTATCGGCAATGATGGTGACATTTTTACCAGATCTCAAAAAATTGGGAGATATGGTGAATCTGTGTAAAACAGTCAGTCCAACCAGTATTGAATCCTTTGATGATTACAGTTTGAAATTTGCTTTTAAGTTCTTCGCTGATTTTTTGAAACAATTAGGAATTATTGGAGGATTGCAGTTAGGATTGCGATTTATTCCCGAAGGTCTCATTATGCTCAAAACAGGAATTCCAAAATTACTCTTGATGACCGAGGTTACGGGAAATGATCAACAGGAATTATTACAAAAATTGCAAGACTTGAAAAAGCAAGTCCATGAACAGTTTGGATATACATCACGAGTACTCCATCATGCAGAAGCAGAAAAATATTGGCGTATCAGACGGGAAAGTTTTAACTTGTTGCGTAAACATGTCAAAGGTCTCCATACTGCACCGTTTATTGACGATATCGTAGTTCCCGTAGAACATTTGCCAGAATTTTTACCCAAAATTCAGGCAATTCTGGATCGGGAAAAATTTATCTATACGATTGCAGGTCATGCGGGGAATGGGAATTTTCATATTATTCCACTCCTTGATTTTAAAAACCCAGCACTACCTGATATGGTGTTGCGATTATCTGACGAGGTGTATGATTTGGTTGCGCAATACCATGGATCAATTACTGGGGAACATAATGATGGAATTGTACGCACACCGTATCTCCATAAACAATTCTCACCAAAAATGATTCAGTTATTCCAAAAAACCAAGGAAGTTTTTGATCCTGGGTATGTGTTCAATCCTGGGAAAAAGGTAGGAGGAAGTAAGGAAAACATTATTACAACATTGGTTAAGGAATAAAAACCACCGAAAGGTGGTTTTTACCAGGTAACTTTTTACTGGAAATAATTGAAAAATAAGGGTAATTTGTGTATTTTTTGCCGTTTTGGTAAAATAAACATATGGAGAACCCGCTAAACTTTCTCAAGAAAAAATACAACCTTCATAACAGTCCTGAAGTAAAAAACACTGTATATCGATCAGAATTCCGTACCGGGGAAAAAGTAACTCAAAAACCTCTTGATCAAATTCAAGTATATTTAGATCGATTCAAAGAAATTTTAGATCGTGAAAATGATCAAGATCGACAGCAGGGAATTGATGCATTAAAAAGAATTCTCTATAAAAATTTTGTTATTAAACCAGAAAATATTCCTGATGGATACTATGCCAATCAGGCACGATTAGCACGAGAACAAGGACATGGTGATGTGGAAATTTCACCAGAACAAAAACAACAACTTGCAGAAGTTATCATTGCAGACCAAAAATCATCACTGGATACATGGGTAGACTATCTTGCGTCGTCAGACGCTACGTATCCAGACTGGTTAAAATATTTTGCAATTCGTAACGTGGTAACGATGGGTGCGTACGATAAAGAAAAAAAGCAATTCACCAGTCGCAACAAAGAAACTACAAAACCATTTCCTGATCTTAATCGCGAAGCATTAGCGTATGTATTAGATGCACTCGAGAAAAAAATAACCATACAAAAATCAGAAAAAGATAGATCAGTAAATAACGAAAAAACAGATTTTGAAAAAGTATTAGAAACAGAAAATTTTGCAAAACTATATGCATGGGCTATTGATAAATTAACACCAGCATCTGCAGAACAATTAGCAATTACCAAAGGCGCATGGATTAAATACGATCAAGGATCTGATCATATGCCATTAGTTCAATCGCTTCAGGGTCATGGAACAGGGTGGTGTACTGCAGGAGAATCAACCGCTAAAAACCAATTACAAAATGGTGATTTTTATGTCTATTATTCTGAAACATCAGAAGGTGATTTGGAAATTCCTCGTGCCGCTATTCGTATGCAGGGTGACCGTATTGCAGAAGTCCGCGGTATTGCAGAACAACAAAACCTTGATCCATTTATCGCGCCTATTGTACAAGAAAAAATGAAAGAATTCCCTGATGGTACCAGTTACGAGAAAAAATCAGAAGACATGAAAAAATTAACCAGTATTGAAAACAAGGTAAAATTAGGACAAGAGCTCAACCAATCCGACCTCACATTCCTCTATGAAATCAATGGAACTATTCAAGGCTTCGGGTACCAAAAAGACCCCCGTATTGCAGAAATTTTATCAAATCGTGATACCCAATCAGATGTTGAATTACTTTACAATGTTGATTTTAACAACATTGGTAAAAAAGAACTAGAGTGTATTTACGGATTACTTAAAACCCCAGTTCAATTTCAAACAATACAAAAATCTCTCCGTGAAGTTCGTAATGTAGACGAAGACCTCCCAATTATTTTCAACTGTACTCCTTATCAAATAGCTACATCAATAGAGCAGGTGAATGAAAACACGGTTGCCTACATCGGTCCCTGGTCACCCGATATCATGCATCACATCCCTGATACCGTAGAACATCTGTACGAATCATTTCCAGACAAAAAAATATTCAGAAAAACCATTGAACTTACATCAAAAACACCTGAACAATACGAACAATCAATTACTGCATTGGGATACACTATTTCAGATTATGCAAAATACATGATGCAACAAATGCCGGTAGTACCAGAATCTGAACCAATCAATCTTGTATCATTTACGGTAGAACAACTAGGATTTTCAGGCGGAGCAACCTATGCAGAAATCAAAGAAAAAGCTCAACAATTAGGACTCAAACTCTGCCCACCCCAGGTAGGACCAGAATTGCGATTGCAGTATACTGATCAACCAAATGGTGAATATTTACTAATTGCTATGGATCCTATGCCTGTCGCAGGCGGCTACCTGGCACTGTTCTATGTGAATCAGCTCGATTCCGTATCGCGGCTCAGCAACTCTTATGGTTACTTAGACCACAAGTGGAACAGTAACGATCGTTTTGTGTTTCAGTCTCGCAAGTAGAAATTTGCATTTATAGGCTTATAACTTCTTTGAATCTGTGTATTTTGAACTTAAAAACTCTGCACGATAGGCAGAGTTTTTTTGATATTAAGAATATTTCATTTCACCCCTCCCTTCAGGAATAACCCGTTCGATAATAAACTTTCCATTTTCAAATCGTGCCTTGGTGATTTTTACACGTTTTCCGTTCTCATCAAAATAATATACTCCTGGCCATCCATAATACGCGCGATATTTATTCCATCGCACCGCATCGTTATCATCAGTAATATCACCATCAGTTTTTTTAATTTTGCCACACTTGATAATTCCATCAGTGGACTGAGGTTGTTTGTTCTGTAGTTGTTCCTCCAGGTTATTGATTGTATTTACCAATGTATCTGCACCCAGTGTTGATAATCGGGCGCGGAGTTCTGGAGCAGTTTCATCAGGATGAATTGGTGTTTTTGCAATGGTTAAAATATCGCCCGCATCCAATTCATATACCATGGATTGGATAGCGACCCCTGTTTCTGTGTCACCGGCGAGAATTGCCGATTCTACCGGACTGGCTCCACGGAATCGAGGGAGGAGGGAATAGTGAATGTTCAATGTTCCTAATTTTGGGAGATTGATAATTTTTTCAGGTAAAATTTTCCCATAGGCAACCACAATAGAAAGCTCCGGTTGTAATTCTGCAATTGCTGCGATAACGTCATCAGTGATTTTTTCTGGTTGTATGGTTTTGATATTATGTGCATCTGCCCAGATTTTTACCGGTGGAGGCGTCATGACCAAACCACGCCCCACAGGACGGTCTGGGGCGGTGATAATGAGTTTTGGGATGTATCCTGATGCAAATAGCTTTTCCAGGCTTTCTACGGCCACATCAGGGGTTCCCATAAAAATAAAGGAAAGATTGTTCATAAGAGATATATATATATATATTTTTTTTTGTGAATAGTCTTTCTGCGGTCATTCCGGACTTGATCCGGAATCCAGAGTTTTAGTAATTATATTCTGGATCCTGAATCAAGTTTAGGATGACAAGCCAAAAATGCATTTTTTGTGAGATAGAATTAACTTATTGTGTCATGCGTTCTTTTTTCATTCGTGCTAATTCTCGTTCATAATCTGCCTGTTCATCAGGTTCCATTTTACGAATGTCATTTGCATGATCGATAAATAATATTCCGTTTAAATGATCGGTTTCGTGTTGGAATATTTGTGCGAGGAGTCCTTTTCCAGTCATAGTAAATTCTTTTCCATGTTCATTATATGCTCGTACAGAAATTTCATTGTATCGTTTCGTAGTTCCGTACACAAATCGAACTGACAAACATCCTTCGCCACGCATTGATTTCAAAACTTTCCCTTGTTTGATAATAACTGGATTAATAAACACTTTATCAGGAGTTTTTACTGATCCGTGATAATTATTTACATGATCAAAAATATACCCTGCAACTACAAAAATACGCACATTGTATCCGATTTGAGGTGCTGCAATAGCAACGCCGTCACCTGATTCCATCAACGCTTGCTTCATTTCTGTAATAATTTTCTGTATTTTTGCAGTCGATATTGATTCTGGTACTATTTCAGAACAGCGTTTTCGGAGAACGGGATCTGGTTCTTGGTAGATATGAATATGATTGTTCATTATGGTTGAGTATACTGATTTTTACTTTTTTTTCCAGTTTAAATAAAATACGCTCGTTACGAGCGTATTTTATTTCAGTTTTTTAATATAGCTAGGCAAGTCTTCAATTTTAACTGTATCTTGAGATCGGTCTTTCATGTTTCGAATGATAACGGTTCCATCCATTGCTTCGCGTTGTCCAAAAATAATTACATAAGGCACATTCATTTTTTCTGCGACAGCTAATTGTGAACCAAGTTTATCTTTTGAAATAGATTGGTATACTGGGCATTTTGCATTTCGTAATACTTCGAGAATGGCGAGTGTTTTCATTTTTGCTTCAAATCCTAATTGAATCAAGTAGAATTTTGGTTCCCCCATAATACGCGGTGAAAGATTTTTACACCAAGACGAATCGAGAATCCGATCAATACCAATTCCTGATCCTACTCCTGGAATTTCTTTTTTAGAACCAAGGAGTTTTGCAAGTCCGTCATAACGACCTCCTCCGGCGAGAGCGAGTCCATGAGTATCAGAACCTTCTTCCTGGTCAATTACTTCAAAAACAGTGTGATTATAATAATCAAGTCCTCTGACAAGGTTTTTATTAATTCGATAGGTAATTTCTGCTTCGTTTAAATATTCTAATACTTCTTTGAAATGTTTTTTTGCTGGTGGAGTGAGGAAAGAAAGAGAATCTGGTGCGTCTTCGTTGATTTCAATAGTTTTTGGTTCTTTGGAATCCAAAATACGGAGCGGGTTAGTTTTGAGACGCTCCCGATCAATTACAGGGAGGTTGGACGCATGTTTTTTGTAATAAGTTGTGAGCGCTTTTACATACGCAGTCCTGGATTCTTTATCGCCAATAGAATTAATATCCACAATAATAGAATTACATCCAGATTCTTTTAAAATTTTCACGGTAGTTTGGATAATGAGAGCGTCAGCGATAGATTTTTCTGTACCAATGATTTCAAGTCCAAACTGTTGTAATTCACGATAGCGTCCTCGTTGTGGTTTATCGTGACGAAAAAAAGATCCACTATAATACAGTGATACTGGTTGAGGAAGATTTCTCATACCGTGTTCAATGTAAGCTCGTATAATTGCAGCAGTGCCTTCTGGACGAAGTGCTAGATGGTCGCCCCCTTTAGTTTTGAGAGCGTACATTTCTTTTTCAAGGGCGTCAGTACCTGTACCGAGCCCTTTTTCGAATACTCGAACATCTTCTAAATGAGGAGTTCGAATGGGTTCAAAACCATAGTAAACAGCGACTTCCTGTGCTTTTTCAATGAGTCCTTGCCATCGGTAGTAATCCTGACCAAACAGGTCGCGCATTCCTTTTGGTGATTGCAATTCTCCTTGAGAGCTCGATTTTTCTGATTTTTCAGTAGATTTTTTTGGCATATGGTCGGAGTATACCATAAAATAAACGAAAGAAAAACAAGGAAAATTTACTCCTTGTTTTCAAAATGAGACAATGCTCCTGGTCGATATTCAATAGCTGATAAAGGAAAGAGTCGTAGTCCTGCAATACCGACAATGTTTTCTTTCGGTAATTGTCCCCATGCTCGAGAATCTAAACTGAATCCGCGATTGTCTCCCATAACAAAATAATTATCAGGGTCAATTTTTTGTTCGGTAGTATTAATAGGGATAGTAATTTGGTTGATATAGGGTTCTGATAATTTTATCATGTCGGCAGAGCTGTTGGTTTGTATGTAGACTTCATTATTTTTAAAAATAATTGTTTCTCCTGGAAGACCGATGATTCGTTTAATGAAAAATCGTTTTGGGTTTTCTGGATATTTAAAGATAACCACGTCCCCACGTTGAGGCTCTTTTAATCGATAGGATACTTCGTCTACAATTAGATAGTCGCCATTATTAAATGTTGGATACATTGATTCACCGCTTACCAGGAAGGGTTGAAAAATAAAAATACGAATAAAAAAAACAATGGCAAGAGCAATTCCGATTGATCGAAGAGTTCCTAATAGTTCTTTAGTGAGTGTGTTCATATAAGTGGAGTATAGCATGTTTTTATTTTTTTCGATATAGTGTGGGTATGAAATTTTTTAGCATTGCAGGTATTGTGATAGGTGTTATTTTTTTCTTTTTTTACGGAATTACAAAGCGTGTCCATAACCCATATGTAATGACTCAAGAAAAAATTACCATTGAATCATCACAAGGAAATACAATAACTGCATTTGTTGCTCATACTGACAATGAAAGAAAAAAAGGTCTTTCAGTTGTTTCAGAACTTCCAGATAATCAGGGTATGTGGTTTGTGTTTCCCGAAGATGATTATCATGGAATTTGGATGAAAGATATGCAAATTTCAATTGACATACTGTGGTTAGATGAAAATTTGGAAATTATCCACAGAGAAATAAACATATCGCCTGAAACTTATCCACAGATTTTTAGCCCAAGCGCAAAATCTCGTTTTGTTTTAGAGGTTCCTGCAAACACTGCGGATAAACATGGATTATTTTTAGGGTCAAAAGTAATTATTCGAGAATAAAATCTATTTCTGTAAAGGTGAACAATGTGGATAACTTGATATACAGTTATGATATCAAGTTTTTTTTGTGCACACTTTTACAAATGACTTTTTTTGTCTTCTGGTAGTTTATTTGATTACTATTTCTTTGTATGTTTCGGTATAAGGCGATATAATAAAATACATCATTAATAAAACAAATTATCAGCTTAACTTTTTGTAACTCTTATGACGTTGACCCTTATCAAAAAAAGAAACGAATCAATTGTTCCGTTTGATCGTTTTCGTATTGAAACAGCTATTCAAAAAGCATATTCAGCAACGCAGGTTCCGATCGATACTGCAGGGATTACCTCACTCGTTGATGTGGTAATTAAAAGACTTGAAGAATTTTATGACGAAACAACCCTGCCTGATGTAGAGGTAGTACAAGATTTAGTAGAAAAAACAATTGCAGAACGAGGTGATTTTGAGGTGGCAAAAGCATATATTTTGTATCGGGAAAAAAGAAACCAGGAACGACAACGAGATATTTTCAAAAAGCGGTTATATTTAAAACCTTATGAATACCCTGAATTATACGAATATGTAAACGCTATTCGTCATTCATACTGGGTGCATACAGAATTTAATTTTACCAGTGATATCCAAGATTTTAAAACGAATGTTTCTGAATCAGAACGGAATGTAATTAAAAATGCAATGTTAGCTATTGCGCAAATTGAAGTTGCGGTAAAAACATTTTGGGGAGATATTTATAAACGATTACCAAAACCAGAAATCGGTGCAGTAGGCGCAACATTTGCTGAAAGTGAAGTTCGTCATACTGATGCATACGCTCATCTATTGGAACTTCTTGGTCTCAATGAAACATTTCATGCGATTGATAAAATTCCAGCACTCATGAATCGTGTCCATTATATTGAAAAAACATTGATCACTGCACGGAGCGAAGACAATCGTGAATATATGCAGTCAGTTTTATTTTTCTCACTCTTTTTGGAACATGTGTCGTTATTTTCTCAGTTTTTGATCATCATGTCATTTAATAAGTTCAAAAACCTTTTTAAAGGGATGTCTAATGCTGTAGAAGCAACCTCAAAAGAAGAACAAATTCATGGACTTTTTGGTATTGATTTAATTAGTATTATTAAACAGGAGCACCCTGATTGGTTTGATGAGGCTTTTGAACAAGAAGTAACGACACTTTGTCAAGAAGTATTTGCCGCAGAACAACAAGTAGTAGATTGGATTTTTGAAAAAGGTGAATTGGATTTCCTATCAAAAGATGTTGTTGTAGAGTTTATTAAACAACGATTTAATAATTCATTAGAAAGTGTTGGTGTTCCAAAAATATTTACCACCAACCCAGAACTGGTTCAAAAAACTGAATGGTTTTATGACGAAGTAATTGCTACTAAACACGGTGATTTCTTCAATAAAAAATCAATTAACTACAACAAAAAGAGTAAAAGTATCACAGGTGATGACCTCTTTTAATATTATTCATTCTTTAATTTTAATAAACATATGTATTGGTTAAATGAAAACAGTCGAGCCTTTTTATCGAGAGGCTACCTTGTCGGCGATATCACCGCAGAAGATCGTATTCGTGAAATTGCAGAAATTGCAGAAAAATATTTGAATAAACCCGGATTCGCTGATAAATTTTATGATTATATGTCACGTGGATTTTATTCGCTTGCATCACCGATTTGGTCTAACTATGGGTTGGAGCGCGGATTACCGATTAGCTGTTTCGGGAGCTATGTTGCTGATGATATGTCACGGATTCTCTATACCCATGCAGAAGTGGGAATGATGACAAAATTTGGAGGGGGGACCTCAGGATACTTTGGTGATTTGCGTCCCCGGGGAGCACTGATCAAGGACAATGGTCACTCATCAGGTTCAGTTCATTTTATGGAACTATTTGATAACTTGATCAATATTGTGAGTCAGGGTTCTGTTCGACGTGGACATTTTGCACCTTATTTACCTATCGAACATCCTGATATTGATGAATTTTTAAACATTGGAAAAGAAGGTCACCCAATTCAAGAGTCAACGTATGCAGTAACCGTAGGAGATGCATGGTTGCAGGATATGGTGAATGGTGATCCGGAAAAACGAAGAATTTGGGCAAAAGTAATTCAACGACGCACAGAAATCGGATACCCATATATTTTGTTTAGAGATACAGTGAATAATAATACTGTTGATGTATACAAAGATAAAGGCATGAAAATTCATGCCAGTAACCTGTGTTCAGAAATTTGTCTACCATCCAGTGATGATATTTCATTTGTATGCTGTTTATCATCAATTAATCTCCGTCATTATCATGAATGGAAAGATACTGACGCAGTAGAAACCATGGCACTATTTTTAGACACGGTTATTAGTGATTTTATGATCCGATTAGAGAGTTATCGAGATAGTGAGGATTCGTTTAAACAATCAGCGTTTCAGTTTATGCAACGTTCGTATAAATTTGCAAAAGAACATCGAGCGCTCGGAATCGGGGTATTAGGATGGCACACATTTCTCCAAGAAAATAATTTAGCATTTGATGATCCTGAAGCAATTCGATTGAATACAGAAATTTTTGCGACTATCAAAGAACGAGCATATGCTGCTTCTGTACAAATGGCAAAAGATTACGGTGAACCAGAAGTTTTAAAAGGGTATGGGCGACGAAATACAACACTTTTGGCAATTGCACCAACAACATCGTCTGCGTTTATTTTAGGTCAAGTGTCACAGAGTATTGAACCACTCATGTCAAACGCATTTGTAAAAGATGTTGATAAAATGAAAGTAACTATTAAAAATCCAACACTTGAAGCATTGTTAACAGAAAAAGGATTAAACACACCTGAAATTTGGAATAGTATTCGTGATAATGATGGTTCAGTACAACATCTCGAAGGTTTGACTGCACATGAAAAACGAGTATTTAGAACATTTAGTGAAATTGATCAAATTGCAATTATTGATCAAGCGGCTGATCGTCAGCAGTATATTGACCAAGCACAATCATTAAATATTATGATCGATCCGACAATTTCAGCAAAAGAATTAAATGCGCTTTATTTACATGCTTGGGAAAAAGGAGTAAAAACACTTTATTATCAACACAGTATGAATGCAGCACAACAGTTTGGCCGGAAAAAATTGCAAGAAATGGATACAAAAAAACCAAAAGTAACCATGGTGTCTGATGCTATTTGTGTAGGGTGTGAGGCGTAATATAAAAAGCTTTTGAAAAGCTTTTTATATTTATTAATTTATAATAGAAAATAAATTTTTTATTTGTCACGATTGCATAGTTTTTTTACTATGATAGTATGACATTTAAGACTGGTGAATATGTTTCCACGGTCCGTTTATCAGATAATTCAGAATTGAACTAATATGAATGATTCAGTTATTACTTATTTAGAAACGCTTGTAAAAGGTTTGGTAGATAATCCAGATGATGTAAAAGTTACAAAAACTATTGATGAAATGGGAGTACTCATGACACTTGATGTAAACCCAAAAGATATGGGGCAAATTATTGGACGAAAAGGTGCAACTGCAAAAGCAATTCGAACATTATTACGCGTAGCTGGAATGAAACACAATGCGCGTGTAAACATGAAAATTAACGAACCATTGAATCGACCTGCTGGAGTTTCAGCGAGCGATATGGATGCAGCATTGGATGATCTTCGATCTGATGATTAAAAAATAGATTTATAAAAAAACAACTCATTATGAGTTGTTTTTTTATTAAAAATAGAATAATAGAGAACTAGAAAAGCCGCCTTGCGGCGACAGTCCTAGAAAACGTTTGTTGAATATCGTAAAGAATTCCTTTTGGAACCCTCACTCACAATCAGAGTATAGCATAATCAAAAAATAAGTCAAGTTTTTTATTGAAATAAAAAACTTGTTTTTTAAAATACTCCTGATATACTGTGAGTGCGAAGTTGTCCGCTTCTAGTGGTCAACGGCTCGCACTCACATAAAACGTTTGTTTGGAGCCCGCACCCGTTGACCACTTGTGCGGATAACTTGAAACAATAAAAAAATCCCCTTGAAGGGGATTTTTTTAGAGTAGAGTTACAATATTTTTTACTATCGGGTTTAATGGTCGATTCAGTGCATAGTAAACAATCGTCCCTTCCTGTTCCCGTTTAATAATGTGTCGCACATGGAGAATTGCAAGATGTTTCGATGTTGATTTCACCGAAAGGTTAATACCTTTTGCAATTTCAGAAACGCTCCCATATTTTTTGTTTTTGAGAAATTTTAAAATTTCTAATCGTTTTTGATTTGAACATGCGTCAATTGTTTGGGTAATGAGTAATAGTTTCATACAGAAAAATGATAGCATAATAGTTTTTATATGTCTACTATTCGCACGAAAAAGAGAATTAAAAATAAAAAGTTATCCACAGTTTTATTATTTTTTATCATAAAAAAATATTGAAAAGTTTTTTTACTTGGATGATAATATAAGTATAGATGATTAAGTATGATAATGATGAGTCGAGACCTCACACTATCGTCGGTCGAATCATCGAGATAATTTCACACCTATAGGTGAACTTCTTATGGCAATCAAGAAGAAAGCGGCTAAAAAGGCTACTAAAAAAGTTGCAAAAAAAGCTACTAAAAAAGTAGTTAAAAAAGCTGCTAAAAAAACTGCAAAGAAAAAATAATTTTTCTGCATAAAAAACACTACCTTTAGGTAGTGTTTTTTGACACAGAGTATTTTATTCGTACAGTACCCAATTTGATAAAATATGGTATTCTGGTAGATAGAGTTACCCAATCGACGTTTCTGCAATCAGGTGGGGTTCGTAATCTGGGAACTTTTAAAAGTTATGTCATTATTTGAAAAAATATTTGGAAGCGATAACAGTCGTTATTTAAAAAAAATTATTCCCTTATTGGAATCAGTAAATAAATTTGAAGAACAGTACCAACAGTTAACTGATCAGGCATGCAAAGAAAAAAGCTTGGAACTTAAGGCTCGTTTTTCTGCTGGCGAAACCCTGGATGAATTACTTCCTGAAGCATTTGCATTAGTTCGGGAGGCTTCTCGACGTACACGTAATGAACGTCATTATGATGTGCAGATTTTAGGGGGAATTGCGCTCCATCAGGGGCGTGTTGCTGAAATGCGAACTGGAGAAGGGAAAACATTAGTAGCAACACTTCCGGTGTATTTAAATGCACTTACTGGGAAAGGGGTGCATGTTATTACAGTAAATGATTATTTGGCTCGTCGTGACGCAGAAGCAATGGGGCAAGTGTATGACTTTTTAGGAATGACAGTTGGGGTAATTAATGATCAAAATCGATGTTATCAATATGATCCAACTCATGGAGAACCAACGGAATCAGAAGATCAAGCACAATCATACAAGGTGTTTGAAAAATATTTACGACCTATTGCAAAACAAGATGCCTATAATTGCGATATTACTTATGGTACTAATGTGCAGTTTGGTTTTGATTATTTACGTGACAATACAGAGCAGGATCCAAAAAATTTGGTACAACGAAGTCACTATTTTGCAATTGTTGATGAGGTAGATAGTGTGTTAATTGATGAAGCTCGTGTTCCAATGATTTTGTCGGCTGCCGCTGACCGAGCAGATGATTTGTATAAAATGTGTGCAAAAATTGCTACTCAGCTTCACAAAGAAACTGATTATACCGTTGATGAAAAATTAAAAGCAATTCAAATCACTGATCACGGAATTACTCGTATTGAACAATTGCTCCATATTGACAATTTATACACTGCAGAAAATATGCAATTAGTACATCATGTTGAAACTGCGGTTCGTGCGCATGCACTATTCCATAACAATCATGAATATGTTGTTCGTGGAGGTGAAGTGCTCATTGTAGATGAATTTACTGGGCGTATTCAGGAAGGTCGCCGTTGGTCAGATGGTCTCCATCAGGCAATTGAAGCAAAAGAAGGGGTTGAAATTAAACAAGAATCTCGAACTATTGCATCAATTACTTATCAAAATTATTTCAAGCAATATGAAAAAATTGCTGGTATGACAGGAACCGCGGCAACTTCTCGTGAAGAATTTTTGAAAGTATATGGACTGGAAGTTACCGAAATTCCAACCCATCGACCTATTGTCCGAAAAGATTTGAATGATTTAATTTTCCAAACAGAACAAGGAAAATTTAAGGCATTAGCTCGTGATGTAAAACGCATTCATGAAACAGGACAGCCAGTACTTATCGGTACAGCATCAATCGAAAAAAATGAATTATTATCGGTATATCTTACCAGTGAAGGAATTCCTCATGAAGTATTAAACGCTAAAAACCACGAACGAGAAGCAGAAATTATTGCGAACGCTGGTAAAAAAGGATCTGTGGTAATTGCAACTAATATGGCAGGACGAGGGGTAGATATTAAATTAGGTGGAGTTCCTTTTGATCGAGAAAAATATGAAGAAGTAGTACGGTTAGGAGGATTATATGTAATCGGTACAGAACGCCACGAAGCGCGTCGAATTGATAATCAGTTACGAGGACGATCAGGTCGACAGGGCGATCCCGGG
>CAZDPR010000009.1:0-14703 GCA_964507625.1 uncultured Candidatus Saccharibacteria bacterium
GGTTCGAACTTACCGAAAAGTTTTTGAAATACAATATGGAATTGGCAAACGAGGGTATGAATGAAGAGAAACTTCATTTATTCAAAAAAGTCGGTTCGAACTTCCAAATTAAGGATCGAACCGTACTTTTTGAGCTACGCGGAGCGTGGAAAATGCTTGCGGATGCTGGGTTCGGCGGGGGAAATACAAAACAGCCAGCGCTTCGCGCTGACCGAATTGTTACTCCAAAAATGCGTTTGGAACTTATGCGGAGGCGGTGAGATTCGAACTCACGGTACCTTTCAGCACGACAGTTTTCAAGACTGTTGATTTAAACCACTCATCCACGCCTCCGTATTGCATTAGACTTTGACACTCTAGCAAAAAAAATGAAAAAAAACAAGTAGTATGATTGGCCTGTTTTTCCCTGTATTTTATGGTATAGTCACTCTATGAAATATATGGGAATTGATTATGGTATGAAACGCGTAGGGATTGCAGTGTCTGATGACGGAGGAACCATCGCGTTCCCTAAAAAGGTGTTAGAAAATTCTCAAAATCTTTTTATTGAAATTTTAGAAATTGTACAACAAGAATCTGTTCAGGGTATTGTGGTTGGAAGATCGTTCGATCAAACAGGGAATCGTAATGTGGTTATGGATGACATTGATGTGTTTGTGGAAGAACTTCAAAAATTATCAGGAATTACAGTTGAATTAGAAGACGAGCGATTCACTTCACATTTTTTGAAAAGTTTTGATTTTACAAAAAGTATCGAAAAACCAATTAGTCGGGAACGCAAGGTGCAAAAAAAGGATACAGCAATTGATGCGCAGGCAGCAGCGAGTATTTTACAGCGATTTTTGGATAAGCGACAAAAAAGAGCATAATCAAGGATAATTATGCTCTAGTTGTTCGAGTAGGTTTTTGAGCCCCCTCATTTTTTCTTTTTCTTGCACACAATAATCATTTGCAATTCGCTCCATGTTTCTTAGTCGGACTTGCAAATCTTTTGTTTTCTTTTCAAAAATTTTATCCAAATCAGAATCTGCGAGATCTTGCAAGTTTATGTCTACCCTTAGTCCCGATCGAGTTTTAAGAGTTAACTTCGGATCGTTATTTTTTCTGAAAACTTCCAAAGCTATTTTTCTTTCAAGAATAGTTTTTTCCTTGAGAGAATTAATGTACAACTCTAATTCTTCCGTAAGCTCTTGAACAATAATTGGGTGTTTTTTTATTTCCCTTTCCCAAAAATAGATCATTGCTGTGCAATTGCGGATCTCTTTGAGAATAAGTTCTCGTGCAGATTTTCGATTATATTTCCCTTGTTTGTATACAAAAAAAGAAATCAAAAAAATACACACAATCACTGTAGTTAAAAAAATCTTTCCCACAGGAAATACGAGATATATAACCAGTGTAATAAATATTGAAAACAAAAAAAACTTAGAGACCGCTTTTCGGCCTGCCTTGATTTGAATTTGTTTCAAAAGGCTTTCTTTCATATTATTTTTTTAATTGGTGAACAGTATTATTTTTTACTATACCTACAGATACAAATTTGTCAATTTTACTTAAAACACAGAGGTTTTTATGCTACAGTGGCTACATATGGAATATATTACCTATGATGAATTTAAAAAATTAGATATGCGCGTGGGGATTATCCGGCATATTGAACCAGTAGAGGGTGCGGATAAATTATTAAAATGCTTGATTCAATTTACGGAAGAATTAAAAACAGAAGATTTTACATTATCTGACGGAACAATTGTTCCGGTACGGCAAATCGTTTCTGGTATTCGTGAGTATTATCCAGAATATGAAAATTTAATTGGGAAACAGGTGTTGTATGTTGTGAATTTGGAACCACGAACAATTCGTGGAGTAGAAAGTTACGGGATGCTCATGGCAGTAGGTGATGATGTTCCAATATTTATGTGCCCTGAACAACCGGTTTCTGCGGGAAGTAAAATTCGATAAATTTTTGATAAAAATTTTTATAAAAAATACACAGGTTTGTGTATTTTTTAATTGTATAAATTTTTTGTAATGCTATACTAATAATATCTATGTTTTCTTTTTCAAAAACAAATTACTCAACTGCGTGCATGATCGACGATCGATTTATTCGTTTTTTTAGTATTGAAAAGAATGGAAAAAAAGTAGCACTAAAAAATTTTTTCAGTGAACGAATCCCTGATGAGGTGTATGAACAAAATAACCAGTTCATCAATGCACAACATCTTGTTTTGCGATTAAAAGAAATACGAAACAAGTTTCATATGCATAATATTCACCTTGTTGTTCCAGATACCTATGTGACTGTATTCCACACCTTTGTACATAAAGATATCCTAGGAACATCAAAAGATTTTCGTAAAACAATAGAATCATATCTTGCAGATCTATTAATCAAACATGAAAACTTCACTGATTCTGACACCATTGCTGATTATGATATTTTAGAAGAAACTCCAGAAGGGTATCATGTACATGTTGCTATTGCTCGTCCAGAACAATTTCAGCATGTGCCACATCTTTTTGAATCTGCAGGATTTACTATTGATCATATTGATATTTCTAGTTTTGCTTTACATCGAATTGCAAAATCGATTCATCAACAAGAAATGTACGGAATGATTTCAATTGGAACTCATACAACTAATATTAGTATTGTTCGTTCTGGAAATATTATTGCATCTACCATGGTTCCTGTAGGAGGTGAACATATTATTCAGACACTTCAAAATACACTTACCGTTTCTCGTTCGGAGGCAGAAAAAATAATTCATCAATACGGAATACTACATAGTCATCCTGATAAAAATGTGCTCAGTAATCTATTTATGACGATAAAACCAATTGTTCAAGGAATTGAGCAAGTAAAATCAGTGTGTTCAAAAGAATACTATGAGCATAATTTTTATCATATACAACCTGAATATTTTTATCTCTATGGAATCGGGGTGAGTATTTCCGGGATTGCTCAATATTTAGGAATTAAAACAAATACGATTATGAGAACCATCGATGTTATTCCTTTTGATTTTATTGATGAAGAAGTACTATTGCAAATTCCTATAGATTTGGTTCCCGTTTATTTACCCGTAATGAGTACAGCAATGCATTATCTTGCTGAATAATATATGAGTATTCCTCGAAAAAATTGGCACAGGAGAGATTTAGAAAAAAGAACGGTAGGGGATCGTGCGGCTGATTGGGTGGCATCATTTATGGGTTCATGGAAATTTATCATTATTCAGACTATATTTGTCGTTGTTTGGATTATTCTCAATCTCTTTGCTTTTCAAAAGGGGTGGGATCCATATCCATTTATCTTACTCAACTTGCTTTTCTCTACCCAAGCTTCCTATGCGGCTCCTATTATTATGATGTCGCAAAATAGACAAGCAGATCGTGATCGTATTCATGCGTATGCAGACTATGAAACAAACTTACTTGCAAAACAGGAAATCGAAGAATTACAGGTCGCGATTGCTCGTATTGAAAATGAAAAGTTAGATAAAATTATTCAAGTGATTGAATCAGAAAAACTAAAAAGAGCTTCGCGTAAAATTAATTCTCGAAAACAAAAAACCACTATATAGTGGTTTTTTGTTTTGTGCGGAATAAGGGACTCGAACCCCTGACCTTCTCAGTGTAAATGAGTTGCTCTACCAACTGAGCTAATTCCGCAGGTATTGGTAATTATATAAATACTTTTGTTGTGTAAATAGTTTGTATGTGCACTGCACATACGGCACCTCCACCAATTGAACTAATTCCGCAGGTGGTATAAAATATATATTACCGAATTTTTAGAAAAATGCAAGCACAAAAAAGCCTTGTGAATACAAGGCTTTTATTTTTAGAATTTTTATTACATAGACTCAATTAGGTCCATAATGTTGACCTCTTCTTCGGGTTCGTTTGGGTCATAAATCAAAAAACCGGAAATCGTCTTTTCCTTACTTTTTCCTGTCGGACCCCTTGACTCATCATAGAGTCCACCAGATTCCGTAGAATTTGTTTGATCGCCCTCCTGGTCAAACAATCCAAAAGTGTGACACCCTTTATGGTAGGTATCTTGCGAAAGTTCGCAATCACACACACTACATCCACATAATTTTTGTAGTTCGACATTAGTAAGTTTTGCAAGTCTTATTGATAGTGAGTTCATTTATTTTATTTTTTATAACAATACTACAATTAAATAAAAAGTCAAGTATTTATTCAAGTCCCAATTCCTTGAGTATTTCGGGGTGATTTTTGAATTTTTCACGGAGCAGTTTTGCATTGTCATCCTCGAGGTCGTCAAAGTTCTTTGGCTCCCATGATACCGTAGACATTTCAGGTGATTCCGTATCCATGTCAGCATCGTTTTTATAAGATTCTCCTGTTGCTTCGTCAATCGTGCTACCACCCTCACGAGATTCGTTTTCATCAAAGTAAGTAGTTCCATCCATTTGTTCTTTTGTAAGATCAGCAGCACGTTCATTTTTTACAGAATCTTCTCCTGTATCTATAGGTTCATTCTGATTAATTATTCTAGGTTCCTTTTCTATTGAATTAAACATATTCTTAAAATATTAAAACTGATAATACTGAAAGTATAGCATAAATTGTCCCCTCGCGAGGAATCGAACCTCGATTAAGAGCTTAGAAGTCTCCTGTTCTATCCATTGAACTACAAGGGGGAATACGGGCACTATAGCAGTGGGTGACAAGGAAATCAAGGGGGTGTATAATGTATATATATGACAATGTTACATTTTTTTCACGAAAGAATCAATAAAAGAAAAGGCAGTCAAAATGGTTTAGGTGAACAAATTGATCAAAAGGATTTAAAAAATATTGACCAAGAATTTATTCCTGTCAACAATCTTACTGCTTTAAATGCTATAAATACCGTTAATCAATTATTATCAGAAGTAAAAGATATTGAAGGTGAACGAAGTGGTACCATCGCCTATAAAAAAGCATCAGTTCAAAATTATCTCACAAAGTTTCTCGTAAGTCTTTTTTTAGCACCACCAAGTAGTCTTTCGAGTACGCGTGCTGAAATTCAGAGAAGTATTCGTTCTGGTTTTCCTGATTCTTTAGAAACTAAAAAATGGATAGATGGCGCAACAACAGAAGCATTGGTAATTGAAAATATTTTAAAGAGCAACCCAGAACACATAATAGGTTTAAATAATTTAACTGACGCAATGTATGCAATTGACTTTTTTGAAGAAATACCAGATCAAAAAATTTTACGGTTAGTTCAAGTAAAAACAGAAAGTGAGTATAATAAAAATTATACACTTTCGTCTCCCGATGTACAAAATGTTTTTAAGAGACAATTGTCTTTTTTAAAAAAACAAAGCCCGTTACAGGAAAAGTTTTGCAAACAAAATGAAATTCCTATAGATGAGTATCTTTCTACAAAAATTAATACTACAAATTATGAATTTGTAGAAGATAATTATAAAAAAGATGGTAATGAATATCTTGAATTTTTAATGCAGATTGAATACGATTTATCTGACTATGTAAATAGTAAAAAAATTGAACTAAATTATAATCTAGAAGAAGTAATTATTGAAAATATAGAATACCCAGAAGATGTAAATAATCGTCTCGAATCATTTCTTTTTGAGTCTTCAAAGAAAAAACAAAAAGACGCAATTGTGTTTGCGCAATTACTTTATCATTTTTATACACATAGATTATTTGAACAAGAATTAAGTGATTATGCACCAAGA
Source organism: uncultured Candidatus Saccharibacteria bacterium (assembly GCA_964507625.1). Lineage (GTDB taxonomy): Bacteria > Patescibacteriota > Minisyncoccia > Phycocordibacterales > UBA1006 > CALMMZ01. Next base: position 5,730 of record CAZDPR010000009.1, read on the forward strand.
AATAACAAAACACTCGATTATTTCTATATTTGGCTTCGTAGTTGGATTAAAAATCATTCAGAAGATATGGAAAAAGTGACAAATACTATTAAAAATCAATATAACGAAGTTCATCTTGTTTACCATATTCAACCAGCAGTAGGTAATCCAAAAATATTATGGGAAATAGCCAATTTTTAATTAAATTAGTTTAATATTGACATTTTTAATAAAATATTTATAATTTTAAAAAATAACAAAATGAAAACAAAAGAAAAACAAAAAACAAAACTCGAAGAACTTTTCAATGCAACTTTGGTTAATGATGGTAATGTAGAGCCCTTACCTCAAAAAACCTTACCCTTTTCACAAGCATTGGTAGTACTTATAGAGACCCCTGAGGGTCGAGAGTTACAAAACAAAAGAATTCTTCAACAAGTAACGCCAGCAGATTTTCGAAAAGGAATTTTTGATTTAGCTATAAAATACAGGGATTTAATTTTAGTTTCGTAGTAAAGGCAAAAATTTTTTTCAAAAACCTACTTATGGTAATAAGTAGGTTTTTTCTATGCTTTATTTTATTGTGAGTAATTTATTCTCTTCTTCTCGTAACTGCTTAATCTGTTTTAGTTTCTCTTTTAATCCAGGAATATTTGGAAGGGCCCATTCTTGGATTTCATTTTTAATATATCCTTTCGCAAGATATGAAATAGAGTATATCTCATAGTCTCCAACTTTATCTAATTTACTTAAAAGTTGAAAAAATTCGGAAATATTTTTAGGTCTACTTACAATTTGTGAAAACTCTTCAATGCTGATATTTTTGTTAATCTCAATATTTTTCAAAATTTCAGGAATAGTGGTTTTATTGTTTTCTGTACCATAGAGCTCTTTTTCTAACTGAATTCCCATTTCTAGATCAGCATCGGTACCTTCTCCGTTTTCAATTTTTTCATTAATCATTTTTAGTGCGTATTCTTTCATTTGTCGTTCACGAGATTCTTCCGAAAAATATTCTGTATAAGGAGTTATACTTTCAATCGTGCTGTTATCTTCTTCATCTTTTTCAAATTGAGTGTCAAGTGTGCCCAATGTTCCATTACTTTGATTATTGAGCACTCTTCGATAATAATAATCATCATCAAAATTAGGATCTTCTTTTGTTATTGGAGGTTTAGGTTTATTATCACCTTCCTTTTTTTCTGACTCATCTGGTTTGGGTGGTTTTGGGGTATCGGTTATACTACCACCATCGCCCTTATCACCATCATCTTCGCCAATATTATCAGGTTCTGGTTCCCCCCTTTTTTTCAATTCTTTGTAAAAACCTTCCTCTAGGTTATCTCTTCTACTAATCGGAACTGCAAGCCAGTTATCTCGTAATTCTGGTGATAATGTTGTAGTAAGTGTTTTTTCTGTAATAAGACCTTCATCAGACATAATAGATATTCCGTCACCTACAGCAGTTGCTAGAATGTTCATTTTTTCAATACCGCTAACAATTCCTGATGGTTCTGCAATTTCAATAAAGCGCCCCAATATATCCAATTGTCCTGAAGGGGATATTGAGAAAAAGGCTTTTCCAAGTTCACTCGTTGGGTTAATAACGATATTACCAAAACGATCAATAGGTGCAGACATTGCAAAATTTTGAGTTCCATCACTTAATGAAAAAAGGGCAACAAGTTTTCCTGAAGCAATTGCATTTTGCGCATCAACAGAAAGACCTCCATTGAAAGATCCTCCAGGAAGCATTTCTTTTGCTGAGAGAATATAGTTACCTGAGCTGTCTATACCTGTCCCATTAATTCCTCCCAATGTTAGTTTTAATTCGTTTTGATCAAAAATGCTAGTATTATTATGGTACCAAACATCTCGAATGATTTCCTTAAATAGTCCTGGATGATTTTTTATGTATGCTTCAGGAGTAACTGGAAACGATGCCGGACTCGCAGTAGTTATTGTTTTTGTTATTGTTTCAATACCGTGTTTTTTTAACTCAGCAACAGAATTAGGGTCGAGTGTCCCCGTTGTCGGATCTACATTTAAACGAAGGCCTTCCGCAATAACTCTTCCGCTGGAGTGATAAAAATTATATGTTCCATTCGGATTAATACTAGAAGAAACTTCCTGAGGAAGCCCAATTGGTGTATGGTCAATAATATCAAAATGAGGGGTACCCATTGGTATAAAACTTTTACCTCCTGAAATAACCCCTCTCAGTTTTTCGAACATAGTTTGACCGACAGTATTAGGATCAACAGATTTTCCTTTAAAAATTGTTTCAGTAACTCCTTGTACTCTATCGCTGAACCAAGATTGCGCCTCTTGTAATACAGCACCCAAGGTTATACCAGAAACAAACGCTTTAGTTGTTTTCTTTAAAACCTCTTTTTGTTTATATTTTTTGAAAGATTCATCTTTTGATGCAATACCTACACGGTCTCCAGATCCATTATAAAGAACATTTTTAATAGTTTCTTTTGTTTGAAGAAGATTGTCTTCTAATGTTGTTTGGTTTGGTAAATATTGATCAAGGTTTGGTGTTCGAAGAAGTGCTGATCGTAATCGAGCACGACTAATAGCTATTTTAGTGTTTTCTATTTCAACTTGAGAATAATGAGAATAAGCAATTAGGTCAATTTTATAGGTGTCATTAAGTTCAACACGAGCATCAAGATTTGATAGGTTTTTAATAATGGTAAAAAGTTCTTGTTGATTACGAATAGGGATAATTTCTTTACCAGAAGTATCAAGTTGATAGGGAATATTATCTAATATTGAAATAATTGACTGAGCAGGAATAGTTTCATAGTTAAATTGAACATAACTATTTCTTTTTTCGAGTTTCTCAGGTTTCTCTTCTTGAGGGTTATCTTTTGTTTCAAATTCAAATCTTTTTCCACGCACTCTTTCAATAGCGTCTTGTGATCGTTCGCGTTCTATTTTATGTCCCTCATCAAGCCCGTGCAAAATAGAACCAACGGCAACACCGCTCCCAAAGGCAACCATGTTCATTCCCGTTGTTCCAAATTTACCTGCTGTGGCAGCTATACCGCTTGCAATAGCAACAGCAGTTCCTAGTGTGGTAGGTGAAATAATTTGACCAACTTTTGTTTGCTCTAGTTTATGTGCGATTCGTTCAAAAGCATTACGCTTTGGTTCTGTGGTAAGTGCATTTTTTGCATTACCTAAAATAATTTCTAAATCAGTATCTAATTCTTCTATTTTTGCCCCGTGTTCAATAGCAGTTCTCGCTGCTTGTGCAACCTCTTGGAAATTGTCAGCAAAAAAACGAACATTTTTAATATAGGCATGATCGATTGATTGAATAATTTCATTTTTTTTGGCTATAAAATCAGCATCTGAAATTTTTTTGGTAGCATAACGCTTAATGAGATCGAGAATATCTTGGTGTACATTTTCTATTTGAGGATTATTTTTTTCAAGAACTTCGCGGTTTTCTCCTCTATTTGTTTTTATTACTTCTGCATGATCAGAAATAAATCTTTCTACCACTGCACCCATTACTTTTTTATGCTCTGTGTCATTTGTATTTTTTTGATTAACAAAAATATCACCAGATTCATAAATATTTTTTCGAGCCTTATTACGTTCCTTTGTACGATCATAAGCATCTAAAAAAGAAGATCTTATTCCTTTAAAAAATTTTTTTACACCACCTTTAAAACCCTTTTCAGCAGCCAATACTTCTTGAGTACGATTAAGAGATTCGTCACCAGCTAAATCTGCTTCAAATTTAGCTAGATCTTCAACATTTACAACACCTAACTTCATTTTTTTATAATTTGCAATAGCTTCATCAAGAAGTTTTTGTTTTTCTAAATCTGGATTTTTTGGAAATGTAATAATTTTTGGTTTTTTTTCAAAGCTACTCATATACGATTTAGGCAATATACATATTGCGAAGAGCAATAAGTTCGCTTGCAATTAATGCTGGTAAATTAGGTATATTTTGTTCATAAAAAACTTTTAATTTTTCTTGATCATTAAGATCGAGTAAATTCTCTAATTCTTCCAATTTTTCTTCGGGAGTATTAGTTACAATAACAGACTTCACCCTAGTTTCAGTTCTTTGTAAAAGATCTCTCATTAATTCTTCTTTTATATCGGTTTCAAGTTCTGCAAATTCTGCCTTGTCATTAATAATCTCTTGAACAAAATTTAATAATTCGTTATTCATATAATTCAAATAGTTACTCTATTAATAATAATTAAATTATATCATAAAAAATTTGAATAAGTACAATATTTATGCATACTAAATTAGTGTGGATAAAAAAAATATAACACTCCTTGAAACTAGTGACTACTTGGTAATCAATAAACCCAGTGGTCTTGTAGTACATCCAGATGGAAAAAAAGAAGAATATTCATTAGTGGATTGGATTTTAAAAGAATACCCAGAAATAAAAGAAGTAGGTGAACCATTGAAAATGGAATACCAAGGTTCAGAAAAAATAATTTATCGCCCAGGTATTGTGCATCGATTAGATCGAGAAACATCAGGGGTAATGATAATTGCGAAAAATCAAGCAATGTATGAACATTTAAAAAATCAATTTCAGGATCATAGCATTAAAAAACAATACCTCGCATTCGTGCAAGGCTGGACAAATGATCGGGGTATTATTGGCGAGCCGATCGGGCGTAATGCAAACGATATTCGTAAATGGGCAACAGGGAGGTATGTGCGCGGAGTAAAGCGGGATGCGGTAACGCGATATGTGACAGTAAAGCATTTTATTGATCAGGTTGGTGAAAAATTTTCACTGGTGCACTTGTTCCCAGAAACTGGACGAACTCATCAGCTTCGGGTTCACATGAAAACCATTCAGCATCCAATTATTGGCGATGGATTATATGCTCCGCATACGTTTGGAAATTTAAATTTTAATCGAGTTGCACTCCATGCAGAAAAAATCACTTTTAAGGATTTGCAAAATAGCGAACAAACAGTAATTGCGCCAGTATCAGATGATTTTCAAAATATTCTTGACAAATTAAGTAGTTAAGATAAAGTAAGAAAAAATAAGTGTTATGAGACTTCAAAAAATAATTGACATGTTTAAGCAAATTGAAAAATTTGCAGGTAAAGATGAAAACCAACTTGATTTCATTATTTTTCTCACCGAGAAAATACCTTTATTATGGGATGATTTTCTTTCAGAAAAAAACCGACAGGTGGATAATACTGATATGAGCGATGCTGATTAGGGTAATCTAACCAATAAAAAGGCCCTCGGGTCTTTTTTGTTACAAAACTTGATTATTTCTGATTAATATGCTAATGTCATCAGGTTATCATTTAATAAATAGACGTATGGCAACAATTACCAATACACAATTCATTCCTGCCGCCCTTGCTGTCCGCAAGGAGTTAGATATCCGAACTGGGGATACCGTCCGTGTTCACGTGAAAATCGTTGAAAAAGGGAAAACTCGAACACAGATGTTTGAAGGTCTCGTGATTGCAAAAAAACACGGAACCGAAGCAGGTGCGACATTCACCGTTCGCAAAATTTCTCACGGTGTAGGAGTAGAACGAATTTTCCCACTCTATTCTCCAAGTATCGATACAATTGAAGTAATCCGACGAGCAAAAGTTCGCCGATCAAAACTCTACTTTATTCGAGAAAAAGTTACCAAGGCAATTCGCCGAAAAATGCGTAACTTTACGGACTTCTTCGTTTCTTCAAATGATCTTCAGGTTCCTGTAGAAGAAATGATCGAAGAAGTAGTAGAAGAAATCCCAGTAGTAGATACTGCAACAGATATAGTTACCTCTGAAACAACAGAAGAAGCTGAATCAAAAGAATAATACCTTGAAAAGGGTGTTTTTCTTTACAAAATAAAGAAAAAAAGATATACTGTGGGGTATCTGCGCGAGTGTTGAAACTGGTAGACAAGCTACCTTGAGGTGGTAGTGGCTTCACGGCCGTGGAGGTTCAAGTCCTCTCTCGCGCACAAAAAACCTCAAACGCAATTGTGTTTGAGGTTATCTAATCGTTCTTTTCTGCCTGCCTTTCTTCTTTAGAAAATTTTACATAAGAAATAATGCAGGCAATGACCAGTAATGTGTCGGGTATAATGATGAGTATAATAATTATCGGATCCATTTAGTATCATGTTTTATTAATTATAACATAATTATAAAAATAAAAAACCTGACTTATCAGGTTTTTTATGATTTACCATTTTACAATAAAGATTGGTACTTTATTAAATTTTCTGAGAATATACCAGAAAATAATCACAAGTAATACGGTAATTACCAGTGGGGGAATTGGTGAAATTAATTTTACCAATTCCCAAACGCTTACCCACTCAATAGAAACACTCCCGCTTACAGTTTCTATTTTTTCTGTAAAATTAAGATCATCTTTTTTAATAAGATCAATTTCGCTATTAATTTGGGTAATAGTTGCGTTAAGGCGATCTCTTTCTTGAGTATAGATTCTATTTTTTTGTGTAATTGTATTGCGTAAATTGCTTATTTGATCAGCGATATTAGCTGTTTCTTGGTTTAATTGATTAATTTGATCTCTATATATATCATTTTGAGCACTACTCCAAACTCCTATTTGACTTATTTTTTCTTGGGAGAGTTTTTCTAAAGTTTTTATTTGAGATTGTAGAGATGTAATTTCTTTAGTATAAGTAGACTCCAGCTTACTTTTTTCTGATTGAGTATTTGCGAGGTATGTGGTTGCGGTGTCTGATCTATTTTCTAGAGATTTTTTCTCACTCAATAGATTTTCTGAAGACGTATTTTCTGTGTATAGTTTTGCATGAGTGAGGCTTTCAATCTCGTCGCGAAAATCTTGTAGATTTGATTTTGGTATTACAAAATTAATGCGTCCATATTTTTCGGATACATTTTCACTGTCGATTCGGCCGTTCATATCTCTAACAATTCCACGAACATCTCGAGAAATATCTTGTACGTCACGAGTTTTAATATTTCCAGAATAGCTCACCTTCATAAACTCTCGAGTATCTGAAATAGATGCATTCCGATTACTTGTATCTTCAGAAAAATCAACGGCAGGCATTTCTGAATCTAAGGAAAGGCTTATGTCTGAAGCGTATCGGTGACGACCCATGTTTCCAAGAAATATTTGGTACGCGATAAAGAGAATGATAATAACACCGATTGAAATTAATATTTTTTTAATTGAAAGAGTAATCGTTTTTTGTACTGGTTGCATATAATTTTATTATTATGAATAATAGAATAAGTATAGATAAAATAAATAATTCTCGCAAATAGACCATATTCTGATATAATCAACTATATGACCTTACTACAAAAAAAATGTATTCCATGCGAAGATAATTCTATTCAACCACTTTCTTGTGAAGAGGTTCAATCAATAACTAATAATTATGCATCAGAAATAGAAGGTTGGACTATTAATGAAACATGTACCAGGATGAATCTGAAAAAACTTTTTCCTGATTTTATAACAGCAATTGATTTTGTAAATCGTGTTGCAAACCTTGCAGAACAAGAAGGTCATCATCCAAATATTTCTATTGATTATAATCGTGTTACGCTCGATCTCTGGACGCATTCTATTGGAGGACTTTCTGAAAATGATATTATATTAGCAGCAAAAATTGTTATCTTATAATTCTTTTAATTTTAATTTTAATTTTTTATGATTATTTATCTCGTAACCTTTTTATTGAGTATTATCGGTTTTTCAATTGCTTTATTTGTTCGTAATAAAAAAAGAAATCAACACCCACTTGTTTGCCCATTAGGATCTCATTGTGATTCAGTTATTTATTCTCGATATGCAACATTTTTAGGTATTGATGTCGCAACGCTGGGAATCTGTTACTACGGTTTGGTTGCGTTATTATATGGTGCATTCATGGTAATACCGATAGGTATTCCGTCATCTATAATTGTAGGTGGATTTTTACTTACCATGCTTGCGGTTATTTTTTCGGTATATCTGTTATTTATTCAATTTTTTGTGATTAAGGAATGGTGTACGTGGTGTTTAGCATCAGCGTTTATTTCTATCAGTATGTTAGTTACAGCAAGTATTAGTTTTGAGACAGTTCGTATATTATTTTTAGAATATAAAACAGTAATTGTTATTCTTCATGCTCTGTCAGCAGCGCTTGGATTGGGAACAGTAATTATTACCGATATTTCATTAATGAGATTTTTGAGTGATTATAAAATTTCAAAAGGAGAATCAGCTGTTTTAGATATGTTTTCACAAGTAGTTTGGGTGTCGTTAGGAATGTTAATTCTTACGGGAATTGCTCTATTTTTACCAATGTCTCCAACCTATCTTGCTTCTACAAAATTTTTAGCAAAAGTGGTCATTGTGGGGGTAATTACCGTAAATGGTTTGTTGTTAAATTTATTAGTAGCACCAAAATTAATTGATATTGCATTTGGTAAGATTACTGATCCTGGAGATAAACATTATTTCTTAAGAAAATGTGCATTTGCGTTTGGAGCGGTTTCAATCGTTTCTTGGTTTGCTGCATTTATTTTTGGAATGTTACGATCAATACCATTATCGGTGGGTGGTATTTTATTGATTTACGTGGGAGTTATCATTGTTGCTGTAGGATTAAGTCAGGTAGCTGAATATCGTATCGCAAGAAAAATGCTTTAAAATAAATGAAAAGACTCTGGATTTTTCTTTTGAAATATGCTAGAGTCTTTTTGTTTACGAGATGTGGTGTAACGGCTAACATGCCTGTTTTGGGTACAGGTGACTCCGGGTTCGAATCCCGGCATCTCGACAAGTTGTGTATCAACAGAAAACATAATTATATCTTTAATAAAGAATATCGAATTATGTGTTATACATGTTTAAATAAAATTTAGTCTCACAAACTAAGTCCGATTTTATTTAAATACATATGGGGATTATGGTGTAACGGTTAACACTCGGGTTTGTGGATCCCGCAATTCGGGTTCGATTCCCGATAGTCCCCC
>CAZDPR010000010.1:0-14684 GCA_964507625.1 uncultured Candidatus Saccharibacteria bacterium
TCTCCTTACTATGTCAAACAATTTGTATGTAAGTTCGCTCGCATGGGCAACTACAGATGAATCATTGCGAGATTACTTTGCGTCAGTTGGTGCAGTAAAAAGTGCAATGGTTATCAAAGATAAAATGTCTGGACGATCACGAGGATTTGGATTCGTTGAAATGGAAACTGAAGAAGCAGCAGCTGATGCAGTAGCAAAATTAAACGATACCGATTTAGATGGACGCACTATCCGTGTTGCCATCGCAAAACCTCGAGAAGATCAACCACGAGCATAAATTAAAAAACCACCATCCGGTGGTTTTTTAATTTACATTTTATCTGGCGCGTTTATTCCTAAAACATACAAACCGTTTTTGAGCACTGTTTTTACTGCGAGCGCAATTGCTAATCGATGTTCTGTCGCCTGTTTATTTTCCGTATCAATAATTTTATATGATCCATAAAATGAATTAAAGGATCGAGCAATTTCCAATAAATACGTCACTACGTAATTAGGTGAAAAATGTTCTGTTGCTCGCGCAATAATTTGCGGCAATCGATACACTAAACGCTCTATTTCATCTACTGGTTCATTAGACACAATTTGAGGAACAAACCCTTCAATATTTGCTTTTTCCAATAAACTCGCAATACGTGCGTGGGTATACTGGAGGTATGGCCCAGAATCCCCTTCAAATGATAAATTTACCTCAGGATCAAAGTTAATATTTTCACCTGGTTTTGCTTTGAGAATTGCAAATTTGAGAGCTCCAATAGCAATTGATTCTTGGGTCGCCGAATCAATTGATCGGTCCTGTGATCGTTCTTTAACTTCATCCAACACTAATTCAATCATATCAGATACCAGTGGCGTATTCCCTAATCGTGATGACATTTTTTGCCCTTTGAATGCCATGCGTCCATGGGCACAATGAAAGCTTCGATCTGCCCATGCTTGATTTATTTTATAACCAGCATCGAGAACATTTGAGAAGTGGGGCGATTGTTCTTTGTCTGTAACAAAAATTGAAGTGTCGGGATTGTAAGTATCAAATTTTATTTTTAACAATCCTAAATCTTTTGCTTCGTAAGTTGGATTACCCTGACTATTAATAAAAACAGAAATATTTAACCATGGTTTTTTTTCAAGATCAGGAGTATAAATAATCGCGCCTTCACTTTCTGTAAATATACTTGGAGTATTTTCAAGCACGATTTGTTTCCCTACTACCCCTGCCTGACTTTCATACACATACCCATCAAACTGTGATCCTAGTTTTTTGGTAATTGATTCAAAATAACGAATATTAAATTCTTTACAGCGGTTATATACTGACCATTCTGGAGAATCATTTCCTGCATACAAATTGTCAGCGATTTCTTTTACTCGATCCTGTATTAATGGATCATCTTCATATCTGCGCGTTCCGGCAACATATGCATCACCTAATACTGCAATATCGCCAGGTATAAAATCTGCACCGTATTGTTCTAGGATAATAAAGATCGCCTTTGCAACACCTAACGATATATCAGATGGAAATGACAGTGTAGTCACCTGTGCACCAGACGCACGGAATAATCGAACCAACGATTCCCCAATGGTATTGTTCATCATATGTCCGATGTGAAATGGTTTGAATAAATTAGGAGAAGAATGTTCAATTAAAATTTTTTGATCTTGTCGTGTTGTATTATTTCCAAAATCTTGATTAGACACTATCGTTGCAAGTTGTTCTAAAAAGAATTCTGGCACTAATTGAATATTAATAAACCCGGGACCTGCAATGGTACATGATGCGATTTCGGGTATTGATTGATTGTTGATTTCTTGAATGATTTTTTCAGCTAAAACTACTGGTGACATGCCGAGCTGTTTTGCATATACCATTGCTGCGTTGCAGGTATAGTCTCCGTGCTGTAAATCTGGATGTTCCAAGGTAAAATGAGCATCGGCAATGCCGAGATTCTGTAATGCTATTATGAATACTTTTTCAAGTTTCTGTTCCATATGAGCACTGTAGCATAAATGAGAAATAAAAAAAGCTTGTAGAAACAAGCCTTTATAAAATTTAACGCATTGGACTTTCCCCATCTGAAATACGAATTAAAGAAAATAATGCATAGTTTACAATGTCTTGGTATCCTGAAGTAACACCTTCAGAAACTAGAGTTGCACCTTTATTGTCTTCAATTTGTTTAATCCGAAAAAGTTTTGCGAGAATTAAATCGGTCATACTCGAAATTCTCATCTCTCGCCAAGTTTCTCCGTAATCAGTATTTTTACGAGAACGAAGTTCTGCAATCTTTGATATTTCAGCAGTATATAATGCAACAACCTGTTCCTGAGTTAATTCCAGTTGAAACTGTTGAGAATCTTCATCTAATTGAATCAAAGCCATGACGCTATAATTTAAAATGCCGATAAATTCTGACTCGATGGAATCTTCAACTAATTGCTTTCCTAACTCCTGAATACTACGTATTCTTTTTGCTTTAATGAAAATTTGATCAGTAATTGATGAAGGTCTTAAAACTCTCCAACTACTACTGCCATAATCCCGGTGTTTCTTGACTACTAATTCCAGAGCTCGAGCGACTTGCTCGGAACACTGAGTTTCTGTTTTCCTTTCCATTTTATTTTTTCTTTACTATACATAAACCATAGAAAAAAGCCAGAAATATTTATTTCTGGCTTTTGAAGTAACGCAAAAGATTTTTACACCGCAACTGGAGCCTTGATAGCCGAATGGGACTGATATCCAATCAATTCAATGTCTTCCCATTTAAAATCAAGAATGTTTTCCGTCTTTCTATTTACTCTAATTGAAGGTAAAGGGAACGGTTCACGTTCAAGTTGCAAATTGATCTGCTTGAGATGATTTTGATAAAAGTGCATATCTCCAAAAAAATGATTGAAGATTTTAGGCTTTCTTCCAGTTACTATCGCAAGAAAAATCAAAAAAAGAGAGTCTTGAGAAGTATTAAATGGAACACCTAGAAAAGTATCACAACTTCGCTGATACAAATTCATATGCAAGTACCCTTTTTGATTTGCAAACACTTGATAAAAACAAGGGCACGGCGGAAGGAGTGAATTTTGATTTGCATATGGATCCCATAAAGAAATAATGTTTCTTCGGTCTTCAGGATTGTTGCGAATCTTATCAATTGTTACCGCAAGCTGATCAATGCCCGGACGAATGATTTCACTATTATGGACCACTCTTCCAAACTTACGAAAATTATGACCATATGTCTCTCCAAGCTCTCCCCATGCTTCTGCAAATGCATCATCGTGCAATATCAAATTCTCAAATTCATGCATTTTTAGTTTCCACTCATCAGTGTAATCTGATTTTGCATCATCTATAAAATGCTTAAAAGTGTCCCACTGTTCCGTTTCTTTCAGCCATTTTTTAAATGGCCACTCGTTCCAGATGCGAACTTTTTTTTGAACCAAGGGACGAATGTTTGTTTCACCTCTCAATTTCCACATAAGCTCTTCAAAAGTTCCCCTAAGGAAAACCTTTTTTGTAGTGAGCAGTGGGTAATTATGCACAACACCTTGGTCATCCATACTCATTTCGCATTGATACGCATGTCCTGGTAAAGCAATAGTACCAACACCTGTTCTGTTGCCCGTAGAATAACCCTGAGAAAGAATTTTCTGAGCAGCTTCTAAATACTGTTTCATATGTAAATTTTATTTACCCTCACAGTACATTTTTATAGAAAAAAGTCAATAAAAAATCCCGCTTTTACATTTCTGCATTGCGGGATATAGTTACACAAAAAATTTTCCTAACCTTGCGGTTTGTTGATTTATGTAATTTGAAGTAGTAATTTCATCATACCCCTTAATAACCGGGGAATACATTTTATGAAACACTAGTGAAGCAATAGGTTGTCCATGATATACCAACAAAGGCTCATACGGCCGAACCTCAAGTGTTAGCGGTCGATGATTTTTTTGACCCCAACCATTATCAATAAAACCTGCATAATGAGCTCGAATCTCTCCATGAAGCTCGTTGAATGAAACCATTTCGCACGCATATTCACGGGGAACTTGCACCGACTCACGACTTGAAAGAATATAAAACCGATTCTTTTCAAGCATATAAGCTCGATTGTCTTTAATTTTTTGAATTGGTTCAAAAAAATCTTCTGCTTTGTTTTCACCAACTTTCCAAATTAGGTTCTTGGATACATTTTGCTTCGCAACAAAACCCAGGCAATCACTAGACCCCCAATCTCGTAAATCTAAAGATAATTCGATCCGATTTTCATTAACAAAATCACTTAAGAGCAGATTTGTTTTTTTATGGTCATTACGTAAAATCGGAACCGTCTTCACAAGATTTAGGATTTCATTTTGAGAAAGAATGCCGTTTTGACCACTAAAAACTCGTAATTGGTTAAGACTTACACTAGCTTCAGGGAATGTAATGTTAAATGAATGCGATCTCATGATTACATATAAATCCCCACTCCATCTTTTTGGAATTCTATCATACTGAGTGATAAAATCACCGATAAGTTGCACATGAATATCAGATCGACCTGTTGAACTTTTTGGGTTTGCATATCCAAATAATTCCATAGGGAAACGAACTTGTTCATTAATTTTTGCAACATAAACCTTTCCACGTTTCAAAAAATACCCGTCATTGTTTTTGACAACTTTTTGAGCACCTAAATCGCGAAGTGTTTCCTTAATTTTGGATACTTTTTTTGAAGGTAAAAACACACAAGGTATCTCTACCAACGTATTCAAATCAATACTTAAATCTAGAGAACTTGGACCTATATTTTTCTCTAGTGCATTAGTAATAATTCTTTCAGAGAGACACTGTATTAATCCTTGATCAGATAGTGCTCCAAATTTTGTATTTTCCATATTGTTTAGTTTACAAATTTACCCCCACAATACTTTTTATTGAAAAAATGTCAAATTGACAAAGTTGCAAAAATAAGTATTGTGAGAGAAAAATCAACAACATGAAACAACTTATTTATTCAGTTCTCTGTCTACAGTCAGATGGAGGTATCGGGATTGGAAATGATACAATCTATAAACCAGGAGAACTCCCAGGAGATTTTAAACGGTTTAAAGAATTAACCATTGGAAATGTAGTAATTATGGGTCGAAAAACTTGGGAAAGCCTTCCTGATAAATTTAGACCCCTCCCCGATCGAATCAATATTATTATTTCCCGGAATCCTGGATTTAAAAAACAAGTACCAGAAGGAGTAATAGTACTCGATGACTCTGGTAAAGCAGTTACATATGCCAGACAAGCTTACCCCACCAAACATATTACTATCATCGGTGGTGCAGAAATCTATAACCTACTATGGAACCTGTGTGATTATGTTTACACTACAGAAGTAAGTCATAAGCGACCTGCTGACACGTATGTAGAGCTCCCTCAAAATCTCAAAGAAATTAAAAGGGAACGTAGAGAATCAGAATTGGGAATCCTGTACGATTTCGTAGACTATAAAGTCATAGGCTGTAGAGTATAAATTAAAAAAATAATAAATAAAAAGCGACACATCACGTGTATCGCTTTTTTCTTTATCCTTTAATTTCAATTCCCATTGATCGCGCTGATCCTGCAATAATTTTCTTTGCAGCTTCAATATCATTTGCGTTCAAATCAGGCATTTTAATAGTAGCAATTTCAGTAAGTTGTGCATCAGTGATTGATCCAGCTTTTTTCTTTGCATTCATTCCAGAACCTTTTGCAACTTTTGCATACTTTTTAAGCATTGCAGAAACGGGTGGGGTTTTGATAACGAATTCAAAAGTTCGATCATCATAAATCGTCATTGCAACAGAGGTCATTTCTCCCATCTGTTCACGGGTCGCTGCGTTGAATTGATTTACAAATTCACCAATATTAATTCCTGTTTGTCCCAATACCGGCCCAAGCGGTGGTGCTGGAGTTGCTTTCCCTCCAACGATTTGGAGTTTGAGCTGTTTCATTATTTTTTTAGCCATAGTGTTTTAAATTACTTATATCTACAGATGAAGCATTCTGTATAATTATTAAGCGTAACAAATACCATCATACTGATTTTTGAAATTTTGTAAAGAAAAACCCGTATAACGGATTACAGTTTCTTTACTTGAACAAAGTCGAGTTCTACTGGAGTTTCTCTTCCAAACATATTTACCATTACTTTTACCTTACCGCGATCATGATCAACTTCTGACACATGACCTTCCATATCTTTAAATGGTCCATCGGTAATAGTCACAATTTCTCCAACAGTAACCAAAATAGTATGTTTTGCTTTTTCCGCACCTTCCATTCGTGAGAAAAGAAAGTCGATTTCTTCTTGGGAAACTGGTACTGGTGTTGTCCCAGAACCTACAAACCCGGTTACTCGAGGAGTGTTCCGAACAATATACCAAGATTCATCATCTACAATCATATCTACTAATACATACCCTGGATAAATGCGTTCTTCGACTTCTACTTTCTTATTTCCTTTAATTTTTACTACTTTTTCAGTAGGGACAACAACGTTAAAAATTTTATCAGTCACCCCAAGTGATTCTGCGCGTTGTTTCAAGTTTCGCATTACTGCGTTTTCATATCCAGCGTAGGTATGAATAGCGTACCAATTACGCCCTTGTTGCATTTCTTGTCGTGACATAGAAAATAAAAATTAAAACGAATAAAAGTTAAGCAATGAACAATTGTAAAATACTGGTAAAGAGGTGGTCAAAAAGTCCAAGGTAGTACCCAATAACCATAGAGAGAATAATAACAATACCGGTATGACCGAGCGCAGTAAACGGATGCAGCCATTTTGTGCGACCTGCTTCTGTGGCAACTCCACGGAAAAATGTAATCACTGATTTCATATCAAGTAGAATAACAAAAAAACCAGAAAAAGTCAAAAAATTACTTTTCTGGTTCGCATTTTCGACACTTACACCCTTTTGGCTTAATATGTTCTTCGAAAAACTCTTCACCATAATTATAAGTCAACTCTTCGCCTGATTTAATATTTCGAAACGCATAAATAAAAATATGATCACGCACATTAATGGCATCACAATTTCCTTGTCCACATTCATGATTAATATAACGAGCTTTGTTATACCGAGGTGATCCATCGATAGTCCACTTTTCATTGATTTCAAACAAGTACTGACCCCCTCGTTTTTCTGCTTCTTCACTACTTATTTTTTCTCCAATATATTCAATAATTTTTGTATTTTTTGGAATATCCTGACCCGCGAACAATCCGAATCCTGTTTTTGACTTTTTCACATGTACTAATGGTTTTTTCATACTCTGTATCATATCAGAAACAAGAAAATAAAAAAGCCTTCTTGAATCATAGAAACAAGTTGACTTTTAGATTATCATCTCCTCCTGAAAGGTATCCCGTAAGGATGACAAGGGGGAGCGTTATGGTATTGATAGTAATCAACACCTCCATTCCATTGGAGATGATTACTAATATTTAACAACGTTGCCCCTATAACATCTAATGTTATAGTTGCAACTCGCATACCATTCGGTTGCATTTGCCATTGAACTGGCTTCTGATACCATAGGCCATTATGCTGAAACTGAGCAAAATAACCACCGTTTATGTTTTGTAATCCATAATACTGATACCCTTGAGGTATGTACATACGCACATCTCCCCATTGATACTGAAAGTTATTCCAACCATAGTTCCATTGTGGTTGGATAGGTTGGATAGGTTGCACATAATTCCAACCTTGAGCATTTACTGCAAACCTTACAAAACCAAGTAAGACCATACAGAACATTAATTTTTTCATGGTTTTTTCCTTTTTCCTTTACTATACATCACTTGAAAAATTTGTAAAGAAACACCAGCGTGATTAATGCTGGTGATCGTGTCCATGGGAATGTGCGTGGATTTTTTCTTCTTCTGATAACTTAACCCCTTTCGTATCATGAAGAAACACTACCGCAAGCCAAGTAGTAAGCGGTACGGTCATAATTAAACCAAGCGACCCAAGTACGGTTCGGACAATTTCCGCGGCAAAAGCTTCTGAATTAATAATTTGCCCGAGCGGTGATGTCGCTGTTGCAAAAAATAAAATTGTAGGGAGCGCAACCCCTACGTATGCAAGCACTAATGTGTTTACCAGTGCTGACACATGTTCTTTCCCAACACGCAGTGCGCGCGTAAATAATTCTTTTTTTGAAAGATGTCCTGCAACTGCATATAATTCACGAACAACCGCTGTTTGAGTAATTGAAATATCATCAAGTACTCCAAGCATACCAATAATAATACTGGCTAAAAATATTCCTACGAAATCTAATTCTCCGCCCGTATTAAAATTTAAATACACTGCCTCATGACTTGAAAACCCTGTCATATGAGTAACAGAAGTAACAATACTTGCAATAATACTTGTAATAACTACCGCGGTGATAGTTCCTCCAAAAGCAATTGCGGAAATTCTATTAAATCCATGGGTAATAAATATTGCAAAAAATAACACTAAGGCTCCAACAAAAATAGTTACCGGTATAGGAGGTAAGCCTTTCAGGAGTAATGGGATAAGAATATAAATAATCGCTAAAATTGAAAACAAAAGACTTGCAAGCGACCTAAATCCTTGTAGTCGTCCAAGCGCAACAACTGCAACCGCAAATAAAAATACGAGAAAGCCCAATGCACCTCTCCGTTCATAATCAGAAACAGCAAATAATGTTCCTCCTGCATTTGTGGTAACCCATTGTCCCCAAAACGTATCGCCAACTTTCATAGGAGAAAAATCATTTGTAATTTCAACTGTTTTACCCTTTTTTTCACCACTGAGAATAGTTACGAGTATATCCTGAACAATAACCTGTGTTTCCGAATTAGGGAACGATTCACTTTTTGTTCCAATAATTCGTTCAACACGACCTTTGAAATACCCTTGTTGAGGAACAATCGATGCTTCTTGTGCAAAACTTATCGTAGGAAATATAACACAAAGAAAAATGAAAAATATTTTTTTAAAAAATTGCATATTATTACGATACCATAAAAAAATCTCTTACGAAAAGAGTTTTTTATTGAGCCACGTATTTATATATTCATCAACATTGCATCGCTTTTCTACTCCTGATCGTGCCATATATCGCACCAACCCAAACACGGGACGAGGGAACCATGCACGATCATGTACTCCTACAATTGACCACATAATACCAGCATATCCATTGGGATCACGTCCATCGAGTTCATAAGTATCATTCAATGCAATAGCAATTTTTATTGCCGTTTCTGGATCCTTGGTCCATTCAAGGATTTTTTTGGCCCAGTACATACGCATATATCCATGCATTTTACCCGTTGTTACCATCTGTAGTTGTGCCGCATTCCATAAATCATCATGGGTTTTTCCTTGTTCTAATTGTTTTTGAGTATATACATATTCCCGATCATCATTTTGATGCTCACCGAGCGTTTTTTGTGCCCATTGTGGCGCACCTTGGAGTGAATCATAGTGCGGATTATAAAAGCAATAATTATCCGCAAGTTCCCTGCGAACTATTAATTCCTCTAAAAATGCTGATAGCGCATCACCGTTTTTTGATCCATTTTTTTGCTGGTGTAACACTGACCGAATATCTTTTTTGTTTGCATAATCCAATACCTCTAGTGCAACCCGCTGAGCAGAAATCATTCCGTAATGTAAATAAGGCGACAGATTTGACTGCCCATCAATGGTCGGATTATTACGATCACTATCGTAATCAGTGAGTTTTTCTTTGAGAAATTTTTGCAACATTTTTTGTGCAGCATGTTCCCCGGCAATACACCAATCCACTGGTTCTGGGGTAGGATGAATACCTTTCAATTTTTTTAATTTTTTCCAGACTGATTCTGTTTCAGAATCTAAGAGTTCATACTCATCGTTTGTTATTTTTTTTAACTTTTGAGAACGAATATGCTGAATGATTTTTTTTGTACTTGGAAATGCGTCAAAAAATTCTGGAATGATTTTGTGAATTTTTGGTCGCAACGTATATGCGCCATATTCTTGTTTATCGCTTGCAATCCATACCGGAACAATATTATGAGCATCCACCTGATGAAATGGTATTGTGAGTTTTTTTTCAAGATTTTGGACCCATTCCTGATTGTTACGTAATGGACAAAAATCAGTGATCAACATTCCTATATTATTTTCTGTTATAATTTCCTGTAATGCATGGGGTGTTTTTATACCTGAATGATCCAATACAATATAAAAATGAATTTCTGTATTATGAAAAGTTTCTGCAAGCTCTTGTAATCCCTGGAGTTTAAAATCCCACTGCCGCATACCCCCTGATAGATAGTTAGGAATCAAGTTATATACCACCACTAACGTGGTTTTATTTTTTTTCGCCTGCTCTATTGCGTAGATGAATGCCCAGTTGTCATAAAATCGCATATCCCGATTCATCCAATACATTACACCTCCCGAAGTATATTCATTCTTATTAAGATATCTTACCCTCTGTTCATTCATATAGTACTATCATATCACTAAAACAAAAAAGCCCGAAGGCTTTCTATACTACCATCCAACCATAAAGTTTTCGGGTAGCGTTGAGTCTTTCATAAGCATAAACCTGTCCTGACTTGGCAAGTTATTATGCATCTCTATCTCTTCATCAACAACTTCTTGACTGCTCAAAAAACGTTGAAGCTTTTTTGTTTTCTTGCCAGGTATTACTACCTGAGCAAGCCAAAATGCAAATATTGCAAAGATGAAAGCTAATGGCCAAAAATATCTCTTTCTCATGATTATGCGTTTTTAAAACTCTATCACAACATTATGGCTTGTCAACTTTTTTTCTCTTCCAAACAATATACAGAATAATACATCCAGCAATTCCTATGAGTCCTATTTTTTCTAACACACTAATCCCCTCTGAAACACTAGTGAGCGCATTCCCTGCAACCCACCCAAGTCCTCCAACAATACCCCCCCTGATAAATACTCCAATCATGGAGAGAAATAAATATTTACCAATCGGCATTTTAGTAATTCCTCCGTAAATAGCCAGTGCAACATTAGGAACGAGCGGGAACGCACGTAATCCAACAAATAACCATTCATCCCATCGGGTTGTTGCCATTTTTTGAGAAAGCGTTTCTATATCTTTATAAGTAACCCCAATTACATTTCCATAACGATCGATAATAGATAAACCAACCGTACGTGATAACCATACATACGGTAATGATCCGATGCTCACACCAATAGCAGAGCCGAGTGGTACGGTCGCAAGAAACGAGACGATATTACCCAGGGTAAACGCTTTTCCTGAAAATAAAACAACCCCTGCAAACCCTTGTACTAACGATGACGGAATGGGTGAAATAAGTTCTTCGATAATCCCTGCACCAATAACTCCTAAAAATCCATAATTTCCAATCCATGATTGAATAATACTAATAATTGATTCCATTTTTCCACTATATCATACTTATAAAACTATTTCATTTCCCAATCTTTGAAAAAAAACTTAACTAATTCAATAAGTGCAACGTTAAAAATAATCCATGCAATAATAATCCACCAATACTGAAATGGTATTACTACCAACATAAACAAATCTCTTAAAAAGGGAACCATAATTGTTGCAGACAGTAAAATAAACGCAATAACAATACTGATATTTAATTTTTTATTTGCAAATAATGGGTACTGCCAAATTTGTTTACGTAAACTACGCAATGGATAAGAAACAAAAAGTACATATGAAGCAAAACAAATAAATAAAATAGATCGAGCAAGATTAATTTCCATTCCTGTTGTGACAAGATATGCATAAAAAACAAATAAAATAACAGAAGACAGTAACCCTACCCCTATGGCAAGTACCTTTACTTCAGTATTTAATAAATTTTTAAGTTGTCGCGCATGAGTTTCTCTTCCATCGTAATCATCATCAAATGCATAAGATAGCGCAGGAAGACTTCCTGTAAATAAGTTTACCCAAATAATTTGTAGAGCAGTTAACGGTAATGGAAGAGTAAATACAAGTGCACCGAGAATCAAAGCGATTTGATCAAAGGCATTTGACATGAGATATACAAACACTTTTCTAATATTAGCAATAATTCTACGACCTTCCTTGATTGCAGTTACTATCGTTGTAAATGAATCATTGAGCAACACAATGTCTGCTGCAGTCTTTGCAACATCGGTTCCTGAACCTAACGCAATACCAATATCCATAGCCTTGAGCGATGGAGCATCATTTACCCCATCACCAGTCATCGCTACCACCTCACCTCTTTTTTGTAACAGTTTTCCAATACGCAACTTATCTTCAGGTGTTACGCGAGCAAAAATTTTAATGAATTGCAATTCGTCAGTTAAAATTTCATCAGGAATTGCAGCAAGTGTTTCACCTGTCATAATCTGGTCATCAGAAATTACCCAGCCTATTTCAGACGCAATTGCACGAGCTGTTCCAGGGAGATCTCCTGTCACCATAACAACCTTTGTTCCTAGAGATTCTATTTCTTTCACTGACGCAACGATATCTGGTCGCAGAGGGTCTTTAAATATAATATACCCCTGAATGGTAATACCTATAATATCTTCTGGGTGTATTTTCTTTTTATGGAGTAATTTTTTTTGTTTGACTCCCGAAAAGGTAGCAACACTTAAAATTCTCGCGCCTTGTAAGCTTAATTGATGAATTTTATCAAAAATTTTACTTTTAGTTTCTTCTGACAGTGATGATCGTTTTATTAAAATATCTGGCGCCCCCAATACAGTAATTGTGCAATCTGATTTCCAAACAGAAAATTTATTAGTTGAATTAAATGGAATGAGTGAAATATTTTGTTTTTTAATAACATGATCAACTGGTAACCCTATTCTATGAGCACACTGAAACAGTGCGACCTCCATTGATTTTCCTGTCACTTGTAATACATTATTTTCATAACCTACCCCAACATCAATACAATTTACTGCTTGAAATAAAATTTCCTGCTGTTTTTTGTTCAGTAGTAATTCATTAAAAGGTTCGTTTGAATAATCTCTATCTATCAACAAATCTGATAATGGAATAATTTGCACCAATTTCATATTGGCTTGAGTAAGTGTTCCTGTTTTATCACTTAAAATAACCGTGGTTGAACCAAGTGTTTCTGCTGCAGATAATTTTCTAATTACCCCTTGCTGATGAGCAATTCGTTGGGCACCAACCGCGAGAATTACCGTCAGTGCAATAGGAAGCGCTTCAGGTACTGTCCCAACCGCAATTGCAATCGATAGTTGTAACATGCTCATAACTGATTCACCTCGAATAACACCGAAAACAAAAATACCGATAACAATAATCATTACAACCCAAAAAATAATCCATGCTAGATTGGAAAGTGTTTTTTGAAGTGGGGTCATTTCTGATTTTGTTTCCATAACCAGTGATGCAATTTTCCCAAGCTCGGTTCCAATTCCTGTTTTTGTTACTATTGCACGACCTGCCCCCTCTGTAACCAAGGTGCCAGCAAATACCATATTAAATTGTTCTGCGAGTATATTTTGATGAGTAGTTACTTTTGATAAGTCTTTTTCTACTGGATTTGATTCACCAGTTAAAATTGACTCATCAACACGGAGACCCTGCAGTTCAATAATCCGAGCATCTGCAGGAATACGCGAACCGTAAGAAAGTAATATAATATCTCCAATTACTAGTTCTGATGCATCAATATTTTTTTCTTGACCTTCACGAATAACTCGAGCTGTTTGTTTAATATACCCAGTTAAGGCATCAATAATTTGTTCTGATTGATATTCTTGATAAAATCCTAAAACCACATTTACTAATACAGCAAGTCCTACTACTGCAAAATCGATCCAGTGACCCAATATTCCCGTGAGTACCATCGCACTCATTAATACAAAAAGAAGAGGACTTTTAAATTGTTGTAAAAAAATATCAAAACCGCTAATTTTTTTCTTTTCGAATAATACATTTTTCCCATACTGACGAAGTCGTTTACCTGCCTCACTTTGTGTAAGTCCGTTTTTATTAGAAAGAAGCTCTTGATACAGTAAATTAATTTCTTCTGGAGATGTTAGGTGAGTATCTTGTTCAGGTATTGGTTTCATATGTTTCAGTATATCAATAAAAGTTTACACAAAAAAGCCCCCTATGGGGCTGAGAGTATTTTCTTTTGCTTCTCAAGCTCATTAATTTTGCGGTTAAGATTTTTAAACTCTTCTTTTTTGACTTTCCAATCAAAAACCTCCTCTTCAATTAACTCTACTTTTTTTATTCGTAAACCTCTTAATGCAGAGATTAGTTCTCGTAAATCATTTTTAGTATTGTCGTTCATTTTTCTTTTTTTTGGTTTTCAAAATATTTTTTGCTATTTGCATTTCTCTTATGCAAGAGTCATCAATAGTTGCACCAGGATAGAGGTTTTTCATTTCGGTTTTAAATGTTTTTATGGATTTCTTAATCCCAAAAATATACCCTTGTAAACCTTTTCGAGACATACTTCGCAAAAATAATCGCGCTCTTCTTCCAAAATTTTCCATAACTGTTCTTTTCCGGTATACTATCATTTTTTCAGAAAAAATCAAACAAAAAAATCTCCTCTGGAGATTTTTTTGTTTTTTAGGGGGACTATCGGGAATCGAACCCGAATTGCGGGATCCACAAACCCGAGTGTTAA
>CAZDPR010000011.1:0-12586 GCA_964507625.1 uncultured Candidatus Saccharibacteria bacterium
TTTCTGATTAATGCAACTAAAGACTTCTAAAAAACTGCCAAGCATGACTATAAGTACCCCTAACAGAATACGTTGGTACGCGACTGCGCTTCTCTCATTGATTCTGTTAAGTGTAATTGGATTATACTCGAGAACAACTAATGTCGAAAGTTTATTTAATGTTAGTTTCGCAGACGGGGGAAGAGAATTACTAGTTACAAAAAGAATCGCTGAAGAACGTCTAGGACTTGATATTGCGCCCTGGACAACTTTTTCATTAATTCCAAACACTCCACTTCTTTATTGGATAATGGTTCCCGTATATACAAATTTTAATTTTATAGGGATTAATTACATGAATGCCATTATGGGCGTTGGTATTGTACTGCTATCCTATTACTTCTTTATTATTCTCTTTAAAAATCATTGGCTTGCTTTTTTATTTGGAGTAATGACTGCATTATCACCAGGACTAATAAGTGAGTCTGTTCAAATATGGCAACCGTATTTACAACATGTGTTTCTAGTCGGTTCACTAGTATTTACTACACTGGCGCTTGCTACCAAAAGACAACAATATTATTGGTTAGCGGCACTGTTTTTCTTTCCATCATTAAGTTTGCATGCAAGCGCGATTCCAGTGATTATCATCTTCTCAACCTTCATTATTTTTGATTTTAGGAATCAAGTAAAAAACAAAAAATATTTCAAACACCCATTATTTTTTTATCTGTTATTAGGTGCGGTATGGATCTCTTGGTTGTATCTTACTTACATAGTAGTAGGAATTAATCATGATTTTGCACAACCATTGCAGCAGAATTTCCAATTTCTATTTTCTAAAGAATATATATATAAAATTGCCAATACTTTTAAGGCCACTCTATCCTATATTGGAGCCATGAGCTCAATGAGATACTTACCGAGCATGTTGATATCAATCGCACTAATTTTGGTTGTAATCAAGAACTACTTTTTTGGACCATTAACAAAGCAGTTGACCCTTCTTTTTTTACTACTACTTTCTACTCTAACTTTAGCATTCATACCATATGGAACTGAGTTTCGCGCTTGGTATTTTTTTACACAAATATTTTGTTGTTATTTATTACTAGGAATTCTCCCAATATTACTTTTTGGAAAAAACAGAAGGGGATACTTTGCTCAGTTATTGTGGGTTGCAGTATTAATTATCTTTGGAGCTAATAGTTATTTTGATATGATTGCTCAAAAAAGCAATCCCTTTGATGCAAGCAAAGAGATAGCAAGCATGATTATTTCTGATACAAATTCTTCTAATATTGCTTACAATGACTTTATCATTATTCCAAAACATAGTTATTCCAGTGAAAACTCTATTCAAGCATTAACACTGAATTGGAACTCAGCAAGCGTGCAACTAGCACTGGAGATGATCGATAGTAAATATTCCAAAAGAATTTCGGTTGTACCACTAAAAATTTCGCCTACAAACATAGTCCAGCCTGATTCAAAGAATACCTATGTTATTTGTTTGGGTTACCAAGAAAAAACGAAGGAAAACTGTATTATGGGAATATTCTCAGAAAAATCATCTAATATCTCAGCCTCATTGATTGGAAATATACATACTACAGAATATAATGATATATTTTTATATCGTATAAAAGAAGTTTAGTAAATGCTCGGAAGATATGGGGGACAAGCGATAGCTTGATCAAAGTATTTAAAAGAATTCAGTAATTATGAAAAGAAAACTAAGAATCTGTCTATTAAGTGTTACCAGCGGAGAGTACGTTAATGAAGCTCCATTGAATCTATTATATCTTGCTGGTTACCTACTGGATAAAAAAATAATTCAAGAGGCTGAAATTAAGATCATTGATGCTGTTGCTGATGATCCAGTTATTTTTATAGAAAGGTTTCAGGCTGACGTAGTCGGCCTCTCTGTGATTACTCCTTTTTATCCACTGGCAAATGAAATTGCAATGAGGCTCAAGGAGAAATTTCCCTCAATTGTAATTGTTATTGGAGGTTATCATATTTCGGCATTACCAAGATCACTTGAGTTCCCGTTTGACTATGCGGTGATTGGGGAGGGTGAGGCAACTTTTGCAGAACTAATTCTACTTCTACAAAAGTCTGCTAGACCAAGACTAATTCAGCTTAGGAAAATTAATGGATTATCATTTATCAACCGAAAGACAAAAGAGGTAGTTGTAACAAATCCGAGAGCAGTCTTAAGACTCGCTAACTCATCGCCACTACCATGGCATCTAATTCCACCTGAAAGAATATTCCAATATCAACTTCAGCCGATTGATAAAACGCCTACAATACTTAAATCAGTAAGGCTGTATACATCAAGGGGTTGTCCATACAACTGTAGTTTTTGCGCTCACAGAGTAGTTTGGAATGGAGTGAGGTTTTATGATGCGAAGCTTGTAGGAAGTGAAATCGAGCACTTATATAAAACATATGGAATAAATAGCTTCCAAATTATGGATGATACTTTTGCGATTTCCAAGATTCGATTAAAAACATTAATTGAAGAATTGAAAAATAGGCAACTACTTGGGAAGGTCTATTTTCATTATCTATTTGTTAGAGCAAATTTAATTGATGACGAGTTTGCAAAAATTCTTAAAGAATTCGGTGCAATTTCAGTGTTTATTGGAATTGAATTCGGAAGCGAACGAATGCTACGACTATTAAAAGATGGTGAACTTTCGATGAATCATGTTAAAAAATCCATGAGCTTCTTTAGAAAGTATAAAATAAATGCGTTTGGTAGTTTTATGCTTTTTGGACCAACGGAAACTAAGATTGAGATGAATCAGACCTATAAAATAGCGAAATGGTTTGTATCCCAACCAAATGCACTTATGTTGGGTTTCTCAGTAACAACCCCTTATCCTGGCACTAAGCTTTGGGACATAGCGCTAAAGGAAGGTATTGTGCAAAGTAATGCGCCCAATTGGCAGGATTATTTAATGTTTGACGTAAATTCTGGTACGAGAGATATGACCAAAATATTTTTTTATAATGGACTTTCAGATCAAGACTGCATAAGGATCTGGCAAAAATTTTCGGTAATATATGAGCAACTAATTGATCAATGGGAAAGTACCCCGCAATGGAAACAACTCAGTAACAGGGTAAGTGAGCTGAACATTCGCAACTTTTATAAAATGCTCCTGTTTCGTAGGTTTTCTCATCTATTGAACCATCCTGATTATTATTACAAAAAAGTGATTCAATCACCACGATTTATTGTTGATAAAATTGTTGGTTTGGTAGATGTTTTAGCTGATGCAAAAAGAGATACTATTTAACTTCGGAGCTATTTTATTTATGTGCAGATATAACCTTACTTCTTATTTAATAATGAGTTGACTAATGGGATTATTTGTTCAATACCATCGAAATTATTTACTAAGCGCTTGATAATCTTATGTCTTTCAGAAATACATGTCGCGCTTTCTTTCTTGGAAAGAAAAGCATTAACCTTTTTCTTTAATATGTATTTATTAATTGTCAGTAAAGGATTGCTTAGCGAGCGTTCTAGATATTTATTTTCAAAAACAGTATCTTCATTCAGATTCACCGATGCTTTAAAATAATGACCTTGAGCAAAAAAACCAACGTTATGAAGAAAGCCTAAATTACTACTATGAGAAGGATTTAATTCAGGTAGGATAAAAATTGATTTATCATAATATGCAGCCTCATATATTCCGTTAATTCCTGGCTGAATAAACAAATAGTCGCAATTAGCAATATTACTCATGTGCTGTTTAAGAGAGATTGTAGTTAAAATTCGTAAATTATTGTATTTAGTTCTGAGATACTCGTAATCATCATGAAGTTTGCACTCAATGATGTAGCGATTATCGTGGTTAATTTCATTTAATGTACCACAGACTAAGTCAATATATTTATTAATATACATGTTGCTCACTAAAATGTTTTTCATTCCTCCCATTTGAACATATACATAATTACTATTTTCACTCAGCTTCTGTTTTTTACTATGTTTAGTAATTATTGCTCCATATCGGTAATAGACCTTCCTTTTTATCTGATTCATTTCGAATATTCTCTTGTCAACATACTCTCCAAAATTCTGAACCGTTGACACTTTTGTAAGCAAGTGAATTAATAAATAAATATCATGGGGATTCTTAGAAAGAATGCTAGAAATGAATGTTAAAAAAGCCTCGTCATTGAGACTTTTAAAGATTTTAATAGATGTGTACAGACTACTCAATCGATTAGAATCTAATCTCCAAAACCAAAAAAAATTATCAATATATATGCATGGAAGGCAGTGTTTCCATGCCATTAGCGCAGCTATGGGATCTTGGCAAGATATTACTAAAGATACGTCATTGTTGAGTAATGAATTCCAAGTAGAAAAATTCTTATATTTAATTTGGTTTTTATTATAAAATATTTCTTGCTGCGGAGTACATTTCGTAATTAATTGAATGTTTTTTGGAATGAGTTTGAGGATCTGGACTAGTATAGATATTGGGCCAAAACCAAAGTCTTCCGCGCTAAAAAAAACCGTTTTGTGATTATTCATTAATTAAGGATAGATTATATTACGACTAACAGTATAGTAGTCAGCAAAAATCACTATTTTCTCATAAATGTAAATTCAGCACTTACTTAACTCAAGAACTCTGAAATACAATGATTTCTTGTTTAAAAAATGAGCGAATCAAAAACAATATTTGGGAACTATATATTTTATTGTGTTGGTAAATGAATATTTATTACAAAATAGTAACTTGACTATATCAAAAAAGTAAGAATTGAGGAGATGGTAATAGGATGAAGAATTCTGGTAACTAAATATCACCCCTTTTGGAAGTATCACTTCATCAGCAACAACAGAAATATGGCTAAAGCAATAAATTGAAAAATATGTGCTATGCTAACAAAAATCATTTCAATCAACATGTCATGAATACACACATACTCAGTTTAGGTGATTATGGTGATAGAGCACTGCTTGTTGGTGACCCTGGAAGAGCGGAACTGATTGCTCGAAAATATCTAGAAAATAGTAAACCAATAAATACAAACCGTGGCTTACTGGCATACGGCGGCACATATAGAGGAAGGTATGTTGTTGTTCAAACTACGGGAATGGGTTGTCCGTCAACAGCCATTGTTATGGAGGAACTAATTGTCCTTGGCATACAAACTTTTATTAGATTAGGGACATCTTGTAGGATATGCGGCTCAAATTTAGAGTTGAAAAACGAAAAACTTTGGATAGCATCAAGTGCTTATGGGCATTCATTCACCCATAATAACTACTCTTCACATTATAAAGAGAACAGTGAGGTCACATCCAATCCATCATTGTTAAAAAAAGCGTTGAAAATATCAAATGATAATAACATTGAGTTAGGATTAACTAGTATAGCTACAGTAGACAATTACTATAACAATCACATTAAGGCGGACGTCAAAAAATGGCTTAAGGGAGGTGTGGGTTTAATCGACATGGAAACGAGCATTATATATGATATATCAAAATATTATGAGAAAGCGGCCATATCAGTTCTATTACCATCAGACTATTTAATTAGTGTCAATGACAATATAGAGCATCAATTTCAAGATTTGAAAATAAGAGAATACTTAACAGAAAAGTTAATAACTTTGGGTCTTGAAATATTAGTATAAATGTCATTTTTATGTGTACATGGGATATCTTATGAAAAGAAAAAAATCTTTGGACCAATTGAGCGAAGTGATAGACCTATTTTTTGAAATTGGGTATCTCAATAAGGTTATGCGTTCTCAAAGAAAAAATAACTCGAATTCTGTTGCAGAGCATTCTTTTAGAGTTACAATGATTGGTTTGATATTGGCAAGATACCATGAGGCAGACGTATTAAAAACGCTTGAAATGTCATTGTTTCATGATTTGGCTGAAAGTAGAACAAATGATACTGATTTAGTTAATAAACTCTATGTTAAGGACGTACTAGAAGCCAAAGCAATTAAGGATATCACTGAAGGAATAAATGGGCTTGAGGAAATTCCGGAATTATTCACAGAATTTATTACTGGAGATACACTTGAGGCGAAAATCGTCCGTGATGCAGATATACTCGAAGAAATTATTACAGAGAAAGAACAATTGGATAGGGGAGATCATCGCGCCCTTAGTTGGTTGGAATACTCGATAAAAGAAAAAATTTTTGAATTACCGCTAACAAAGTCGATTGCATCAAAAATTATGTGTTCAAACTCTGACAATTGGTGGCATAAAATTATAAAAAGTGGTGCAGATGAATAAGAATGTAAAAAAAATCTATGATTTGGAATCGCTTTTGCCAATTGTTGAAAAACATAGGAGAGATGGACAGGTTATTGGGTTGATAACTGGTTGTTTCGATGTTCTTCATTATGGCCATGTAATGTATTTTAGATTTGCAAAAAAACACTGTAATATTTTACTGGTTGGTCTCGATACTGATGAAAATATTACTTTGAATAAAGGTATTAACCGGCCTATGTTTTCGTATTCTAGTAGATCGCAAGTAGTTTCAGAACTGACAAGTGTTGATTATGTTTTCAGAATGGAAGGATGCACAAAGTACATTACGCTGTCTGCAGATGATGTAATTGAACAATTGTTAAAGAAGATAAAACCTGATGTATTAATTCTTCACGATAAGGCAGATAAATCTACAAGTAGAAAAATAACAATCTGTGATAGGTGCGGTGTAATGCCGATTATTGATTATTCAGAAAAGGTAACTTCTTCGACTGAGATAATAGAACAGCAAATGCGGGGGACAAAATGAAATTACAGATTGAGAATATGGGGAAAAAACAGATAGAAAAAATAATAAAAAAGAGAAAGCTTGAAAACCTCTCGATCATACGTCAAATTGAACAAATATTCATATTAAAGAGGAAATACACTATTCGCATTCCCAAAAAAAATACACCAGTTATTCTTATATTGTCTGGAGGATTGGACAGTGTAATTACGTGGGTGTATTTGATGTCGGTATATGAATTAAAGGTGTATCCTCTATTTTTACGACGAGGACAACGAAGAGTAAAACTTGAAGAAAACTCTGTTGACTATTTTTATAAATACTTTCGAAAATTATTTCCAGAATTATGTATGCCAGTAAAAAAAATGGATGCGTTTATTCCCCCCCTAGCTATTAGGTTTCCGATCACAATTGCCTCAAACGAAAAGGTTGGAAATCGCGGCAGGTGGAGGGGGATTCCAATGTATAGTGCAATGTTAACAAGTGTGGCGGTGCAATATGCATATTTTCTAGAAATTACATCGAAAGTTAGGGCTAGAACGATATTTGCAGGATTTATGGCGTTGGATGGTATAGCAATGAAAGATGAAACCTTAACAGCGATTAGGATTAACAACCTCTCTATCTGCGAGTTGAGTGACGATTATTCTTGGCAGGTTATCGCCCTACCAATAGAAAAAGAAATTGGCTTTTTTTATAATAAAGATAAATTTATTGCTTGGGCTGCTAGTCAAAATATTCCCCTTGAAAAAACTAGAAGTTGTATTATGTGGGAGAAAAATCACTGTGGCAGGTGTATTTCATGTTTATCAAGAAAAGAAGCATTTAAAATTTCAGGAGTAAAAGACAAGACTGCTTACCAAAAAGGGTTGGTAGAAACTCTTAGAAGTATTAAACACCGATTCCTGCACTAACTAACCTCAAGCATTTTTGGTTTGGGAAATATAAATTCACTCCCCATTGATTGGTTGTAAGCACCAACAACAAAAAACATCAGATAGTTATTTGGTTCTAATTTTGGCAAGAAGCCAGAAAATAATATGTCATCTTCTCTACATGAAGAACCATAAACCTTTGTTCTTAGTAAATCATTCGATTTGATGTGTAAATTACGATCAAGAGCCTTAACGATCTGAGGTCTGTAGTGAACCAGGGGCAACAGTGTTGATGTGGTATTACAGATAATTATTTGTTGAGCTTTATTCATTTCGATACTTACGACTGAACTGATAAGAGAAATACTATCATCAACTAAAAATCTTCCGGGTTCGACAATAAAGAGTGGTAAATTTTGTTTAAAAAGGGGAAGAAGGGGTTGAGAAATTGCATCTATATAGTGAGAGATTGGTTCTGGCGACCATCTTTTTCTTCGGTATGGTTTCAATCCAGAAGCAGGAAATCCTCCTCCAAAATCAATATATTCTAGTTTGTTTGATAAGCTAGCATGAGAGATAAATTCTGCAACTTTTTTTGAAGCTAGTTTATAAATAGAAGATTTGTCAATGTCAGTTCCAAGATGAATATGAAATCCTGATAACTGGATGCTCTTTGATTTAGCAATTAATGCTAGAGCAGACTGTGCAGATGAGTCGCCCAATGAGAACCCAAATCGACTAGATGGTATGTTGAAGCCCGTAGGTCTTAATCTCAAACCCAAATGTACCTTTGTTCTCGATTGCTTCGCAATTTCGATATATGTACGTAAGTCTGAAAAATTCTCGATATTGATTTTTGAATGGTTTTTAATAGCTAGAGAAATTTCTTTGCTCGTTTTATTTGGTCCATTAATGACAATATCTTTTCCGGGTATTCCAATCTTTATGGCTTTCTGGTACTCAAATAACGAAACGACCTCAGTTAGACAATCAGAACTTTTAAATGCCTGTGTGTTTAAAAGGTCGTAATTTGTTTTATAAGAATAGGCTAGTCTGAAATGACTCCAATGTTGTTTTACAGATGATTTTAATGACATCAGCCGCGCATTGAAAATATTGCTATTAAAGATAAATAAGGGGGTAGAATCTTGGAATGTAGTTGGGTTAAGTTTTTTTTTAGTAGCAATAGCGGTAGTAGAGATAATTTGATCAATTACTGGTGTATTATTTCGATTATATTTTGACAGTAGTTTGATCACGTGATGATTATATAATGCATTTATGTTCACCAGGTTGACGAAAAGCCTTATTCGCTTGCAGAAAACAAAATCATTCATTGATTGGTTTGCTAAGGGAGACAATTGGCACGAGTTAGATGCGCCTACAGCCAATTTGGGCTATGGTTGGATTCACTATTCAATAATAAGAAGTCAAAGACTAAAAAACATTCTTTGTATTGGTAGCAGATACGGTTTTGTTCCAGCCGCTTGCGCTCAAGCGTGTAAAGACAACGGATTTGGTCAAGTAGAGTTTGTTGATGCTGGATTTGATCAAAATTCAGTTGATGATCAGTCGGTTCATTGGGGAGGAGTTGGGATATGGGCTGATAAAAAAAAGACAAAAAAACAGTTTTCAAAATTTGGATTAGAAAAATATGTGTATCTTTCTGTATGTACAAGTGAAAATTTCTCCAAGAAAAATAAAAGCAAACTTTGGGATTACGTACATATAGACGGAGATCATTCGTACGAAGGAGTTAAAAAAGACTACACAATGTTTTGGCCAAAACTGAAGAACCATGGTTTTATGTGTTTTCATGATATTTATCCAAAACAGGGTTCGCAAAAAGAAATGAAATATGGAGTATATAAATTATGGAGAGAACTACGCAAATTACACGGAAATTCATTTGAATTCAAAGGAGAGTATGGGCTGGGAATTATTCAAAAAGTTAAATAAGGGTTGGAAGGTATTCTTCAAGAGCTATCAGCCAGCTTTAGTTAATAGTATATTCATTTTACTGTTCTTGATAACCCCATCAGATAAGATTCTATTTGTCGTTGCCATCTTTCATTTATGTGCAATGTTGGTAGTTACCAAATCGGTTTCTGAAGCACTGGTTTATTTATTTTGGCCATGGATCGTATTTGAATCAGGAAGAGAATTTAATGCTGTATTAGTCCCTCTAGAATTTATCAAATCAACTAACTACCACTCTTCAGTAGTTTCGACTTTTATCTTTTCTCCGGTTTTTTTACTTTCTATTATCATCACAGTAACTGCGTGTAGACACCTTTTACTGAACAAAAAATTAATCAGATTACCACTGCTTTTATTGTTTATTAGCTATTTGGGATTAAGAATGCTCTCTAGTCTCACTACGGAGCATTATGTATTTTTCTCTCTGGTATATGTTTTTAAAGAAATTAGTGTAATTATGTGGTTGGTGGTAGCTCTGCACATTATGACTGAAAAAAAAGCCATTATTTTTCATAATTTACTTGCAACTTTTGCTGCGTTATTTGGTATTGAGATTATTGTTGGAATTCTTCAATTAATAAAAGGTGGGTACTTAGGTATCCATTCCGAAAGAGCACATTATATTGCAGTCTTTGGTCAGGGAAATGACGAAGTTGTGGGAGCTGTTAGAATTTCAGGATTATGGAATCATCCGAACGCCCTGGCATATTGGTTGTTTCAGCTGTTGTTTAGCATTGCAATGATTGTACTGGTAGTGTTTAAGAAATTATTTACTAATAAATTACTACCATATTTTATTCTGTTACTCTTATTAATTTCATCGCTTACTTTGTCTCGGGTTGCAATGGCAACCCTGGGCATTGGATGTCTGATGTTCTCTAAAGAATTAGTTTTGATAATCAACCAACTTCGTCTTTCCCTCCAAAAGCATATGAATATTTTTCACTGGATTGTTTTAATATTAGCGGCTATCTGTAGCGGGTTGATATTTGTACGAGTCGGATCAAGAATTTTAGCATCGCAATATGTTTTTTTAAGTTCTGGAGGAGTATCAACTCGTTTGGATCAATATAGAGAAGGTCTTAACTTATTTTCGATTAATCCTATTTTTGGTCATGGACCTGGTATGTTCACTGCTGCGCTGCATAGATGGTTACCTGAGGGAACAATCGAATATTTTCCCGAAAGAGTTCATAACGCTTTTATTTTGATTGCTGCAGAATCTGGATTATTAGTTTTACTCTTACAAGTTCTGATACTATTTTTGTTGTTTCAATATCAGAAAGTTCTTAATCAACCAAAACTAACTGCATTGTGGTTTATTTCAATGATATCATTCATGATGTTGCATCCAATGGATTCTGCCTTTTTGTCATTGGGTTCAGTCAGCATAGTTTTATTAGTCGTCTATGAAAAACAAAAAAAAATTAGTTGAATACATGCCAAAATTAATTACCGTACTATTTTTCTGTTTGGCTATCGTTGCATTCAGCATATTTTTTTTGCGGAAAGATACTTTTATCGATGTTCGAATCTTTATTACCGAAAGGGAAGAAGCAAAATATTGGCTAAATTACCCAGACGGGTTTTCGATGAACAATATTAGAGTCGGTATGAGTTATAAAAATGAACTTGGTCAGGAGCTTGCTCGTATTAGTAATGTTTATCGAATCAACACCTCATATCAACACGAAATTGCTCTCGTGACGCTTCACTTGAAAGCTACTTATAATAACAAAACTCAATCATATTCTTTTCAGGGGCAGCCACTAGTGGTGGGTGGCTACCGCTCAATCGAATTATCTGGAGCTCAAATTTCTGGATACGTTACTGATGTTGGAGAAAACTTACCTCCGCTTAAGGAAAAATACTATGTTGTTTCAGGGGAATTTGAAGATGAAAAAGAAGCTACAAGAGGATTGAATAATACCAAAGTTAAAGCAGTAAACAAAGAAATACTGCAGAATATTTCAATAGAAAGCACCATAGTGGATAGCATTAATCGAACAGTTGCAGAAATTCTAGAAATTCAAACCAGACCAGCTGTGAGAGCTGAATATGTGCAGGGTACTAGATATTCAGGAGTTGATCCAGAACTTATATCGGGGAAAATTACCGTTAGGCTGCTAACGCAAGAAATTGATGGTCATGATTACTGGAATTTCGTGCTTCCAGTTCAAGTTGGTCAAATTATTGATCTAAATTTTGATAAAGCCATTTTACCTTTTCGTATTACTTCGATTGATTCGGTTGAAGACATCAATGATGAAAAAGTTCACAACTAAGTGGCCAACTATCAGTATCGTCACACCTTCATATAATCAAGGAAATTATCTTGAACGAACGATGCTATCGGTGCTCAATCAAGATTACCCAAAAATTGAGTATGTGGTAATTGATGGTGGATCCACCGATGGGAGTAAAAAAATCATTCAAAAATACGCCAGCAAACTTAAGTACTGGCAGAGCAAACGAGATGGTGGACAGTCAGATGCCATTAATCAAGGCTTTGCTCACACATTTGGTGATGTAATGTGTTGGATCAATAGTGACGATATTCTAATGCCAGGTGCATTACGCATGGTGGGAAGTATTTTTGCCAATCTGAAGGATGTGGAGTGGATTAATTCTTTGCCAACTACAATTACACCAGATAATTTCATCAATTATGTGGCACTTAAACCCTGGTACGTACGCTCGTTTCTACAAAGGGGTTGGTATATTCGAAAACTACTTGGTTTTGTGATGCAGGAGGGCACATTTTGGCGAAGATCTTTGTGGGAAAAAGCTGGTGGTTATATTAAAGATGTTCCATACTCAATGGATTGGGAGTTGTGGAAACGATTTGCCCAACATTCTGATTTAGTCTTAGTCAATGCGGTATTGGCTGCCTATCGTTTAAATCCGGAAAGAAAAAACAATGATGAACATAAAAACTACTATCAGGAAATTGGAATGGAT
>CAZDPR010000012.1:0-11076 GCA_964507625.1 uncultured Candidatus Saccharibacteria bacterium
GGATCACTCCGCTTGCTCCTAAGGCAAGTGCGTCTACCAATTTCGCCACTCGCGCAAATTATTTATTTTCCTACAGAATAAATCTGTATTGAGGCGTGAGCGGGAATCGGTCACGAATAAATTTTCTGACGAAAATTTTTCTCGACCCCGTCTCGCGATGTTCGCCTTTTCGCTATCGCTCAAAACTCACATAACGCTCCGGCTTTCGATTCCCGACAGGTTGCATGAAAATGCAACCTTCTCTTTTTCCTACAGAACCAGTCTGTATTGAGGCGTGAGCGGGAATCGAACCCGCGCATGGCGGTTTTGCAGACCGCAGCGTTTCCACTTCGCCATCACGCCATATTTCCCATCATACACACCTTATGAAGAAATTCAATGAGAATATCCTCCTGTCCCCCCGGTAGGATTCGAACCTACGACCATCTCCTTAAGAGGGAGTTGCTCTACCAACTGAGCTACAGGGGGATATTATTTTCGTACTATACCAAAAAAACCTGATAAAATCAAAGTTTTTTATATTTTGCCAGATATTGACTTTTAATATAGATAAAGTATAATTAAAATTAAACAAATTCATTCACAATTAAATAATAGATCATGAGCACACTCAGCAGTAGTATTGCAGATTTTATTATTGGATCTGGAATTAATAAACTAGAACCCGTAAAAGGCAAACCGGGACTTCTCAAGCTTCCCAACACTATTACAGTACCAATTATCGGAATTATTCCTACAGGAGATCTTGGTGTTGGTATTCGCGTAAAAGAAGGTAGAATTCTTATTCTAGAAAAAGGAAATCAATTAGATGGTTTTTATCTCAATATGAAGGGATATTGCTTTCTTCATGAACTGCTCCCTAATAAAAATACAATTTGGAGCCAAGAAAAACATAAGTGGTGGGTTGTTCAAGTTCCTAAAACTATTGAGAAGCTCAGAGATATTTTTAAGTTCCTCAATAGCTTTTTAGACAAAGCACCAATCAATACAATGATTAACATTCGCGGGAAAGATGAAGATTTTTCACTTCCCTATTTCCTCGATCAGGAAGACCTATTACAACTCTGTAAGTTCTCTGATCCTGATAGTTTATCTTTTTTAGATAGTCTAGAAAAAGAAATTTTTGAAGCATCTGGAGTCTTATGGTTCCAAAACTTAACACTTCAAAGAAATATTGGGTATCGGGAAATTGATTTTAATGAATACACTCAAGACTTGTCATACCAGTCGAAAAAATTTGTAAAAAATAGATCAAAAGAACAATCTCCTTATTATTTGGCTTCTTTTTTCCCTTACGCTTTTACAATTGATGAAGCAGAAGATAGATATAACTTGCCAACACGTGTTATTTTGGTAATACGAGCACAGGTAATCAATCCTTATATCGCACATGTGCAATCTGGTGATCCGTTTACCGCTTTGCATGCTATTGTAAATTCAGCTACCACTGAATATGTACGAGATCATGCGCTCCATAATGCGAGTCAAAATGTTTCCAATGAACACAAAGGAGTCATTGAAGAGCTCATATCAGGGATTAAATCCCGACTTCGTAATAAAGAAAATTTTATCGGCTTTGACTACCGCGATGTTGAAATTATTGATATTGATATTGTGGGACCCCAAGCTGAAGAATTAAAAAAACAAACAGTTCTCACTTATATATCGGAACAGAAAAGAATAAACAATATTGCAGATTCAGTGACAAACAAAACGGTTGCTGAAAATAATGCAATTGCAGCTGGGCAAGAATTTAGTAAGAGTGCCCTAGAGATCAAAAAAGCTGCAGAATCACTCGGTATACCTGTTTCCGAATATCTTGAAAAAGTCTATTCAGAAATTATGAAAGAACGCCAAATAGGCAAATACAAACCTGGAGGAACTAATATTGAACTCAACGGATTACAACAATTATTTAACAAACAAAAAGGAGGATAGTATGTCGAACAACAACAGACCATTAGATCAATTGATCGAAAACTTTTTAACTCGTGTCGAAAGTCTGGGCACCGGAGTTATTGTAATGTACGGATTACTCTATGTAGTAGGATTGATCGCGCTTTGGTTCACCATTGCATCGATTGGTGAACATAGAGCATGGAACGCAGTAGCGAGTCTTATTGTATTTATTATAGTTTTCTATACGCCAACTATGCTATTGAGTATTTTTAAACCGAAAAGCCATTCTCAAAATGGTACTGGTCAAGATGGAAATACCAATCAACAGCAGCGATCTCAGCCCCGAACAGGGCAAAGAACTACTGAGTGGTATGAGGAACCTCTAACTAAATTTGCAGGCTCACTGACTACTATGATTGCTATTATTATGGTGTTCTATTTATTTCTAGGTGGAACTACTGAATTGCGTAAAAAAGGTGGCCTAGCTCCTATTGTAGAATCTGCAGTAACTGGTAAAGATCCAGAAGTACTCAAGCTACAAAAACAATTATCAAATATTGAAAAAGAGGCCCAAAAAAAAGCCGAGGCAGAAAACAAACGCGCTTACAATCTTCTTAAAATTCAAGAAACTGAGGCAACAAAGCGTCTCAAGATCACAGAAGAACATGAAACCAGGCGTTTAAAAATTGAAAGCCAAAATTCTGGTCGAAACTATGTAAATAGTAACGATCAGAAACAAATTATCTATACTGATCCAAGCACACCAATAATACCGGCAGGTCATCGTATTGATATTGGTAATCCACCAACTGCAAAAGATTTTGGTAGGAACTATTAAAACTAAATATCATATTATACCCTTCTCTACTATGAGAGGGGTTTTTTAATTAAAAAACCCCTCTCATAGAGTAGGGTTTTTAATTTCCTGAAGGAATCTCACTAACAATCACTGGATCAGCACCAATAATACCTGCCATAGCACGCATAATTGCAAATGCTGACACCATAATGACCATACCAATCACTCCATAAAACATATGATTTTTCCCTTCGTTTGATTTTTCAGGTGACATAGTTCTGTTTTGTAAAAACTGAATCATCCCCCACAAAAAATATAAAACAGCGAGAGTAAAACCAAGAATAATGAGCGGATTTAAAATAAAATAACTAATTCGAAACATTAATTCTTTAATTGAAAGTGGGTTATCAGTGGCCGCAAAAGCAATATAGGGTAATAACATAGTAATTATAAAGAAAGTCGAGGCATTGTACTACTATTTAAAGTATCATTAGTTCGAAGCCCGAAAGTTCTTGCAACAATATTAATCAATCCAAATAAGGTAAACCAAATAAGAAGTACCATAAATGCATTAAATAATCTTTTTTTCATTACATCAGACTTATCAATGTTTTCTTTATCTTTCAAAAACATGATAAGTTGGTAAGCAAAAAGTAAGACCAAAACTACGGTTATCAGTGGAAAAATCGTAGTCATAATATCTTCTACAAATTCAATAAGAGTAAAAAATATACCACCTACCTGAGTATCTTGCTGTAATGTTTGCGCTGAGGTAATTAATGGTAATACCAATAAACTACTAGAAAATAAAAAATGTGAAATTTTTGATTTCATATAATACAAATTAACGAATAATAAGCTTATTAATTCTGATTTCGAATCAGATTACCTACAGTATACCATAAAACAAAAAAAGCCGACAAGTTCGTCGGCTTTTGGGTCGTGATGATTACCAGGCTATCTCAGTCTGACCATCACGAAATTTTGAGCTAACCTATATGCAGAGTAGTTGATCCCATTAACGGGATCCGTTCTCTCGCCAACATAAATCGGGGTTCCTTTTCCCCCAAGTGGCGCAACCGATTTTTCGAGTTGATAAAATCGGTTAGAATACTTGTAAGATGCTAGGTCGTCTTTTGGTACAATGACTTCCATTTTTTGCCAGACAGGGCGATCACCCTGTGTTCCGACGATCACATCGAAAATTAACGATGTATATCGGTCGTCCAGCACCCATCCTCCACCAGGATAGAGAAACATATCAACCATTCCGTCTTGAGTTAAATCAGCCCAAACAGTGTGATTTTTATCTCTCCCTGTCTGGATTTGCTCCGGGTGGCTCACTTTGCCCTCCAAAATTGCTGATGGGATGAACCCACCACCAAATGCATCCTGTGCACAACTAGTGGTTACAAAGTTGCAAGTAATGGCAAGAATTGTTAGGATAAAAAAATTTTTCATGTTCATGGTTTTTTAAATTTAAAAATTTGTTAAGTCAAATAATTAGATACATATCATTACCAAATTATTTGACTTAACAAATATCACCATGAAATGAATTTTAAAGAACATCGAATAAGATGTATATTTCTTATTCTTAAGACAAGTTTATCATATTAATCTATATTTGTCAAGTACTTTCCAAAAATAATCTAAAATAACATAAAAAACCTTTATTTATAAAGGTTTTTTATGTTAACTGGTTGGAAATTGAGGAATAAATGCCTGAGTTCCAAAAAATGTACCTGTGAGTATGTTTACTAAACTAAATACAGTTAAAAGAACAAATAATGCTAGTATTCCCCATCGTAAATAAGCATTTAAATTAGTACGCTCTTGCTGTGAATCAGTTTTTGTCATTGCAATAACGATATTCCCAAAGAAAAAAAGTACTGCTACTGAAACCATAATTGGGATAATTCGCTGAGATATAAATCGTGCAATGATAAACGCATAATCCCTGATCGTTTTCCCACCCGTACCTCCTAATCCAGAAGAATCAGCAATCGTGAGAGATTCTCCTAAACTGGGAATACCAAAAGTTTGAGCCAAAATTTTAATCACTCCAAAAATCGTAAACATAACAAACAGTGCGAGGAGTGAATTAAAAATTCCTGATTTTGCAATCGATTGATCTGAATTATTTTGTGATACCAAATAATTCATTAGATTATAAGCAAAAGCAATAACTCCAGCAACAATCATTAACGGAAAAAGCGCTGTAATAACTGCATCTAATAAATCAACAATTTGTACAATAAAGTTTTGCTGTTGTGCAAAAGCAAAAATTGGGAAAATGAGTATCATCAAAGATGATACGGTTATAATTTTATTTTTGTTATGCATACCAATTATTTGTAATACTACCGATAAGATCTACAATGGTTGTTTGGATTGCCTGTCCGATCACCCACGCCCCTAGAATAACCGCCCCACCAATTAATGTCCATTGTAACGCATCTTTTGCATCTTTTATTTTAGCAGGATTCCCTCGGGCAGCAATAAAAAGATATCCGGAATAACCAATTGCAATAGCTAATAATGGAACCGCGAGCGGTATAACGATACCATTAATAACTGACGTTACGATTTCAGGTATAGTATCTAATCCCTCTTTGAGTGGGTTTATCAAGTTTACATTTCCTCCAATCGCTCCAGGAGCAGCTATTAATTGTTCTTGTCCTGATGGTGGAATATATACTTCTAAATTATTTATAAAGAAGTTATCAATTAATTGGTCTTTATCATAAATATCCTCTTCAATGACTCCCTGATATTCAACCCCGTATAGAAAAGCAGTACTTTTAATAACCTGAGTAAATGTATAGTCTTTATTATATTCAGGATTAATTGCTTGAACAGTATTATAAATTTCATTTACAGTAGAAGAATAAATTTTTATTCTTAATTTTTTCTCACTTGAACCTACTATGCCTGATTTTACTGTATTTTGATAATTAACCTTAACAGTTACTGCTATTCCTTCTAAAATATCGATTCCGTTTTCATTTTTAACTATCTGAGTAATTATTGGTGGTTCAACAAACTTAAAAGTTGTGCTGGTATTACTAAAAAATTTAGTTAATTTAAAAGTATTAGAACTAATTATAGTTGTTTGCTTATCATTAAAAAATATGACAAGTCTATATTCAGTATTGCCATCTAAACTGTTTTTTGGCCCCAGTTCTATGTCAACAGTTTCCGGGGAGTTTGTGTAGTAGAATCCAGATAATTTATCTTCAAATACTCTTTTTGAAGATGTGATAGATCGAGCTGAACCATTACAACCTTGTTCATTTGTATTTTGGGGTTTTACACAAAAATGATAATATACATTCTTTACATAATCATCTGAAACAGGTTCATAATCTTCTGTATTCTTAGTAATAAATTCAAATGAGATATTAGTCATTACTTTATCATTTTTAATAAATACACTTCCTAATGTGGTTGCTTTTACACTACTTATTACCACCTGTGCAAAAATAACTGAAGGTAACAAGAAAAATAGAACTAGTGATGAAAATAGCATGAATAGGAAAAATTGTTTTTTTTGTATTTTTTTCATACAGAATATTTATAGTCCGTTAGTAATATTATCAAATGTTGATTGGAGAAACTTTACAATAGTAACTGATCCCAACATGATTAATCCACCAAGTAGTGTCCATTTTGCAACTTCCTTTGCATTTTTAAGCTCCGTTGGATTTCCACGAGCATGAACAAATAAAAATCCTGAATACATAATAAATCCTGCTAAAATTGGTATTCCCACAGGTATTACAATTCCAGAGAGAAAAGCGGTTACTATCTTTTCAAAAGAACCTAATTGCTTGAACGGGTTTCCTAGTTTATCCTCATTAGATAAAAATTGAGGGGTTACATTCATAGAATCCTGTGTCGGATTTTCAGGCGTTTCAGTACCGTTATTGGGATTTTGAGTATTCCCGGAAGGGTTATCTACGGGAGGATTTGTTGGTTGAGGTAAAACCTCAAACGTTACTGAAAATTGTTTTGGTTGATAGGTTGTATTAGTGCTCCCATCATAAATTACAATAACATAATCATTTGGAGAAAGTGTTTTTGAAAATTCTACCAATTTTTTTTCTCCCATCTTTAAAGGAAACTGATCTAACGAAATTGAATTTTGAATAGCCGTATTACTATCAAATTCTTGCTTTGTATATATAAAATAACCAGGTTTTGTTAAAAAAGACTCTTCTCTGACACCGGTTAATTCTAATGATATCGATAAAACCCCAGAATTATTTATTTGTGCACTATTAATTTTTGCATCGAAACTTTTATCTTCAGGAAATGCAGCAATTTCAAACACACCTGTTAAATCAGTTGCTGAATATTTTCCGCTTGCATGAGTAAAAAACGGGAAATAAAATAATGAAAATATTATGAGAAATAAACTCGCTCTTTTCATAACTCTAGTATAGCATAGATAAAATAAAAAAGGCCATATATGGCTTTTTTTATTCTAAATCAAGTAAATCAAGTAAAATAAATGCAGATGACTCATCCCTGACTAATGCTTTCAATAAGGTTGCAACGAGTATCCATGCAAATAACATTACCAATACCCCAATACCAATATTTTTTAACCTGTCTTTGAGCTTAGTAAGTTCTGCTGGAATACCTCTTTTAATAATCATCATTGCTCCCACATAAATACAAACACCTGCAATAGCCGGAACCATTAAGACAAGTAAATAATTAATAATATTATTAATTAAAATAATAACATGTTTAAACCTACATGTTGCATCATCTCCTGTATCGGTACTTTTCCCACAAGGAACTAGTGGTTTTCCATCAAACAATTCTCTTCCATCACCTGATGAATCGGGTTCACCTAAATTGGTAGGATAAGAATAATTCCCAAATAGTCCTGATTGTGCATTTGGGTCAAAATAAGGACCATTATTATCAATTGGCTCAATGGGGTTATTAGGATTAAGTGGTCCTTTTGTAATAAATGACATTACGTTAGAAACATTAATATTCCTTGCATCGTCCCTCACCTGGTAAAAATATTTTGTTCCTGGCTGCAAATTTTCAAAAGAAAAATAAAATGGACGAGGAATAAGTGGTTCTAAATTAATAGTAGGTGAAGAAAAAAGAGATTTTTCTTGTTGTAAGCTATTTTGACTGGTACCCAGATATACATATATACGAGCCTGTGGGATATTTTTTAAAGGCGATAAAACTCCTGACAAAATCGCTGAATTTTTTTCTGGTTCTACTGAAACTACTGGGAATCCATAACTATTTTGAGTAATATTATCAAGGCTTGTATTTGCGCCACCAGTAGTATGTAAAAATTCTTTTACAATAATTTCAGGGTTTTTAGAATTATCAACAATTTGTATTTGATATGCAGTAGATTTTTTTAATGAAGGTATTGTATAAATGAATGATTGCTTTTTATTTTTTTCTAAATTACCTTCAAATAAAGATTTTGGCAAAATACTGTATTGTGTAGCAGATGTTTCCTTGTAACGGACAATTAACCGAGTATTTGGAATATCTTTTTTAGGGATTATTTCTCCTGAAAAAACAAGTTGTATGTCTTGATTAGAGTCGATTGAAATGGTAGCTCCGTAATCAGCTGATGTAATAATATTCCCGGGAGAATCTTGGACAACTGTAAATTCTTTTGCTGAAACTATAACTGCTGGATTTTTATAATCTAATGTTACTGCATAATTACCAACGTTAAATCCTTGTATTTCCTTTGT
Organism: uncultured Candidatus Saccharibacteria bacterium; assembly: GCA_964507625.1. Taxonomy (GTDB): domain Bacteria; phylum Patescibacteriota; class Minisyncoccia; order Phycocordibacterales; family UBA1006; genus CALMMZ01. Next base: position 8,449 of record CAZDPR010000012.1, read on the forward strand.
AACTATTTTTATTGTTCCAATAGGTTCGCCTATTTGACTTGCATATAATTGAACATTAGTCCCATTTATTACTACCCCATTTTGCAGTACTGACATATTTATAAGAATAGGATCAATTTTTTTATGGGTAATAATAAATTCAAAATTTCCTACACCATCTTTTATAACACTTTTACCTCCAAGTTCTACATCAACTACGTCATTTCCAGTAACTTTAAATTTTCCTAAAATAGAAGAAAGGTCTGCTGTCTGAGCTGAAAGAAATATGGGAGAAAAAAGGATTAATAAAATTAATAATGAAAATATTTTTTTCATAACTCTAGTATAACATAGGTAAAACAAAAAAAGCCATATATGGCTTTTTTATTCAGGAATTACTATTTTATTGGTCAAGTCCCGAAAACCAACATTGATTGAATTAATTGCCTCAGAAAAACTGCGGACACCTGAATTTAATTGATTAATATTAGTTGTTAAAATTCTTCTTGTTTCTGTAATACTTGGATTGAGAAATGTTCTAGTAATAACCCCTGCATCTAATAGCATTGCACGTTCTGGATTATCTATGGGTCGATTAGTGTACATATCTTTCCTCGTAGGCACATAATAGGTTTGAGCTAGTATATATTCAAGACTTTCTTTTTGAATCATAATACTCGCAAGTTGTATTGCTGATTGTAAATTCGAGGAAATTTTACTAACTCCAATACTGTACAATTGCCCATAAGAAGCTTTATAAGAAGAATTATCTAATTGTGGAATCATACTAATTCTAAAGTTTAGGTTAGGATTTTTCTGTCTAATTCCTTCTAATTCAGAAGCATACCCGAAGTAAAACGCAAGACGGGAAGCAATAAACATATCTTTATCTTGCGGAAGCGATTCGTTCCAGGAATAAAGAGGGTTTGAAGGCTGTGCATACTGGGTAAACCAGGTAATCTTTTCAGATAAACCATTACCAATATCAGAAAACCACTTATTTGAATTTGAGAAAGAAATTATTGGATTTTTATCTTGAAGAAATCGAGTATATAAAACACTATCTGAATGAGTAATATTGTTACCTGAACCAAGTGCAACAGCAGCCTGTTGAATAACTCCTGCGTCATTTCTTTTTACTAATAGAGGAATAAGCTGGTCAAGTTCATTCCATGTTTTTGGTGCATCAGTTTTAAAAATCGAAGTTAACATGTCACGATTGTAATACATTACCATTGGATCAATAAATGCAGGGAAAGCTAAAAACCCCTGTGGTACTAATAATGATTCTCCAATATCGGTAAAAGTAGATTGAAAAACAGTTTTTGATATTAATGAAAATGGAATAATTGATAATCGATCAATATTTTCAGCTACTTGACCAGGTGGTATCATAAAAATATCAGGACCCTTTCCAGAAGCTAACGCATTGACTAAATCAACCTGCAACGATTCCGCACTTTTTTCAATATAAGTAACTGAAAGACCTTTGTTTTGTGATTCAATATAATCAAAAAAGGGTTCCATTGATGCGCGAGAAAGGACACCCCAAACAAGTATATTACCTGAAGGTCCTTCTGTTTTTTGAGATCCACCAATATCAATATTTCCAGACAATAAAATTACTGCAATAACAATACCGAGACCAAAAATGACTAATAAAATTGTTTGAAGCATTGAAGTACTTGATTTCATAATAATTAAATTAAATTAAAAAATAATACGCAAAGCCTGATATGAGCCGAGTGTTTTTTCTTTTACTATTTCAATTTCTTTATATTGAAAAGAATTTTGTATATGTTTTTTAATATAAAACATATGAGATACAGTATCGATAATAATAATTTCACCACCTCCCTTAATTAATTTCTGCAACCGTTCAATAATTTCATTAATCGAATCAGGAAAATATCCAACCATACGAACTAATAATACCTTATCACAAACACCGGGGGTAATACCTGATTTTTCAATTTCATAAATATCGCCCGTTATCGGAAAAATATTTTTAATTCCAAGTTCTGTAATGTCATTTTGTAATCGTTGAGTAATATCTGGATTATGGTCTAATGCGAGCACTTTCCCAGAAGCACCTACTAACGGCGAAATTTGTTTTGCCCAAAAACCGACACCCGCACCGATATCCAATACAGTCATTCCGTGCTGTATGCGGAGTAATGGGATTATTTTTTTTGGTTCCAAAATCATATCATTTTTATTGTACCATATATATAAACAAAAAACACTTTTAAAAAAGTGTTTTTTGTTTCTTATTATTTTTTAAATAACCAAATATTCTTTTACTCTTTTGTTTCGTCTTTTAATGAATTGATACCTATAATGTGCATGTACATAGTCACACTATCAGGTTTTGGCCCTATCATAACGGTATTGGGCACCGAGTTCCGATTTAGAGTTCGAAGAACTATCACTCTACAGACAAAAGGGTCTGTAATCGCCTTTAAGATACAATAACTGTATCGGTTTTCAAATGAATTGATCCACGACCAGCTTCCGCTAGCCGTGCCTTGTTACGACTTAGTCCCTGTTACCGATTTCACCTTCGGCCACGCGATGCGCAGACTTCGGGTGCCACCAGCTCCCTTGACTTGACGGGCGGTGAGTACAAGACTCGAGAACGTATTCACC
>CAZDPR010000013.1:0-10234 GCA_964507625.1 uncultured Candidatus Saccharibacteria bacterium
TTGTACAAAGAGAAACACGCAATCTGTATTGTGTGTGTGGATCTTGAAAGCCGGCGCGTTATGTAAAGTTTGTGTGATAGCGAAAAGGCGAACATCGCGAGGCGGGGTCGAGAAAAATTTTCGTCAGAAAATTTATTCGTGACCAAGCCCTCTCTCGCGCACATAGTGAATAGACGAGTTTTTTCATCTATTTAATTTTGACATAAAAATAAATATGTTTTATTTAGTTAATTTGTACGGTAATAGATTAAATATGGTATAATAAATATATTCTTGTTTTGTCGACAAGTGTTATTAGTTAGTACTTTATTAAGTAACTATCGTTATCTATGTTTAAAAAAATAAAATCTATGAATAAAAAACAACGCACCTTATTTTACGGTATTATTGCAGTTGTCTTTCTTGTTGGGGTTGGTTTTATTATCAACCAAGCGCCATCTCGTCCAATCAGTAGTTTACTCACGGCAACGATCGGAGGAAGTCTCACCAGTTCAAACCCTTATGCAAATCTACAACGTGGTTTTGGGTATAATACTGAAGGACTTGCACGAACATTAGAGCAATTTTTGACTAGTTCAACTGCTAGAACATCAGCAGTTTCTGTTGCACGACAGTCGAACAATACCATTCTTCGTTTTCCTGGGGGGAATGTAGGTAATTTTTATCACCCATATACTCCTGGGTATGGATATGTGCGATCAGAAATTCCAAACAACTCATTTTACAATGCTAGTTTTAACTGGTCACAAACACAAACGGAAAACCTTATCTATCCATTTATGCGTTATGCGAAAGATATGGGGATTACTCGTATTTTATACGTAGCAAATGTATACACTGGAAATATTGATGAAATTATTTTTGTTGTTGATACACTTCAAAAAAATGGTTTTGAAGTAGTGGGAATCGAACTTGGGAATGAGTTTTATTACAAACCGTTTATCGACAAAATTAAAACTGGAGCAAATTATGCAAAATTAGTAGAACCTATTGCAAAACGATTAAAAGAGAAGTATCCAAATATTCCTTTGGCGGTTGCTGCATGGGAACACACAGGTGCAATTTCTGAAAAAATGGGGTTTGCTAAAATTAATGATTGGAATAAAGCAATTGCAAATATTCCTGGAATTGACGCATTTGCTATTCATAAATATGCAAACATTCGAAGCTGTGAAGCTCAAACAACATTAGTAAACACATTCAACTGTATTAAAAACCTTACTCATTATGATCATTTTGACTGGGGAAATCGTTTAGTCGATTACCATGCAAGTTTCAATCCTAACAAGCGTTTATGGTTTACTGAATTTAATGTAGAAGACTCTTCAAAGCGAGTAGGGAATACGTTTTTACATGCTGCAAATATTTATGAAATTTTATTGCAAACATTTAATCAAAAATTTGCAAGTAAATTTGATACGGTAATTCACCACAACTTCCTTGCGACAGGTCGTGGTATGGCGGCATTTTACCGAGAAAGTGATTCTACAACAACAGTTAATAAGTCAGCTCAGGCATATGCAATTGAAATGTACCAACAAGTACTTTCTCGGGCGATTAAGCCAAGTTCTGGATTTGTTAAACCTTCTATGATTGATAAGCGGGAATTTGTGTATCGTTTAATTGAAACCTCGACAGGTCATGTATTATTATTTATTAATAAATCTGCAAATCCGGTAACTGTAACTGTTGCTGATGGTGCCAATAAATCACTTACTCAAATTATTGGGCAAAATGTATTAGGTGGTCCAGATATTTGGTCCGCAATTGATGGGAAACCAGCATATCGCGATAATGGAAGAAGTTGGGCAGTATCAACATTGGCACCAACAACACTTTCAGTGTCAAATGGTGGTCTAGTTATTCCAAAATATCATATTGGTTGGGTAGAGTTTAAAAAATAATAAATAAAACCACTATGTCGGTGGTTTTATTTATTATGGTATAATTATACTAAGCTCTTGGTCAGAGTCTGTAATTATAAATAAAATTATGAAAAAATTTTTTAAATATAAAAATAAGTGGATTTTAGGAATTCTTGGAATAGCTATTATTCTTGGAGTAGGATTTTTTGTGCGTACTATTAACAAGGGGTCGGTTACTCCATTATTAACTGCATCTGTAAATAAACAGGAATTCGAAGCTTTTTTATCAGGTAATAATCAAAGAGGAAAAATTACTGGGTTTAATTGGGGACAAGTATTTCACCATCTACAGTTACAGTATGGGAATAATGGATACGCTCCTGACTTTTTTATAAAATTTTTGAAAGATAATTATCCAGAGTCAATGCTTAAAAATGTTCGATTCAGTGGAACAGTGAGTAATTATATGCTTATAGATAAGCCTGGATATAATTTTTTACAACATACTGTACAGATAACCAATCAGCGAAAAACTCAACCAACAGAAAGCTATATCTATCCTTTTATTGATTTGTATAAAAAATTAGGAGCTACAACATTATCGTTTACTTTTAATAGTCATGTTCCATATCTGTCAGGTACATCAGAAGATTTAGCGAGCGCATTTGCAACTTTAGATTATGTTGCAAAAAATACGAATCTTGTTGCAATTGAGCTAGAAAATGAAAGCTATCTTTATAAAGCAATTACCGGATCATCAGCGGGTACTCCTAATTTAATTGAAAGAATAGAACTTACAGGTAATCTGGTAAATGCTCGTGATATGAAAAAAGTAGAGGCAGCAATGCGAGTAAAGGTAAACCAATATCTTGATTTTCTTGAACAAAAAGTTGTTCCAGAATTACGCTCACAATACCCGAGTATTCCTTTAGGGATAAGTGTTGCAAAAACAGATAACTTACGAGCTCGTGTTTGGACACAGGAAGTATTAAAGCGAAATTTTTATGATTTCCTTATTCCTCATTTTTATTATGCAGGACCAGAAGATCAGTCTAGTGTTGATAAATGGGTTGCTGATTATATGAAAACAATTCAAAAAGATGGGGTGTATTACAATGTAACAGAATTTAACTGGAATTATAATGTAAATAAAAATGGACCAATAAATCTTGCGCAGTTCCGATCTCGTTTTATAACTGCACTTAGAAAACAGGTCCAAATAAGAGATATTTATTTTCACACAATTTGGCACGCTAGAGATATTAATGGCTGGAATCAAACTATTCCAATACAATAATAAAAAACCGCAAATGCGGTTTTTTATTATTGGTGCCCGGGGTGGGACTCGAACCCACAAGCCAAAACGGCAGAAGATTTTAAGTCTTCCGTGTATACCATTCCACCACCCGGGCAGGGTAATATTGTTATATTACCAGACTTTATTATTCATGCAAACGTTCAGGTATGTTTCCATGGGAATCTTCTGTTCCGTCAAGGAGGTCAGAAATCCGCTCTCGATTTCGTTCTCCTTTATCAAGAATAAATCGAAACCACGCTGGTTCTCGTTTCATTTTCTTTTTTACATAATCGCGAATAATATCTGCATTTCGTGTTAAAAATTCATGTGCAGGTCGTTCTTGCGCTTCAGGAATTACTGTATAAAAAATTAATAATTTTTTACCATCAGTAGTAGTATCTGACTTGGTAAGTGTAATTAATGAATTACGATTACTATTTCGAGTAATCCAATCAGAAGCTATTTCTAAAATAAGTTTATTATTGTTTTTCATAAGCACTTTTTTATTCAATTACTTTAATAAAAGCTTCTAATAGTGAACCTTCAGGAGGAGTGATATCTGATTCTAATTGCATACCAAATTCATTTCCTTCACTTACTTTATCCACAGATGCTTTTGCTAACTGTAGTCCAATAATTTTCCCAGTACCAATTATTTCTCCTTGGGTAATAATGCGAACAGTGTTATTTTTAGTAATTGTTCCAGATTGAACCTTTCCACCCAATACATGAGTATTTTTTTGACTACTGAAATATTTGAGAATTTTCACTGTTGCTAACACTTGATCAACTTCCTTGCGAGGTTTTCGTTCAAGTGCAAGAGCATACACCCATTCAGTGAGTTTATAGATAATTGAGAAAGTTTCAATAGCAATATGTTCGGTTTCATTGAGATCTTTTGCTTTTCGGTCAATATCAACGTTGAAACCAATAACTACTGATTTTTTATCAGCTCCTGCCAATTGCACATCTGATTCATTAATATTACCAACGCCTTTTTTGATTACTTTTAAATAGGTATCAGGTACTTCTATTTTCATGAGCTCATCTTCGATTGCTTCTGCGATTCCATATACATCAGATTTAATAATTATTGGAATAACACTAATACCTTCCGTATCTTCAGGTATTATTCTTTTTTGTTTTTCTTGATCAGTAGCTCTTTTATAGGTAGTGGTTTTTTCTTCCGCTTCTTTTTTTGTATCAACAGTAAAAAATAGTGATCCAATTTTTGGGAGTTGAGAAAATCCAGTTAATCGTACAGGACTTGAAAATGATGCTTCTTGTAATGCTTGACCTTGAAAATCTTCAATCATTCGAGTTGTGGTCCATGCGTCATCAACAACCACATAGTCACCTTGATGGAGTGTTCCATTTTTAATAATAACCATTGCTGAAATTCCTCGTTTTTCATCCATATTTGCTTCAACTACAAACCCCTCTGCTTTAACTTTCGGATCACCCAAAAATTCTTCCATTTCTGCTAATAAAAGAATGGTTTCTAATAATTCGGGAATACCCTCACCGGTTTTTGAAGAAATGGCAACCCAAGGAATAGTTCCTCCGAATCCTTCTACAAATACTTCTTGCTCCATGAGTTCAGCCTTGATTTTATCAAATGATTCATGAGGTCGATCAATTTTTGTAAACGCTACAATGAAGGGAACATTATTACTTCGTATTGTTTTAATTGCTTCTTTTGTTTGCGCTTTTACACCTTCTTCTGCAGAAATAATTAAAATTGCTATATCTGCAATAGTTGCTCCGCGTTCTCGCATATGAGAAAAAGCTGCGTGCCCCGGAGTGTCAATAAAAGTAATTTTTTGCATTAGACCATCACCATCAGGAACAGAAACTTCATATGAAGAAATGTGTTGAGTAATTCCACCTGCTTCACCGGCAACAATATTAGATTTCCGAATGTAGTCCAAAAGGCTTGATTTTCCATGGTCTACATGCCCCATGATAGCAACTACTGGAGGACGTTTAATAGCTGATGATGACATAAAATTTGGCAGTATGCATTAGCGCATACTTGCAATTGCTTTTTCGAGAACCATTTTTTCCTCTTTTGTGAGATCAAATTCGCAAATAAAATCGGTGACAGGCTTTGCAAATACATTACTGCGTTCTCGTGAATACAAACTTGATAATAACATACCACGACCGTTTTCGTCAAGTATTGCACAGCAGAAACTTTGATTGCCGCCTGTGTGTTCATATGCATTAAAACGGTGCATTGCAAATCCACGCATACTCCCGGTAACTCGCTGATGAATAGCTTTTGTATTTTTAATTAATTGTTCATGTTTATCTATTTGTTGAATATGTCCATTTTTTAATTCAATAATAATATCTTCGAGAGTTGCTCCTTTTGCACCTCGGGTAAGCGCAGTAATTCTTTTGTTCAGCATCAAAACAAGAACTCCTAATATAATTACGCCAATGATTAGAGTAATGCTACTTATCAATAAAATTGTTTCATTCATATAGTTTTTGATTATAGACGAGTTTTATGGTAAATTCAAGAGAGTATATGTATTTTTTCTTACAAAAGATTTTGAGCGCAATGTTTCAAAAACAAATATATCTTGATTATGCTTCAACTACACCGCTGGATCGTAGGGTTTTTTCTGTGATGGAAAAAGTGTACCAAACAATGTACGGGAATAAGGGAGGTATGTATCCATTAGGGATTCAAGTTAAAAATATGATTACCAAAAGCCGAGAAGAAGTTGCTCGGATATTAGGTGCGCAATCACAACAAATTATTTTTACCCGCGGAGGGACTGAGTCAAATAATATGGCGATTATCGGTGTTGTTCAGGCATTTAAAAAACAGTTTCCAGAAATTACACCACATATTATTACGAGCTCGATCGAACATGATTCTGTACTACAGGTAATGAACTATTTATCTGAAACAAATCAAATTGATCTCACTATTATTCCATGTGATAGTGAAGGATTAGTATCAGTTTCAGATATTAAAGATGTGCTTTCTGATAGAACTATTTTAGTATCAATTATGTATGCAAATAATGAAATTGGAACGATTCAACCAATCAAAGAGGTTGCAAAATTAGTTCGATGGTACAAAAAGCATCATCTCCATAACATACATTCAGTCTATCCATTAGTGCATACTGATGCGGTTCAAGCAATGAATTATTTGGAAAGTAATGTTTTGAAATTAGGGGTAGATTTTATGACTGTTTCTGGTTCAAAAATATATGGACCGAAATCAAGTGGTATATTGTATATAAAAAATAAAAAAACAATTATGCCAATTTTGTTTGGTGGTGGACAAGAGTTTGGATTTCGTTCTGGAACAGAAGATGTTGCGAGTATTGCAGGTTTTACAGCAGCACTCCACATTGTCGAACAAATGAAAAATAAAGAAATAAACAGGTTACAAAATTTACAAAAATTATTGATTACTGAATTACTAGCAGATAATCGTATTATATTAAACGGTTCAAAAATAGAACGGCTCGTGAACAATGTAAATATTTCTATTAAGGGATTTTCGAGCGAATGGTTGGTAATTCAGCTTGCCGAACAAGGTTTTGCAGTTTCTGCAAAATCTGCGTGTAGTTCTGATGACGATGAAGAATCTCATGTTATTCGCGCAGTTCGTTCTGCACAGGGAGCAGTTTCAGAAAATACCGAAGAGGGAAGTCTGCGAATTAGTTTAGGAAGAACGACAACAAAAAAGGATTTGCAGAAATTTTTAACAACATTGAAGAAAATTATAAAAGCCCTATAAGGGGTTTTTATTTGACAAATTGTTATAAAATGATAATGTGATAAAATTTTTAAAACTATGAATATAATAATCAAAAAACCTGAAATTGAGAGAAAGACTGTTCTGTTGGGAAGTTTAAAACCAGGGGAAGTATTTCATTTTTTCGGTGAATCATTAGAACAAGCGGTTGCAGCTGATGATGGTTCTCGTATCTTTATGGTAATTGGAGAAAAAAAAGATGGGAGAGTTGAAATTTTTCCACTAACTGGCAATATTCGTGTTATTTTAAAAAAAGATGAAGATCGCACTGTTCACCAGTTGAATACCAGGCTTGAAGTTTGGGAATAAAAAACAAAAATTGGTTCATTGGCCCTTGAGGAATTAAGGGCTTTTTTTATTGATAAAAATGTGGTATGGTGAAAATATACAGATATGGTTGTGAGATAGTGACGGTTGTTTTTCTGTACAGATTATAGATGTAGAATGTTATTAGTTATTTTATATTTTTTTATGATGCCACCTTTTGAAAAACTTACTACAAAAGCAAAGCAGGCATTACAACGTTCCCATGAACTCGCTATGGAACGAGGTCAGGATCATGTAAATGTTGCGCATTTGCTTACTGCATTGGTACTTCAAGAAGATAGTCCAGTAGTTTCTGTACTTGAACGAATGGAAACTGATTTAATTGTGCTGTCTGAAAAATTACTTGAAATGATCGAAACTGGAGATCAAGGATTTTCAACGAATCAATCACAAATGGTACAAATGTTTATTGCTCCTGACTTGGCTCAGGTTCTTGAACGTTCTGTTCAGATTGCCGAAGGATTAAAAGACGAAGTTATTTCTGTTGAACATCTTTTTCTCGGAGTTCTTGCGATAGCGCACCCAACAAGAATTGAATTAGATAAGCTCGGTATTACGTATGATAAAGTAATGAAAATTTTAAACGAAGTTCGTAATGATACCAGTAAGGTAGAACCTAAAAAACAGTTCCGTGCACTTTCTAAATTTTCTCGTAATCTGACAAAACTCGCAAAAGAAGACAAACTCGATCCGGTGATTGGGCGTGATCGAGAAATTATGCGCGTGATTGAAATTTTAGCACGACGAACAAAAAATAACCCAATTTTGATTGGTGAACCAGGAACCGGAAAAACTGCAATTGCAGAAGGACTTGCGATTCGTATTGCAAAAGGTGACGTTCCAGAATCGCTCCGCGGGAAAGATTTAGTATTACTCGACCTTGGGCTCCTCATTGCAGGGACCAAATACCGAGGAGAATTTGAAGACCGTCTCAAGTCAATTATGAAAGAAATTGAACAATCTGAAGGTCAAGTAATTATTTTTATCGACGAAATTCATACGATTGTCGGAGCTGGTGGAGGCGATGGAACCATGGATGCGGCGAACATGTTGAAACCTGCGCTTGCCCGAGGAGAATTTCGAGCAATTGGTGCAACTACACTCAATGAATTCCAAAAACATTTTGAAAAAGATCCTGCATTGGCCCGACGATTTCAACCAGTAATGATTGCAGAACCGAGTGAAGAGGATGCAATTGCAATTTTGCGAGGACTGAAGTCAAAATATGAACTCTTCCACGGAGTGCGTATTACGGATGATGCGATTGTATCTGCGGTAAATCTTTCGGTGCGCTATATCACGAATCGATTTTTACCTGATAAAGCGGTAGATTTGATTGATGAAGCTGCATCAACACTTAAAATTTCACTTGAAAATAAACCAGGAACATTGGATGAGGCGCATCGGAAAATTACTCGATTAGAAATTGAAAAAGAAGCGTTGACTCGAGAGGTAGAAGAAGGTGGTTCAAAAACAGAAGCAAAAAACCGTATTAAAGATATCGGGAGAGAAATTGCAAATGTAAAAGAAGATACTTTGAATTTAGAAACTCGATGGAATACTGAAAAGGAAATTTTAGCCGATATTCGTACTATTAAAAAAGAAATAGAACAAATGAAAACAGAAGCAGAAAACGCAGAACTTGCTACTGATTTGGCACGAGTTGCAGAAATTCGTTATGGGAAAATTCCAGCACTCGAAAAGTCACTGAAAACACGGATGGATCGCTTGAAAAAAATTAAAACCGAAGACCGGTTATTACGAGAGGAGGTCACCGAAGAAGACATTGCCCGTGTCGTTGCAAAATGGACCCATATTCCCGTTACGAAAATGTTACAGGAAGAAACCAAACGACTCATGCACATGGAAGATGAGTTGAAAAAACGAGTCAAAGGTCAAGATATGGCAATTGAAAAAATCAGCCACGCTATTCGCCGAGCTCGTGTTGGTATTTCTGATCCGAATCGACCAATTGGTTCGTTTATGTTCCTGGGTCCAACAGGGGTAGGAAAAACAGAGCTCACCAAAGCACTTGCTGAATATATGTTCGATGATGAAAAAGCGCTCATCCGTGTGGATATGTCTGAATACATGGAAAAGCATTCAGTTTCAAAATTAGTAGGAGCTGCACCTGGCTATGTAGGATATGAAGAAGCAGGGCAATTTACCGAAGCGGTACGTCATCGCCCATATAGTGTCATCCTGTTTGATGAGGTAGAAAAAGCACACCCTGATGTATTTAATATTTTACTCCAGGTGTTGGATGACGGACATTTAACGGATGGAAAAGGGCGTAAGGTCAATTTCAAAAACACTATTATCATCATGACCTCGAATATTGGTTCAAATCATATTCAAAAAATGCAAACGATTGGATTTACTGATAACGGTCTCGTGCAAGATTATCAAGCAACCAAAGATCGAGTCATGGAATCATTGAAAGATTTTTTCCGACCAGAGTTCCTCAACCGATTAGATGAAGTTATCGTGTTTGATGTGCTATCAGAGCAAATGATTCAAGAAATTGTCCATGTTCGATTACAGCAGGTTACTGATCGTATGAAAGCAAAAAATATTGTCATTGAATACAAGGATTCAGTCATCCAGCATTTAGCTGAAAAAGGATATGATCCACAATTTGGTGCACGACCACTCAATCGGTTAATTCAGACAGTACTTTTAAATCGATTGGCAACAATGATTATTTCAGGAGAACTTACCTCTGGAAATAGTGTTGTTGTTGATATGCGAAAAGATGAAATTGTGTTTGATGTCAAAAAACGATCACCGCTTTCTGTGCGCAAAAAATCATTGCAGAAAGTAGGGTAATATGCTATATAATAGCTACAACATTCGGCTCGCCGCATGTTGTATGCGTCGGTGGTAGAGTGGTCAATTACAACAGACTGTAAATCTGTCGCCTCCGGGCTTCGTTGGTTCAAATCCAACCCGGCGCAC
>CAZDPR010000014.1:0-6029 GCA_964507625.1 uncultured Candidatus Saccharibacteria bacterium
CAGATAATTATTGAAAAGGTTTTCACCAAATAATTTATTTCCTTCTTTTGATAAGTGCCTCCCACCAATCTCGGTCCTATCTTCAATAGTATTAAAAAATCTTACATTTTCCATTTGCTGAGTTATTTCCGTCTGCCATGTTGTGCTACGCGATACTGAAAATGTTGGCTCAACTTCCATACTGATGTATTGTGACTGAAACTGCAGAATGTTTCTTAATTCATTTTGTAAAATAGATTTATATTCGCAGTTAGATTGCGCAGAAACGAATTGACATTCTAATGGTGCCAACGTTGTAAACCAATTAAAGTTGTTTACGCTACTCAACTCATCCATTTCATCAATTAATTTAGGAATAAGTACTTGACTATACGAAAGTGATAAGTTTTTATCTCTGAAGTCAAATGGCCAATACGAAAATGGGTCTTCTTGTTCGCCTAAATACAATAAGTGATTCCCCAAGGCACTATTTCGTAAAAAAGGAATTTTTTGGTTAAGAAATCCCGACAAAAAAAGCATGTTTTTCCATGGCATCCGCTGCCTTAGCTTGCCATCCACAACCGTAAATATTTCTTCTTTTGGATTTTCTGATATATCATTCCAATAAAATTGCCAAATAACTAAATCAGGCTGTAATTTTTTAACATGTTTACCAAAATACAATAATTCCTGACTATTGTTGGCTCCACCAGTGGCCATTCTATAACTTCGCACACAAACTTGATTATTTTCAGAATACAAACTTGAAAAAACTGCTGAATAGGATTCTTTATCATTTACCCAAGGTGCAACCGTAAATGAATCACCTAAAAATAGTATTTTAGTACACTCATCTTTATCATTAGTTGGTTCTGAATGAAAAATTTCAACTGGAGATGATAAATAATGTTCCTCTTTAAAGTTGCAGGTAGTCTCCGAGTAATCACACCAACTTTTCGACCAAAACACAATATCTGGCCAAAAATACGTTCCATCCAACATCCATTCGATAGCAAATGGTGTTTTTGCGCTTCCAGTGACTATTAAGTACGTATTAACACCAAACAACAAGACATAGAATGAAATAATCAATGATAGTATCGGTAAAATAATTTTTGGGATAAATTTTACCATCTGATTATCTATTGGCCGTTGCCAAAGCCTTAAATTAATTGGTGTTAATACAATGTCTGCTTGAATATTCTTAACTAGACAGATAGTCTCATAACATCATACCTCAAAACATTTAGATTATTATTATTCACAATCGAGAAACAAGTCTTTTCTTTCTTTTAAGCTACTTTCCATAAAGTTTGCTATGGTTTTATGCCCCGAAACTGAAGGGTGTTTATCAAACAACAGATCTTCACCTACGAGCGAGGGTCCGTCTGTGATTATGGTAGCGAAAGGGTATCGTTGTTGCCAACTTTGAAGCAATTGAAGCTCCTCTCGGTTAGAGATACCCTGTTTTGAAACAACATATAGTAGTTTTTTCTGATCGACTAGGGTAAAAAATGAATCAAGAGATGCAGTTATAAGCTTACTCGTATTCTCGTACGAGAATACCGCATACATTTTTTTTTGAGCGATAGACCAACACGATGCCACTTCCTCATCTGAAACCTCTTGAGTGCTTTTTTTCTCGGTTGCTGATAGTAAACTTATGCATTCATCAATTAGTGGATATAAGTTTTCAAGATATCTTGAAAAACCAGTGGAGGATTCATACCAGATCACTAGGTCTGGGTTATACTTTGCCCCCACTCGCTTATATCGCTCAACCAAATATGGGATGTCAAAACCCTGCATTCCTAAATTAATAACCTCGAACTCGATGTTTGGACAGTTGAATGATGTATTTAAGCTGTTTTCAAGCAATTCTGTCCAGTTTTCAGCTGTATTTACATGTTGGCCATACGTGTAGGAATCTCCCAATGCAACGATTCTGAATACTCTGTTTTTTTTTAAAATTTCATAATTATTCCCATCATGCAACCCATCATCATTAATTGAATACACGACTTCTCTTTCAAGCCATTCCGGATGAGCCGTTATTTCGCTATTAGGTTTTAATTCGTAATAATAATTAAATGTAGTATTTGGTTTTTGTAAAGTATCACTCCTATCTATACGGACGACTTTTTCCACACCCAACACTTTGTTTTGTTTTTCTAATTTTTGAGAGTAAAAATAGATCAGCGAACTTCCCAACAGCACTTCAGCTAAAATGATCGCAATCAATACTATCTTTTTCGACATACGTATTGATCTATCACAAGGTAATCAATGTCTGTCTTTAGGAAACAATTGACAGCATCTTCTGGCGAACAAACGATTGGCTCGCCCCTTACATTAAACGAGGTATTAATTATGATTGGCACTCCGGTTAGCTGATAATATTTTTCAATCAATTCATAGTACAGTGGATTATCGGCGCGCACTAATGTTTGCAACCTTCCACTACCATCAACGTGTACCACCGCAGGAACGTCTTTTTCACCTTTTGGCTTAAAAGGATACACCATCAACATGTAGCGGGCGGAAATGGGGAGATTTTTATCGGCGATAAAGTAATCTTCAATGTGTTCCTCTAAAATGACGGGCGCGAACGGGCGAAACATTTCTCGATGCTTCACCTTTTCATTGATAATATCCCTCATCTTAGTGGTAGCAGCAGATGCCAAGATACTCCGATTTCCCAATGCTCGCGGTCCCCACTCCATTCTTCCTTGAAACCAGCCAATTATTTTTTGCTTTTTGATTTGTTGAGCCACAAACGTCGTTAGTTCATCACGCGACTCATAAAAAGAATATTTTATTTGTTGATCATCTAATACTTTTTTAATTTGAAACCAAGAATACGATGGTCCTAAGTAGGGATTAAATGATTTGTGATCTGCAGATTTTTTCGTTTTCTGATGATATACATACATCGCAGCACCCATTGCACCACCAGCATCACTGGGGTCAGGGGGAATATAAAGGTTTTTAAATTTTGTTTTACTTAGTATTTTCCCATTCAGAACAGAGTTCAATGCGACTCCACCAGCTAAACAAAGGCTTGGAATTTTATATGTCTCATAGGCAACCTCGATCATCTTAAATACCACTTCCTCTAACTTCCGTTGTAATGATGCGGCAATATGTTTGTGATACGACATCATCTTGCTCTCAGGCTTTCGCGCGGGATGCCCAAATAACTCAACTAATTTTGCAGAATACATCGAGCGATTTGACCAATCAAAAGTAAAATATTCCATATTTAACTGATAACTTCCATCGTCAAATTGGGTTATCAGTTGATCAAAATGTTTTGCATACGGTTTGGCATCACCATAGGCTGCCAAACCCATTACCTTATACTCCGCATCGTTGGCAGAAAAACCAAGATACGTTGTGAGAGCGCTATATAACAATCCCAATGAGTGTGGAAATTGAATTTCTTTATCTATTTTCAATTCCCCATCAATTCCTGTGCCAATTGTCGTCGTCGCCCACTCACCAACACCATCGAGTGTCAGAATTACAGACTTTTTGAAACCTGAAAGATAATACGCGCTCGCCGCATGTGACATATGATGCCCGACATACAATACTGGTTTTAGATAAAATAGCTCCTCTTTTAATTTTCGACTGATCTGCAACTTGTGGTCAAACCACTGGGAGATAGTATCTTTGCAAGTTGAATAGCACTTTGGAAAAGTGTCTAAGTATTGATTGAGAACACGATCGTATTTCAAAATTGGTTTTTCATAAAACACCACCTCGTCCACTTCATTCATAGCAATACCAGCAAAATCTAAACAATATGTAATGGCGTTAATTGGAAAACTATTATCGTGTTTTTTTCTAGTGAATCTTTCTTCTGCTCCCGCAGCAACAATTTTTCCGTCTAGAAGCAAGCAAGCAGCTGAATCATGATAGTAACAAGAAATGCCTAAGATATACATAAAAAACCTAAAATTGCTTATATATGTTTGCGGTGCTTTTACTTTGCACCCAAGAGGAATCTTTGAATTTTCTAAACAGAAATTTTTTACCCACAATTTTTGCGACAAGCGATGTTAATCCAATGCCAAAAATACTAAATAAATTAGAAAATAAGCCACTGATTATCTTTGCGGCAACCCCCTGAATTTTCTCAAGGAGAAATTTTACTTCATACATATCTAACCATCATTTTTAATTAAAACAACATATACACAAAAGGACTAACTGGAGAAGAGGTGGAAAATATAATGAGAGCTCCAAACAAAATAAAAATTACCACCGGCGGAATCAGCCACCATTTTTTATTTTGCCACAGGTACTCTAGTAGGTCTCTGAACATGATTGTTTTATACAGTAATGTGAATTTAAATTCAATTAACAGATTCTGACTAATTACCGAGACAACTGTAGGTACTGCCCCATGCAATTATCCAATGCTACACTGATGGATGTTAAATAATTGTTGCAAAATGAAATTTTCCAAGCTCTCAGCATTATTACTATTTCTTATAGCTGTCATTGCTGGTATTGGTTTATTCTTGAGGGCTCACATTGCTTACACCACCGAACTCTGGTCAGATGAGTCAAGTTCTGTTTATGATGCAACTCAAGTTTCGAATAGGAACTTAATTCTTCAAAAGGGTAATTTTTATAGTATTCAGCATCCATCTGGATATTATTTATTGCTTAAGGCTTGGATTACTTTTGGATATTTTGATGATAACTGGATTCGGACTCTATCCTTGTTATTCTTTTTACCTACAATTATTGTGATCTACAAATTATCCAGAAATTTGGCTCTGGACGAAAATGCGTCAGTTATTGTAATACTTATTTTTTCATTTCATCCATTGCTTTTGAGTCTTGGGTATCAGGCAAGAATGTATGCTGTTACATTATTTTTTTGTTCTTTAGCGCTTTTTTTTCTGTTCCATAAAGACCAAAAAAGCACATTTCCTACAATACTCACAGCCATCTTTTTATCGATAGCTATTTATCTAGACTACCTTGCCCTCTGGATCGTAATTGGGTTAATTATCTTATTACCACTTATCAGAAAAACAAATACTAACTTCTTTAAAAAGATTGTAAAGATACTGTTATTTTCTTTTTTACTAACTTTTCCACAATTAATTATCCTAATAAAGAACTTTCTTCAAACCGGTAACATTTATCCTGGTAGCGTTCCTCAGGATTCATTCTCAGTAGATTATTTGCTATCTGAATCTTGTAGAATTTTTGGGGCTTGTTTCGATAATGTGATCCTGACTGTTGCGTCTCTCTGCATTTGCTTGATTATTTTGTTTATCAAAACTAAAAATGAAAATATAAACATTATTAAAACACTATTAGTTGCAATCATACTACTTTCAGTTATATATTCTCTTGCAATAACTCCTGTCTTTCTTGCACGCAACTTGTCCATTGCAAGTATTTTATTTTGTATTGTTATTGCCCACATTTTTGTTGAAAAATTTAATAGTAAATCAATATTTTTTACTATCTTATTTGTCTTTTATATGTTCCATTTATTTCTTTCTACAATCAAGAGAGATAGCAATGGAAATTTCCTATTTGAAAGCGGACTCAATGAGTTTGCTCAGCACGTTTATCAAAACAAATCATTAGCAGTATTCTTGCCGTCACACAATCACATTGTTTTAACAGCTTATTATTTCCCCAAAAACAATATACCAAAAGAACAATTACTATTTATAAATAAAGAATTGACTACAAATGAAGAACAGCAAATACTTTCTGCTAAAGAGGTATACTTAATATTCGACCACCACTGCGAACATAACAGCGAATGTAGTTCCTTATTATCAACAATGCGTAGGCTCTGTTCGGTTAAAATGATAGGTTGTGAGGTATTTTTTCTACCCTAATTGAATAGTGGAGAATTACAGATTGAATCTGCGGTTTTTATATCAATAAATAAAACTATCTATACCATTAAATTAGTCAGTTTTGAGAGTATAGCTACTACAAAAATTGCCAACAAAAAACCGCTCTGTTCTGGCCTTGACCTATCGTCCCAATCAGTTGCCCGATTAGTA
>CAZDPR010000015.1:0-5081 GCA_964507625.1 uncultured Candidatus Saccharibacteria bacterium
ATACAATTAGAAAAGATATGTCAAACAATAAAATTGCGGATAACTTAAAGAAACTGCGGGCTAAAAAGGGGCTATCTCTCGAAAAGATTGCCCGCCTTGCTGATTTATCACTTAACACTATTGTTAAGGTTGAAAACGGAGTAAATACAAACCCAACCATTGAAACACTAACCAAGATCGCCAAGGCGCTTGAAGTTGGTGTTGATGATTTAATAAAGTAATTATGCCAATTTTTAATGATTTAAATTTAGATAACTGGAAAGAATCAGAAATTTTGACTGATAGTCTTTGGATTATTCCCGAAAGAGATAAAACAGGAAAGCATAACGGCTTTTATCACGGCAATTTTATTCCGCAAATTCCACATCAGTTAATTTTGAGATACACAAAGAAAAATGAAGTTGTTTTTGATCCATTTTTAGGCAGTGGGACAACAGCTTATGAAGCGGAGGGCCTAAACAGAAATTTTATTGGCATTGATATTCAAAAAAAGCTGATTGATTATATCGGTAAAAATATTGAGCCAAAAAATAATTTTTCTGATTTAATTGTTGGCGATAGTAAAAAAATTGAAACTTTTGAAAAAGTAAGAGAAGTTTTAAAAAATCACAAAAAGAAAAATATCCAATTGGCGATTTTGCACCCGCCGTATGCCGATATAATCAAATTTAGTGATTTAAAAGATGATTTATCAAACGCAAAATCACTAAAAGAATTTTTAGGGCAATTTGCCGAGGTTTTAAAAAATACTATTGAAATTTTAGAAAATGGCAGATACTTGGCAATCATCATCGGCGATAAATATACAGCTGGCAAATGGATACCTTTGGGATTTTATTGTATGAATGAAGCGCAAAAATTAGGATTGACGCTAAAAAGTATTATAATTAAAAATATGGCTGGCAATCGCGCCAAACAAAACAAAGAAGGAATTTGGCGATATAGAGCGCTTTCAAGCGATTATTATATTTTTAAACACGAATATATTTTAATTTTCAAAAAATAATTATGGAATACATCAAATCAAAATTATCAGAGGATTTAGCGAAAAAAATACTTGGTAGTAAAGATAATGCTTTAAAATATTTGTTGCACATCAATAAATATAAAAAAGTGGCGGGATTGGAATTTAAAATTTGTAGCCGTGGTAAAAATAAGGGTCAAAATATGCCCTGCATTGATCCACAAAATATATGGAAAATCGTAGTCAACAACTGGGATTATGAATTAAGCAAAAACGCAATACGCGAATTGTTTAAGGAAACAGAAAAATATAAAAGCGGAAAAGATGCCAATAATGTTATGGATTTATTGGTTAAAGAATGGGAATCATTGAAGTTGGGCAACATAGAATGGCCTTTCTCTCAAGGCGATTTTGATGGTTTCGTCCAAAGAATAAATTCGGAGAGCAACAGCGGGCTTGTTAAGGATGAAAAAGTCAAAGTAGCTGCAGTCAAATATAGAAGAATTAAGGAAATCAATACTGTTAGAAATGATTTTATTGAAACTTTAATTTTTGAAAAAAATGAGAATATTTTGCCGACCCTTAATCACCGCAGAGGAGTTGACTTTTTCATTGACGGCGTTTCTTTTGATCAAAAAGTCGCAAAAAGTCCAACTAATCAATTTAAAACAAGGTTTAAAGATAATTGGAAAGAAGAGGCGGTTAAAAATCCTGGGCTAGTTGCAGAATATTTATACAAATATCAAGACGAGGGAAGATTTGGGGCTGATCCAAGATTGTTAGTAGTTTATCTTGATGAGGATATTTCAATTCAAAAAATTAGGGAAACAATAAAAAGTACTGACCTTAATAAACCAATTGAAATTAACTTTAGCTTTAAGCATAAAGTTCAAGGAGATAAAAGTTATAAAGTACCTTGTTTCGTAATTCTATTGCATAACTAAAATTATGAATTATATCGGCAGTAAATTATCGTTGTTGGAATTTTTGGAAGAATCCATAAACAAAGTGGTTGATAAAAACTGCGATACTTTTTGCGACTTATTTGCGGGCACTGGAATTGTTGGAAGTTATTTTAAAAGAAAGGGATATAAAATAATCGCAAATGATATTCAATATTACAGCTATGTTTTGAACAGGCACTATATCGGAAATCATAAGGAATTATCATTTTTAAAATTAACAAAAGAAATTTCTGATTTATCAAATATCGAATTAAAAAATCGTAAAAAATTTGTTTGTGATTATTTATCAAATTTAAAAGGAGTAAAAGGATTTATTTATAAAAATTATTGTCTTGGAGGATCAAAAAATCAGACAGAACCACGACAATATTTTTCCGATGAAAACGGAATGCGTTGCGACGCTATCCGTCAAAAAATTGAAAATTGGAAAGGGCAAAATTTAATTTCTGATGACGAATACTATTTTTTGATAACAAGTTTAGTTGAATCAATTGATAAATATGCAAATACAGCTTCTGTGTATGGCGCTTTTTTGAAAAAATTAAAAAAGACAGCTCAAAATAATTTAATTTTGAAACCCGCTGAATTGATAATAAACGACCAAGATCACGAAGTTTTTAATGAGGATATAAACAGGGTAGCAGGAAAAATTGCTGGTGATATTTTATATTTAGATCCGCCATACAATCAAAGGCAATATGCGACAAACTATCACATGCTTGAAACTATCGCTAAATATGACAATCCTGAAATTCATGGGAAAACTGGTTTGCGCGAGTATCAAAATCAAAAATCGCTTTATTGTTCAAGAACACAAGTAAAAAAAGCGTTTAAAGATTTGATTTTGAAAGCAAAGGCAAAATATATCTTTTTAAGCTACAACAACGAGGGCTTAATGACTTTGGACGATATTAAAGAAATAATGAGCCTGCGAGGCAAATACGGCAATTTTACGAAAGAATATAATAGGTTTAAAGCGGATAAGTCAGAAAATAGAAATTACACAGCAAATAAAACGACCGAATATTTGCATTATGTCATTTGTGAAAATATATGAGATTATTAAATTTTCAAATCAAAAAATACAGATCAATTGATGATACTGGGATAGTAAAACTATCTGAGTTCGATAATATTTCTGTTTTTGCTGGTCAAAATGAATCTGGCAAGAGTTCGATTTTAAAAGCACTTTACGATTTTGAGCGAGGCGAATTTGAGGCGGACTCAACCCCATTTTCTATTGATGAAAAGCCAGTTCAGGTTATTAGTTGCACTTATAGAATAAATGATGATGACAATTTAGTAGATATTTTAACCGATATTGTTAAAGACGAATACAGTTTGCAGATAGAGGAATCAGAAAAAGTACTGGACGAAAATAATCTTAACAAAATAAAAGAGTTCACTATTATTCGGACAAAAGAGTCTGACAAAATAATAACTTCCATAGACGACAAAACTTTTAAGATTTTTTGTGCTTCTATTTTGGATAAGTCAGCACAACCAGTTGAGGGCGAGGAACCAAAAGAAAAAGAGAAATATTTTGTTGTAGCTGATACTGATAACGAAAAAGTTGCTGAATTGTTTTGGCAAATTACCCCACGGATTATTTTCTTTGATGATTTTTGCGATTTGTTGCCAGATAAAATACTTCTCTCTGTTTTGAAGGATAAAAAAACAGATACAAAAGGCTATCGTGCAGTAAAAAATCTTGAAAAGATTTTGAATACTGATTTTACTACAAAAGATACCGAAAATGATCCAGTGCGAGGAACGAAACAAAACAAAGAAAACGAGAGTTTATCTGTTGATTTTCAGAAAGATTGGGGTCAAAGAATACATGGAGAGAATAAGGTTGTAGTAAAATATGATTTTCAAAAAAGAAATGGCGACGCTGAAAATGGATCGTACATAAATTTTTATGTTGAAACAAAAGAGGGTCAGCCATTGCCACCAAAACAAAGAAGCAAGGGGTTGGTTTGGTTTTTGTCTTTGTGGCTAGAATTGAAAGCACAAGATATTGAACATAATGATTTAGTGCTTTTGTTGGATGAGCCAGATCAACATCTTCATGTAAAAGCACAAAATGATATATTGAAACTCATAAACAAACTAGCAAGCAACAAAGATGAAAAGAGAGGCGATCAGATTATCTATGCCACTCATTCACCTTATCTTATAGAAATCGACTATTTGAGCAGAATCAAATTGATTTTAAATACAGAAAAACAAGGAACAAAAATTGAAGATATTGTAACGAGTAAGATTGATACGGAATATAAAAAAGATGC
The DNA here is from genome assembly GCA_964507625.1 of uncultured Candidatus Saccharibacteria bacterium. Lineage (GTDB taxonomy): Bacteria > Patescibacteriota > Minisyncoccia > Phycocordibacterales > UBA1006 > CALMMZ01. Next base: position 4,221 of record CAZDPR010000015.1, read on the forward strand.
TTTGCAACCTATTGCTGACGCGATTGGTTTAAATGTTAGCGAATTTTCAACGCTAAACAAGAAAAATGTGATTTTGGAAGGAATTTCTGATTTTTACTATTTTTCTGCAATGAAAAAAATTCTAGGGAAAAATGGGGATTATCATTTTGTCCCCGGAATTGGCGTTCGTCAAATCAATAATCTTATTTCACTTTCTGTTGGATATGGTTTGGAGTGGATAGCGATTATTGATGACGACCCAACCGAAGGAGGAAAAGATTCAAAGAAAAAGTTTGATGAAATTAAGGACTTTGTTTTTGACGGCGACGAGGAAAAAACAAAAGAAAAAGTTTATATCCTTTCAGGAATAACAGGCATAGAAAATATGTTTACAACTGATGACTTGAAACTTGTTGATACGAATGTTGGCAAAAGCGCCGATAAAGTAAAAGCAGTAGGACAAAAACGAAAAATGCTTTTCTCAAAATTATTTTTTGAAAAAGTAAATAGCGATGACATTACGACTGACAAATTATCGCAAACTGCAAAAGATAATTTTAGCAAAGCATTTGATTTTATTGAGAAAAATTTTGTACAATCAAATTAGAAAATAGGTGGCGCGCCAGTTTTCAACTGGCACGAAATTCGGAAGCGAAAAAGGAAAGGTTCAAAAGCCCGCCCGCATTCCTCCCCAGACCCCTCCTGCGGGCGGGAAGAAAGCCGAGGCGGGGCAATTCCATTCCCCCAGAAAAATAGTTTGCCCCGCCGAGTCCAAATTAGTTTTCGGGATTTTCGTCAAAAAATGTTCGAACTTCGTCCAAAAAACACCGCCACTACATTTTTTTATCGGATGACCCACTTACCCTAGCAAATGCTTGGATT
>CAZDPR010000016.1:0-2845 GCA_964507625.1 uncultured Candidatus Saccharibacteria bacterium
GCCTGTTAGCTGAAATATTCCTTTTCTTTATTGATATTTAATAACAATTATTACATAACTAAAAGCAAATTTCTTTTTCTTTTTTTAAGAGGGGAAATATGGAGTTCCGCCTGTCGGCGGAACATTTATTTATAAGAGAAAAACGGGTATAATGATATTACTTAACTTGGATATAAAATTATGGCAAAAAAGGCTATAAAAAACGAACCTCTCACCTTTATTGATTTATTTGCTGGATTAGGTGGTTTTAGATTGGCTCTTGAGCACTATGGAGCAAAATGTGTTTACACCTCTGAATGGGATAACCATGCACAGGATGTTTATGAATGGAATTTTGGTGATCGTCCAGACGGTGATATCACAAAAGTTGATGAGAAAAAAATACCAAAACATGATATTATCTGTGCTGGGTTTCCATGCCAGGCATTTAGTATTTCAGGAAAACGCCAAGGTTTTAACGATACACGAGGAACTTTGTTCTTTGATGTTGCAAGAATAGCAAAATTTCACAAACCAAAAATACTATTTCTAGAAAATGTAAGAAATTTTGAAAAACATGACAATGGAAAAACTTTAAAAGTTGTAAGACAAACATTAGACGATATCGGATATGATGTTTTTCATAAAGTATTAAACGCCAGCCATTATGGTGCTCCAACAGCCAGACAGAGAATTTATATAATTGGATTCAGAAAAGATTTAGCAGTAAAAAATTTTGAATTTCCGAAACATACAAATGAACAAGTAAAATTAAAAGATTTTTTAGAGCCAGACAGTAAAACGCATGATTTTGTAATTGAAAGAGATGACATCAAACTCAAAGATTTAAAAATTTATAAAAACATTTTTGGGGAATATCCACTCAAACCCATAAGAGTAGGTACATTAAATGGAGGTGGGCAGGGTGAACGAATATACAGTGACTTGGGACATGCAATTACTTTCTCTGCATATGGTGGTGGTGCTGGGAGCAAAACGGGTGCATATCTTATTAACGGAAGAGTTAGAAAGCTTTCACCAAAAGAGGCCTCAAGGGTTATGGGATTTCCAGAAAACTACAAAATACATCCGAATAAAAATCAAGCATACAAACAATTCGGCAATAGTGTTGTCGTCCCTGTGCTAAAAAATATTTTTGGAGAAATTCTTAACACACTAAACAAAAAAAATTATGCCTAGAAGAAAAAAATCTGTTGTCTTGGGATCAAACACTGCTAAAGCTGGATTTAAGAATGAAAAAGATGTTATCAAGATATTCAACAATTGGAAAAATAATAAGATAGCCCAAGAATGGCTTAAGGCTATGAATTATGATTACAAAAATATTGAATATGTTAAAGCTGAAAAAGTAAGGGGGCAATATAAGGCAGACGTGCAAGTAAGAGTGCGTATTACAATAAAATTAAAATCCCAAGAAGATTTGCAAAACTTACAAGTTAAACTTGTAAGTAACCCTACTGGTTTTAATCAAGTGGATAAAAGATGGATTAATAAATATGTTGAGCTTTGGAACATTCCAAGGGATATAGCAAACATTTTGAAATTATTTACAGGAGAAATTATTCCTAAACAAAAAAATCTAAAAGACCACCGAAGAATGTTATTAACAGAAATGAGTAAAAAAGACCAAAATAAAATAATACGCTTTTTTGAAAAAAATAGAATTCTTGTTACTTCTGACATATTAAAAGGAAGAGGAGAATTTTCTGCTGACTGGATGCTAGTTATTTTAAAAATTAGTGGAAAGAAAAGTCAATGGGAATTAAAATCTATAAATGAAGCAATGAACGTTTTTGGACAAGGTGATATAAGAATTACTGATCAGGGTAGCTTGAAAATTGGTAAAATTGGCATGCAACGAAAGGGTGGAGATGGCGGAAGGGATACAGCCAAAATGTTGCAATTTAAAATAAACCCAGTAGAACTTTTTAGTCATGACTAAAAAAATAAGGTAATTTTGTAATAATGTAAATCTCTGATGAAGAAATATCTAACAATATACGAAAAAGATAAATTCTACAGACTCCTACACATTGAACAATCAAAAAAAGACCGAAGTATTTTTATACGTCATATATACCACCTACACTCAAAAAGTTCATACCACACAAATCACGGAAAAAATAAACCGCCATATGAATATCATTTACGAGGATGTAGTGGAAAAGTAATTCAAAAAAGCATTCAACAAAGAAAAAAACTGATTACTGATTATAATTCAGAATTTGCTTGTTACCATTTTAACGAATTACCTAAAAATCAAACTATTACTCAACTATCAAAGCATGACATTGTAATCAATATTGATGGTAAAAATTTTACCACATATAAAATCTGTCTTTTTTCAGAAAAAAGGACTGATTTGTTACGGAAAGAATGGGACAACGCTACTGTAATTGAAATCCCTCTACTATTTGATAAAATAATAGCAGGATGTTTCAATAATTGACTTTGAATTATAATATAAGGATTTTTGGGCTCAGGGCATTCACCCCTTAATCCCCTCTGCCCTTCGCCCAAATTGAAAAAAAGAAATTTACGAGTAATAAAATAAATACAATTAAGAAAAGGAATACATCAGCCAACACCGCGTATGCGGTTCGCGGACTAAAACAATAACAAAACAATTATGCAATGGATAATTTTTATAGCAATAATAGGGATAGGCCTTGGACTTATACAAGAATACGAGAAAAAACAACGGAAAATTAAAGAACTTGAGGATGAAATTGATGAATTAAAAAATAAATAATTTAGTCCTCTCACCCAAATCGTTCTTTCGCAAATATGATTTCAAATAATTTTATCATATTTGCTCAATCACGACTTCGCATACGCACGTCTG
>CAZDPR010000017.1:0-2763 GCA_964507625.1 uncultured Candidatus Saccharibacteria bacterium
GACACGTATTCGCAAAACCTCGGCTGTGTTCCACGGGCAGGAAGGGTCTGGGAGGGAATGCCCGCGGATTTTGCCTCACATTTATTTTCGGAATTCAGAGTAAGTCCAAAGGGTGCTATAATACACCCCTTGCATTAGGTTTTACTATACTTTTAATTATAAATGTGATATTGTAATAAGAACATTATTAGAAATAATAAAAGACCTAATCTAAAACTTATGATTAGATAAAAAATTATGAAATTTAATCCAGAAAAAAATGAAAATCGGCTAGAATCTAAAAATAATATAATCTACCCAGAATTACTTGTTAAAGATATTCAATTAGAATCCAAACATTTTACGGGGGCAGAATGGTTAGACTACCTATATTCAAAAAAAATTTTATTTGATCAAAGCTTCGAAAAATTTCTTCTTAATGATTTCGCTCCTGAAGAAAAGAAAGATGTTACTACTAAAATAGCATTATTTAAAGGTGAGGATATAGCAAAGATTCCTTTTCAAGCGAAAGTAGTAGATTTTACTAGAGAATTAGGATCACCAAAACTTATGACCCTTGAGGAAGCTCTTTCGTTTATTGTATTAGTTTCAGAAAATCAGAATCTGAATCCAGAAAAAGAACCTATTTATTTAGAACATAATCCTTTTAGTACAAAAGAATCAAAAAATTCTAGCGTATCTTATAAAATATATATTGATTATACCAGAAACACAAAAGAATTGTGTATCTCAGAATACGGCTTTGATCTAGGCGACCAAAGTTTCCGAATCCACAAAGGTGCAAAAAATGCAGTGGCTTACGAAATTAATTAACAAGAATAATACATTAGGCGTCTCCTTCCCGCGGATTTTTGCAATTCTTTTTTTGGGGCTCTAGAAAAAACAATACAAAATTGATATAATTTCACAATGAATACAAACATCTACATTGATGGAAACAATCTCTATCGTGCTGCGAAAGAACTTGGCTTCACTGTTAACTACAAAAAGTTTCGTGGTTGGCTTCGTCAAAAATATAATCCTAAAAATGTTTTTCTATTCATCGGGCTTATCCCCGACAGAACAAGTTTCTATCAGCATTTGCAGGAATCTGGGTTCATTCTCATTTTCAAACAAACCATTTCTATTGAGGGAAGTATTAAAGGAAATTGTGATGCCGAATTAGTCTTAAAAGTAGTTTCAGATTTTTATACTAAAAATACCGATTCATTTATTTTGATTACAGGAGATGGAGATTTTGGATGTCTTGTTGAGTTTCTTCAAGAAAACAAAGTTTTAGATAGAGTACTTGCACCCGATGAAAAGAAATGTTCATTTCTTATTCGTAACAAAAATTGCGAGATTACCTTCTTGAATGATCATTACCATAAGTTTTGCGATTAATTAAAAAGAGTTAAAAGAAAAAGCCCCCAACAAGGACGTATCCATGTAAGGGTCTTTTTCATAGTGACAAGGTTAGTATAGCAGACTGAAGTATGAAGTCAATAGTAAGTGGAAAAATTTGGTAAAAATGTTAAAATACAGATATGGAAACACCTAAAATTAACAATCAACCAAAAGCTGAAGTAGAAAAAACACCTCAAGAAAATGAGGATATTTTGAATGAGCGAGAACAGGAGTCTAGTAAAAGAGAAAATATTACCCTTGAAATTGATGGGCAGAAAATTGAAGCCGTGAAGTATTATTTTGAATATCCTGAACGGATTCAAAAAGAAACTTTAATCAAAGGGTACACTAAATATAAAATTCCAAGGTCTATTTTTAGGAATGATGAATATGAATTTCTAGGAAAAGAATTATCAGAAAAAGAGAAAAAAGCTCATGAAGAAGGAAGATATAGTCTTAGGGATGAGTTAAGTAAAAAGAAGTCGTCACTTTTCGATGAGAAATGGGAAATGCAAAGAAAAATTCAAAATGATATTTGTCATACTTTAAGTAATGGAAAATTTCCATCAGAAACATACAATCATCGTATTCAAGCAGATGATAGTAGTTGGGATGAAGAAAATGAACTAGTTAAAGAAAAAATTATTTTAGGAGAAATTAGTAGTATTTCAGGTGATCGTTTCACTCTAAGACACAGGGGGTCAGGTACGATCTCTGCGGTGATTGATGAAGACGCAAAAATTCTTTGTATGGGTGATTTTTTACACAAAAAAGAAGGTGGTTATAGATTTGGAGAATTTACAGGGTCTAGGTATGACTATCCAGAAAGAAATGATATTCGCTTGAGAAAAAAATGGGATAAAGAAATGTCAGAAAATGATTTTAATATCTTAACTAAAGATAAAATTATTATTAGTACAATGAGTGGTTTATATCTATCGCATGGTAAAACTTGGGGGAGTATGTTAAATACTCCTAGTTTTGGATTTGATGTTAATGAACCATATTTGAAAAAATATTTGAACAAAGTTGAAGAAATTTATAAAAAATTACCCCAAGATGTATGTAGTGAAAAAAATGTTAATTCATTAAATCACTTATTAAATGATAAAGGTGAACACGTAACGACGGAAGTTATTTTACCAATAATGACTGGTAATACTGGCTTACCTGCATTACGTTGGTGTCATGCAAAATATGCTGTAATACCTACAGAAAAAAATTTTAATTTTTTGATTATAGATCATTTACCAATAAAGGAAGAAGTAAATTCTTCTGATTCCTAGCCCACCCAAAAAAGAATCCCAAAATCCGCGGGCATTCCCTCCCAGACCCTTCCTGCCTGCGGAACACAGCCGAGGTTTTGCGAATCCTGTT
>CAZDPR010000018.1:0-2336 GCA_964507625.1 uncultured Candidatus Saccharibacteria bacterium
TCAGAAATTCATCATATCAAACCGGTTTGTCACATTTATCATTAATACAAGAGTGTAAATATTGTATGACAGCATCTCGATCGTTATTATTTTCCATACTTTCGAATACACCAACAACATCTTCTATGGAGATTATATATGCATACCAAAGCCATTCACTTTTTGCATTTTTTTGCATCCACGTGATACCTATATTCATATTTGTGGGTGGTTGACCTTTTCTACCACTAAGACTCTTTTATGAGAATCATCAAAATAATTTCTTATGTTTTGAGAATTCATATTTTCGTAGAGTGGAAAATAATCAAATCGATAATTTCGGTATTCATAAACGTATTCAAGAGTATTTTTCTTCCAGATTGCCTTCTTTTGGAAATCAGCTGGATCAAATGGGAGGCGAAATGCCAGTTGGATGTATCCAAAATCAAGCTCTGGAGTAATGTATATCTGTCATAGTTATCGCTATTTTGCTTGACCATAATCAATCATTTCGTTTGCTCTAGGATTCCAATTAAATTCGTCACTTTTCAAAGGCATTCTTTGATTAAGCAATAATTGATTAACTTTGTCCCAATCAAAGACAGTTGCTCCTTTCTTGTATATTCTTACATCAATAAGTGTTTTGCACAGTAAACTTTACTATCATCTATGTGGTCTCGCTGATATATTGGGTTATTAGTATCAATACTCAAACATTTGGACTGGTCAATGGATGGGAGTCTTGTGAGTTCTGAATTACCATTAATTGACCTCTCTAAAAGATTTCCTAATAACATATTATATAAAGCGCTTAACTTACCTTCATCTAGAGCATCAACTGATATTGATGAGTGAATGCCTATCTCATTTTTAATACCATAAAACCTAAAAAACCTATACATGCTTTCAATTTGCTCAAAATCCTGAACAAACGCTATTTCTAAAACAATTGGTGCATTTGAATAGTGTTTCTGAATTTTGTCTGTTATCAACTCATTTAATTGAGTGTATTTTTGAGTATAACTGACAATCTCGATTGATCTTTGAGAAAAATGTCTTAAACTTGATGACGTATGAAAACTGATTACAAATATCCCCACTAACGAACCCACAACAACTATCCGATTAAAAAGTATTTGAAGGCGCTTACTACTAGCCAGGATAACAATAGTTTTAATACAGTACAACAAAGAAGCTATTAAAAAAACAACTGCTAGCGTGGCTGGAAAGTCATATCTGTTGCCATTCGACAATGCACCAGCATAGATAACGAACTGTGAAATAATTACAACAATACTGGTCCAAATTATGATTAAGTGAGTTATTAGTGTTTGTATTTTTTCTTGAGAGATTGACTTTTTCTTGATGAAATCAACGCTGAATGCTGTGACTACAACAACAATTGGAATTATTACCCTAAAATATGGGTTCGACAGAAAAGCTACTACTGGTAACAGTCTACTTAAAGTAAAAACATCTGAGACATAAAAATCATAACCCGATGCAATTAAGGCCTTGATTATTCCTAATAATAATATTATTGTCGGAATAATAAGTAACAGCAAAATACTTTGTACTTTTCTTTCTTTTTTTATAATCGCAAACAACAATAGTAAAAGGATCGGTACTACTAATATAAGCAAGCTTTCTTTCACCCCGATTGCTACAATATAGGATAGAGATAGCACAATTAGGATAGTATTTGATACCTTAATTTTTTGACGAATCTTTGATACTATATTGGAAAACGACCAAAAAAATAGGCTAACGGCAAAATACCCATACGTTTCACCAGGACCCAATCGGGTAAATAGATCAATTGTAGAAATATGGAAAAACAAAGTTAGCGCCATAATTCCTGCAAAATACGTTGAGTAGTAATACTCGAATACTTTCCAATAAAGTATGACGCTTGCAACGCAAAGAAGCAGCCGAAACGAATACCACAACATAGGATTGGGACCCCAAATAATCATCTCAAGAATCCGAAGGCTGTAGTAAACCGGTCTTGCTCTCAAAGAAGTGCCAAATTTTCCGACTTCCGTGGAGACCAGGGTAGAAAAAAACTCAGAGGGCTTAATTTCACGATCTTCCCCCATATAATACACGATTTCATGATCGTCCTCTGGCCCCCATTGTGCTTTCACTATTTGTCCAAAACTACCAACTACAAGATATGTAGTAAGGAGTAATTGGATAATCATTATTATGCTAGATAGACGCCATTTACTTCTATATAAACATTTTTTTTCAGAAATCCACAGTAAAAGAAGACAAGATAAAGTTAAAAAGAATGTAACAAGCTGATGCGTCATTTTATCTCTGTTAAATTAATATCTTGATGATTATTCAGATAA